>NZ_PPDL01000057.1 GCF_002994655.1 Corynebacterium sp. 13CS0277
GCCTGCTCTGCCTGCTTGCGTGCTTTTTCGAGGAACTTGTCAGTGTCCTCAAGCGTCTGCAACGCCATATACCGACGCTGACTGATCCATTCGTCGTGCTGCTCTGCCAGCACCGCACCCACCAGCCTGGTCACCGAGTCCCGGTCCGGGAAGATGCACGCCACATCAGTACGCCGACGGATTTCACGATTCAGCCGCTCCATCGGATTGTTCGACCAAATCTGCCGCCACACCGACGGCGGAAATGACGTAAACGCCAACAGGTCCGGCAACGCCTCTTCCAGGTGCTCCGCAGCCTTCGGGAACTGCTTAGCCAACATCGCGATCACCATCTGGGCTTGCTTGTGCACGGCGTCCGCATCGGGCTGGTCAAAGATCGACGACAACAGCGACTTGACCATCTTCCACGCCGACTTCGGCACGATCTGGCAGAGGTTGTTGGAGTAGTGCGTCCGGCACCGCTGCCAGCTAGCATCGGGGAACACCTGCGCCACAGCATGCTGGATACCCAGGTGCGCATCGCTGGTCACCAGGACTACTCCGGTCAACCCGCGGGCAGCGAGATCACGGAAGAAGCCAAGCCAGGAAGCATTCGACTCCGACGTTGCTACCTGCATACCAAGGATTTCGCGGTAGCCATCAGCGTTCACGCCAGTGGCGATCAGAACACTGTTTTTGACCACCCTGCCGTTTTCGCGCACGCGCATCGTCAGCGCGTCACAGGCGACGAAGCGGTACGGGCCGTTATCCAACGGGCGGGTGCGCCATGCTTCGACCATGTTGTTCAGGTCGGCGGTCATCCTCGACACCGTTGACTTCGACAGGGACTCGATGCCGAGGCTTTGCGCGACATCCTGCATGCGCCTGGTGGTCACGCCCTTGAGGTAGGCGACCGCGATGACGTTGGTCAGCGCCTTTTCCGACCGGCTGCGCGGGGCGAGCAGCCAGTCCGGGTAGTACGTGCCTTTGCGCAGCTTCGGGATGGCCACGTCGATGGTGCCGACTCGGGTGTCGAGTTCGCGGTGGCGGTAACCGTTGCGGCTGTTGGTGCGGTCGGCCGAGGCGACGTTGTACTCGGCCCCGCAGAGGGTATCAGCCTGTGCGGACAGCAGCTGGTTGATGATGTCGCCGAGCATTTGGCGCATCAGGTCCGGGGAGGACTGGGTGAGGAGATTCTCGACATAGGTCGTGGGGTCGATATCATAGGGGGCAGCGGTCATCGCTGGCTCCTTTCGTGTTGGTCTGCAAACTATGACGAAGGGCTATGGGTCAGCGGTGGCCGTTTTT
>NZ_PPDL01000058.1 GCF_002994655.1 Corynebacterium sp. 13CS0277
TCAACACCCCGCAAGGAACCCCTATGCCCCGCTACAGCGACGACATCAAAGCACTCGTGATCGAAGCCCTCGAAGCAGGACTCACCCACTCCCAAATCACCGCTGCCCACGGCCCCTCCCGCGCCACCCAGCAGACCTGGTGGCGACAGCACCTCATCGACACTGGGCAGAAGACCCCCAACGCAGAAGATGGTGAACTCACCACCAGGGAACGTGAACTCCAGGCCGAAATCGCACGCCTGAAAAGGCAGGTCAAGGTCCTTGAACACGCCACGAGCTACTTCGCGACGAAGTTCGACATCTCCCCAAAATGATGTACCCCCTCGTCGACGAACTCCGCGAGGAGGGGGCACCTGCCCACTACACCTGCCGAATCTTGTCCGACGCCCTACCCAAGGTCGAAAAACGTGGCATCACCTGCGATGCGCTGTCTTACCGCACCTGGGTGCGGCACCGCGACGGCCAACAAAGCCAATCCGCTGAGAAGCGAGCGAAACGCGACGAGGTCATCGTGGAACACTCCCTGGCCGAGCCTAAGTGGGGCGCCCGGATGATCGCCCGTGACCTGCTGGAAAAGCGTGGGTGGAAGATCAGTGATTCCACCGTCAACCGGGCGCGTATCGCCCATGGGATCCGCGCCAAGATCAAAGCAAAGCCGCGCAGCTACCCGAAGCCGGAGACTGGTGTCGGTCTTGATCTCGTGCGCCGCGATTTCGAGGCTGACGCCCCGGATATGTTGTGGTTCACCGACATCACCGAATACTCCTCTGACGAGGGGAAAGCGTATGTCTGTGCAGTGAAAGACGCCTACTCGCGGGCCATTGTCGGTCTGGCGTTGGGGCCGCGTATGACTGCCGGGTTGGCGGTGCAGGCTGTTCACAATGCGATTGCTACCCGTGGCTACGTGCCGGCTGGGTGCGTGGTGCATTCGGACCGTGGTAGCCAGTTCAGGTCGAAGAAGTACCTGCGTGTGCTGAAGGCCTATGGGCTGGTGCAGTCGATGGGTCAGGTCGGATCGAGTGCGGATAACGCGGCGATGGAGTCGTTTTTCGGCGTGATGAAAAACAATGTCTACGCCACAGGTGGGTTCCGTACCCGTGATGAGGTGTTCCGTGAGGTGCGGTGGTGGATCTTGGATACCTACAACTGCCGGCGTCCTCAGGAGGCGTTGGGCGGGCGGTCGCCTGCGAAGTTTGAGCTGGCGTTTATCGCGTCGCTGGAGTCTTCCAGTGGCCGGGAGGA
>NZ_PPDL01000059.1 GCF_002994655.1 Corynebacterium sp. 13CS0277
TGGAATGCCCCGGTTTTTTCGGTCCACTCGACTTGAGTGTCGCGTGACCCCTCCTACCAGGAGGAAAGGGAAAATCAACAACCATGAAGAAGTTCAACAAGCACACCCCCGAGCAGATCGTGGCCAAGCTTGAGCAAGCAGACAAGCTCAAGGCCGAAGGCAAAAACAACGCCGAGATCTGTCGCGAGCTGACCATCAGCGAAGCGACCTTGGCTCGCTGGCGCAGCACCTACCGCGGGATGGACAAGTCCCAGGCCAAGCTGCTGCGGGAGCTGAAGAAGGAAAACGACCAGCTGAAGCGACTGCTGGGCCAGTCCGAACTCGAAAAGCAGGCACTCCGGGAGCTGGCTGAGGGAAAATTCTAGGCCCGGCCCGCCGCCACGACGCCGTGGTTCATCTGACCCGGGTCAGTGAGTTGAAGCTCTCTGAACGTCGTGCGTGCGCGTTGGTTGGGCTGTCTCGTTCCGCGTTCCGCCGCAGGCAGGAACAACTCCGCCAGGCTGCCACCTGCGAGGATTGCCCTGATAAGTACGCAGAATTGCGTACCTGGCTGCGTGAATTCGCCGACAGTCATCGCCGGTGGGGATACCGCCGGGCGTGGGATCGGGCCCGTGACGCGGGCTTCCTGGTCAGCCGGGAGGTTGTTCGTCGCCTGTGGCGTGAGGAGTGCCTGACGGTGCATCCTCGCAGGAAGCGTAAGCGTTTGGTGGCTGCGAACTGTGTGCCGCGTGTGTCTCCTGCCCGCACGATCGATGACGTGTGGGCTCTGGACTTCCAGTTTGACTATGACCAGCAGGGAAAGCCCATCAAGGTGCTCAATGTCATCGATGAGTTCACCAGGGAATGCCTCGGTGCTGTGGTGGATCGTTCGATCCCCGCAGAGCAGGTCGTGGAGTTGCTGGACGTGTTGTCCTGTGAGCGTGGGGGACGTCCCCGGGTTGTTCGTATGGACAACGGGCCGGAGTTTATCGCTGGTGTCGTTGCTGATTGGGCTGCAGAAGCCAGTGATGAGCACACGGAGCTGGCGTTTATTCCGCCTGGTCAGCCGTGGCATAACGGGTTTGTGGAGTCGTTGCACAACCGGATGCGGGATGAGCTGTGGGAAGACAACCTCGTTGAGGGGGTCGAACATGCGCGTGTCCTGCATGAATGGTGGCGGGTTCGGTATAATACCGAGCATCC
>NZ_PPDL01000060.1 GCF_002994655.1 Corynebacterium sp. 13CS0277
GCATCAATGGCATCCGTGCGGAGAACATCCCGCCCACACCATCGCTGCCTGTCGAGGATCCCGACACCGCGCCAGGCACCCCGCTGGCACGGCTCGGACACGACACGGACGTGGCGAATGCGGCAGTGTTTTTGCTCAGTGAGGACGCCGCGTTCATCCACGGTGCGATCCTCCCGGTCGACGGGGGCGGGCACCTGCGTGGCCGCGCCGCCGTGTAGGCCCCACGATCCCGTGTCGTCCCGCATCTCCTCACACGCGCCCACCGTCTCCCCCGACCCTGTGGCGCGGGGCTTCTTCGACGTTTTCTACACTTCCCACCATGAGCACTCCGCCCCCACCCCGCCCGGACATGCACCCCACCACCACGCCTCCGCCGGCGTCTACGCCCCGCAGCACCGTCGTGCGTCGCCTGCAGGACTTCGGCGAAACGATCTTTGCCCGCATGACCGCACTGGCTGTAGAGCGCAACGCCATCAACCTCGGGCAAGGGTTTCCCGACTCCCATGGGCCGGAGTCGATGCTCGCGGCTGCGCAGGAGGCCATTGCCCGTGGGGTCAACCAGTACGCCCCGGGTCGGGGTTTCCTCGAACTGCGCCAGGCCATTGCCGTCGATCGGCAGCGCACGACCGGGCAGGTCTTCGACCCGGACACTGAGGTTTTGGTGACGGTCGGCGCGACGGAGGCTCTGACCGCCACGATTCTCGCGCTGGTGGAGCCCGGCGAGGAGGTTGTGGTCCTCGAGCCCTACTTCGACTCCTACGAGGCGGCAATCGCGCTCGCCGGCGCCGTCATGCGGCCGGTCGCGCTTGAGCGCCACGCGGGGCGCTTCCGTGTCGACGAGGAGCTCCTGCGGGCAGCGGTCACCGACGACACCCGCATGATCATCATCAACACCCCGCACAATCCGACGGGAACGATGCTCGACGAACGGGACCTTGGGCTCCTCGCGGAACTCGCCATCACCCACGACTGTCTGGTGCTCTCGGACGAGGTGTACGACAAGCTGGCGTTCTCGGGCCACACGCACCTAGCGATCGCGACGCTACCCGGCATGCCTGAGTTTGACAAAAGGTGACCTAACTTGGCGTCGGGGAGGTATTTGACCTGGGATTTTGGTCTAAAAAGGCGCTC
>NZ_PPDL01000006.1 GCF_002994655.1 Corynebacterium sp. 13CS0277
GCCGAACCGGACTCGGGGCCAGTTCCAGCGGGACGCGGACGGCAAGGTCAGATTCAAGTTCCGTGGCCGGGCCACGGCAGGAGAGTCGACGATGTCGCGGTTCGCGGCGGGTGAGACGTTGCGGCACTTGCGGGGGCCGTAGGTAGTGGGGCGTGAGCAGCCCCCGGATCCAGGGGTGGTCCGGGGGCTACTCGTCGTGCCTTAACTCCCCGGCAACAGCTCCTGGCGGAGCCGTTCGACAGCTGCAGTACCGGTCATGTCACCACCGAGCCACGGCACCTCCACGACCGGGACGTCGGGGCGGGCGCGGCGCAGCTCTGCGAGAAACCCCTCTTCGAGGTCCGCGCGCTGCGCCAGGAACTCGCCCTGGTCGCGGGGCGAACGCCGGTTGGCGATGAAGTCAGCCAGCCGCAGCCCCGCCTCGTCGAGGTGCCGGGCCAAGTCCAGGGATTCGGCGACAGGCATCCGCTCCGCGGTGAGCACGATATGGAAGGCTGCGTCGTCGGTGAGCCGGGCGCGGAAACGGCTGTAGAGGTTGCGGCGGGCAGTGAGGATCGCCCGGAGTTCCGCCGACCTGGGTTCGGGGTCCTCCCCCAGCAGGCGCGTGTCGTCAGCGCGCCGCATGCTGCGGGCCGCCCGGCTGAGCTTCTCACTGCGATCCTGGTGGCCGAGGAGCCCCTCCATCCAAGCGGTCATGAGCTCCGGCAACGCCAATAGCCGAGTGGTGTGCCCGGTCGGGGCGGTATCCACGACGACGGTGTCGTAGTCCTCGTCCATGGCGAGGTGGGCGAGCCTTTCAATGGTGGCGGCTTCCACCGTGCCGGGTGCCGTGGCCGCGAGCTCCAGGTGCTGCTCCACCGCCCGGTGCAGGCGGGGCGCGGTGAGTCGCCGCATGGTGCGGCGCACCTGCTCAATGTGGGCTGCTGCGGTGGCGTCCGGGTCGAGTTCCACGGCCGCCAAGCCGGGCGCGACCGGGGTGGGGTGCGCCGCAATCGGCTGCCCCAGCAGGTGCCCGATGTTGTGAGCGGGGTCTGTAGAGACCAGCAGCACCCTCCGGCCTTCGCCAGCGAGATGCCAGGCGGTGGTGGTCGCTAGGGTGGTTTTCCCCACCCCGCCCTTGCCGCCGAAGAAGTGCAGCCGGGCGCTGGTGTCTAGCAGCATGAGATCCCCTCCCACGGGGAGCGTTCCATGCCCATGCGGGTGTGCCAAGCATGGAAATTGTCGATGAGGATCGGGGTCAACTCCAACGTGTGATACGCCGCCGGGTTGGGGATGCCGAGTGCTTCCGCCATGACGTTGAGCATGAACAGGTCGTCGTGATCGCGGGCGGCGCGCGCCAGGGACGCCCGGTAGGGCGCATGATAGAACTCGTGCAGCCCCGCGCCGAGGTCCCGGAGGCGCTGCCGCAGCTGTCGCGCCGCCACTAGGCTGCGAGGGTTTCCCGGCGGGCCCGGCGCAGCGCGCCGACAGCCTCAATCGTCACCCAGACGGCGGCGACGAGGATGATGACGTCGAGGACGAGCAGCAGCCAGTTGCCGTCGGCGAGGAAGCCGGTGAGCTGAGTGGCCAACGCCCAGAAACTCATGACGAGCACGAACACCAGGGGGATCGCCACCGGCCAGAAGTTGCGACCCAGGCGGGCGAGGATCACGCAGATGATCGCCAGCGTCAGTGCGGCCATGAGCTGGTTGGTGGTGCCGAACAGGGGCCAGATGAGCATGCCGCCGGAACCGTCGCCACCCGCGGAGAACGTCAGACCCAAAGCCACCACGAGCACGATGACCGTGGCGACGGGCCCGCCGATGCGCACGCCGGCGATCTCGCCGATTTCCTGCACCACCAGGCGCTGCAGGCGCACACCGGTGTCCATCGTCGTCGCAGCGAACAGCACCGCCATCGTCGCCAGAATCGTCGACGACAGGGACGCCGGAATACCCAGGCCGTCGTTGATGATGGTGGAGCCGCCCTCCACGAAGGCCGTCACCCCGCCCTTACCGAAGGCGCTGTACACCTCCTGCCAATTCGCCAGAGTGCGGTAGCCGCCGGTGGTGGCGATGATCGCGCCGAGCGCCAGCAGCCCCTCACCGACCGCGCCGAAGTAGCCGACGAAGCGGGCGTCAGTCTCCTTATCGAGCTGCTTCGAGGACGTGCCGGAAGCCACCATGCCGTGGAAGCCGGAAATCGCGCCGCACGCAATGGTGACGAACAGCAGCGGCACCATCGACGGCGAGCCCTCCGGCATCGCATCATTGAGGGCGGGAGCAATGAGCGTCGGGTGGGCGATCGCCACCGACCCGTAGAGAATCGCCAGGCCGACGAACAGCTGCAGGCCGTTGATGTAGTCGCGGGGCTGCAGCAGCACCCACACCGGCAGCAGGGACGCCACACCGGCGTAGAGGAACAGCAGCACAATCCAGAACGCCTGCGGGCTCAAGCCCAGCACCTGTTCCGGGAGAACGATCGGCATGCGATCACCAAGCACCATGAGCCCGTAGAGCGCGATGACACCGACGACGGACACGACCGGCAGGTTCCAGTGCAGGCGGTAGATCGCCTGGCCGATGAGCACGGCCACAACGATGGCACCCCAGGTGGGGATCACCGCCGTCGGCGTACTCACCAATAGCTTCGCGATGACGACGGCGAACGCCGCATTCACCATGAGCAGCAGCAAGAAAATGACCACGAGGAACAGGTTGCGACCCCGGGCACCGATGTAACGCCCCGACAACGTACCGATCGACTGGCCTTTGTGGCGGCTCGACGCCCACAGGGCACCGAAGTCGTGCATGCCAGCGATGAACACGGTGCCGATCGTCACCCACAGGAACGCCGGCACCCAGCCCCAAATGACGGCGATGGCGGGGCCCACGATGGGCGCCGCGCCCGCCACGGAGGTGAAGTGGTGCCCCCACAGCACAAACTTGTTCGTGGGCACATAATCCACCCCGTCGTTGAGTTCGTGCGCCGGGGTGACGGCGGAGTCCTGAAGCTGATACACCCGGCGGGCGAGATACTTCGAGTACAGGGCGTACCCGGCGAGCATCATGGCCACGCCAATGAGCGCGAGGAGAACAGAGTTCACTGTGGTCGTCCTTCCAACGAATGCGTGGAGGTGGTAAGAGTCACAACAACGTAACAGTCAGAGTTCAGACATCCATAATCGCTACGCGCGGGCGTACCCCCACCACGCCGCCGACGTGTGGGAAACCGCCTCTCAGCAGCATCGCGGACAAGCCGCCCCACCCCCGGCGGGGGTGGGCTCAACACAACGAGGACACCCCATCGGAATGGCTGCGGCCCGCCCCTACTGCCTACGGCCATTTCCCATCGATACTTTGGGAATATTCCGGGGCGTGGATTGTCAACCACTGCTCCCCCAGGAGGCTCCCGTGGTGGTGGCATCGCCAGCGACGGATGCACCCCGCGTTGCCACTCACCCAGAGGGGAAACCGGAGTTAGCGCCGGTGACGCTGAGCACCGATCGACGCCCCGACAACTGCGCCGGCACCAAGGAGGCTCATGACACCGACGCCGACGAGCACTCCCTCCAGATATGAACTGTCCGCGACCGGCTGATAAGTCACCGTTTCCGGCACCGCGGGGGCAGCGGCAATCTCCGTGTCAAGGTTCGCCGGGGGCACCTGCGCTGCATCCAACGGCACGACCGCTGGACTGATAGTGCCGGCGGCAGCGACTGCCGGCTGCCCCACCTGTCGGGGCGCGGAGGCGGTGTGCGCTGCCGCAACGAAACCGCCTGAGACGGGGCCGTTGAGGTTGTTCCCGACAAGTGCGGCAGGTGTGGCGGTAGCACTGGCGGCCGGGGCGTGGTTCGTCTCACCGTGATTGCTTGTCGGCTCACTCGATCCGGCAACCAGCCAATCAAACAGTGTCGTCAACACGGTGTGCCCGCCAGCTACGATCTGTCCCAGCAGTCGTGCGATCGCCACCACAACGTCGACGAGTCCTCGCGCGACCCCCCACGTCGAACCTGTGACGGCGTCTGCCGGCGTCCGAGGGGGACGAGCAGCTGGACTCGAAGGCGTCGACGTCGCGGACGTGGAACTGTGGGTCGTGGTGCTCCGCGGCGCCGTCGGCGATGCAGTGGGGCGCGTGACCGTGGCAGAGGGTGGGGCGGGGATCGTCGTGCTACCCGTACCCGGCGCTGCACTCGGACCCTTCGAGGGCTGCGGAGTTGGCGTCAGGCTGGTGGAAGGCGTGGGAGTGACCCGCACCTCGGATGCTCGGCTAGTGGAAGGGACGCTCGGTGTCGTCGTCGGGGTTACCGCCACGGTTGTGGGGGCTGGTTTCTCAGCAGCGACCCGTGCGCGCGCTTCATCAACTGCCCGGCCGCCCACGGCGAAGAGCACGTCAATGTCCTTCGACTCCCTCACACCCTGATTCAGCCACGAGTAGTTCAACGTCGCCCGGTACTGGCCCGGGGCGCTGAAGAAGAAGTACTGGTGGTCGTGCGCGCGACCGCGGTACAGCATCGTGTGATCCTGATCGGCGGAGTCGAGAGTCTTATCCAACCCACCGAGGAAATCCATGTGCCCGCTAACCATGCGCCCCGGCCCCTGCCACTCAGTGAGCGCAACCGTCACCGTGTGGTCATCCGCTTGGTCGTGGTCGAAACGGTCGGTGCTGAAACCAAGCCAGGGAAGGTCCTGTTCTTGAACCTGGGGCAACGTCCACCCACCATCAACAAACTCGGTTCCCTCGTCCTGGACCGCGTAGGGCAGTTCACTATGAGCGCTGTCCGGGACGGCGATCACAAAGGTGCCGGAGTCCCGGAGTGTCTCGTGGGCCGGGTTTTCCCCGTCAAGCAGGCCGACCGTGGCCTGCCCCGGCTGGCCGCTCAAGGCAAGGTCCATATGTCCGCGCTCCACCACGTGCGTCGGCGCGAATCCAGCCCACACGTCTGGTGCCGTGGGCTCCGCAGCGGGCAGCCGACTACTCGTGGGCGTGGCGCTGGGCTGCTGCCGGGTGCTCGTCGGGGCGCTGGGGGCACTGGCAGTCGGCTCGGCAGGACGTGACGCGTCCACACCGGGCAACTCTGGGTAAGTGAATGGGTCCGCCCCGCGGAGCGGCGGACCGCTGCACTCCACCTGGGTGCCGGCCGGCAGGGGCGGCGCGCCAGGAGTGTGGCGTGCGCGCCAGGCATTGATGGCGTCGTTACCTACGAGAAAGGTCACTTCGGCGAAGCCGTAACGGTAGCGACTTGCTTCGACGTCAATGAAGAGATTCGCACTCGTGGAGTACACACCCGGGTGTGTAAACAGCCACCGGGTCGGTGTGTCATCGGCGGTCGGCAGGAGGAATGCCCGCGCGCCACCACCACCGTTGCGGCTCACAGGGGTGATGGTGTCACTGTCCTGACCGGTCACGCCGCCGACACTCAAGGCACCTTCAGGACCAGTCAGCATCATGTCGACACGGACTTTGCTGTGGGTGGGGATCGCAGAGTAGTCGACACCACGAGTGTCAAACCCGAAGGATGGAGCGTCTGCGTTTGCGGTCACCGGCGTGGCATACACCGCCGTGCTCCCACTACGCCGTGCAAGGTAGCCAAGGTACTCATCGTCCGCATCGACGCATCGCACCGTGCTATCAGGGACCTCGATGACAGGGGCACGACTGTGGGTGGTTCCGAGGCTATTACTCACCGTGTAGCTGGGGGTCTCATCGCCGTCAGAGTAGGTCAGCGCCAAGCGTGCGTCGCCCGCCTGCACGAGACCCTCCGGGTCAGGGTCCCAGAACTTGTTTTCCACGGTCTGATCAATTGCCGCGAGGTCCGCCGCGGGGGTCCTTGCACCCACCGTGGGATGAGGAGGCTCGCCGGTGGGCTCCTCAAGTCCCATAGCGCTGCGCTGTTCCTCCGCGCTCACGCCGCCCGTGGGCAAACCCACCGTCGTTCCCTCCGGGAGCCCCACCTGCTCATCGGTGCCCACCAACCAGTACTGGGTCACAGGCTTCGTCGTTTCCACCGTGCCGTCGTAATGACGGCCCCGCGCCTTCCAGGTCAGCGCGTAGATGCCAGGGGCGCTAAAGGTCCAGTCGTAGTGCCCGTGGCCGCCCACCTGGAGGCTCGTCCGGCGCTGCTCCGTACTGGAAAAATGCCTGCGGGCCGTTTTCCAGCCGGGAAGATAATTGAACACCTCCATCTCCCCGGGTCCAGAGAAGTCGACGAGTTCCAGGTCGATCATGTTGCCCACGAAGTCCGTAGGTACGTCGAACTCGTGGTGGGGGTCGAACGCTCCAAAGCCGGCCCAGATGGGCACGTGGCCATCGTAGAGATTAAACGGTGCGTGCCACAGCAGACTCCCCGGCTGGCCCAAGAAGCTCAGCTTCGGATCGCGGGGCACCACCATGCGGGAGACTTCCCGGCCGCCCGCAGCGGCCGGCGCGAGGCGCATGCAGGCAGAGTCGGAGTCGACCACCTCGGAGCCGTCGACCGTTGCGATGGTCAACTCCCCCGCATCGCGAGTGATGTAGGTGGCGTCGACGTGCGAGGCGTAGAGCACATCCCTGCCCGCACAGGGGTGAGCGGTACCGTCGGGAAGGGTGAGCCCAGCGTCAAGATGGACGCTGGTGCCCCGTTCGCCTGGCCGGTGGTGGGATTGCGCGGCGGCAGGTGGCGCGGCAGCCACCGTGATGCTCACCCCGCAAGCCACCAACAGCGCCACTGCTGCGCGGGGCCCGCCCCATCGGCGTGGGGAGAAAAAATGCAAAGTCACGGAAAATTCTTCTTTCTTGTGAGGTTCTTTGTCCGGGGCTCGCGAGCCCGACACTTCTAGTTTTGCGGTGCGGAGATGCGCACCGCAGGGAGCCTCCGTACCACGGGTGGGATTGCCCACGCAGCGAGGAAACACCCAGTCGTCACCAGCACGATGGTTGCGCCGGCCGGAGTGTCCCACGCCCACGCCAGATACACCCCGACGACGGCGCTGAGGGCTCCCAAGACTCCGGCGGTGACCATCATCGGAACCAGGCGGTAACACAACAGCCGTGCCGTAGCCGCCGGTGTGACCAGCAGGGCGAGCACGAGAACGTTGCCCACGGTGCGCACACTCACCACGACGGTGAGTGCGATAGCGATGTAGATGCCAAGGTCGACTGCGCGAACAGGCACCCCCATTGCGCGGGCTGTCATCGGATCCACGCTCGTAGCGACGATCAGACGGCCCGCAACAGCCATCAGCACGATCATGACGACGAGGGTGCCCGCCACCACTGCGGCGTCTGCTGCGCTCGCCCCAGTAAGGCTTCCGAAGAGGAAGCCGGTCACACTGGCCGAATAGGCCGGTGAGCGTGACAACACCACCAGGCCAATCGCGAACGACGCTGCAAAAAACACACCAATCGCTGAGTCCTCGCTCACGCGGCCCCGGTGGCTGACTGTCGCGATGAGCACCACGCACACCACAGCGGCGGCGAGCCCCCCGAGGAGGAGGCTTCCGCCGAGGACAAAGGCAATGGCGAGACCGGGGAAAACTGCGTGGGCGACGGCATCACCGATGAAGGCCATGCCGCGGACGACCACGAGGCTGCCAGTGAGCCCGCAGAGCGCAGCGCTCAACACCGCGACGAGCAGTGCCCTCGGCAAGAAGTCCAGCTGCGGGTTCGCCATGTCGGCGAGAAATTCCCACGGGGTAATCACGGACGCACCCCCGCCGGTCGCGGTGACGCCAGGCCGGCAGCCCGCAGCACCATGGTCTCCACGGCGTCAGCTGCTGCAGTGTCTCCGGCACTCGGCCGGAAGGTCTCTCGCCACGGCTGTGGTTCCAACACCTGGTCAACAGGGCCCTGCGCCACCACGCGTCCGCGGAGCAACACCACATGGTCGCAAAGCTCAACCGCCTGCCCAAGGTCGTGGGTAGCCATGACCACGGCGGTTCCGCTGTCACGCACCCGCTCGACAATCCGGCCCACCTCAACCTGGTTGGGGACGTCAAGTCCGGTCAGGGGTTCATCAGCGACGAGAAGATCGGGTTGAGCCGCGAGTGCTCTGGCAATCAACATGCGTTGGCGCTGTCCTCCGGACAAATGTCCGATCGGCCGCGTACTCAGGTCCACCATGTCGACGAGGCGGAGCGCACGCACTACGGCCCCGATATCGTCCTCGGTGAGGCGTCGCAGACCCATCGTTTGGGTCCTCCCGCTGAGGACGCACTCGCGTACCGTCATCGGGAAGTTCCAATTCACTCCGGAATGTTGGGGCACAAAGCCGATGACGGGGCGCCCCCGAGGTGACGTGACGGCACCTGCAGTCGGTCGCAGCGTCCCAACAATTGTGTGCAGCAGCGTCGACTTCCCGGCGCCGTTGGGTCCGAGCAACCCATAGATGCGTCCAGGCAAGACGTCCAGGTTCACGTCGCGCAGCACCTGCATCCGACCGCGGTTGACGGAAACACCCCGCACTGTCAGCAGTGGTGTGGCAGCCGTGGCGCTCATGGGGTCGCCTCCGGCATCGAGGGCTGGGCGTCCTTTTCCGCGTCCCAGGCGGCGCCGCGCGTGCCGCGGCTGCGCGCCCAAACAATGACAGCGACAAGCAAGACCAGCGCGCACCCTGCGCCCAGACCAAGCCACAGCAGCCGGTCAGAGTCGCCGTCCGCAATATCGGTGAGCGCTGCCGTAGCCTCCGGCGTGCGCATGGCAGCCGGTGCCGGCTCAGCAGGATCGTTGACTGTGGCCGCCAGCGCGAGCTGCGGATCCGTATCCCCGACTGCAAATCGGAGCACCGTTGTCACCGTCTGTGGCGGCCCAGTGGGGTAGTCAACGTCGGCCTGCAGCGTCAGTACATGGACTCCAGGGTCGCTAAACACCCAATTGGCGTGCACATGGGTGTTCGGTTCGATCCACATGCTCTGGGGGAGCACTTTTCTTCCGTCGACCAGTGCTTGCGGCGCCTCAAACGTGCCGGACTGGAGGAACAGGCTGGCTGTCCCCGGCCCCTGGTGCCCCGTGACGCTCAACGTCATGCCGGTGGGATGAGTGTCCAGGAAGCTGGGGGCTTGGGTGTTCCACCCTAGCCATGGCACATCCGCGACTTGGTTTTGGGGGATCGCCCACACCAGCTGGCCGGGGTCTGCCCCAGTGAGCCCATAGTCGGCGGAATCCGGCACCCGATTTTCTGCGGCCGCTCCCAGAACGAAAACCACGTCGTTGGGGTCGCGCCAAACCGGTGGTACGACGGTGTCGTCACGGATTTTTATTTCCAGTGCACCATCGTGGAACAGCGGCCCAAAGTCAGCGTGGCCTGAGTGCATCGCCACCGGGGTGCCCGGAGGAATCAGTTCCTCTTCGGCAGTGACAACGACATCGAGCGCAGGGTCGCGGGGTTGCGCCCCGACGGCAGGTACGCCCCCAGCAACGACAGCCGCTGCAAGCCCGACAGCCCACAGCCTCCGCCGGAAATGGTCGTCACGTTGCCTTGTCGTGGGGGCATCAAGGCAGTGTTGTCCAAGTGTCACGACAATACTTCTCCTTTTCTCGGTTTCTTATGACTGCGGCAGTGGGGTTGTGCCCCGGCCGCCCTCGGTTCCCAGACAGGTACGCAGTTCGCGTGCTGTGTGCTGGAGTAGCGGCACATACCCATCAACCCCCTCACGGGGGTCAAGGACTTCCCCATACAGGACGCACACCTTGACGCCTGCGCGGCCTGCAATGTCCTCCAAGGTGCGCTGGTGGGTTGTATCCAACGGCCCACGGAACACCGCGGGTAACTGCAGACCTTCGATCGCTGCAGCTACCTGGGCACGAGCCCTCGGCGTCGACTCCAGGCCGGCGTGGGCTGCCACCACGCCCGCCCGCCGCAACCCATACGCCTCCGTGAGATACCCGAAGCCGTCGTGGGTGGTGACGAGCCCGCGCCGACCAGGGGGTATCGCTGCGACTGCACGTCGGATCTCCTCCCCTGCTGCGTTCACCGCGTGCGCCGTACGTGCGCTGCGTTGCTGATAGACCGCCCGCTGGCCTGGGTCGACCTGTGATAAGGCGGCAGCGATGCTATCGAGGTAAGCGATCCCGTTGGCAGGGTCCAGCCAGGCGTGCGGGTCCGTGTCGCCGTGAATGTGCCGACCGACGACTGCTTGACGGAGTACAAACCACTGCTCGCCCCTCCGGCCGAGGAATCGGAAGTCCGTCGTCCGCGGGATCTCCATCACTGTGGTGGCCGGGACGGACACCACCGTGTTCTCAAGATCCCACTGCGGACGGACGTCCCCGGGCGTTGCCGGATCACCGACCAACACCAGCTCTCCATCTCGCAAGGTGACGTCAGCATGTCCCCGATCGATAACGTCGGGGGTTGTCCCTGTCTCGACGAGAGGGTGGGCGTATGGGTCGACGCCGACAGCAACCAAGAGATGCGCGCGTGCAGGCGGCTCGTTGTTTGGTCGGTCGGCGGTCGCCGCTTCAAGGTCAAGCGCGTAATAGCCTGGCTCGTTGAATGCCCACGACACGTGGGTGTGCGCGCCACGCGGCAGTCGCGTCGATGAACCTTCCTCGTCGCTGTCGAACAGCACATACGGCTGCCCGAAAGTCGCCGTTTGGAACGCGACGGCACGGCCTCCTGGGGGCACTGTGGCCCCGACGAGCGTCCATTCGGCCTCGCTGCCTGTCGCGGCGCCATTGTCGCTTCCGGCCGCGGAGGCGCCTCCGGCAGTGCTCGGCGGCATATCGACGCGCACTCCCAGCCACACGGTATCGAGGGCAGCGTCCTCCACAAGGGGAAGCAGGTACCCACCGTGGGCCGGCGCGTCCTCAGCCAGAAACACCACCGGAGTCCCCGGCTTCTTCACTGCCTGCACCGTGCGCAACACCCGCGAATCTTCGAAGAACAGCCCATTGGCCACTATGAGATCGGCGTGGGCAATCTCCCGAATTGTGCGTAACGTGGGCTCGAAGGTGTGGGGGTCCGCACCGTTGGGCACGATGGAACTCACATGTGCGGTCGGCATCGCTACCTGCCGCACCATGTCAGCAAACAGGGGCGTGGTCGCTACGATCTGCAGCTTTTCCCCAGTGTCCGGAGGCGACGGCTGCGAGCATGCCGTGGCACTCGCTACGACGGCCATCGCGATTGCGGTCACTCCTCGCCGAAGGCGAGAAGTCATCGCGGCCCTCCCAGCCAGGCCGGAAGAGTTCCGGTGTGCCACCCATGGAGGAGGGCAGCGCCGATGCTCAGCAAGCCGAGAGCTGCGAGGATCAATGCCCACAAAGGCGATGCCACGCCAGTCGAGGCCAACTGGGAGCCATGACCGTCCGTGGTCGTCGGCTGGTCGCTCGCACCCGGAGAGCAGGGGGTCCCGTCGGGAAGCGTCCACGTCCCCACGCCATCGCGGATGGTGGCCCCCAGATCAAAGTGGCCTTCGTTCACCTGTCGACCGGCTGCAGTGCCAGCGGACTTGCCAACGAGGAACCTCAGCGTCGTCGTGGCCGACATGCGGTGACCATCGGTGGACGTCGCGCTCTGCTCCACGGTCAGGAGATATTCGCCAGGTGCGCTAAACACCCAGTTGGGGTGGACATGGGTGTTGCGCGGAATTGTCACTTCCCCACTGAGGTGGTCGGCGGAGGCCTGGAACCAAGGAGTACCGATCACCTGGCCAAAATTGCCGCTGGTAAAAACTTCCAATCGACCAGGTCCCTGGAGGCTCACGGGTCGCCACGTCACCTCACCAGTCGTGGAACGCTGGAGATCCTCGTCCATGGTATTCGCGCCCAGCCAGGGCACACCGGCAATTTGGGTCGCTCCAATGGTGTAGATCTCGCTTCCCGCCTCGATGCCCTGCAATCCTGCAGGGGCCTGCGCTCGGGCACGCTCCCCCACAACGAAAGTGACAGATGCCGGGTCGCGGAACACCGCGGGGTGCACCGTGTCGTCTTTCAGCTGGGCGACGAGCCCCGTCCCGGTCGATGTCTGCCGGCATTCGGGGACCGTGGCGGTTGCGTGAATAGGCTGGGCCGAGTGACCACCACGCTCACTGCTACCAGACGACGAAGAGGAGCCGCTGGGCGCTTGACGAGGAGCCGGTGAAGGAGTTTTCTTCGGGGGATCCGAAGGAAGCGGGGGGACTACTGGCACGGATGGTGCGGGCGGAACAGCAATCGGGGGCACGGCCCCCGAATCAGGAGCAGGAGTGAGGTCTCGGGAGTCCACCGCGGTGGCGTCCCCCACCGCCCAGGTGTAGGTCACCTGGGGGCTGGAAACAGTTGTGCCATAGCGCTCACCCTGGGCATGGGCGGTGAAGGTATAGACGCCGGGCTCCGTGAACATCCAGTACGCATGCACGTGAGCCGGGGTGGCCTGGTGGATGCGGGAGCCATCGTGGAAACTCAATTCACCATCCGCCAGAAGCGGCTGAAGTTCCTGGGAGAAGTTCTTCTGCGTGAACAGGTACACGGTGCCGGGACCCCGTACCTGATCGATGACGATGTCGATAGCCTCAAATCCAGCGGGCGAGACCTCCAAGGTGTCCCACCCGGGCCACAGCAACCCTTGCACCTGAGTCAAGGGCAGCACATAGCCGCTTGACGCAATGTCCGGGTGGCTGGCGAGGTCGGCACTGTATGCCGCATCACCGACACGGAACACCACATCTTCCGGGTTGCGCAGCACCCCATGGCCGGTGATGTCCTCTTTCACCTGCAGGGTGAGTCCGTCATCGTTCGGGATGACGGTGAAGGCATCGACGTGACCGTCTGCCAATTCCACGGCATCTGCGGCCACAGCGACACCAGCTGCCCCCAGGAGCATGCCGAGGCTTGCGGCAATGGCGAGCAGCAGTCGCGTCGCCGTACTCGACAGCTCCTGCGCGTGGGTGCGGATGCTTGGCTCTCTACCGGGCACATGTCGGGAGGTCATGGGGTGCGCCCCCGGGGGAGGCGGAAAAATCGTGAACATAAAATCCTTCGTTGACAACGACGAACAGCGGTCACACCGACAGCTAGTGGAAACGATGTGCAGAGTCAGTTCTAGCAAAATGAAAACCCCTCCGCAAGCGATATTCATTAACGGTTCGTTGATGAACATCCCCACACCCCCGACGATGCCCGACAGGCTAATCACACAGACATCATGGGCCTCATCGCCACCTCTCGACATGGGCCAATGCAACTCCCCACCGACAACGTCAGGACACCGTCGCCATCGTCCGTCTACCCCCACACCACGCATCCCTGCAGCCACTATCCCCCTGTCCCCATCCCTGACACACCACACCACAGCGACCAGTTTCCATATACTGGAGCCCATGAGAATTATGCGCGCGACAAAACTATTCCGCCACGCGCTTGGTGCGCTGGCCGCCGGAACGCTCGCAGTGTGCACCACAGGAGCCCTCCCCCATGCCGCAGCTGTTCCACCAGCACTCATCGATGCGTCCCCCACCGCGACACCACAAGGATCAGTGGAGGTCAGGGTGTGGTCGAACGACCCGACGATTACCAGTGCAGACGTCGACTTCCTCCGCAAGGAAACCGACAGAATCCCCTTTCCGCCACAGGTCACCCACGTCGACTATGTCGTCTTTAGCTCTGGCGCAGACAATCTCAACGACACCACCCTCGCTTTTGCGACTGAGCAGCGACGTGACCTCATTAATGCCACGGAAACCAAATGGGCCCCTGGCCACCTCATCGCAGTGGTCAGCCTCGACCCCCGCCGCAACGGTATCTACTGCGGCGACGATGTCTGTTCAGCTCTGCAGCTCGCTGGCACAAGCCATTTGGATTACTCCCTCGATGCAATGAAACCTTCACTGCGCCAAGGCAACATTGCGGCAGGGCTCTTCGAAGGCGTCAAGGCCGCCTCCGACCCCACCCTGAGGCGCACCGACAACGACACGTCGAAAGGCACCTCTGTCTGGTGGCTTCTCCTCGGTGGCGGTTCTGCGGCACTACTGCTTGGGTACGGCATCCGTCGCGGCGCTCGGCAGGGTGCCGAGTTGACCAAGCGTCACAACAGACTCATCACCGAATGGTCACGTGTCGCTCACCAGCTCGACGACTACGACATCCGCGCCAATAGCTTGACCAGCGTTTTTGCTGACGCCCAGTTGCGCCACGAGTGGACCGAGCTCCGCGACGGATTCGTCGCCGTCGAAGAGCAGCTCCACACAATCCCCGAAGCCCCCACGGAGCAAGACCTTGCCCCCTACGCCCAGGACCTCACCGAGGCGGAGCGCACCCTGACCATGATGAAGAACGCACAAAACAATATCGATGTGCTCTACGACGTCGAGCACGGCGACGTGCAACGGCGAATCATCGAGGCCACCAAACTTCACCTCGAGCTCCAAAAGGCGCTCCGCACGACGGACGACACCGCAGAGATCGAACAACTCCGGGAACTCGACGCGCGCGCACTCCTCCTGCGTGATGAGCCTGAAAGGGACACCTTCCTCGATGACTTCGCGCTACTCATTGCTGATATCGCCGAAATCACCGAAGCGATCGCCGCGAGCCACTACTCCGACACCACTCGGCGATCGACGCCAAAGCTCACTAGCTACGACTGGTCGCTCGGCACCGGCTACCACGACTACGTGCCCTTGACTGTGTGGGAGACATGGCACGACTACGATCACGCACCGGTTGCGTCCGCCAGCGACGGCAGCTGGGGCGCATCCAGCTCCAGCACTTCTTACTCCTCGGGCGGTTTCAGCGGTGGCGGAGGCTCCAGTAGCTGGTAGCTGACTCACCTCGACGTTCGAGGTGCTCGACGAGGTACACCCCTCCGTGCACGCTCCTTGAGACTAGGCTCACGAGCCGACACGAAGGGGTGAGATTCCATGCCCAACGTCTGTGACGGGCCCTATACGCTAAACCCCAGGGCACGCAGCTGCTCGCGCCCATCTTCGGTGATCATCGCCGGCGTCCACGGCGGCATCCACACCCACTTGATGGTGAGCTTGGAGGCCACCTTGTTACCCACTACAGCTTGCTCCGCCTGGTCCTCCAACACGTCCGTCAGCGGACACGCAGGCGAGGTCAACGTCATCTCGATGACGGCCTCGTCGCCGTTTTCGATCCAAATGTCGTAGACCAAACCCAGGTCGACGACGTTGATGCCGAGCTCCGGGTCAATGACGTCGCGCATGTACTCCTCGACGTCGAAGGCGCGGGCCTCGTCGGCCTCGGACTGCGGCGGCTTCACCTTCTCCGCGGCCTCGGCGCGCTCCTCGCTGCGATCGGCCGGCAGGGTGGTCTCGTTGTCCTCGACAGGGGTGTTCTCAGTCATCGGCTTCCCGTGAAATCAGTGGCCGCCCCAACAACCGGGCGGCGAAAAACGTGTGTGTGGTCTCTACTCGGCGCTTTTGTGCTCCACCGCGTCCGCGGCCGCAGCCTGGAATGCCTTCCAGCCCAGCAGCGCGCACTTGACGCGGGCGGGGTACTTGGACACCCCGCCGAAGGCGACGCCGTCGCCCAGCACCTCCGGGTCGCCTTCAATCGTCCCGCGGGAGGTCACCATCTCCTCAAAGGCGGCGAGCTTGTTCACCGCCTCCGCCAGCGGCAGGCCGACGATCTCCTCGGCCATCACCGACGTCGAGGCCTGGGAGATGGAACACCCCTCAGCCTCGTAGGAGATGTCCTTGACGGTGGAGCCGTCCTCGTCGAGGAGGATCCGCAGCGTCAACTCGTCGCCGCAGGAGGTGTTGACGTGGTGCACCTCTGCATCGAATTCATCATTCAACCCCGCGTGGGTGGGGTGACGGTAGTGATCGAGGATCACTTCCTGGTACATCGACTCCAGGTTCACGACAACACGCTCCTTAACTGTCTTCGGGCCGGCGGGGCCCACTGTACAGTGCCACACGGCACCGGCTAGATGCTGCAACGCCCAGGGTGCGGGAAAACTTCCCCCGCAGGGCTAGCGGCCGAAAAACTCGGCCGCCCGGCCCACCGCCCGCGCCAACGCCTCGATCTCCTCGTGGGTGTTGTACAGGTAGAAACTCGCCCGCGCGGTCGCCTGGGCGTCGAGTGCCCGGTGCGCCGGCCACGCACAGTGGTGGCCGACCCGGATGCAGACGCCATCGTCGTCGAGCACCTGCCCCATGTCGTGGGGGTGCACCCCATCCAACACGAAGCTCACGGCGGAGCCGCGGCGCTCGGCGGTGCGGGGACCGACGATACGAACCCCGTCGATGGCCTGCAGCGCCTCCAGGGCGTGGGCGGTGAGCTCGTGCTCGTGGGCGGCAATCGCGTCCATGCCCACCTCGTCGAGGAAACGCACCGCCTCCCCGAGGCCCACCACCTGACTATTCATCATGGTGCCGGCCTCAAAGCGCTGCGGCGGCGGGGCGAAGGTCGAGCCGTCCATGCGCACAATTTCGATCATGGAACCACCGGTCATAAACGGCGGCAGCTGCTCCAGCAGCTCGCGTGTGCCGTAGAGCGCGCCCACACCCGTCGGCCCGCACATTTTGTGGCCGGAGAAGGCCGCGAAGTCGACTCCCAGGGCGTGGAAATCGATCGGCATGTGGGGCACCGACTGGCACGCGTCGAGCACGACGAGCGCGCCGACCGCGTGGGCGGCCGCCACAACGGCCTCCACATCGGTGACGGCACCGGTGACGTTCGACTGGTGGGTGACCGCCACGACTTTGACGTTGCCTTCGCTCAAGTCGAGTGCCGCCAGGTCGATGCGACCATCCTCGGTCGCGGGGAACCAACGCAGCGTCGCACCCGTGCGGCGGCAGAGTTCCTGCCAGGGCACGAGGTTCGCGTGGTGTTCCAGCTCCGTGACGACGACGGTGTCGCCGGGGCCGACCGCCAACTCGCCTGCGCGCCGATCACCCAGGGTGAAGGCCACAAGGTTGAGTGCTTCCGTGGCGTTCTTCGTGAACACCAGCTCATCGTCATCGGCACCGACGAAGCGGGCGATGTCGTGGCGGGCGGTCTCGTAGGCGTCGGTGGCTTCCTCCGCCATGGAGTATGCGCCCCGGTGCACGGGCGCGTTGCACCCGAGCACGAAGTTCTGCTCCGCCTCCCACACGCGCAGGGGGCGTTGGCTGGTCGCGCCGGAATCCAGGTAGACAAGCGGCTTGTCGCCCCGCACCGTGCGGCTCAGGATGGGGAATTCCTGCCGCACGGCGGCGACGTCCAAGCGGCCATCGGGGAGACGGAAACTCATCACAGGAAGCGGTCGTAGCCGTTGGCCTCGAGCTCGTCGGCGAGCTCCGGGCCACCGGACTCGACGATGCGGCCGTCGGCGAAGACGTGCACGAAGTCGGGCTGGACGTAGTTGAGGATGCGCTTGTAGTGGGTGATCATCAGCACGCCACCGTTCTCGCGCTCCTTGTAGCGGTTAATGCCCTCGGACACCACGCGCAGTGCGTCGACGTCCAGGCCGGAGTCGGTCTCGTCGAGGACGGCGAACTTAGGCTTGAGCAGCCCCAGCTGCAGCACCTCGTGGCGCTTCTTCTCACCGCCGGAGAAGCCCTCGTTGACGCTGCGCTCGGAGAAGGCCTTGTCGATGGCGAGCTCTTCCTGAGCCTCGCGCACCTCCTTGACCCAATCGCGCAGCTTCGGGGCCTCGCCGCGCACGGCGGTGGCGGCGGTGCGGAGGAAGTTCGCCATGGACACACCCGGCACCTCGACCGGGTACTGCATGGCGAGGAACAGGCCGGCGCGGGCGCGCTCGTCCACATCGAGGTCGAGGAGGTTGACGCCGTCGAGCAGCACCTCGCCCTCGGTCACTTCGTACTTGGGGTGGCCGGCGATGGTGTAGGACAGGGTCGATTTGCCGGAGCCGTTGGGGCCCATGATGGCGTGGGTTTCACCGGAGTTGATGGTGAGGTTGACGCCCTTGAGGATTTCCTTCGGTGCCGCGCCCTCCTCGGTGGGGCGGACCTGGGCGTGCAGGTTTTTGATTTCGAGAGTGCTCATGGGTGAGGTCACCTTTTCGTGTCAAGCAGGGCACACACGCCCCCACCGGGCGCAAGGGCCGGCGGGGTGTCGTGGGTGGACGGAGGGGTTACAGCGGGGTGTTTTCCAGCTCGTGGGCGATGCGGTCTTCGAGGGTGTCGCGGAGTGCGGCTTCCGGGATACGGGAGATGACCTCGGAGAAGAAGCCGCGCACGATGAGGCGGCGGGCGGCCGCCGGGGTGATACCGCGGGACAGCAGGTAGAACAGCTGCTCATCATCGAAGCGGCCGACGGTGGCGGCGTGACCGGCACCGGCGATCTCGCCGGTTTCGATCTCGAGGTTCGGCACCGCGTCGGCGCGCGCACCCTCGGTGAGCACGAGGTTGCGGTTGACCTCGTAGGTATCGGTGCCCTGCGCGTTGGAGCGGATGAGCACGTCGCCCACCCAGGCGGTGCGGGCCTCCGGCTTGTCGGAGTCGGCGTCGGCCTGCAGCGCACCCTTGTACATGACGTTGGAGCGGCAGTTCGGCACGGCGTGGTCGACGAGCAGGCGTTGTTCGAAGAACTGGCCATCGTCGGCGAAGTAGACGCCGAGCAGTTCGGCGTCGCCGCCGGGCTGGGTGAACTTCACCTGGGGCACGTTGCGCACCACGCCGCCGCCGAAGGTGGCCACGGTGTGGCGGAACACGGAGTCACGGCCGAGGACGGCGCGCTCGCCGGCGCAGTGCACGGCGTCGTCGTCCCAGTCCTCGTGGACCACGACGGTGAGGCGGGCGTTGTCGCCGACCAAGTATTCGTGGTTGTCGGCGTGGGTGCCGGTGCCCACGAAGTGCAGGTTGACAAAGGCGCTCGCGCCCTCTTCCACATCGATGACGAGGGTGCCGAAGGTGGTGACCTCCGGCCCCTTGCCCGTCACGGTGATGGTGATGGGCTGGTCAATGTGCGCATTCTTGGCGATGTGCACCAGCTGGCCGCCCTGGGAGGACGTCCACGCCTGGGCGCCGATGCGATCCACGGCACCGCCGGTGCGGCCCAGCCGCGGGTCGCCCTTGGCCAGGGTTTCCACGGTCACGCCTTCTGCACCCGCGGGGACGTCGACGGTGACGTCCGGGGTGTCTGCCGGGGCGAAGCTGCCGTCGTGCAGGCCGCGCAGGCGGCGCAGCGGCACGAAGCGCCACACTTCGTCGCGGCCACGGGGGACCTCGAAGTCAGCCACATCGAAGGAAGTGAACAGGTCACCCTTGTTGTTGTGGTAGGTGGCATTTTTGACGGGAGCGGTTTGGGGGGTGGTCACTTCTAGCCCACCGATCCTTCCATCTGCAGTTCAATGAGGCGGTTGAGCTCGAGGGCGTATTCCATCGGCAGCTCCTTGGCAATCGGCTCGACGAAGCCACGGACGATCATCGCCATGGCCTCATCCTCGGCCACGCCGCGGCTCATGAGGTAGAACAACTGGTCTTCGCTGACCTGGGACACGGTGGCCTCGTGGCCGAGCGAGACGTGGTCGTTGCGGATGTCGTTGTAGGGGTAGGTATCCGAACGGGAAATGTTGTCGACGAGCAGGGCGTCACATTCCACGTTGGAGGTGGAGTGGTGCGCGTCCTTGTTGACCTGCACCAGGCCGCGGTAGGCGGCGCGGCCACCGCCGCGGGCCACCGACTTGGAGACAATGTTGGAGGACGTGTGCGGTGCCATGTGCACCATCTTCGCGCCGGTGTCCTGGAACTGGCCTTCGCCGGCAAAAGCGACGGACAGCACCTCGCCCTTGGCGTGGGGGCCGGTCATCCACACGGCCGGGTACTTCATCGTCACCTTGGAGCCGATGTTGCCGTCCACCCACTCCATGGTCGCGCCCTCTTCGCACTTGGTGCGCTTGGTGACGAGGTTGTAGACGTTGTTCGACCAGTTCTGGATGGTGGTGTAGCGGCAGCGGCCGCCCTTTTTCACGATGATCTCCACGACGGCGGAGTGCAGGGAGTCCGACTTGTAGATCGGCGCGGTGCAGCCCTCGACGTAGTGCACGTAGGCGTCCTCGTCGACGATGATGAGGGTGCGCTCGAACTGGCCCATGTTTTCCGTGTTGATGCGGAAGTAGGCCTGCAGCGGGATGTCGACGTGCACACCCTTGGGCACGTAGATGAAGGAGCCACCGGACCACACAGCCGTGTTCAGCGCGGAGAACTTGTTGTCGCCGGCGGGGATGACGGTGCCGAAGTACTCGCGGAACAGCTCCGGGTGCTCCTTGAGCGCGGTGTCGGTGTCGAGGAAGATCACGCCCTGACGCTCGAGGTCCTCGCGGATCTGGTGGTAGACGACCTCGGATTCGTACTGGGCGGCCACACCGGCGACCAGGCGCTTCTTTTCCGCCTCGGGGATGCCGAGCTTGTCGTAGGTGTTTTTAATGTCCTCGGGCAGGTCATCCCAGGTGGTGGCCTGCTTCTCCGTGGAGCGGACGAAGTACTTGATGTTGTCGAAGTCGATGCCGCTCAAGTCCGCACCCCAGGTGGGCATGGGCTTCTTGTCGAAGATCTCCAGCGCCTTCAGGCGGTTCTGAAGCATCCACTCGGGCTCGTTCTTCTTGGCGGAAATGTCGGCGACGACGTCGCGGTTGAGGCCGCGCTTCGCGGCCGCGCCGGCGGCGTCGCTGTCGTGCCAGCCGTAGTTGTAGGCACCAATGGACTCGATGATTTCGTCATCGGTGCGTGGCGCGTCGGCCCTGTCAGTTGCCTGAGTCACTGTCGAGGCGCTCCCTTCGTGTGAGCAGTGTGGGTGATGGGCGTCAGGGGAAGACAATTCCCCGGAACCTTCGATGACGCAGTCTCCGCGCCGCAGTCACAGCCGCCGTCGCTCCCGCAGCAGTCCTCAGCGCTCCCGAGGAACGCGAGGGTCGTGGGGATGTGGGTGGTGCAGATGTCGTGCCCGTCGGCGATCGATGCGAGTGGTTGCACGTGCTGGCCGAAGAGTTCAGCCAGGGCTTCGTGTTCCGCTTCGCACAGCTCGGGGTGCTCGGAGGCCACCTCACTGATCGGGCAGTGGTGCTGGCACAGCTGCACACCCCGGTCGGTGGCGCGAACCTCCGCGGCATAGCCGTGGCGGCTCAGCACCTCGGCGATCCGTTCGGCTTTCTCCTCGGGGCTGAACTCCGCGTGGCTGGTCGCCTCGGACACGTCGGCCAACATGCGGGCGGCGCGTTTTTTGGCGAACGCTTTCACCGCCACACTGCCGCCGGTTTCCCGCAGTGCTTCCACCGCGAGGGAGGCGAGAGTGTCGTAGTCGTGCCCGAAGTGCTGGCGCCCTGCCGGGGTGAGGCGGAAGGCTTTGGCCGGCCGGCCGCGCCCCTTGTTGGGGGTGCGGGCGGGGCAGGTCTCCACCAGCCCATCCTCCAGCAGGTTGTCGAGGTGGCGGCGCACACCGGCTGCTGCGAGTTGCAGGTGCGAGGCGATATCGGCGGTGGTTTGGGGGCCGCCGGTGAGCAGGCGACGCAAAATGGCCTGGCGGGTATCACCCTCCACGGCGCGTAATGCGGCGTTGGTCATCGCAGCTCGTCGCCTCCTTCCCTCACTAGTGGTGTGCCTCGCCGACGCCCACGCACCACCCCAGGCGCCGGACTCCTCCCCCGATCTGCTCGGCACGCCACTGCATCGTTAGCGCGGCGGTGCGCGCGTGAAGGCGGCGTGTGGTCTCACAAGGCCGTGGGTGAGGCGACACATGGGCTGGCGCGAGCCACACGCGCACGAAGTCGACGCCCCGATACTTTGCCGTCGGCGGCAGGGCGCTGGCCGGATGCGGTGCGGTGTGTCGTGCACACGCGCGCGGCCTAGAGAAAGGCGGTCGGGCGCGGGGCTGGTGCACGACGGCACTGCGATTCCGATGGCGCGGGCTGCGGACGATGTCGGGGCGCGTGCGGTGTCAAGCGACAGCGGTCGTCAAAGGTTTTTGACAACACTAGTGTTCCTTAAATCTGTGGCGCATGCAATAGCCCTGGCCATGTGGCACAAACACGCCACCCCACCACCTACTCCCATGCGCATGCACGCACCAGTGGGGTTGCCTGCGTCCCACCCCTTCCCAGGCGGGGCGCGACCCGCGGCAGGGCTCAGCATCGTTAGACTGAGCGCTTGTGAAAATACTGTCCCGTCTGGCCGCCGCAGCACGTGGCGATGCGCCGCACCTGGGGTCCCCGGGGTCGCGCTCGCAGGCGCTCCACATCGACGCCGCCGAGATCGGTGAGGTGCCCCAGCCTGCCGGCGCGCAAGCCACCGGCACGGGCGCGCTCATGCGCGCGGTCGTGGGCCACGACCTGGTGCCCGTCACCGGCGGCCCCGGCGCCCGGGTGCGGCAGTTGGCGCAGCCGGGACGCATTTCCTCCCAGCCGGCGCGGGCCTTAAGGGCGGAGGAACTCTACCGCTTCGCTCTCATCCGCTGGTTGGGCACGCTCGGCGCGATCCTGTTGGGGTTCGGCGCCCTCGGCGCCGGCGCGCTGCCGGTGGTGGGTAACCCCTATGGGTCCTTCCCCGGCGGGTCGATCATGGGCCGGATGCTGCAAACCTCCTCGGTGCTCTGCTACGTCGGCATCGGATTCCTCGTCGTCGCGTGGCTGGCCATGGGCCCCTTTGTGGGGGTGCGGCTCACCCGGGCGGATGCCCGGCCCCTGCTCACCCTGTCGCTCATCCGCCGCACGGCGGCCGCCTGGATCCTGCCGATCGCTTTGTCCGCCCCGATGTTCACCCAGGACATCTACTCCTACCTGGCCCAGGGGTCGATTGCCGCCCAGGGCCTGGATCCTTATAGCGCCGGCCCGGTCGACATCCTCGGGGTCAACCACCCCCTGGCCCGCAGCGTGCCGCTCATTTGGTCCCACTCCCCCTCCCCGTACGGGCCGGTCGCGTTGGGACTCGCGGCCGCGATTTCCCGCGCCACCGGGGACTCCATCCTGCTGGGCATCATGTGCCACCGCCTACTCAGCGTGCTGGGCGTGGCGGCCGCCGGCTGGGCCGTGTACCGGCTGGCGCTGCGCTGCCGGGTCGACGCACAGGCCGCCCTGTGGATGAGCGTGCTCAACCCCCTGGTGCTGCTGCACCTGGTGGGTGGCATCCACAACGAGGCTGTGCTGCTGGGCTTCATGCTGCCCGGCGTGGAGCTCGGCATGCGAGGCGTCGACGCGCTGAAGATGAATCACCGCCCCCGGGCGTGGGCGCTCATCGTCGCCAGCACCGTGCTCATCACGTGCGCAGGGTTGACGAAGGTGACGGGGTTCGTGGCCTTAGGTTTCGTCGGCATGTGGCTCGCCCGGGAGCTGCGTGGCCTCGACTGGCCGCACGCCCTGGCCATCGGAGTGGCCGCCGCCGTGGAGGCGGCCGTCATGGTGGCCACGATTGCTGCGGCCACGGTGGCCACGGGCATCGGCTTGGGCTGGGTGACCGGCCAGGGTGGGGCCGCCACGATCCGCAGCTGGCTGTCACTGACCACCGATGTCGGCGTGCTCAGCGGCTTCGTGGGCATGCTGCTGGGGTTGGGGGATCACACGGACACCATCCTGCCGCTCACCCGGGGCGCGGGCCTCGTGCTCGTCGCGGTGTTTTTGGCGCGCATGCTGCTCGCCACCTACCGGGGCGCGATCCCCCCGGTCGGCGGGCTGGGGGTGTCCACCTTCGTCCTCGTCGTCTTTTTCCCCGTCGTCCACCCCTGGTACCTCCTGTGGGCGATCATCCCGCTCGCAGCTTTCGCCAACCGGCCCCTGTTCCGCACCCCGGCGATTGTGTACTCGGCGGCCGTGTCCTTCATGGTGCTGCCCCGCGGCCTGGCGCTGCCGCCGTCGACGACGGTGTGGATTTACGGCGCGGCCCTCGGGGTTTTCGGCACCTGCATGCTGGCGTTGTGGTGGCTGCTTGCCCGCCGCACCGGCACCTTCTGGCGGGGCGCGCGGCCTGCGGCGCGCCGCCGCTGAGCCCCGCGGGCGCACTCTGCCTTAGACTGGTTCGACGTGAGTACAGACCACCGCACCCCCGGGGGCACAAGCCCCGCGCTCAGCGTGCGTGACGTGAGGAAGACGTTTGGCGATGTCACCGCCGTCGACGGCGTGAGTTTCGACGTCGCCCCCGCCACCGTCACGGCGGTGCTGGGCCCCAACGGGGCGGGCAAAACCACCACCATTGAAATGTGTGAGGGGTTCACCCGCCCCACCTCCGGCAGCATTTCGGTCCTGGGCCTCAACCCCGCCACCCAGCCGGTGCAGTTGCGTCGCCGCATTGGCATCATGCTGCAGGGCGGCGGCGCCTACCCGGGAATCCGGGTGCGGGAGATGCTCGACCTCGTAGCCTCCTATAGCGCCCACCCGCTGGACCCGGAGTGGCTGCTCGACCTTGTGGGGTTGAGCGCCCAGGCGAAGACGAACTACCGGCGCCTGTCCGGCGGGCAGCAGCAACGCCTGAGCCTCGCCTGCGCGCTCGTGGGCCGCCCGGAGCTGGTATTCCTCGACGAGCCGACGGCCGGCATGGATGCCCAGTCGCGGCTGGCGGTGTGGGAGATCGTCAACCGGCTGCGCGCCGACGGGGTGACGATCGTGCTGACCACCCACTTGATGGACGAGGCGGAAGCCCTGGCCGACCAGGTGGTCATCATGGACCGCGGCCGGGTCCTCACCCAGGGCACCCCCAGCGAGCTTATGACCCGCACGGCCACCGGGCAGTTGTCTTTCCAGACGGCGTCCGCGCTCGATGTGGAGCGTTTCGCCGCCGGCCTCGCCGCCGCCCACCCCGGAGTGGAGGTCACCGCGCTGCGGCCGATGTCCTACCGGGTGAGCGCCGAGCCGTCCCCGCAACTCATTGCGACACTGGCGCGGCTGGCCGCCGAGCAGGACGTGCTGATGAAAGAACTCAGCGTCGTGCACCGCAGCCTTGAGGACGTGTTCCTCGACATCACCGGCACCGAGATGCGGAGGTAACCCCATGGCAGACACCACCCCCACCGCGGGCAGCGTGACGAGCAACCTGCGGCTTGCGCCCGGCACCTTCACCCCCGATACCCGGCGTGCGAGCGTGCCCGCCATGGTGGCCGCGCAGGCGCGCATCGAGTCCCGCCTGTTCCTCCGCCACGGCGAACAGCAGCTCCTCAGCCTCGTCATCCCGCTGCTCACACTGGTGGCGTTGTCGCTCACGTCGGTCATTGACGTCGCCGACCCGATCCGGGTGGCGTTCCCCCTGACGTTGGCGATCTCCGCCATGTCGAGCGGGTTTACCGGCCAGGCTATCGCCGTGGCCTTCGACCGCCGCTACGGGGCGCTCAAACGCATCGGCGCCTCCGGGGTGCCGCCATGGACGATCATCTCCGGCAAGGTGGTGGCCGTCATCGCGGTCGCCGCCGTCCAAACGCTCATCCTCACCGTCACCGCCCTACTGCTGGGCTGGCGCCCCGACAGCGCCCTGGGCGTCGTCTACGCGCTGCTCACCCTCCTGGTGGGTGTGGCCGCCTTCACCGCCCTCGGACTGCTCGTGGGCGGCACCCTGCCGGCGGAGATCGTGCTCGCGCTCGCCAACCTCATCTGGTTCCTCCTCGTCGGCTTCAGCAGTTACGTCGTCGTGCGCGCCGCGGGCGACATCCACCCCGCGCTCAACGTCGTGCCCTCGGTGGCGCTCGCCGACGGGGTGAAAGACGCCCTCGCCGGCCAGCTGCCGCTGACGCACCTGGCAATCTTGCTCGTGTGGATGGTGCTGGGCGGGGCGGCCGCCGCGAAACTCTTCCGCTTCGAGTAACGCCAAAGCTCCGCGCTACCCCCGCCGCGGTGTTCGCCCCCGCCGGGGTGCTGCGGCGAGGAGTGGCGAGCGCTCCACCGATGTGTGGGAAAGGCCGCAGCTGCGCGGTGATATCGGGCACATGCGGGCATCTGGTGGGAGCTATTCCATGCCCGAGCAAACATCCGGCGCTAAACTAGCGGCCGTGACTACCACCCCCACTCACCCAACTTCCGCCCCCACGGACCTGCGGGGCTTCGACAACCTCAAGCGCCAAAAGATCGCCGCCCTGCTGGTGCTCATCTGCCAGGCGGGCATCGTCTTCACCGGCTCCATCGTCCGTGTGACGGGCTCCGGCCTGGGCTGCACGACGTGGCCGAACTGCCAGCCGGGGTCACTGACCCCGGTGCAGGGTGCCGCCCCGGCGATCCACCAGGCGATCGAGTGGGGCAACCGCCTGCTCACCTTCGTGGTCGGCGCAGCCGCCCTCTACTGCTTCATCGTTGTGTGGCGCGCGGGCCGCCGCCGCGCCATCAAGGTGTTCGCCTTCCTCCAGGGCATTGGTGTCATCGTGCAGGCCATCATCGGCGGCATCAGCGTCCTGCTGTCGCTCAAGTGGTGGATCGTGGCGCTGCACTTCATGCCCTCGATGATCCTGGTGTGGATGGCCGCCCTCCTCTACGAGTGGATCAAGCAGCCGGATACGGGCCGTCCCGTGCAGTTCTTCCCCCGCCCGCTGCAGTACCTGGCGCTGGCCGCGGCGGTCGCCCTGCTTATCGTGCTGACGACCGGCACCATGGTGACCGGCGCCGGGGAGCACGCCGGCGACTATGAGGCAGGTGCCCTGGGTCGCCTCCACGTCGACCTCGCGGAGATCGCCCACATCCACGCCCACTTCATGTACCTCTACCTGGGGCTCACGGTGGGCCTCGTGGTGGCGCTGCTCGCCATCCGGGCGAACAAGCAGACCCTGCGCCTGGGCCTCATCCTCATCGTCTTCATCCTGGCGCAGGCCGCCATCGGCATCATCCAGTACAACTGGGGGGTGCCGCGCTGGACGGTGCCCTTCCACGTCGGCCTGTGCGGTGTGATCGTGGCCTACATGGGCTTCCTCTACGCCCAGGGTCGGCAGCTCGTCGACCCCACCATGGAGGACACCCCGGCGCTCCCCCTCGGCGTCGAGACCGCCGCCGCGCCGCGCTAAGCCTGCGCAGGCATCTCGCACCCCGGACCGGTACCACGGGCCGGGGTGCCGGCGTCTGCGGGGCGACTGCGCAGTGTGTGTTCTCCCCTGTGTGGGGGCAGCGTGGGACACAGGTGGGCGTGAGCTAATACAGTAGACGGCATGAAAGCGTTAAGAGTCACACGCCATGGCGGGCCCGAGGTCCTCTCCCTGGAGGAGGCGCCGGTCCCGGAGCCGACAGACGCGGAGGTGCTCGTCGCCGTCGATGTGGCCGGCGTCAACTACATCGATACCTACTTCCGTGAGGGCGTCTACCCCGCCGAGCCGCCCTTTACCCCCGGTTTTGAAGGCACTGGCCGAGTGGTGAAAGACCCCACCGGCACCATCGCCGAGGGCACCCGGGTGGCGTGGTGCGATGCCTTTGGCTCCTACGCGGAGTTCGTGTGCGTCCCCCGCGACCGGCTGGTGGCCGTGCCCCGCGGCATGGACCTCGAGGTCGCGGCGAGCATGCTCCTGCAGGGCATTACCGCCCACTACCTCACCCACGGTGTGGTCGAGCTCGGGGAGGGCGACAGCTGCGTCATCACCGCCGGCGCCGGTGGCGTCGGCCGACTCGTCACCCAGTTCGCCCGTGCCCGCGGTGCCCGCGTCTACTCAGTCGTCAGTAGCGATGCCAAGGAGCAGCTCGCGCGGGACGCCGGCGCGACGGAGGTGTTCCGCTACGGTGAGGACCTCGCCGAGCAGGTGCTCGCTGCGACGCAAGGCCGCGGTGTCGACGTCGTCTACGACGGGGTCGGCAAGGACACCTTTGCCCAGTCGCTGTGCATGGTGCGCCCGCGGGGCGTGGTCTGCCTGTTTGGTGCGGCCTCCGGGGCGGTGGACCCCATCGACCCGCAGGAGCTCAACGCCCACGGCAGCATCTTCCTCACCCGCCCCAGCATCGGTGCGTGGACTGCGGAGCCCGGGGAGTTCGTCATGCGCGCCCAGGCCGTCACCCAAGCCATCGCCGAAGGTGTCCTCGACATCCGGGTCGGGGCCTCCTATCCGCTCGCAGACGGCGCGCAGGCCCACCGGGACCTGCAGGACAGGGCCACCACCGGGGCGGTGGTGCTCCGCATCAGCGACGAGGACTAAGCAGGCCCCACACACAACAGCGCCCCAGGGACACCGTCGGTGGTTTTCCTGGGGCGCTGCCGTCTTTAGGCACAGGTGGTTTAGATGAACAGGCTGGAGGTCCAGCCCAACCAGCTGGCGATGGTCTCCAGGCCAAGGATCGCGTCGAGGGAGAGCGCCACAAACACGATCGCGAGGTAGTTGTTGGAGAGGATGAACAGCTTCAGCGGCTTGACTTCCTCCCCCTTCTTCACGCCGGCGTGCAGCCGGATGGCCATGATGAGGAACCAGATGCCCGTGAGCACCGCCACAACGGCATACAGCCAGCCGGCGGCCGGCACGAGCAGCAGGGTGGTCAGCACGGTGGCCCAGGTGTAGCCCACAATCTGCCGGGTCACTTCGACCTCGGTGCGGACCACCGGCATCATCGGCACCCCGGCGGCCGCGTAGTCCTCCTTGTAGCGCATCGCCAGGGCCCACGTGTGCGGCGGCGTCCAGAAGAAAATCACCATGAACAGCACGACTGCCTGCCACCAGTGCGGGTTCGCGCCTTCCGGGAGGTTGTCGGCGATGACCGCCCAACCAACCAGGGTGGGCATGCAGCCAGCGGCGCCGCCCCACACGATGTTCATCGGGGTGGAGCGCTTGAGCCACTTGGTGTAGACGAAGATGTAGAAGGCGATCGTCAGCATGACGAACACGGCCGCCAGCAGCGAGTGGCACAACAGCCACAACCACAGGAAGCTCGTCACAGTTAACGTCCACGCGAAAATCGTGGCGTTTCTGTTGCTGACCACCATCTTGGCCAGCGGCCGGCGCTCCGTGCGCTTCATCACCTTGTCGATGTCGGAGTCCGCCACCATGTTGAAGGTGTTGGCCGCCGCGGCACCCATCCAGCCACCGATGACGGTGAGCAGAATCAACCCAATGTGGTTGACTCCGCGTTCCGCCTGGAGCATGGCCGGGAAGGTTGCCACCAAGAGGAGCTCAATGACCCGCGGCTTCGTCAGCGCGACATAGGCCTTGATCGTCTCCACGTACAGGTCCCTTCGGGGTTTCTAGAAAAAACTCACACCACGGTCGCGGCGATGCGCAGCGTGCGCGGGCGCGTGGTGTGACAAAACAGTGGAGGGCGGGGCCCACCAAAAAAGATAGTCGGCCGGGGATGCGAAGAAGTTCCCAGGGGACCCCACATTCGGGGGTATCCGACGCCTGTGCCCGGGCGGGCACACACTCGCCTCCATCGGTGGCGGTGCGCATCCCCACAGCGTGATGCTGCAGAGCACGGCGCGGCAGGGGCTCGCGGCCCGATTCGACCGCACTAAGCCTAGCGGCCGCCCGGGGGCGATGCCATCAGTGGCACGCCCATCCCCCACCGCCACCGCCTCGCCCCGCCATGGGGGCCGGGGTCGCCAACGGCCCTGGCCGCGCAAACCCCCGCCAGTGATGCGGGCGCGGGCGCCGGTGGCGGCGCGCCCGGACTGCCGCCGTGATGCACGGGTGCCCCTGGGAAAGCTGTGGGCACGGATGGTCCAGGCAGCGAAAGTGCCGGGCCATCAGCTCACATCCGATCGTCGCGGCGCGCACCACAGTGGTGCAGTGAGGCGCAACAATGGCCCCCGGATCACATGAGATAGACAACAGCACGGCCCGCGGTGAGATACGCCTGACATCACCCCCGCCGCACACCACCGGGCGCGGGTTGTGCACAGGCCCAGCGGCCCGAGCAAGCAGGATCGGGCACGGTTCACTACAGTTGTGGGCACAGCATCACCGCCGCCACGGCGATCCGCGCGACGCCCGCGCCTCGTGGCGGGCGCGATGCCCGCAGACTTACCTAGCTATTTTCGAAGGACCTTATTTCACCGTGAGTGCTTCCACCTCCTCCGCTGCGTCGTCGACGCACCGGGATCTCAGCGAACTGACAACCGCGCACTACCCCGCCGACTGGGCGACGCTGGACACCCTTGCCGTCGACACCGCCCGCATTCTCGCCGCCGACGCGGTGCAGAAGTGCGGCTCCGGGCACCCCGGCACCGCAATGTCGCTGGCGCCGCTGGCCTACACCCTCTACCAGAAGGTCATGCGCCACGACCCGAGCGATACCGAATGGGTGGGCCGCGACCGCTTCGTGCTGTCCTGTGGCCACTCCTCGTTGACGCAATACGTGCAGCTGTACCTGGGCGGTTTCGGCCTGGAGATGGAGGACCTGAAGAAGCTGCGCACCTGGGGCTCGCTGACCCCGGGCCACCCGGAGTACCGCCACACCAAGGGCGTGGAGATCACCACCGGCCCGCTGGGCCAGGGCTTGGCCTCCGCGGTGGGTATGGCGATGGCGTCCCGCCGCGAGCGCGGCATGTTCGACCCCGAGGCTCCGGCCGGCCAGTCCCCCTTCGACCACTACATCTACGTCATCGCCTCCGACGGCGACATGGAGGAGGGCGTGACCAGCGAGGCCTGCTCCCTGGCGGGCACCCAGCAGCTGAGCAACCTCATTGTCTTCTGGGACGACAACCGGATCTCCATTGAGGAGGACACCCGGATCGCCTTCACCGAGGACGTCGTTGCCCGCTACGAGGCCTACGGCTGGCAGACCCTCGAGGTCACCGGCGGCGAGAACATCGCCGGCATCCTCCAGGCCGTCGAGGAAGCGAAGAAGGACCCGCGCCCCTCCTTCATCCGCATCTCGACCGTCATCGGCTACCCCGCCCCGAACAAGATGGACACCGGCTCCGTGCACGGTGCCGCCCTCGGCGCCGAGGAGGTGGCCGCCACGAAGAAGGCCCTCGGTTTCGACCCGGCCGTCGACTTCCCCGAGAACGACGAGATGCTCGCCCACACCCGCGAGCTCGTCGCCCGCGGCAAGGCCGCCCACGCCGAGTGGCAGCAGGCTTTCGACGCCTGGGCGGAGAAGAACCCCGAGAACAAGGCCCTGTTCGACCGCCTGGCGACCCGCTCCCTGCCCGCCGACTTCGGCGCCACCCTGCCCAGCTGGGATGCCGACCCGAAGGGTGTGGCCACCCGCAAGGCCTCCGAGGAAACCCTGCAGGCGCTGGCCGCCCAGCTGCCCGAACTGTGGGGCGGCTCCGCCGACCTCGCCGGCTCCAACAACACCGTCATCAAGGGCGCCGCATCCTTCGGCCCCGAGGCGATCACCACCGACACGTGGACCACCAGCCCCTACGGCCGCAACCTCCACTTCGGTATCCGTGAGCACGCCATGGGCGCCATCATCAACGGCATCTCCCTGCATGGCAACACCCGCGCCTACGGCGGCACCTTCCTCATCTTCTCCGAGTACATGCGCCCCGCCGTGCGTCTCGCCGCCCTGATGAGCACCGACGCCTATTACGTGTGGACCCACGACTCCATCGGCCTCGGCGAAGACGGCCCCACCCACCAGCCCGTCGAGCAGCTCGCCGCGCTGCGCGCCATCCCCAATCTGTCGATGCTGCGCCCCGCGGACGCCAACGAAACCGCCGCCGCCTGGAAGGCCGCCCTCGAGTACCGCGAGTCCCCGAAGGGCCTGGCGCTCACCCGCCAGAACGTGCCCGTGCTGGAAGGCACCAAGGAGAAGGCCGCAGAAGGTGTCGCCCGCGGCGCCTACGTCCTCGTGGAAGGCTCCAAGCCCACCCCGGACGTCATCCTCATCGCCACCGGCTCCGAGGTGCAGCTCGCCGTGGAGGCCGCCCGCCTCCTCGAGTCCGACGGCCACGGTGCCCGCGTCGTCTCCATGCCCTGCATGGAGTGGTTCGCGGAGCAGGACGAGGCCTACCAGGAATCCGTCCTGCCGAGCGCTGTTCGCGCCCGCGTCTCCGTCGAAGCCGGCATCGCGATGCCCTGGTACCAGTGGATCGGCTCCGCCGGCCGCGCGGTCTCCCTCGAGCACTTCGGCGCCTCCGCCCCCTACGAGAAGCTCTACGACGAGTTCGGTATTACCGCCGAGGCCGTCTGGCGTGCCGCTCAGGAATCCATGAAGGCCGCCAAGTAGTGCCACACTTTTCCCTCCGTGGGCGTCGGCCCGCACCCGCCCCGTGCCCACGGATATTCCTCTTTTTCGCTCCCTCTCGCTGCGCGGTGCGCAGGGTGGGGAGCCCCTATTTTTTCTTATATTTCCCACCCCAGCCGTGTGCGCACGGGGGCGTGGGGTCACACGAAAGACGGTTAGTCCATGACGTTTACTGCTTTGCACGACCTGGAGCGCATCGGCACCAGCACCTGGCTGGATGATTTGAGCCGCGAGCGGATTCACAGCGGCAACCTCGCCGCCATGATCGAGATCGGCGTGCTGGGGGTGACCACCAACCCGGCGATCTTTGCTGCGGCGATGAGCAGTGGCAACGCCTACGACGCCCAGCTGAAAGAGTTGGCCGCCAAGGGTGCCACCGCCGACGAGGCGGTTTACGCCATGGCCATCGACGATGTGCGCGAGGCCTGCGATGCCTTCGCGCAGGTCTTCTCCTCCACTGGCGGCCGCGACGGCTGGGTGTCCATCGAGGTCGACCCCCGGATCTCCGAGGACGCGGCCGCGACGCTGACCCAGGCCCGCGAGCTGCACCAGCGGGTGGGCCGCGACAACGTCATGATCAAGATTCCGGCGACCGAGGGGTCCCTGCCGGCGATTAGCGACGCCCTGGCCGAGGGCATCAGCGTCAACGTCACCCTGATTTTCTCCGAGGCGCAGTACCGCAAGGTCGTCGCCGCCTACCTCGACGGCATCGCCCGCGCCCACGCCGCCGGAAAGGATGTGTCCCGCATCCGCTCGGTCGCGAGCGTGTTTGTCTCCCGCATCGACACCGAGGTCGACAAGCGCCTCGACGCCATCGGCACCGAGGACGCCCTGGCGGCCCGCGGCGTCGCCGGCCTGGCGGGCGCCTACGCCTGCTACGGCGCGTTCAAGGAACTGTTTGCCGCAGCCACCCTGCCCGAAGGCGCGCACGTGCAGCGCCCCCTGTGGGCCTCCACGGGCGTGAAGAACCCCGCGTACCCCGCCACCCTCTACGTCGACCAGCTCGCCGGCCCCGACACCGTCAACACGATGCCGCAGGGCACCATCGACGCCCTCCTCGAAGGCGCGGGCCTCGACGGCGACACCCTCACCCCCGGCGCACTGACCGCGCACTCCCAGTTGCAGCGCGTCACGGACGCCGGCGTCGACCTGGCAGACGTCTACGCCACCGTGGAACGCGAAGGCGTGGAGAAGTTCGTCGACTCCTGGACCGCGCTGCTCAATGAGTTGGACACCAAGCTCGCCGCACAAGGGCGCTAGAATAACCCCGGTTCGCAACCCCCGGGCCACCCCGGGGCGCGTGCGCCCCGAGGGCACGGCACAGAACCCCCGGTAGGAGGACCCAGCCCGCACACAGCGGCAGTGCTTCCCAGCGTCTCTTCTTCCCCCGTGCCCACCTGCGCTGCACCGCAGCCGGGCACAGTCTCCACGCCCCAGACCCCCCCATTCCTTCAACGGACGCGAAGAAACCTCACGTGAACAATTCCTTAACCGGTATCCCCCACGGCGCGGAGTGGTTCAACCCACTGCGCGACACTGAAGATAAGCGACTGCCCCGCATCGCGGGCCCGTGCGGCATGGTGATCTTCGGCGTCACCGGCGATCTCGCCCACAAGAAACTCCTGCCAGCGATCTACGACCTGGCGAACCGAGGGCTGCTGCCCCCGGGGTTCTCCCTCGTCGGCTATGGGCGCCGCGAATGGAGCAAGAAAGACTTCGAAAACTACGTCCTCGGCGCGGTGAAGGAGGGGGCGCGCACCGACTTCCGCGACAGTGTGTGGGAGCGGCTCGCCGAGGGCATCTTCTTCGTCACCGGCAACTTCGACGACGATAAGGCCTTCGATCAGCTGGCCGACACCCTGGCCGATATTGATTCCTCCCGCGGCACGGCCGGCAACTGGGCGTTCTACCTGTCGGTGCCGCCGGATTACTTCTCTGACGTGTGCCACCAGCTGGACCGGTCCGGGATGGCGAAAGCCACCGACAGTTCCTGGCGGCGCGTCATCATCGAGAAGCCTTTCGGCCACGACCAAAAATCGGCCCGCAAGCTCAACGCCATCGTCAACAGCGTCTTCCCCGAGGATGCGGTGTTCCGCATCGACCACTATCTCGGCAAAGAGACCGTGCAGAACATCATGGCGCTGCGCTTCGCGAACCAATTGTTCGACCCGTTGTGGAACAACCACTACGTCGACCACGTGCAGATCACCATGGCCGAGGACATTGGCCTGGGTGGTCGTGCCGGCTACTACGACGGCATCGGTGCGGCCCGCGACGTGATCCAAAACCACCTGCTGCAGCTGCTGGCGCTCGTCGCGATGGAGGAACCCATCGCGTTCACCCCGCAGGAACTGCAGGCGGAAAAGATTAAGGTGCTGCGCGCCACCGCCCCGGTGTACCCGCTGGCGAAGACGACAGCTCGCGGCCAGTACGCGGCCGGCTGGCAGGGCAGCGAACTGGTGCCCGGCCTGCGGGAGGAGAAGGGCTTCGACCCGGAATCCACCACGGAAACCTATGCGGCCTGCACCCTGCAGATCGCCAACCGCCGCTGGTCCGGGGTGCCGTTCTACCTGCGCACCGGCAAGCGGCTGGGCCGCCGCGTCACCGAGATCGCGCTCGTGTTCAAACCGGCCCACCACCCGCCCTTCGGCAACTCCCAGTCCCCGGAGGAGCTCCACAACGCGGTCGTCATTCGCGTCCAGCCCGACGAGGGCATGCTCATGCGCTTCGGTTCGAAGGTGCCCGGCTCCACGATGGAAGTCCGCGACGTCAACATGGACTTCTCCTACTCGGAGGCGTTCACCGAGGAATCCCCCGAAGCCTACGAGCGCCTCATCCTGGATGCGTTGCTTGATGAGTCGAGCTTGTTCCCCACCAATGAGGAAGTCGAGCTGTCGTGGAAGATTCTCGACCCGATCCTCGAGTACTGGGCGCAGCGCGGCCGCCCCGAGGAGTACCCCGCCGGCAGCTGGGGCCCGGAGTCCGCCGACCGGATGCTGGCCCGCGATGGCCGCACCTGGCGCCGCCCCTAATGACAGCCCACCGTGGTGCGCCCGCCACGCCTGATTCATTCGACTTTTCCTAGGATCTGCCCGTGATCATCACTCTCCCCGACACCACAACTCGGGACATTTCCAAAACCCTGGTGAGTATCCGGGACACCGGCGGCCAGGTCGCAACCGGCCGGGTGCTGACCCTTATCGTCGTCGCCAGCATCGACGACGATATTGACTGCCTCATCACGAGCGTGTCCGACGCCTCCCGGGAGCACCCCTCCCGGGTGCTCATGCTCGTCGCCGACCCGGACTCCCCCACCCAGTCGCTGGATGCGAAGGTCCTCATCGGCGGCGACGCCGGCGCCTCCGAGATCGTGGTCATGCAGCTCCGCGGGGAGCTGGCCCGTCACCTGGAGGCGGTCGTCACCCCGCTGCTGCTGCCCGACACCCCGATTGTGGCGTGGTGGCCCTCAGCCGCCCCCGTGGAGCCCGCCGTGGATCCCATTGGCCGGCTCGCGCAGCGCCGCATCACCGACGCCCTGTTCGACCCGCCGGAGGATTCCATCTACCGGCGCCGCAACCACTACACCCCCGGCGACTCGGACATGGCGTGGGCGCGCATTACTCCCTGGCGGGGCATCGTGGCCTCCACCATGGACCAGCAGCCCCACGAAGAAGTGCTCGACGCCCGCGTCTTCGGCCCCGCCGGCTCCCCCAGCGTCGACCTAGCCGCCGGGTGGCTGGCCGACCGACTGGGCGTGAACATTGTGCGCGAATCCACCGGGCAGCAGGCGGTTCCGCGGGATGCGGAGGGCCGCCCCTGTATTCCGTTGACGAAGGTGGAGCTCATCCGCAAGCACTCCCTGATCACCATTGAGGTGGCAGACGCCCACACCCTGTCGGTGCATGTGCCCGGCCGGGCGCCGGCACTCGTGGCCTTGTCGCGCCGCAGCCAGGCGGACTGCCTCGCCGAGGAGTTGCGCCACCTGGACCCGGACCTGGCCTACGGTCGCGCCCTGCGGGGCTTGAGCCGGGTGCGTTACGTCGACACGTTCAACCTCTAAACCACCCCGCCTACGTTTTTTAGGAGTCTCCCTGATGTCGCAGTCCTCGCTGCCCCGCCCCGTCGTGCGGGAGTTTGCTTCCACAGAGCAGTTGGCGGCGCAGGCCGCCGCCGCCATCGCGGAGAAGATCTATCAGGCGCAAACCCACGGCGGGGTGCACGGCGACCACATCGCCCGCGTGGTTGTCACGGGCGGGACTGCCGGCATTGCCACCCTGAAGGCCCTGACGGATCTTCATGATGCGCACGAGCAGAATCCGCACGCGCCCGCCCACCCGATTGATTACTCCCGCCTGCATGTCTTCTTCGGTGACGAGCGCAACGTGCCGGTGTCCGACCCGGAGTCCAACGAGGGGCAGGCCCGTGCGGCGTGGCTGGACCACGTGCCGGTGCCCTCCTCCCGCATCCACTCCTACCGGCTGGGTGAGCTCAGCCTGGAGGAGTCGGTGGCGCACATGAGCGACGTTCTCGCCGAGTCGGCGCCGCACGGCTTTGACCTGCACCTGCTGGGCATGGGTGGGGAGGGCCACATCAACTCACTGTTCCCCCACACCCCGGCCCTTGCCGAGCGGGAGCGCCTGGTGGTGGCGGTGACGGATTCGCCGAAGCCCCCCGCGGAGCGCGCCACGCTGACGCTGCCGGCGGTCAACAGTGCGGACGCGGTGTGGTTCCTCGTGGCCGGCGCCGATAAGGGCGAGGCAGTGGCGGAGCTCATCGCCCGCGGCGATGCCGCGCAGTGGCCCGCCGCCGGTGCCGCCGGCCGGGACAGCACCGTCCTGTTCGCCACAGCGGAGTGCCTCCCCCACTAGCACCACACAAAAGCCCTGCCGCCACCGGTCGGCGGGGCTTCGTCATAGGTCAGCGGGTGCTCAGCGTCGTGACGACGATGGTGTGGTCGGAGGCCACCGGATCGTGGACCCGCGTGTCCACGACCGCGAGATCGTCGCTCACGAGCACGTGGTCAATACTCGTGCGCAGCAGCGCGCCCAGGCGCGTCGTCCACGTGCCGCGCTGCAGCAGCGGCGCCGCGTCCAGCGCGTCAGCAAAGCCTTCGAGCCTCGCAAGCGGCCCATGCCGCAGCGTGGCGTTGAAATCCCCGAGGATGACCACCGGGGTGCCGCCGTTGTGTCCGGCAAGCCGGGAGATGCGGTGAAGATCCTCCTGCCACAACTGGCGGTCGCCGACGGGGGCCATGGTGTGCAGCCCGAGGATCCGCGGGCACTGGCCCGTAGCCTGCAGCTCCACGGTGCCGAAGGTGGTCTGCTCTGCCGGCTCCACCACTATCGCGTCCCCGCAGGCACCGTCGGCGCGCCACACGAGACTCACCGGCCAAATCCATGACGGGTCCGGCTGGGTCGACTGGGCCAGGTGGAAGTTCTCCGGGTTGAGTCCGGCCTCCGCGAGCAGTGCGCGGGTGTGCTCACCATATTCGCCGTCGACGCGCCACTCGGGCAGCACCGCCACGTCCGCCCCCTGGGTGCCGAAGATCTCGGCCAGGTCCTCTGCCCGAAGCTCTGCGAAGGTATTGAACGCCGCGACCGTGACCGTCGGCGTGGCCGGAGCCTCGGCGCGTGGCAACGCATCCAGCGGGGAGACAGCCCACGTCCACCACCACCCCACGGCGGCCACCATGGCCAGCGCTGCCCGCGCCCACATCGTCGTCGTCCACCCGCTGCACGGGGCCAGCTGCCGGGCGCGCAGCAGCGCCCGCGCCGCACACCAGATGCCGAGCACCACGCTGAGCCCGCACCACAGTTGCGGGAAGCTCAGCGCGTGCAGCACGCCCGGGCGCATGCTCAGCGCCTGCAGGGCACCCCACCCGGGGGCGAGGGCTGCCAGCAGGGCGGCGGCCGCCCACAGCGCCACGACGGCCGCACCGGCCCAGCCGGCGAGCATCCGGCCCCGGGTAGGACGGGCGAAGGTCTGCACGATGGGCCGCATCGGGGCCGGGCGCTGCGGGGTCACGGAAATCCTCCTCCAGGAGTGCGTCGGTTGAGATACACGTCCACCCCGACGGCGGGGGTGCCGGCGGGGTGGAGTGTGGCGACGCGGCGTGTGCCGCGCGGGGGCGTTTAGGCGTAGGCCTGGATCAGGTTGAGACCGATGATGCAGCCGAGCCAGATGAGCGCGGTGATGATGGTGACGATGTCGAGGTTCTTCTCCACGACGGTGGAACCGGACAGGTTCGACTGGACGCCGCCACCGAACAGGCTGGACAGGCCGCCACCCTTGCCCTTGTGCAGCAGCACGAACATGGTCATGAGCAGGGAGGAGATGACGAGAATGATCTCGAGGGCCAGGGTCATGGAACAACAATCCTTCGGGGTACAGACTTTGACGTGGGGCACGGCGCACTCCCCGCATGTCACGGGGCAAAGCGGTGGGTGTCCCGGCGGTGACGGGCGGGGCCCAAGGTGTCCTCGGGTGCCTGCCGCATCCCGCGTCAGGGGCGTCGCGCGGGGAACACACCCCGGGCGAGGCAACACTTGGCCACTATACACCACGAACACCCCGCGGGCGCGCGGGTTTCCCGCTGCTCACGCGGGGTGGCCGCGGGAGACACCCCCGGGCTGTGACTGCTGTGTCGCAACACTACCCGTGGGGTGTGTGGGGACTACTCCCCTAGCCGCTGTTCCGCAGCGCGGTGGCGAGACCATTCATCGTCAACCGGATGCCGGTGGAGACGACATCGAGGTCTTCGCCGGCACGGTAGCGGCGCAGCAGCTCCAGCTGGATGATGTTCAGCGGCAGCAGGTAGGGGTAACGGGTCCGCACCGAGCGCGCGAGCTCCGGGTTATCCGCCAGCAGGCTGTCGGCACCGGTGATGAGGAAGAACATCTCCTTGGTGAGCTCGTACTCGGCGTTGATGGCCTGGAAGATCCGCTCCCGGGTCTCCTCGTCAGCCACGAGGCCGCTGTAGAGGCGGGTGACGTTCATGTCCGCCTTGCTCATCACCTGCGCCATGTTCGACAGCACGGAGGTGAAGAACGGCCAGGTGCGGTTGAGTTCCTGGAGGCGACCCAGGTTCTCCGGATCCGCCTCGATGAGCTGCTGGATGGCGGAGCCCACACCGAACCAACCGGGCAGCATAGTGCGCGACTGCGACCAGCTGAGCACCCAGGGGATCGCCCGGAGGTCAGCAATCGAGTTGGTTTGCTTCCGCGAGCTCGGGCGGGAGCCGATGTTGAGGGCCCCGATCTCCTGCAGCGGGGTGGAGGTAGTGAAGTACTCGATGAAGCCGGGGTCCTCGTGCATGAGCGTGGAGTACACCGCCCGGGAGCGGCTGGACAGCTCCCGCAGCAGCTCGTAGGCGCCGCTGGGGTCGACGAGTTCGTTGACGGGCAGCAGGGAGGCCTCCAGGGTGGCGGCCACGAGGGATTCGAGGTTTTTGCGGGCGGAGTCGGGGTCGCCGTACTTGGCGGAGATGATCTCGCCTTGTTCCGTCACCCGCACCGAGCCACGCACCGCCCCCCTCGGGCTGCGCGAGGATCGCATCATAGGTGGGCCCGCCGCCACGGCCGACGGTGCCGCCGCGGCCGTGGAAGAAGCGCAGGCGCACGCCGCCCTCGCGGCAGGCCTGCACGATCGCCAGTTCGGCGTCGTAGAGCGCCCAGTTCGCGGCGAGGTAGCCGCCGTCCTTGTTGGAGTCGGAGTACCCCAGCATCACTTCCTGCAGGTCGTTGCGCTGCGCGAGGTAGTTGCGGTACAGCGGCACCTGCCACAACTCGCGGAGGATCTCCGCACCGGCGGCGAGGTCGTCGATGGTTTCGAACAGCGGGATGATGTCCACCGCGCCGGTGGGGTGCTCCCCGGCGGCGGTGATGATGCCGAACTCCTTGGCCAGCACCATCGGCTCCAGGATGTCGGACACGGAGGTCGCCATCGAGATGATGATGTGGGGAATCATCCGGGGGCCGAAGGTGTCGATGAGTTCGCTCGCGGCGCGGAAGATGCCCAGCTCGCGGGCGACCGCTTCGCTGAAGTCGGTATAGCCGTGCGGGATCAGCGGGCGCGGGCTTGCCAGCTCCCGGGTGAGCAGGGCCCGCTTGGCCTCTTCGTCGAGGGCAGCGTAGTCCTCGGCGACGCCGGCGGCGCGGAACAGCTCGGTCAGGACCTCCTCGTAGGAGTCGGAGTTCTGGCGCAGGTCCATGGCGTAGAGGTGGAACCCGAAGCTCGCGACGGCGCTGCGCAGGCTGGCGAGGCGATCATCGGCGATCAACTCGTCGTGGCTGCTGCGCAGGGAGGCGTCGATGACGTCGAGGTCGGCGGCGAATTCGGCGGCCGAATGGTAGGGCTCGTACACGGTGTACCAGGTGCCCTCGACGGCGTGGTCACCGAGCGTTTTCGCCTTGGTGGCGTTCATGCGGCCCCGCATGCCGTGCACGGCACGCCGGTAGGGCTCATCGACGCGGGAGGGCACGTTGTCCTGCCCCCGGGAGGCCAGTGCGGCCAACTGCACGGTGGGGCTGGTGAGCCGATCCGACAGGCTCAGTTCGTGCTCCAGCTGATGCAGCTCGTCAATGTAGTAGCTGAGTACCGTGTCGGCAGCCCGGGTCGTCGCATACGTCAAGGTCTCAGCCGTGACGTAGGGGTTGCCGTCGTGGTCGCCGCCGATCCAGCTGCCCGGCTGAATCATCGGGGTGTCGGGGATGTCCTCCCCATAGAGTTCGTGCAGCATGCGGGTGACGTCCCGGTTGATGGCCGGGATTTGCTCCAGCAGCGACAGGGTGTAGTAGCGCAGGCCCACATCAACCTCGTCTTCGATGCGGGGGCGTGCGACCCGGATGAGAGCCGTCTGCCACAGCATCGACATGCGCCGCGCGAGGTCGTTCTCGATGCGCTCCAGCTGCTGCTGCGTGCGGGCGTTGGCGGGGCGGGCGAGGATGGCGTGGCGCTGCTCCAGCAGCTGGCGGATGTGCGCCTGCGCGTCGAAGACGGTGCGGCGGCGGGTTTCCGTCGGGTGGGCGGTGAGCACCGGGGCCACCTCGGCGTGGGCCATGACATCGGCCACCTGCGGCGCGGACACGTCCGACTCGCCCAGCTTGAGCCGGGTGGCGGCCAGGGAGGATGCGACCGGCGGCGCGCCGGCATCCAGCCGCGCTTCGGCCGCTTCGACGTCGTGGAGGTCCTCCACCACGTTCACCATGAGGGCGAAGTGGGAGAAGGCACGCACCACCGGCAGTAGCATCTTCGGGTCCTTGTCCCGGAACAGCTCCTGCAGATCGTCGATCGTGGCCTCGCCGCGGGTGATGGCGAAGCTGGTGCGCCGGGCGGTCTCCACGAGGGTGAACACCTCCTCCCCTTCCTGCTCGCGCAGAGTGTCGCCGAGGATGCGGCCGAGCAGCCGGATGTCCTCGCGGAAAAGATCGGTCATGGTGAACTCCCTCAGCTGGGAAAACGACGATGGGGGTGTGCGGAACGCGGGGTGAGAAAACGCCACACCGTGGCACCCCACACCCGGGGTGGGGGGAAATGAAGGGCTGGGCGGGTAAGCCCAACGCCTGTGGAACACGGTGTGGCGCTAAAAAAAACTGGAGGAATAGCGGCGGGTGAGGGGCTCACCCGCCGGGGCGCACACGGCGCGAGGAGACGGTGCTAGACCGCGAGGGCGGCGTTGGCTGCCAGCTGGGCGAAAGCCTCACCGTCGAGGGAGGCGCCGCCGACGAGGCCGCCGTCGACGTCGGGCTGGCCGACGATCTCAGCGACGGAGTCAGCCTTCACGGAACCGCCGTAGAGGATACGCATACCCTCGGCGACCTCGGCGTTGGCGATCTCAGCGATGGTCTCGCGGATGGCCTTGCAGACTTCCTGCGCGTCGGCTGCAGAAGCAACCTTGCCGGTGCCGATAGCCCACACGGGCTCGTAGGCGATGACGGTCTTGGCGAGGTCCTCTGCGGACAGGCCGGCCAGGGAGGCCTTGGTCTGCTCGACGACGTACTCGACGTGGGTGCCCTTCTCGCGGATCTCGAGCGGCTCACCAACGCAGACGATCGGGATGATGTCGTTGTCGATAGCGGCGCGGGACTTCGCGGCGACGAGAGCATCGGTCTCGTGGTGGTACTCGCGGCGCTCGGAGTGGCCGACGACGACCCAGGTGCAGCCGAGCTTGTTGAGCATCTCGCCGGAGATTTCACCGGTGTAGGCGCCGGAGGCGTGCTGGGAGATGTCCTGTGCGCCGTAGGTGATCTGCAGGTCGTCAGCCTCGATGAGGGTCTGGACGGAGCGCAGGTCGGTGAACGGGACGGTGACGGCGACGTCGACCTTCTCGTAGTACTCCTTCGGCAGCGCGAAGGCGAGCTTCTGGACGGTGTGGACGGCCTCAAGGTGGTTGAGGTTCATCTTCCAGTTGCCGGCAATCAGGGGCTTACGTGCCATAAGTGGTCACTCTTTTCTCGTGGTAGAGATGGGAAGAAAACGGTGCCCCACCCACCACGGGCCAACAGTCTAGCCCCGAGGCTAGATTGCCTCACCCGTGACGCGGGGCGGGTGCGGGTGTTAGTCGGCGAGGATCGCGACACCCGGGAGGGTCTTGCCCTCGAGGAACTCCAGGGAAGCGCCGCCACCGGTGGAGATGTGGGAGAAGCCGTTCTCGTCCAGGCCGAGCAGGCGGACGGAGGCAGCGGAGTCGCCGCCGCCGACGACGGAGAAGCAGCCGTTCTTGGTGGCCTCGATGATGGCCTCAGCGACACCGCGGGTGCCGTTGGAGAACTTCTCGAACTCGAACACGCCCATCGGGCCGTTCCAGAACACGGTCTTGGCGTCGTGCAGGATGCCGGCGAACTTCTCGACGGTCTTCGGGCCGACGTCGAGGGACTGCCAGCCGGCGGGGATGGCGTCGAGTTCGACGACCTTGGTCTCCGCCTCCGGGGAGAAGGAGTCGGCGGCCACGAGGTCGACGGGCAGCTGGATCTTGTCGCCGTAGGTCTCGAGCAGCTTCTTGCAGGTGTCGATCATCTCTTCCTGCAGCAGGGACTCCTGCACATCGATACCCTTCGCGGCGAGGAAGGTGTAGCACATGCCACCGCCGATGATGAGGGTGTCGGTCTTCGGGGCCAGGGCCTCGATGACGCCGAGCTTGTCGGAGACCTTCGCGCCGCCAAGGACGACGACGTAGGGGCGGGCCGGGTCGGTGGCGACCTTCTCCAGGACGGTGATTTCCTTCTCGACGAGGCCGCCGGCGTAGTGCGGCAGGCGCTTGGCAACGTCGTAGACGGAAGCCTGGGCGCGGTGGACGACACCAAAGCCGTCGGAGACAAACGCGCCACCGGGGACGAGGGCGACGAGCTGGTCGGCGAATTCGCCGCGCTCTGCCTCATCCTTGGAGGTCTCGCGGGGGTCGAAGCGGACGTTCTCCAGCAGCAGCACGTCGCCGTCGGTCAGGCCGTTGGCGCGCTCGTGGGCATCCTCGCCGACGACGTCGCCAGCCAGGGCCACGTACTGGCCGAGAGCCTCGGACAGTGCCTCGGCGACGGGGGCCAGCGAGAACTTCTCGTTGACCTCACCCTTCGGGCGGCCCAGGTGCGCCATGACGACGACCTTCGCGCCGGCCTCGGTGAGAGCCTTGAGGGTCGGCAGGGAGGCGGTAATGCGGCCAGCGTCGGTGATCTCACGGGCGTCGTTGAGCGGCACGTTGAAATCGGAACGGACCAGCACGTAGCGGCCTTCGACACCATCGTTGATGAGGTCGGAAACGTTCTTCACAGCCATGTGTTCTCCTTGAATAAAAAAGAGGGGAAAAAGCGTGCACCCACCTCCCCCACGCCCGTGCGGGGTCACAGACCCCTGACGCGAAGCAGTGTGTGAGGAAGAGTGCGCAACAAAAGCAATTGTCTCACGACACCCGGGCGCGCGGCAGCGGGATGCCGATGAGGGATAGGCAACAGCCGCGGATTGACGCAGCTAGAGCCAGGCAACAACAAAGCCCGGGGGTGTGCCGGAGCACACCCCCGGGCTTGTGGTGCCATCACCGTGATGTCACACCGTGTCCGCCACGGGCCGCGAGGTGATTCTCACCCGCGGCTCCGTTCGGGGAAACGGCGGCGGTGATAGTCGGGCGCGGGAGTCTTAGAGACGCTCGCCAACGTACTCGGTCAGGGAGACGAGCTGGTTGGAGTAGCCCCACTCGTTGTCGTACCAGGAGACAACCTTGACCTGGTCGCCGATGACCTTGGTCAGGCCGGAGTCGAAGATGGAGGCGTGCGGGTCGGTGACGATGTCGGTGGAGACCAGCGGATCCTCGGAGTAAGCCAGGATGCCCTTCATCTCACCCTCGGCAGCTTCCTTGATGGCAGCGTTGACTTCTTCAACGGTGACCGGCTTGGAAGCGGTGAAGGTCAGGTCGGTGGCGGAGCCGGTCGGAACCGGAACACGCATGGCGTAGCCGTCGAGCTTGCCCTTGAGCTCCGGGAGGACCAGGGCGACAGCCTTGGCAGCACCGGTGGAGGTCGGGACCATGTTGATGGCGGCAGCGCGGGCGCGACGCAGGTCGCGGTGCGGTGCGTCCAGCAGACGCTGGTCGCCGGTGTAGGCGTGAACGGTGGTCATGAGGCCACGCTCGATGCCGAACTTGTCGTTGAGCACCTTAGCCATCGGGGCGAGGCAGTTGGTGGTGCAGGACGCGTTGGAGATGACGTTGTGCTTCGCCGGGTCGTAGTCGGTGTGGTTGACACCGACGACGAAGGTGGCGTCCTCGTTGGAAGCCGGGGCGGAGATGATGACCTTCTTGGCGCCAGCGGCGATGTGAGCCTTAGCAGCCTCAGCGTCGGTGAAGAAGCCGGTGGACTCGATGACGATGTCGACGTCGTGCTCGCCCCACTTGAGGTCCTTCGGGTCGCGCTCAGCGGACACGAAGATGCGGTGGCCGTCGACGGTGATGGACTCGTCGTCGTAGGTGACCTCAGCGTTCAGGCGACCCAGGGTGGAGTCGTACTTCAGGAGGTGGGCCAGGGTCTTGTTGTCGGTCAGGTCGTTGACGGCAACGATGTCGAAGTCAACACCGCGCTCACGAGCAGCGCGGAAGAAGTTGCGGCCAATACGACCGAAGCCGTTAATACCAACACGAACAGTCACAGTGTTCTCCTAAGTAGGGGTTGGGGGCGGATGCACACCCCTCGCGGGCGGTAGCCCTGCTCGGTGGCGTGTGCCCCGTGTGGGAAGATGTCCGGTTTTTGCCCCAGGTGGGGAACTCCTACCCTCCGCCCTCGCCGGGCCCGACTGGGGCTGGCTGTGGTGTGACGCTTGCGCGTCTGTGGCGGGCGGTGGTCCCGGCCATCCGTTGTCTCCCACTGTACCGATGCCACAGAGATCCCGCCCGGGCGGAGTCGGTCACGAGCCCAAAATCGGGCAGATTTGGGCACGGGGAATGCCCATGCGCGTTTTTGAACGGATGACCGTTATGTGCCAGACGGGCACAGTCGGACATGGCGACCGCGAGGCCCACCTGGCTCTTTCCCGCCCGTTTCACCCCTTTCGGGGGTGCATTGGTGACACTTATGCAGAATTGCGGGCGCCCAACTGCACACTCCATCGATCCTCCACCAGGGCATGTGAAACTAGCCACAATTCGGGCTGAAACTGCCCTGAACCACCCCTCGCGGGCCGCCCGGGGCCTTTTGATTGCTTCCGAATGGTCCCGCACTCACCCCACAAACCAACCCCACCCACCCCACACCCGTGCCCCCTCCCCACCGGCCGAACGGTGCCACAGCGACCCCATCGCCAGCGCTTCTCCCCCGCCCCCGCACCCCAGTGACGACAGAACCCGCCGACACACCACTTCTCCGTGGCGGGTCGACGGGCGGCGAGGGGCGCGGACCTAGTTGTCGTCCAATTCCTTGACTGCGGCCTGCGTGTCGGGGATACCCAACTCTCTCGCGCGCTTGTCCGCCATGCTGAACAGACGCCGAATCCGGCCAGCAATCGCATCCTTCGTCAACGGCGGATCCGCCAGGTGGCCCAGCTCCTCCAAGGAGGCCTGGCGGTGCTCCACGCGCAGGGCCCCCGCCTCCGCGAGGTGCGCCGGCACATCGTCAGCGAGGATCTCCAACGCCCGCTGCGCGCGGGCGGCCGACTGCTCTGCAGCCCGCGCCGAACGGCGCGTATTCGCATCATCAAAGTTCGCCAAGCGATTATTCGGCGCAGCGGCCGTGCGGGTCACCCGGTGGTCATCCCACATGATGCGGGACTGGTGCGCCCCGAGACGCGTGAGCAGCGCACTCACGGAATCGGCGTCGCGCACCACCACCCGGTCGGCACCCCGAGTCTCCTTCGCCTTGCAGGCGAGGTTGAGGCGGCGGCCGAAGCCGACAAACGCCATCGCCACCTCCGGGCACGGGCACACGATCTCCAGGGCGCTGGAACGCCCCGGGTCGGTGATCGCACCGCGCGCCAGGATCGCTCCCCGCCAGGCGGATTCGGCTTCACTCACGGAGCCGCTGACGATGCTCGGCGGCATGCCCTGAATCGGGAAACCACTGCGGGTCACCAGACCCAGTTCCCGAATCACGGTCGGCACCTTGTCCTGAATGAGCAGCTCAAAGTGGGAGGGCTTGCGGCCACTACCAGCAACCTCCCGAATGGTGCGCAAGCGCACCTGGTAGTTGTGCAGCAGCATCTGGGAGACGTACTGGGCGACCGACTTCGTCGGCAGGTCAAGCACGAGGACGCTGGAGTGCGGGGTGAGCGTGTCCGTGGCGGTCAGCCGGACCACGGCGGCCAGTTCCGCGCGCAGGTCCTGCGGGCGTTCCAGCTGCATGCCCAAAAGCTCGTCTTTAAGCCGGGTGGTGATGTCCACGACGGTGTCAAACCCCTTATGAAACGAATGTGAATACGTAGTGTGTCGGCGCGTGTCGGTGTGTGCCGGTGTGTGTCTGCGCGTGTCTCGGTGTGCGACCGCGTCACTGTCGAACATTCTCATGCCGCGGCGTGGCGCTACACGGGAGGTGGAAGACACACGCCGTGATGTCCACGAGCACCCTCGTCGACACTGGCTTTTTCTTCGGTGGCGGTGCGCGCACACGTCGTGCGTGCGACACGGCGCTGCGCAGGCGCGCGGCCTGCGACCATCTGCACCATCATGCCAGAGACCGACGGGCTGCCCACAGCTGGCCGGGTCGATCCCGGCTGCGACTCCCTAACGCCGCGCGTCGTCGTACACCGCGCGCAGCGCGGCAGCGAGCTTCGCCGGATCGTGCCGGCCGGTGACACGCCCGGCGGCATCTTTCTCGGCGACGTCGTGCAGAGCCACCCGCGCGCCCACCAGTTCGGCGGCACGCTCAATGTGGGTGCGCTCCCGGGCGGAGGGAATCGCGTTGCCATCCATGATGATGCGGTCCACCCGCAGCCGCGGCGCGTGCTGCGCAAGCATGTGGATGTGGCGTTCCGTGGAGAACCCGGCGGTCTCCCCGGGCTCCGATTCGAGGTTGAGCACCACCGTCGTCACCGCAGCCGACTCATTGATCGCGTCGACGACGTCGTCGACGAGCACGTGCGGCAGCACCGAGGTAAACCAGGAACCCGGCCCGAGGGTCACCATGTCGGCGCGCTCGATGGCCTCTAGGGCGTCGCCGCAGGCGGCGGGCTGCTCCGGGATGAGACGCACCCGTCGCACCTGGCCCGGGGTGCTGGCGACGGCCACCTGGCCCCGCACGGGCCGCATGATGCGGGGGTCTTCCTCCAGGCCAGCCACATCGGCCTCAATGTCGAGGGGTTCCTCACAGACGGGCAGCACCCGCCCGCGGCAGCCGGCCAGTTCGGCCACCTTGTCGAGCGCCGCCACCTGGGATCCCAGCACGTCCGCCAGGCCTACGAGCAGCAGATTACCGACCGCGTGGCCGGCGAGCGCCCCGTGGCCGCCGTAGCGGTGTTGCAGGACTTCTTCCCAGAACCTGCCCTCCGGGGTGTCTGCCGATAGGGCGCTCAGCGCCATCCGCAGATCCCCCGGCGGGATGAGGCCCAGTTCGCGGCGGATGCGCCCCGAGGACCCACCGTCGTCGGCGACGGTAACGACCGCCGTCACGTCGGGGAGATCCATGTGCCGGGCGGCGCGCAGGGTTTGGAACAAGCCGTGGCCGCCGCCGAGGGAGGCCATTGACGTCAAGCTCATCGTGGGGTCCTCGATTCTGCCCTCAACTCCCCGCACCGGGGGCGGATGCGTGTGCCGATCCGCTGCACGCGGACACGCCATAGACCGGGTACCGCGCGGCGGTGGCTCTGGCACGACGGATGGCGGGCGCGTGGCCCGTGGGCTGACGGGACACGGCAGCTTCGTGCGCACTGTCCGCGCACCGGAGAGTGAGTATGGGTGAGTAAATGAAGGTTCAGTGGGGGTTCAGGTGGCGCTATCCGCGGGAGATATCGCGGTGCACGACGGAGACATCCAGCCCCTCGTGCTGCTGAAGGCGGCGGGCCAGAGCCTCTGCGACCGCGACGGAGCGGTGGTGGCCGCCCGTGCACCCCACACCAACAGTGATGAAGTTTTTCCCCTCCCGGGCGTAGCCGGGAAGCATGGAGCTCAGCATGTCTTCGAAGCTGGTGAGGAAGTTGTCCGCTTCCGGGCGGTCGAGCACGTAGTTCGCGACCGCCTCGTCGGTGCCTCGCCCGGAGCGCAGCTCCGGCACCCAGTAGGGGTTCGGCAGGAAGCGCATGTCGACGATGATGTCGGCGTCCTGCGGGGCGCCGTGCTTGAAGCCGAAGGACTGCACGGTGATGTGCTGCCGCTTGGAGGCAATCGTCGCAAAAGAGCTCTCCAGCGCACGCCGCAGGTCGTGGATGCTCAGGTCGGAGGTGTTGACGACGATGTCGGCGCGTTCCTTCAGGTCCGCCAACGCCGCGCGTTCCCGGTTAATACCGGACACGAGGGTGCCGTCCTCCTGCAGGGGGTGGGCGCGGCGCACCGTGTCGAAGCGGCGGATGAGCACGTCGTCGCGGGCGTCGAGGAACACCACGGTGGGGTTGCAATCGTTGTCCCGCAGGGTTTCCAGCGCCTCGGTGATGGTGCCCAGTGCTTCCTGGCTGCGGACGTCGCACACGAACGCCAAGCGGGTAATGGGCTCCCCATCGGGCCCGGTGAGCCGGTCGACGGTGGAGACGAAGTGGACGATGAGCTGCGGCGGGAGGTTCTGGGTGACGAACCACCCCATGTCCTCGAGCACCTTCGCGGCGGTGGACAATCCCGCCCCGGACATGCCGGTGATGATGACGGGTTCCTGGTCGATTGCGTGGCGGGGTGTCATGGCCACCATCCTAGCCCCGTGCCCGCCACTTGGCGCAGCATTCCCCCGGGGTTCATCGTCCAGCCTCTTCTCCGCCCCTGCCGCGCAGCGCCCGGGCGGGAAGGGTCCTGCCCGTCGGCGCAGGCGCCGCAGCACCACCCCAGGGGCGCGCTGCCGGGGCTAGCCCTCCGGGTGGAGTGCCGCGTACACGTCGGCGGCGAGCTGCGCGCCGAAACCTTTCACCTGCTGGATGTCGTCGACGCTGGCCTGCTTGAGTTTCGCGACGGAGCCAAAGTGCTTGACCAGGGCGGTGCGGCGCGCCGGCCCGAGGCCTTTGACGCGGTCGAGTTCACTGCTGCGCATCCGCTTGGAACGCTGCTGCCGGTGGAAGGTGATGGCGAAGCGGTGCGCTTCGTCACGGATGTGCTGCAGCAGGAACAGCCCGGCGGAGTTGCGCGGCAGGATGAGCGGATCCTCCTCGCCCGGCAGCCAGACTTCTTCCAAGCGCTTCGCCAGCCCGATGAGGGTGACGTCGTGGATGCCGAGGGAGTCGAACACCTCGGCCGCGGCGTTGACCTGCGGGAGGCCACCGTCGACGATGAACAGTTGCGGGGGGTAGGCGAATTTCTTCCCCGTGACGGACTGCTCCTCGACGGTGAGGTGGTCGGATTCGTCGGCGAAGGTGGAGCCGTCGAATTCTTCCTCCGCCGGCGGGGTGATCCACTCGCCCTCAGGGCCTTTCACCGCGCCCTGCCCGGCGGCGGGGCCTGGGTGGTCGGCGTCGGTGCGGTGCCGAAGGAAGCGGCGTTCGGTGACCTCCCGAATGGACGCCACGTCGTCGGAGCGGCCCTCGCCGGCGACGGTGATCTTGTAGCGGCGGTAGTCCGATTTCTTCGGCAGCCCGTCCTCAAACACCACGAGGGAGGCCACGACGTCGGTGCCTTGGATGTGGGAAATATCCGTGCACTCGATGCGCAGCGGGGCCTGCGCCATGCCGAGGGCTTCCTGGATTTCGGCCAGTGCCGCGCTGCGGGCGTTCATGTCGCCCACCCGCTTGAGTTTGTGCTGTTTGAGCGCCTCCAGGGCGTTGCGTTCCACGGTCTGCATCAGCGCCCGCTTCTCCCCGCGCTGCGGGATGCGCAGCTCCACGCGGCTGCCCCGCAGCCCCGCGAGATAATCGCCGACCTGCTCGGCGTTGGCGGGCATGACCTGCACCAGCACCTGGCGCGGGATGGCGGAGTACTCCTCCTCGACCGTGTGAGAGGCCTGGTCGACGCCGCGGCGGTGGATCTCCTCGGCCTCGAGGTCGGTGCGCGCCCCGGTGGCCTGCAGCTGCAGGTGGGCGTCTTGCTCCCGCTCGGCTTCGGCCCGTTCGACCGCATCGCCGTAGAACTGCACCATGAAGTCCTGCAGCAGCTGCGGCACCGCAGGGTCCCCGCCGCTGGCATCGCTTATGGCCCGCAGGGCTGCCGGCAGCGCCGCACCCGCCTCCGCCGCAGGCGCTTCCGATGCCGCAGCGGCGGGCTCGGCACCCGGCTCCTCCCCCGTGGCGGCGGGGGCTGCCGCAGCTGCGGCGTCGAGGGCGGCCACGTCGGGTTTTTCCACCACCCAGCCGCGCTGGCCCCGAATACGGCCGCCACGGACGTGGAAGACCTGCACGCTCGCCTCGAGGTCATCGACCGCGCAGGCGATGACATCGGCGTCTGTGCCGTCGCCCAGCACCACCGCCTGCTGCTCCATGGCGCGCCGCACCGCGCCCACGTCGTCCCGCAGCCGGGCGGCACGCTCAAAGTCGAGGTCCTCCGCCGCGGCATGCATCTCGCGCTCCAGCTCGCGCACCACGGGATCCGTCTTGCCACTCATGAAGGAAATGAAGCCGGAGACGATGTCCGCATACTCGGCGCTGCTCACCCGCTTCACGCAGGGTGCTGCGCACTTGTCGATGTAGCCCAGCAGGCAGGGGCGCTCGAGGCGCTCGTGCCGGCGAAACACCCCGTTGGCGCAGGTGCGCACCGGGAACACCCGCAGCAGCAGATCGAGGGTCTCCCGGATGGCCCAGGCGTGGGAGTAGGGGCCGAAGTAGCGCACCCCGCTGCGGCGGGGCCCGCGGTAGACGAACGCCCGCGGCACCCGCTCCCCCGTGGAGACCGCCAGCATGGGGTAGGTCTTATCGTCGCGGTATTTGACGTTGAAGCGCGGATCGAAGCTCTTGATCCACGTGTATTCCAGCTGCAGGGCCTCCACCTCGGAGGCCACGACCGTCCACTCGACGGAGGCAGCGGTCGTCACCATGGTGCGGGTGCGGGGGTGCAGCTGGGTGAGGTCCTGGAAGTAGTTCGACAGCCGCGCCGCCAGGTTTTTCGCCTTGCCGACGTAGATGACCCGCCCGTCCGAGTCGCGGAACTTGTACACCCCGGGTTCGGTGGGGATGGTGCCGGGCGCGGGGCGGTAGGTTGTCGGGTCAGCCATGAGACCACATTCAACTCTGTTGCGGCCCCAGTTTCCACCCGGGCGGACGCGCACCACCATCCGGCGGTGCCGCACCCACCCCAGAGACGACGCGAGGGGACCACCCGCAGGTGATCCCCTGGTGGCGGGCGCTGCCCGCTAGTCTTCCGGCATGTACTTGTCTTCCAAGGCGCGGAAGTCGGCGACGGCCTTCATGACGCGCTCCTTATCGCCCGCCTGGAAGGCCATCATGGAGACGAACTCAAAGTCCGGCAGCTCCAGCCGGGCCCAGTGGTCGCCCTTCGGGAAGCTCAGGCCGTACACCAGCGACCAGGGGTAGAACTGGGAGCCGAGGAAGTTGCGGACCTCCACCCCGTCGGCGTTGACCCGCACCCGGGGGCGCAGCATGAGCAGCAACCCCGCGGAGAACACCAGCCCAATGCCGGTGAAGGCGAACTGATCGACGATGTCGACTTTCGCGCCGGTGTCCCCGGCGACGACGGCGAACGCCATGAAGATGTGCACGAGCATCACGATGATGATCGCGATGACCATCCGCACCTTGAGCACCTGGCTGGTCACCACGAGTTCCCACGGCTTGGTCGTGGTGGTCACCGGGTTCGCTGCGACGAGCTTCTCCAGGGCGGCGGGGGGCTGGTTGCTGGGCGAGGTGGAGGTGGGGTTATCCATAGTTGCTTTTCACGTGGGGTGGGCGGGGCACGGGCACCGAAGCGCGTGAGCGGCGGTGCGCATATCCCCCACAGCTTAGTCCGGGGGATGCGGGCGGGGGCGAATTCACACCCACCCGCCAAGAACTGCGCGCCGCGCGCACCACGGGAACGCAGTCGCTGTGGGGCGGGATTAGTCGGCGCGGATCGCGCGCAGCGTCAGCGCCGTGTGCAGGGCCGCGAGGGTGGCCTCCGCGCCCTTGTCTTCTGCCGCGCCGGGGGCGCCACTGCGATCGACGGCCTGCTCGTGGGTGGTGCAGGTCAGCACCCCATTACCGACCGGGGTGCCGGTCTCCAGGGCGATGGTCGTCAACGCGTTTGTCACCGACAGGCACACGTAGTCGAAGTGGGGGGTGCCGCCCTTGATGACGCAGCCGCAGGCGACCACCGCGTCGCAGCGGCGCGCCAGCTCCTGGGCCACCACGCCCAGTTCGAGGGCGCCGACGACGCGGGCCTCGACGACCTCGGCGCCGCAGGCCCGGGCGGTCTCCACGGCGTGGGCGTGCAGCCGGTCGCAGATGTCAGCGTTCCACAAGGCAGTGACGACACCGACGGTCATGCCAGAGGCATCGACGGTATCCAGGGTGGGCAGGCCAGCGCCGCTCATGACAGCTCCTTCACAGCGTAAAGAAAAAATTTTCAGGGTGTTCGCGTATGTGACTGCGGCCGCGGGTCGGTGGTCCGCCGGCCGCAGGGTCGACTCCTCGAGCTAGTCGAGGTTGGGCAGTTCGTGCCCCATCCGGTCCCGCTTGGTGCGCAGGTAGGCGATGTTGTCCTCGTGGACGTCGATCGGGATGGCGGTACGCTGAGCGATCTCCAACCCATATCCGGTGAGCCCGGCCCGCTTGGTGGGGTTGTTACTGATGAGGTTGATGCTGCGGATCCCGAGGTCGACCAGGATTTGAGCGCCGGTGCCGAAGTCGCGGGCATCCGCCGGCAGTCCGAGCGCCAGGTTCGCGTCCACGGTGTCATGGCCGGAGTCCTGCAGCGCGTAGGCTTGCAGCTTCGCCAGCAAACCAATGCCGCGCCCCTCATGGCCCCGCATGTACAGCACCACGCCACGGCCCTGCTGCTGCACGAGCTCCATGGAGGCGTGCAGCTGCTGCCCGCAATCGCAGCGCCGTGACGCAAACACGTCGCCGGTGAGGCACTCCGAATGCACCCGCACGAGCACATCCTCGCCATTGTTGCTACTGATGTCGCCGACGACGAGGGCGACGTGCTCCACCCCGTCGTGGGCGCGGTAGCCGACGGCGGTGAACTCGCCGAAGTCGGTGGGCAGCCGGGTTTCGGTGACGCGCTCCACGAGGGTTTCGGTGCGCCGACGGTAGGCGATGAGCTGGGCGATGGACACCAGCGCCAGATCGTGCTCGTCGCAGAAGGCGCGCAATTCCTCACCCCGGGCCATGTCGGTGGGGTCGTTGATACCGACGACCTCGCAGAGCACCCCCACCGGGGCCAGCCCCGCCAGGCGGGCCAAGTCCACGGCGGCCTCCGTGTGGCCGGCGCGCCGCAGCACCCCGCCCGGCACCGCCCGCAGGGGCACGACGTGGCCGGGGCGGGTGAAGTCCCCCGGGGTGCTGTGCGGGTCCGCCAGGCGGCGGACGGTCTCCGCCCGGGAGGCCGCCGAAATGCCCGTGGTGCCGGTGTTCGCATCGACAGTGACGGTGTAGGCGGTGTTCCGGGCGTCCTCGTTGCGGGCCACCATCGGCGGCAGGTGCAGCCGATCGCAGGCCTCCCCCTCGAGGGAGACGCACACGTAGCCGGAGGTATGCCGCACCAGGAAGGCCATGAGTTCCGGGGTGACGGTCTCGGCGGCGAAGATGAGATCGCCTTCGTTCTCCCGGTCCTCGTCGTCGACGACCACGACGGGCCGTCCCGCGCGAATATCGGCGATCGCGCGCTCAATGGAGTCCAGGCGCACGGCCCCCGGGGACGTCTCGGTGGCTGCGGCAGCAAAATCAGTGTCAGTGGTTGTCACAGGTGAGCACAACTTTCATGCATCGCCGCTACAAGGATCCAACTCCCCCGCCGCGCAGGCGGGAGGACGTCGGCTTGTGGCGGGCGTGGGGGAAGGAAGAGAAAGGACCATCAAGGGAAAAACCGCGCGCCCCCGGCAACACCTGGAGCACGAGTGCCGCGCCGGTGGCGCAGGCGGTCGGGCGCGCCGGTGGGGCGGGGCGTTCATGCCCCACCGACAATGTTAGGGCGTGGGCGGGTGCGTCAACAGCCGTTCCACGTATTTGCCCACGATATCGACCTCAATGTTGACGAGATCACCCGGGGCCAGGGTGCCGAGGATGGTGTCGCGTAGCGTCACCGGGATGAGGGACACCTCGAAGTAGTCTTCCCCCAGCGCGCTCACCGTCAGCGACGTCCCGGACACAGTGATGGAGCCTTTCTCCACCACGTAGCGGGCAATCGCCGGATCCAAGCTGAAGCGCACCACATCCCAGTGCTCACTGGGGGTGCGCCGGAGGAGCTGTGCGGTGGTGTCCACGTGGCCCTGCACGATGTGCCCGCCGAGGCGGGAATCCACCCGGGCGGCGCGTTCCAGGTTCACCGGGCTACCGGGGCCGAGCTCCCCCAGCGCGGAGCGCCGCAAGGATTCCTCCATGACGTCTGCGGCAAACCAGCCGGCGTGCCCGTCTGCGGGGTGAGCGAAATCAGTGACTGTCAAGCACACACCATTGACGGCGATGGAGTCACCGTGGTGCACGTCCGCAGTCACGGTCTGCGCCTCAATGACGAGACGCACCGCATCTGTCAGGCGCTCCACGGCGCGGACCGCGCCGAGTTCCTCCACGATGCCGGTAAACATGGGCCACACCCTTCCTGCACAAGGCGTTTGGTGACAGTAGTTGAGATCACAGCGGATCACAGTCGAGTTGCAACGAGGACCACCGGTTGCCGCAGGCTCAGCCTGCGGGTGGTCGCACGGCCGCTTCAGGGGCGGACACCGCGCGCGCCACCAGGCGCACGTCCTCGCCCAGCGGCGTGATGTCCACTATCTCAAACTGCTGGGCCTGGCTCAGGGTGGGGCTCACCATGCCGGCGATCATGGGGGTACCGGCGCCAAGAATCTTTGGCGCCACATAGGCGTGAATATCGCACACGATGCCCGCCGCCAGCGCGGAGCGCGCCAGCCCCGCACCGCCCTCCACCAGGACGTTCGTGTGGCCTGCGTCGACGAGGTAGTCCATGGCGGACGCCAGGGTGGAAAATTGGCGCGCTACCCCCGCTAGGTGGAAGTGCGGGGGGATGGGCCGGGTGCCGACGACGATGGGTTCCGGTTGGTGCGCCGCCAGCGCACCGGAGGGCGTCCGCGCCGACAGGCGTGGATTGTCGGCGAGCACCGTGCCGGTGCCGACGAGGATCGCGTCCCGGCGGGCCCGGTCGGCGTGACCGGCGGCCCGCGCGGTGGGGCCGGTGATCCACTGGCTGGTGCCGTCGGCGGCGGCAATGAACCCGTCGAGGGTGTGGGCGACTTTCCACGTCACCCACGGCCGCCCGGTAGCCTGCCGGTGCAGCCACGGCTCAAGGGCTGCGGCCGTGCGGCCAATCGTGAGGACCTGCACCCCGTGGGCGCGGAGGGTCTCCGCCCCGCCGCCGGCGGTTCGGGTGGGGTCGGGCTGGCCGATGACGACGCGCCGAATGCCGGCGGCCAGCAGCGCCTGGGCGCAGGGGCCGGTGCGGCCCGTGTGGTTGCAGGGCTCGAGGGTGACGACCGCGGTCCCGCCGCGGGCACGCTCGCCGGCGTGGGTCAACGCCACGACCTCGGCGTGGGGGCCGCCCGGGGGCTGCGTGGCGCCGACGCCCACGACGTGGCCCGCCGCATCGAGGATGACCGCCCCCACCGCAGGGTTGGGCCACACCCCACCCAGTGCGCTGAGGGAGGCCTCCTCCGCGCGGGCGAACGCGGCCTCCTCCGCGGGCGACAGGCCCGGGGTGTGGGTCATGCGCCGGGGCGGCTGCCTGCCGCCAGGGCGTGCAGGCGCTGCACCTCAGCGTCCGGGTTGTCGGCCTTGTACACGGCGGAGCCCGCGACGAAAGCATCGCAGCCCGCGGCGGCGGCATGAGCGATGGTGTCGGCGGAAATACCGCCGTCGATTTCAATGATGGTGTCGAGCCCCCGGGCGTCGATCGCCTCCCGGAGGGCGGCCACCTTCTCCACCTGCTCCGGCATGAAGGACTGGCCGCCGAAGCCCGGCTCCACACTCATGACGAGCACCAGGTCGTAGTGCTCCAGGTCGTCCAGCAGTACGTCCACCGGGGTGCCCGGCTTCAGCGAGATGCCCGCCCGCACCCCCTTGCCGCGCAGGTAGTCGGCCAGCGCCACGGGATTGTCGGTGGCCTCCACGTGGAAGATGACGGTGTCCGCACCGGCGTCGATGTAGGAATCCACCCAGCGCTCCGGGTCCTCGATCATCAGGTGCACGTCCATGATCTTCTCAGAGCTGCGACGCGCCGCCCGGAGGATATCGGCCCCGAAGGACAGGTTCGGCACGAAGTGGCCATCCATGATGTCCACGTGGATCCACCCGGCGGAGTCCACAGCCGCGATTTCTTCCCCGAGGCGGGTGAAGTCGGCGGCGAGAATCGACGGGGCGATCACGGGAAAGGCGGGGATGGGGCGAAGGGCAGCGTTGCTCATGCCCACCATCCTAACCACCGGCCCTCCCGCCCCCGGCACAGCGGGGCGCTGCGGGCGGGTACGCCCCGCGGCACGCCGCGGGGACGGGGCGTTAGACCCGGGAGGGGTCCGTGACGCGCAGCACGGCGAAGAACATCGCGTCCGTGCCGTGGCGGTGCGGCCACAACTGCACCGACAGTTCCTCCCCCAGGTTCTCGCCACCGGGCACGAAGCCGTGGGCGTCCTGCTCCACGACGGCCCCCGTGGCCAGGACCTTGTCAACCACGCCGCGGGTTTCCCGCAGGTCCGGGGAGCAGGTGGAATACACGACCACCCCGCCGGGGCGGGTGAGCCGGATCGCGGCCCGCAGGAGTTCCTCCTGCAGCACCACGAGGTCGGCGATGTCGCTTTCCTGCTTCCGCCACCGGGCTTCCGGGCGGCGGCGCAACGCACCCAGCCCGGAGCAGGGGGCGTCAACGAGCACCCGGTCGACGCCGGGGGCGAGGCCACTGACGCGACCGTCGGCGACGTGCACCGTCACCGGGAGATCCGCGCAGGCTTTCTCCACGAGGGCCGCCCGGTGGGGCTGCAGCTCGACCGCATCCACCCGGGCCCCATCGATGGCGGCCAGGGCACCAATGAGGGCGGTTTTGCCGCCGGGGCCGGCGCACAAGTCCACCCAGCGGCCCGCATCCGCGCCGTCGACGTCGGCTTCCACCAGGGCGCGGGCGATGAGCTGGCTACCCTCGTCCTGAACGTGGGCCATGCCCTGCCGCACGGCCTCAATGTCACCGGGCGAGCCGCCCGGCAGGTACACCGCGTAGGGAGAGAACGTGCCGACCTCGCCGCCGGTCATGGCGGCCAATTCCTCGGCCCCCATCTCCCCCGGGCGGGCCGCCAGGTGGACTGTGGGGCGGGCGGAATCCGCCTCCAGGGCGGCCGGCAGGTCCTGCATCCCGAGGACTCGGGCGAAGGACGCCGCAATCCACTCGGGGTGTGCGTGATCAAACGCCACCCGCGCGAGCTCCCCTGCCGGCCGCAGGTCCTCCACAAGGCCGTGGCCGCCGCGGACGACGTTGCGGAGGATGCCGTTGACGAAGCCGCCGGCGCGCGGGTGCCCGGCATCCTTGACCAGGTTCACGGCGGTATCCACCGCCGCGTAGGCGTCGACCCGGGTGTAGAGCACCTGGTAGATACCCATCCGGAGGGCGACGAGCACCTCCGGGGCGAGGGTGTCCACGCCACGGGAGGACAACGAATCAATGACGGCGTCAAGTACTCCCTGGGTGCGCAGCGTGCCGTAGGTCAGCTCCGTCGCGAAGGCCGCGTCGCGGCCGGACAGGCCTGCGGCAGCAAGCTGCTTCGGCAGCACCAGGTTCGCGAACGCCTCGTCGACGGTGACTGCGCGCAGCACATCGAAGGACACCGAGCGGGCCGCATCGACGCCCGCATACGGCCGGAACCGCGGCGGGCGGTTGTCACGCCGGCGGTCCCGTCGCTCGTCGCGCCGGCGGTCCTGCTGCCCCTGCGGGCGAGACCTGCGGGCGTCACGGCGGTCAGAGTCGCGGCGTTCCTCAGGCCGCCGCCGCTGGCCGCGGGGCTGCTCCCGGCGGTCGCCACTGCCCGACTGCCCGGCACTGCGGCTGCGGAAGCCACCGGACGGCTGCTCGCCTCGCTCGGGGTCCTGGTTGCCGCGGGCGCGGCTACGGAATCCGCCACTCATTGAAAACTCCTCGAGGGATAGTCGGTGTCACCGCAGCGCACAGCGCCCTCGGCGAGGGACAGGTTGCGGCCCCAATCGGCCGCCGGGATCATCTTCTTGCCGGGCAGCTGTATCGTGCCCAGCGCCACCACGCCGGCACCCGTGCCGACGAGGACGCGTTTCTTCTCCGCGAGCAGCTGCCCCGGTGCCAGGTCCACCGGATCCCCGGCGGCAGACACGGGTGCCACCGGGGTGACGGGGCCGAGCTTGACCCGCTGCCCCTCGAGCTCACACCAGGCGCCCGGGGCGGGGGTCACGGCCCGGATGCGGCAGTCGACGACCTCGGCCGGCTGGGAGAAATCGACGCGGGCAAACTCGGTGGAAATCTTGTGCGCGTACGTGCCCTCCCCAACCTGCGGCTGGGGGGTGATCTCCCCACGCTCGGCGCGGGTGAAGGTGTCGACCATGAGCTCCCCGCCCACGGCCGCCAGGCGCTCCAGTAGGCTCGCCGCGGTGTCCTGGGCCGCAATCGGGGCCTCACAGCGCGACAGCACCGGGCCCGTATCGAGGCCTTCGTCGATGCGGAACACCGTCACCCCCGTCGATTCCTGCCCGGCGGCAATCGCCGCCTGCACGGGGGCGGCACCCCGCCACTGCGGCAGGAGGGAGAAGTGCAGGTTCACCCACCCGTGGGGTGCGGCATCCAACAGATCGGCAGGCACCAGCGCCCCGTAGGCGACGACGGGAATGCAGTCGGGAGCAATCTCCGCCAGGCGGGCGCGCACCAGCGCCCCCTGCTCGTCGTCGGCTGCGAGGCGGGAGGCTTTGAGCACCTCAATGCCGTGGGCTTCGGCGACCTGGGCGACCGCGCTGGGGTGGAGGGTCCGCCCGCGACCTTGGCGGGCATCGGGGCGGGTAATGACGGCCTCCACCGTGTGTTCGGAGGCGATGAGCTGCTCCAACACGGCGGCAGCAGGGGCGGGGGTTCCGGCAAAAACTAGACGCATAACACTCTTGAGAACTCGACGAGGATAAAAAACACGGCCCGCACAGGCATGCAGCGGGCCCGCGGGCTACACCGTGGTCAGCCCCTGCTGGTACCAGTCCGTGGCGCGTAAGCTGCGCATCGCGGTCTTGCGGTCCTCGGGGGACAGGCGCTTGAGGAACAACACCCCGTCAAGGTGATCGGTTTCGTGCTGCACGCAGCGCGCCAGCAGGCCGGTGGCCTCAAACTCGACCGGGTTGCCGTCCACGTCGACGCCGGTGCAGCGCACCGCCGCCGCCCGCTGCACGGGGGCGTGCACATCCGGGATCGACAGGCAGCCCTCGCTCTCGAAGGTGGTGTCCTCCCCCACCGGCTCCCACACGGGGTTGATGACGTGCCCCCGGGCGCCGGGGGTCTCGTGGCTGCAGTCGTAGACAAACACCCGGGTGAGCAAGCCGACCTGGTTGGCGGCCAAGCCGACCCCGCCGTGGTGTTCCATGGTGTCGAACATGTCGGCCACGGTCGCTTTGAGCGCGTCATCGAAGACAGTGATCTCTTCGGCACGGGTCTTCAACACGGGGTCGCCGAACAGGCGAACAGGGCGAACTGCCATGGGGTGGGGGCCACTCTTTCTGTCAGGGTGTGCACGCGGCACGCGGGTGTGGTGGACGACGCGCACGAGGCGCGGGCCGCACCGAAGGAACACCCATCGGGGGTGCCGGCACGCGTCGTCGAAGTCCCATTCAGCATAGTCCCCCACCTGCGAATCGCCCGCCGGCGCGGATCGCTACCCGAACTCGATGGGGTTGACCTGCACCCGCAGCGGCAGCTCTTCTTTCAGCGCGGCGCGCTGCTGCACCGCGTGCTTGAGCGCGGCCGCGAGCGCTGCGCGCTGCGCGATGGGGGCGCGGACGAGCAGCCGCTGGGGCGGGCCGAAGCGGCGCTCGTTGTACTCGCCGGGCAGCTTGGAGCCCAGCGGCAGGTCCGTGGGCCCGAGGATCATGGCCCCCGGCGGCAAGTCGAGGAGACGTTCCAGGTTCTCCAGCGACTGGGCGGGCGCGTCAATGGCGGCCATGGACACGCTCGGGGGCAGTTCGGTGTCCCGGCGGGAGGCGAGTTCGGCGGCGGCGGCCGCGGGTGCGTCGAAGCGGATGAGGAACTGGATGGCACGCAGCCCCGGGTCGCCGGTGATGACGACGGTGCCGCCGTGCCCGTGCGGGGCGACCAGTGCGGCCGCATCCATCCAGCGTTGCAGAGCACGTTCCGTCGCCCGAAGGTCCTGCAGGCCGAGCAGCGCCCACGTATCGAGCAGCACCGCCGCCCCGTAGGAGTGCTGGACCACGTCCGACAGGGGCGCGGGGGTTGCCTCCGGCGCTGCCGGCACCCCGGCACCCGCAGCCTGTTGCTCAGCAGCAGTGGGTACCTCGGCGGCAGTGCTCGCCTCGGCAGGGTCGGCCGCCGGCTGGGGCGCGTCCGTGGCGGCCGCCGTAGGCGCGGCCGCTGCCGCCGGTGCGGCTGCGGTTGCTGTCCCCGCCCCAGGCACGACGCGGGGTTCCGCACCAGGGGTCGCGATGACGATTTTCGCGCCGGCCGTAATGGTCTTCTTCAGGTTCGTGCCGCTGGAGGTCACCACCGGCACCTGGGGGAAGGCGCGGCCGAGTTCTTCGGCGGTGCGCTCCGCACCGATGGTCTGGGGCCGAAGACGACGGCCACCGCACTCGGGGCAGCGATAGTGGCCGTCGGGGCGGCCGCACCAGCGGCAGGTGGGCACCTGCGCCTGGGCGGCCTGGCTCCGGTCCTCCCGGGCAGAGGTCGCCCCCTGGGTGGGGATGGACAAAGGCCCGTGGCAGTGCCGGCAGCGGGCGGGCGTGCCGCAGTCGGTGCACCGCAGGCTCGGCATGTAGCCGGCGCGCGGCACCTGCACGAGCACCGGACGGCCCTGCTGCAGGGCGGCGCGCATCGCCGCAAACGCCTGGCCGGGGATACGGGCCCGGTGGGCCATGGGGTCGCGGGCGAGCTCAAAGTCGGAGTCGCCGGCGGCGCGGATGCGAGGCATCCGTTCCCGCAGCACCTCCAGCGGTGCGGTGAGCGCGTGCGCCCACCCGGATTCGACGAGCAGTTGGGCTTCCGCGGTGCGGGCGTAGCCGCCCACGAGGAACGCGGCACCGTGCTGTGCGGAACGCATCGCCAGCACTTCCCTGGCGTGCGGGTAGGGAGCCATCCGGTCGACGAGGTTGTCGTTGCCATCGTCCAGCAGCACGCACAGCCGCAGGTTGCGCACCGGGGCGTACATCGCCGAGCGGGTGCCGACGACGATGCGGGCCTGCCCGTGCAGCATGGACAAAAACTGCCGGTAGCGTTTCTGCGGCCCGTCGGAGGCGGCGTAGCCGCAGATCTGTTTCTTCGACACCCACTCCGCGAGGTGGTCGACCACCGTGTCGAGATCCGACTGGTCGGGCACGACGATGAGTACCCCGCCGCCCTCCAGGGCGACTTTCACCGCCAGTGCGGCGAGCGCCTCCTCGTGGTGGTCGTGGGGGATCCAGTTCCATACCGCGCGCGCCGCCTGGCCGGCGAGCACCGCGTCCACGAAGGATTCGCCGAAGCGGTAGGTCAACCAGCCCGACAGGTCGGGTTCCGTGGCGGTACCGAGCTCCTCCCACGGGGTGGTGGTGTCGGTTTTCTCCGCGCCGGCGTGCCGCGGCGGCACCGCCAGCCGGATAACGTCCGCCCGGGTGCCCGCGTAGCGGGCGGCCACGGATTCCACCATCTCCATCTGGCCGGGCGGCAGCACCACTTCCGGGGAGACGACTTTGTCGATCCAGGACAAGGTGCCGGTGAAGTCCGATTCGGCGAGCCGGGCGAGCACGATGCCGTCGACGCGGCGGCCGTGGAAGAAGATCCGCACCCGCACGCCCGGCTGGACGAGCTCGTGGAACTCCTCCTGCACCTGGTAGTCGAAGGCCCGGTCCAGGTGCGCGAGCGGCAGCAGCGGCAGCACACGGGCGACTGGCAGGCTCGGGGCGGGGATCCGGACTGGGGGCATGGCTAACAGACTAGACGAGCCACACCTGCCGCCGCTGCAGCGCGGAGACACCGTGGCGGGCAGATGCACAAGCACCCGCGCAGGCGCGCGCAGGAGTTCCTGCGGCGCTCACGCGGGTGCGTCCAAGTGCGGGGGCGTTAGATGCCAGCGGCGGCCTTGAGGGCCTCGGCCCGGTCGGTGCGCTCCCAGGGCAGATCCAGGTCGGTGCGGCCGAAGTGGCCGTACGCGGAGGTCTGGGCGTAGATGGGGCGCAGCAGATCCAGGTCGCGGATGATGCTCGCCGGCCGCAGGTCGAAGACCTCGGCGACGGCGCGCTGAATGTCGGAATCCTTCAGGCCCTCGCGGGCGGTGCCGAAGGTCTCAACGTAGAGGCCGACGGGCTTCGCGCGGCCAATGGCGTAGGCCACCTGGACTTCAGCGCGGTCGGCGAGGCCTGCGGCGACGATGTTCTTCGCCACCCAGCGCATGGCGTACGCCCCGGAGCGATCCACCTTGCTGGGGTCCTTACCGGAGAACGCGCCGCCACCGTGGCGGGCCATGCCGCCGTAGGTGTCGACGATAATCTTGCGGCCCGTCAGCCCCGCATCGCCCATGGGGCCGCCCATGACGAAAGACCCGGAGGGGTTGACGAAGAGCTGCAGGTCCTCGTCGACGAGGTGCTCGACCCCCGCCTCGGCGAGGACGACGTCGACGACGTGGGTGCGGATCTGCTGCTCCAGCCACTGCTGCGTGACGTCCTCATCGTGCTGGGTGGACACCACAATCGCGTCGATGCGCACCGGGCGGTCGTGATCGTCGTAACCGATGGTCACCTGGGTCTTGCCGTCCGGCCGCAGGCCGGGCACGATGCCCTCCTTGCGCACCTGGGTGAGGCGCCGTGCGAGCCGGTGGGCGATGCTGATCGGCAGCGGCATGTACTCCGGGGTTTCGTTCGTCGCGTAGCCGAACATCAGCCCCTGGTCGCCCGCACCAATCTGGTCCGCGCCTTCGGCGTCGGTGTGCTCCGCGCGGTCGGTCGGGGTGGACACGCCGGCACCAATCTCCTCCGACTGGTCGCCGATCGCCACGGACACACCACAGGAACGGCCATCGAAGCCGACCTGGGAGGACTCGAAGCCGATGTCGAGGAGCTTCTGCCGCACCAGGCGGGGGATCTCCACGTAGCCGGCGGTCTTCACCTCACCGACGATCATGACCTGACCGGTGGTGACCACCGTCTCCACGGCGACGCGGGAGGTGGGATCCTGCTGCAGCATCGCGTCGAGGATCGTGTCGGAAATCGCGTCGCAGATTTTATCCGGGTGGCCTTCAGTGACGGATTCACTGGTGAACAGGCGCAAGTTGCTTTGGGGCTGACCCACTGGAGTTGTCCTTTGCACGTTGCCACACGCGCCCCCGCGCAACCCATTGACGGTGCAGGAACACAACCGGTGGGGGCGGGAGGATGTGGGGGAAAATGATGTGTGGTGCCTGGCCCTGCCGCCCGGGCGAGCATCTGCCCGATCACGACCCAAGGGGGTGCGCAGCACGCGCTGCGCGGGCACCACCTGGCGAACAATATAGACTAAGCTGTCTACGAGCGTCAACTACTGACGCCCGCAGCCACCCACGACGGGTCAGTGTCACCCGTGCGACGCCGCAGCGCCGCGCAGCCGCACAGCCGCATCGAGAATCCGGCCGGCGACGACATACTTCGATGCCAACGGCACGACCTCATCCTCACCAGTGCGACTGAGCAGCCAGCCCTGGTTGGTGGCCTGACCAAAGACGACGCCGTCGCCCACCTCGTTGCACATGAGCAGATCGCAGCCCTTCCGGGCCAGCTTCTGCCGGCCGTACTCCTCGGCGCTGGCGTGCGCGTCGCCGGTCTCCGCCGCGAAACCGACGATCGTGGCGTCCGCGCGCACTGCGGGCAGCTCCTCCCCCGCACCGGCGGAGTCGCCGGCAGCCTGGGCCGCACGGCCCGCCACCAGGCCACGCAAGATATCGGGATTCTCCACGAGCGCCACCTGCGACAACGCATCGTCGGACTGGCCCTTTTTCAACTTCGACTCCGCCAACGTCGCCGGACGGTAGTCCGCCACCGCAGCCGCCATGACGATGACGTCCGCCGTGGGCGCATGGGCCGCCACCGCAGCCTGCAGATCACGGGCGGAACGAATCCGCACCACCTCGGCGCCCGCAGGTGTCGGCAGCTCCGCCGTGGCACCGGCGATAACAGTGACGTGGGCGCCCCGTTGTGCGGCCACCTCCCCCAGGGCGAAGCCCTGCTTGCCGGAGGACTGGTTGCCGATGAAGCGCACCGGGTCGATGGCTTCCCGGGTACCGCCGGCAGTGATGAGGACCTCCAGGCCCTCCAAGTCGCGGGTAAGCGTCCCACCGGCGCGGACGTACTCCGCCAAGGCGAAAATCTGCTCCGGATCCAACAGTCGGCCCGGGCCCGTGTCCTTACCCGTCAGTCGGCCGTGCGCCGGCTCCAACACAACAACGCCCCGCCGGCGCAGGGTGGCCACGTTGTCCTGAGTGGCCGGATTGTTCCACATCTCCGTATGCATGGCGGGGGCCACCACCACCGGGCACGTCGCCACGAGACAGGTGGCGGTGAGCAAATCGTCGGCGCGGCCGGCAGCCAGGCGGGCCAGCAGGTCCGCGGTCGCCGGCGCGATGACCACGAGGTCGGCGTGTTGTCCGACGTGCACGTGGCGCACCTCGTCGACGGCCTCGAACACGCTCACCGACACCGGGTTGCCACTCAACGCCTCAAAGGTTGCGGGGCCGACGAAGTTGCAGGCAGCCTCCGTCGGCACCACGCGCACGTTGTGCCCGGACTCGGTGAACAGGCGCACCAGGTGGCAGGCCTTGTAGGCGGCGATACCGCCCGCCACACCCACCACCACATTGGGGCGGGCGGCGGGCTGGGTTGCCGCAGCTGAAGCTTCACTCATGGGTCGAGACCACACCTTTTTCTTCCATTGTCAGGATGTCGCGAAGGGCTCCCGGCCGACGCCACATCGCGCGGTGGCGGTGGCCCTGGAACGGAAGAGCCCTGAAGGGGAAAAGTCTGCACCCACCCTACCGCCCCACCCCGCCACGCAGCCCACCACCCCTGCCGCACCCTTGGTGTTCCCAGCGACCACGCCGGAGGGCGCACCCGACTGAAGTTCGAGACATAGCTGCAGCCCCGCACCCCTCCCGCCGCCCACCATGGGTGGACGTGCGGATGATGACAGGGGTGCGGGGCTGCGAACACTCCGCGCAGCGTGTGGACGACACACGGTCGTCGCACCGCAGCGCGAGCAGGAGGCTTAGCCTTCGGTGTGCTCCAGGAGACCGCGGTCGATTTCGCGCAGGGCGATCGTCAGCGGCTTTTCTTCCTTGGTGTGGTTCACCAACGGGCCCACGTACTCGAAGACGCCTTCTTCCTGCTGCAGCTCGTAGCTGTTGATCTGGCGCGCGCGCTTCGCGGCGAAGATCACCAGCGCGTACTTGCTGGACACGTGCTTGAGCAGGTTATCGATCGGCGGAGCCGTGATACCCACCGGCGGATCGAAGATCTCGTCGTTGATCGCCCGGTCGTGGGCGATCTTCAGGTCGGTTGCAACGTCAGTCACGTCAACTCGTTTTCTTCACAGTTTTTGTTGAGGCGGGAGTCGTGAAGGGAAAGGCTCGTGCCTTGCCTTCACCCCGGCCCCAGTTGTCACAGTGCCGCGCCTGCGCAGACACGCGCGCGGCGGCGAGAAGCGGTGGACCGGGTGAGGTCGCACCGCCGTCTCAACAGCACCTTTCACGGGCCTCACCCGGGGGTGTGTCCGCGGGGTGTTAACGGTCCGTGGTGCCGAGGAGAATGTCGCGGAGCTGCTGCACCGCCACATCGACGTCCTCGTTGACGATGACGTAGCGGAACTCGTCCGAAGCGGCGAGCTCTTCGCGGGCAGTTTCCAGGCGACGTGCAATCACGTCCTCCGGCTCCGTGCCGCGCCCGGTGAGACGCTCCACGAGAATCTCCCAGCTCGGCGGGGCCAAGAACACGGTCTGCGCCTCGGGCTTGAGTGCGGCGATCGCGCGAGCGCCCACCAGGTCCACCTCGACGAGCACCGGACGGCCGGAAGCAAGCGCTTCCTCCACCGGCTTCGCGGGGGTACCGGAGCGCTGCAGGCCACCGTGAATGTCAGCCCATTCCAGCATGCGACCGTTGTCGATGTTGTCCTGGAACTGCTCCGGGGTGACGAAGAAGTAGTCTTCCCCGTCGACCTCGCCGGGGCGGGGTGCGCGCGTCGTCATCGACACCGAGAAGTACATCTCGGGCAGTTCTTCGCGCAGGCGATGAACCACCGTGGATTTGCCCACGGCAGAGGGGCCAGCCAGAACAACCAGCTGGCCGGTGCGGCTATCGCCGGCCATTGTTAGTCCTCGGAGGAGAAGCCGAAGCGCTCCAGCAGGGCGCGACGCTGACGCTCACCCAGGCCGCGCAGACGACGGGTCTGAGCGATCTCGAGCTCGTCCATGATCTCCTTAGCCTTGACCTTGCCGACCTTGGGCAGAGCCTCCAGCAGCGCGGAAACCTTGGTCTTGCCAATGATCTCGTCGCTCTGGGCCTTATCCAGAACTTCCTTGAGGTTGGTGTTGCCGCGCTTGAGGTTTTCCTTCAGCTCAGCACGTGCCTTGCGGGCCTCAGCGGCCTTCGCGAGGGCTTCCTTGCGCTGCTCGTCGGTCAACTTGGGAAGGGCCACGGGGTTTCCTCCATCTAAATGTTTTCGGGATGTCCGGGTCAGTTCACGTCACTGGCCACGCGATGTGCTCACCCAACGACACGCCCGCAGACTGCGGGTGCGTGTTGGCGGGGCACCGTGACCGGTACGACGACAAACTGTCCGCGCTGTGACGCTACCACCACCAGCAGGCGGCGGGGCGAGATGTGGTCAGCGCCCGGACGATGAGTTGAAATGCTTCATGAAAGCGCCGCCACCTGCGAAATTGCATCCATGTCGGTCGCGAAGCTTCAGCTAGTCTAGCACCACGTGCGCAAAATCCAAGGTGGACCCCTCAAACCTGCACGTCAATCGCGCCCCATCAGTCACACACCATACAGAAAACCGCAGGTCACGGCCCACTTCGTGTGGGCACGCGCAGGAGACATGCGACCTGGGAAAACCCTGCACTCTTACCCCCTGCATCCACCGGGGCCTGGCCTGCAGCCACACCGATCGCTGCCAGCACAGTCGCGACCCGGGCATCGCTGCGGACACCGGGGTGCCGCAGGGCAGCCACCAGGTGGCTTATAGTGAGCGGAATGACCGGCGTTCTTCAGGGCTTCACCATCATTTTCGCGGTGATCTTCGCGGGCTATCTCCTTGCCCGCTTCCGCATCATCAACAGTGACGAGCAGCGACTCGTACTCAACCGGGTGGCGTTTTTCGCCGCCACCCCGGCACTGCTGTTCACGGTCGTCGCCCAGGCGGACGCCACCCACTTGTTCTCCCCCGTCATCGCGGTGCAGGCGCTCAGCGCCCTGCTCATTGCGGCGATTTTCGTGGCACTGTCGCGGGTGTTCTTCCCCACCGATAAGGCCTCGACGGTGATGGGCGCGGCCTCGACGGGCTACGTCAACTCCAACAACATTGGCCTGCCGGTCGGCATGTATGTCCTCGGCAACGCCGCCTACGTGCCGCCACTGTTGGTGCTGCAGCTGGTGGTGTTCACGCCAATCATCTTGGCGCTCATCGCCCCCGGCAAGGCCTGGCAGGCAGTGCGCCAGGCCGTGACGAGCCCCATCGTGCTGGGTGCCGCAGCCGGTCTCGTGGTGTCGCTCAATGACCTCACCGTTCCGGAACTCGTCTGGGAGCCGCTCACGCTCCTCGGTGGGGCGTCGATCCCGATGATCCTCATGAGCTTTGGTGCCTCCCTGCGGGACGCCCGCCCACTGGCCGTGGCCTCGGAGCGCCGCGCGGCACTCACGGGAACTGCGCTGAAGATCGCCGGCATGCCGGTGATGTCCTTCCTCCTCGCCTACCTCCTCGGGCTGCGGGGCGACGAGCTGTATGCCTGCGTCATCCTTGCCGCGCTGCCGACAGCGCAGAACGTCTACAACTACGCCGCCACCTACCAAAAGGGCATGGTCATCGCCCGCGACGTCATCCTGCTGTCGACGTTTATCGCGCTCCCCGTCATGCTCATCGTGGCGCTTGCCTTCGGACGCTGACGCCACGCATCGCCGACGCTTTTGCAAAGAATTTTTTGAAAAAACACAGAAATTCTTTCACGTTCTCCGTAGGGTGAAGGCATGACACCCCCACCGGCAACCTCGCCGTTACCGCACGATCGTGGGTCTCACGCCCCCGAATCCGCTGCACACGCCGCACTTGTCCACCGCCTCGACCGCCTTGAGCAGCGACTCGCAGCACTAGAAAACTCTCAGGCAGCGCACACCCCAGTTGACTCCGCGGCTGCGGGGGTAGGCGCTGCGACCACCGCGGGGTGGCTGGTGGAGGAACTGCACCTGCGCCACCCGGAGGACGCCGTCTGTTTCGGCGGCACCCATGACGGTGTGCACTGGCAACTCACCCGCCCCACCGACGTGCTGCTCGACAGGGAGTGGACCACCGCCGTGGAGAGCCTTGCCGCCCTGGGCCACCCGGCACGCTTAAGAATCTTGCAGCTGGTACTCAACGGCACGGCGACCATCCGGGGCCTGAGCGAGGCTGGTGCGGACACGGCCAGCGGCGAGGGGGTGCTCGGCACCTCGGGGCAGATCTACCACCACGTCAGGCTGCTCGCCCAGGCCGGGTGGCTCAGCCCGGGCCCGCAGCGCACCTGGCAGGTTCCCGCCACGCGCAAGATTCCTTTGCTCGTCATCCTCGCGGCTGCGGAGACCCACCCATGAGGAGAATCACGCGGCGGGCGGGTGCCCTCGGAATCATGGGTGTCACTGTCCTCGGTGTGGGCCTGCTCTTCCGGCCCCAGCAGCCCACTCTCGCCGACCTCGAGGGCTTGGCCGGGACTCGGGGCGCGATCATCTCTCTCGCCGGCGACACCCTCGACATCCGCACCGCCGGCACCCAGTCCACCTCTGCGCTGAAGTCTTCTGAGTCCGCACAGCCCGAGGGTGCCTGCGTCGATGCCTTCGAAGTGGGGTCGATCTCCAAGGCGATGACGGGGTTGGTTCTCGCCGACGCCCTCGAGCGCGGCGAACTGCATCTCGACACCCCCATCCCCGACCATCCGGGGCTCACCCTGCGCGACGTCGTCACCCACCATTCCGGCCTCCCCCGCAGCGGCAGCGGCCTCAAGCACACAGCACGGCTCATGCTCTCCAGCATCACGGGGGCCAACCCTTACGACCCCACCCCTGGGGCGCTGGCCCAGCAGCTCGCTGAGCTCGACCTCAACGAGGTACAACCGGGGACTTTTCGCTACTCCAACCTCGGTGCCGCGAGCACCGGCGCCCTGTTCCCCCGCTACCTTGGCGGCGACTACGCCACCGTCATGCAGCAACGCTTGTTTGCCCCGCTCGGCATGCACGACACCTTCGTGCAGACCCTCGATCACACGGTGTGCCCAGGGTTCAGCGGGGCGGGCCTGGCCCAGGACCCGTGGGTGATGGGCGACTACTCCCCCGCCGGCGGCATCGTATCCACCCCGGAGGACATGGGCCGACTGCTCCGCGCCCTGCTGGCGGGCACCGCCCCCGGCATGAGTGCCCTGGAGCCCTTGGCACCCAGCACCCCCGGTGAGCAGATCGGCATGTTCTGGATGCTCACGCCGCAGCACACCGCCGCCGACTCCCACACAGCGCCCACACCGCTGGCGTGGCACGACGGTGCCACTGCCGGCTACGGCAGCTATCTGGGCATCGACCGCACGCGCGGCCGGGGTGTCGTGGTGCTCTCCAATTCGCCTGCTGACCACACAGCCCGGGGCGAAAAACTCCTTCGTGAAGGGCATTCCTCATGACCGCAGCCATCATCGCCGTCTTCTGCCTCGACCCCGCGTGGCGCATGCTGCGCCTGCTGCGCACGCGGACCGCCGGCCCCTGGGTTGAGATCCTCATCCACGGTGCCACCAACATCGCCCTGCTTGCCCTGCTGCGCCCACTGGCGCTCACCCCCGCAGCACAGCTCGCATGGCTGGCGTATCTCGGCGCCACGGCAGCGTTCTTCCTCGTGGCCGGCGCCGTCACGTACGCCACACAGCCCACGGGGCCTACGTCGTCAGCCCCACCCGCACCCACCGCAGGGTGAGAAGGCCGCCGCATCCCCGCGCAACAGACACCTGCGCGCCCGGGACGCGGTCGGTAACCGGCACTCAGATGTTCGCCGGGTCGTCTCTGGGGCTGGGGGCTTCGCCTGCAGCGCCGCCATTGGGTGAGATGGCGTCCTCGCCCGTGATCGCGGCGCCAGTTGCATCCGAGTAAGGGCCGCGCCCGCCACCTGCCCCAGCGAGAGCACAATCATGTGCGTACCGCCTCGGGTTCTGCGCCCGCTATCCCCGGCGCAGTGTGGGCTCCCGTGCCGGGCTCGCGCAGCTCGTGACCGTACACCCCGCGCATGCCGCAGCCCACCTGCTTCGCCCGTGGGTCGGGTGCGAAGGAGGTGGGCTGTGGAGTGCGGGTGCGCTCGCGTGCGCGGCGGGTTAGTCGACCGGGAAGGCAGCGGCTTCGCGCGCGACCGCGGCGCGGAGCTGTTCCACGTCGGGCCCTGCGGACAGGATGCCGCGGGAGATGTTCGGGAACACCAGGTGGGCGCTGCGGCCCGCGATGCGGGCCACGTCCTCGGCGGAGCCGCCCTGCGCGCCGACGCCCGGCATGAGGATCGGGCCGTGGAGCTCATCCAGCTGCGGCGGGTTGCTCAGCGTCGCACCGACGACGACACCCATGGTGCCGGCCTGGCCGCGGGCGGCGGCCGCGGCGTTGGTGCGGCCCGCGAGGTCGACAATCTGCTGGGAGACCGTCACCCCGTGGCTGTTGGTGTTGTCCTGCACCTGGCGGCCCTCCGGGTTGGAGGTGGCCGCCAGCACGAAGATGCCACGACCGGTGGCCTCCGCGACGTGGATTGCGGGGTCGAGGGAGTGGTAGCCCAGATACGGCGACAGGGTCACCGCGTCCGAGCACAAAGGGCTCGAGTCTTCCAGCCAGGCGGTGGCGTAGCCGGCCATGGTGGAGCCGATATCGCCCCGCTTGGCGTCCGCCACCACCAGGGCGCCGGCGTCGCGGAGTTCACCGATGGTGTCCTCCAGGACGGCCAGGCCCCGCGAGCCGAAAGCCTCGAAAAACGCCACCTGGGGCTTAACCAGTGCTGCGGTGTCGCGGAAGGCTTCCACACAGATGTTGGAGAAGCTGCGCAGCCCCGTGACGTCGACGCTGAGCCCCCAGGCCTCAAGGAGGCTGGCGTGGGGGTCGATGCCGACGCAGAGCCGGCCGCCGCGCTCACGTGCGGCGGCGAGCAGCCGCTCACCAAAGGGGGTCACGGCGGCCTGCGCGCCTGCCTGCGGGGTGTCGGTGGCGGCCATTAGTGCTGCACCTTCTCCTCCGGGGCGGCCTGCCCGGTGTGGTCGATTTCCTGCAGGGCCCGGACGGTGAGCTCACCCGCGCGGAGCGCCTCAATACCCTGCACGGCGGCGGTCACGCCCTGCACCGTGGTGACCAGGGTGACGCCGACGTTGACGGCCGCGGCGCGGATGTCGTAGCCATCGTGGCGGGCACCGGAGGAACCAGCCGGGGTGTTGAGGATGAGGTCGACCTCGCCGGCCTTGATGATGTCGACGATGGAGCGGGCGTCGGGGTTTTTGCCCTCTTCCTGCAGTCGCTTGACGTCCGTCTGCTTGAGCACGGTCTCGCACTCCACGCCGTTGCGGCGCAGCATGCGGGCGGTGCCGGCGGTAGCGAGCATCTTGAAGCCCATGGCGGCCAGCCGCTGGATCGGGAAGATGAGGGTGCGCTTGTCGCGATTGGCGACGGAGACGAACACGGTGCCCTCGGTCGGCAGGGCGCCGAACGCGCCGGCCTCGGCCTTGGCGTAGGCGGCACCGAAGTTATCGGCCAGGCCCATGACCTCACCGGTGGACTTCATCTCCGGGCTGAGCAGCGTGTCCAGCATCTTGCCTTCGGCGGTGCGGAAACGGTTGAACGGCAGCACCGCTTCCTTCACGGCGATGGGCGCATCCAGCGGCAGGGAGCCGCCGTCGTGGTCGGTGGGGATCATGCCCTCCGCCATGAGCTCCTCAATGGTGGCGCCCATCATGATGCGGGACGCGGCCTTCGCCAGCGGCACCGCGGTGGCCTTCGACACGAACGGCACGGTGCGGGAGGCACGCGGATTGGCCTCGATGACGTAGAGGATGTCGTCCTTGAGCGCGAACTGCACATTCATCAGGCCCTTGACGCCGATGCCGTGCGCGAGCGCCTCCGTGGAGCGCCGCACGTTCGCAATGTCCTCCTCGCCGAGCGTCATCGGCGGCAGGGCGCACGCCGAGTCGCCGGAGTGGATGCCCGCTTCCTCAATGTGCTCCATCACGCCGGCCAGGTAGACGTTCTCCCCGTCACACAGCGCATCGACGTCGATCTCGATGGCGTTGTCGAGGAAGCGGTCGACGAGCACCGGGTGGTCGGAGGTGATCTCCGTGGCGCGGTTGATGTAGTCCTCCAGGGAGGCCTCGTCGTAGACGATCTCCATGCCGCGGCCACCCAGCACGTAGGAGGGGCGCACCAGCACCGGGTAGCCGATGGACTCCGCCACGGCCTTCGCCTCCGCGAAGGAGGTCGCGGTACCGAAGGCGGGGGCGGGCAGGTTCGCGGCGCGCAGCACCTCACCGAACTCGCCGCGGTCCTCCGCCAGGTTGATGGCCTCCGGGGAGGTGCCCACCACCGGCACACCAGCGTCCCGCAGGCGCTGCGCCAAGCCCAGGGGGGTCTGGCCGCCGAGCTGCACGATGACGCCGGCGACGGTGCCGGACTGGCTTTCCGCGTGGTAGACCTCCATGACGTCCTCGAAGGTCAGCGGCTCAAAGTACAGGCGGTCGGCGGTGTCGTAGTCGGTGGACACGGTCTCCGGGTTGCAGTTGACCATGACGGTCTCGTAGCCAACCCGGGAGAGCTCCAGGGCGGCGTGCACGCAGGAGTAGTCGAACTCAATGCCCTGGCCGATACGGTTCGGGCCGGAGCCCAGGATGATGACCTTCTCCCGTTCGGTCTGCGGGGCGACCTCGCTTTCCGCGGCGGGATCCAGCTCGTAGGCCGAGTAGTGGTACGGGGTCTTCGCCTCGAATTCGGCGGCGCAGGTATCCACCGTCTTGAACACGGGGCGGATACCCAGCTGCCAGCGCAGGCGGCGCACCCCATCCTCGCCGGCGAACTCGGGCCGCAGGGCCGCGATCTGGGCATCCGACAGGCCGAACACCTTCGCCCGGCGCAGCAAATCCTGGTCGAGGACCGGGGCGTCGACGAGCTCCGCGCGGAAATCAACGAGGGCCTGCAGCTCCGCGAGGAACCACGGGTCAATGCCACTGGCGGCGTAGACCTCGTCGACACTCGCCCCGAGGCGCAGCGCCAACTCCGCGTCGTAGAGGCGACCCTCGGTGGGGCGCTTCAAGTCCTCCAGCACCGCATCCTTATCGGTGGCGCGCTCGCCCGCGAAAGCCTCGTCCGGCACCGTCCAGAAACCGGCCTGCTTGTTCTCCAGGGAGCGCATGACCTTGCCGAGGGCGGCAATGTAGTTGCGGCCCAGCGCCATCGCCTCACCCACCGACTTCATCGTCGTCGTCAGGGTGTCGTCGGCACCGACGAACTTCTCGAACGCAAAGCGCGGGGCCTTGACCACCACGTAGTCGAGGGTCGGCTCGAACGCCGCCGGGGTCACCCCGGTGATGTCGTTGGTGATCTCGTCCAGGGTGTAGCCGATGGCCAGCTTGGCGGCGATCTTCGCGATCGGGAAACCGGTCGCCTTGGACGCCAGCGCCGAGGAGCGCGACACGCGCGGGTTCATCTCAATGGTGATGAGGCGGCCGTCGCGGGGGTTGATGGCGAACTGGATGTTGCAGCCGCCGGTATCGACGCCGACCTCGCGGAGGATCGCAATACCCTGGTTGCGCATGATCTGGAACTCGCGGTCCGTCAACGTCATCGAGGGCGCGACGGTGACGGAGTCACCGGTGTGGACGCCGAGGGCGTCGACGTTTTCGATGGAGCACACGACCACGCAGTTGTCGTTGGCGTCGCGCATGAGCTCCAGCTCGTATTCCTTCCACCCGAGGATGGACTCCTCGATGAGGACGTTCGCCTCTGGGGAGGCGGCAAGGCCGCCGCCGGCGATGCGCTCCAAGTCCTCGTCCGTGAACGCCAGGCCGGAGCCCAGGCCACCCATGGTGAAGGAGGGGCGCACGACGACCGGCAGGCCCAGCTCGGCGACGGTCTCGCGGACTTCGTCCATGTTGTGGCACACCCGGGAGCGCGCCGACTCGCCACCGATCTTGGCGACGATGTCCTTGAACTTCTGCCGGTCCTCGCCGCGCTCAATGGCGTCGATGTCGGCGCCGATGAGCTCCACGCCGTACTTCTTCAGGCTGCCGCGGCGGTCGAGCGCAATGGCGGCGTTGAGCGCCGTCTGCCCGCCGAGGGTCGCCAGCACCGCGTCGATGGGGTGCCCCTGGGCGATTTCCCGCTCGAAGATCTTCTCAATGAACTCCGGCTGAATCGGCTCCACGTAGGTGTGGTCGGCGAACTCCGGGTCGGTCATGATCGTCGCCGGGTTGGAGTTAATGAGGGTGACCCGCAGGCCCTCCTCCTTGAGCACCCGGCACGCCTGGGTGCCGGAGTAGTCGAATTCGCAGGCCTGGCCGATGACGATCGGGCCAGAGCCGATGACCAGGACGTGGTTGATGTCGGTCCGCTTCGGCATTTACTTAGCACCTTCCAAAAGAGCGATGAACTGGTCGAACAGGGGGTTAGCGTCGTGGGGGCCGGCGGCGGCCTCCGGGTGGTACTGGACGGAGAACGCGCGCCCCGACTCCAAGGCCACGCCCTCGACGACGCCGTCGTTGAGGCAGGTGTGGGTGACGATCGCGGGCCCGAAGTCGGTGTCAAACGGCGTCCCCGGCTCGCCCTTGAGCGCGAAGCCGTGGTTCTGGGCGGTGATGTCGATGGTGCCGGTGGTGTGGTTGAGCACCGGCACGTTGATGCCACGGTGGCCGAACTTCAGCTTGTAGGTCTCCATGCCGAAGGCGCGGCCCAGGATCTGGTTGCCGAAGCAGATGCCGAAGAAAGGGATGTCGGCGGCGAGGACCTCGCGCACCACGGCCACCATCTCGTCGGCGGTCGCCGGGTCGCCCGGCCCGTTGGAGACGAACACCCCATCCGGGTTGTACTGGGCGATCTCGGCGAAGGGGGTGCCGGCCGGCACGATGACGGTGCGGATGCCGCGGGCGGCGAAGTTGCGAGGCGTGTTCGTCTTAATGCCCATGTCGTAGGCGACGACGGTGAAGCGGTGCTCCCCCTCGGGCTCCACGATGTAGGCCTCCGCGGCGGACACGTCGCCCGCCAGGTCGGCGCCCGCCATCGACGGCTGCGCCTGCACGATGCTCAGCAGTTCCTCGTCGCTGCGTTCGGCGTCCGCGCCGGAGAAAATACCGGCGGCAATGGAGCCGTCCTCCCGCAGCAGGCGGGTGAGCGCGCGGGTATCGACCCCCTTGATGCCAACGATGCCCTGGGCTTCCATCTCCTCGGCCAGCGTGCGGGCGGCACGCCAATTGGACACCCGGTGCGCGAGGTCGCGGATAACGAGGCCGGCGACCCAAATCTTGTCGCCGCGGGATTCGCCGTCCTCATCGTTCCAACCGGTGTTGCCGATCTGGGGTGCGGTGCACACCACGATCTGACGGTGGTAGGACGGGTCGGTCATCGTCTCCTGGTAGCCGGTCATGCCGGTGGTGAACACGGCCTCACCGAGGGTGGTGCCGGTGGCGCCAAAGCCGGTGCCGGTGAAGACGTGGCCACTGGCGAGCACGAGCTTGGCGGGAATGGTGGTGGTCACAGATGTGCCTTTCGGTTTCTCGGTGGGCGGTTAGCGGGTCACGGGCTGGCCGTCACGGCAGGTGACGTGGCCGCGGAGGACGGTGGTGGTCACCCGGGTGGAAAACTCCATGCCCTCATAGGGGGTGTTGCGCGACTTCGAGGCCAGCTCCTCGCCGCGCACAGTCCAGGAATCATCCAGGGCCACGAGCGTGAGGTTGGCCGGCTCCCCCACTGCCAGGGGGCGGCCGTGGCCGGGCAGGCGGGTGATCTCCGCGGGCTTTTCACTCATGACGCGGGCGACGAAACGCCAGTCGGCGAGGCCGGGGCGGACGAAGATCTCGGCGATGATCGCCAGCGAGGTTTCCAGGCCCAGCATGCCGGGGCGGGCGTGCTCGAACTCGCAGCACTTCTCCTCACTGCCGTGGGGCGCGTGGTCGGTGGCCACGCAGTCAATCGTGCCGTCAAGCAGCGCGTCCCGCAGCGCGAGAGTATCCGCGTGCTCCCGCAGCGGCGGGTTCACCCGGTTGTTGCCGTCGTAGGTTTCCAGCCGCTCGTCGGTGAGCAGCAGGTGGTGCGGGGTGGCTTCGGCGGTGATGGCGAGACCCTGGGCCTTCGCCCAGCGCAGCAGTTCCACGGTGCCGGCGGTGGAGGCGTGGCAGATGTGCACCCGCCCGCCGTAGTCGCGGTGCATGAGGATGTCGCGGGCGACGATGGCTTCCTCCGCGACGCGCGGCCAGCCGCGCAAGCCCAGGCGGGCGGCGATCTCCCCTTCGTGGGCGACAGCCCCTTCGGTGAGGCGGGGTTCCTCGGCGTGCTGCGCGAGCAGCACATCGTCGGCGCGGGAGTACTCCACCGCCCGGCGCATCAGCTGCGGGTTGTCGACGCACTTGCCGTCGTCGGAGAACATGCGCACCTTCGCCCCGGAGCGGGCCATCATGCCGAACTCGGTGAGCTCCTTGCCGTCGAGGCCCTTGGTGATGGAGCCGACGGGGTGCACGTCGCACAGGCCGATCTCCTGGCCCTTCATCCACACGGATTCGGCGATGACCGGCTGGTCCATGACCGGGTTGGTGTTGGCCATGGTGAACACCGCGGTGAACCCGCCCTTGGCGGCCGCGGCGGAACCGGTGGCGATCGTTTCGGTGTCCTCCCGGCCGGGCTCCCGGAGGTGGACGTGCATGTCGACCAGCCCGGGCAGCAGCACCTGGCCGGAGCCTTCGATAACGACGTCGGCGTCCGTGTCGGCCGGGGCGTCCATGTCGGCGATGACTCCGTCGCGCACGAGCACGTTGCAGCCCTCCCCCTCACCGTAGGGGCGCACCCCGGTGAGCAGCACGGTGCCGGCGAACGCGGGCGCGAGTGTGCCGGTGGCGGGGAACGTGGACGGGTCGGCGGGTGCGGTGGTGTCAGAGACCGTCATGGCGGGGGTGCCTTTCGTCGGGGAGGGCGCTGCGGCTGCAGCGGGGGTCGATGCGGCGGAGGTGTGTGCGGCTGCCATCTAGCTGCCCTCCTGACCCACCAGGAGGGTGAACAGCACCGCCATGCGCACGTGCACGCCGTTGCCGACCTGCTGCAGCACAGCGGACTGCGGGGCGTCCGCCACCGCGTAGTTGATCTCCATACCGCGCAGCATCGGCCCCGGGTGCATGACGATGGCGGAGTCCTTCATCGCTGCCAGCCGCGCCTGGCTCAACCCGTAGAGGGTGGCGTACTCGCGGTGGGAGGGGAAAAACCCGCCCAGCATGCGTTCCTGCTGCACGCGCAGCATCATCACCGCATCCGCGTCGCGGATCTCGGCATCCATGTCGTAGGAGTAGCGCACGGGCCACTTGTCGACGCCGGTCGGTAGCAGAGTCGGCGGCGCGACGAGCACGACTTCTGCGCCCAGCTTCGTCAGCAAGTCCACGTTGGAGCGCACCACCCGGGAGTGGAGGCAGTCGCCGACGATGACGACCTTGCGGCCGGAAATACCGCCGAGGCGCTGGCGCATCGTCACCGCATCCAGCAGCGCCTGGGTGGGGTGCTGGTGGGCGCCGTCGCCCGCGTTGATGACGCTGGGGCCATCGACCCAGCCGGCGAGCTGCTGCGCCGCGCCCGAGGAGGGGTGGCGAATAATCAGCGCATCCGCGCCGATCGCCTGCAGCGTGAGCCCGGTGTCCTGGAGGGATTCGCCCTTTTTCACCGAGGAGGACGACGCCGAGATGTTAATCACGTCGGCGCTCATCCACTTGCCCGCCGTCTCAAAGGAGGAGCGGGTGCGGGTGGAGTTTTCGTAGAAGACGGTGAAGATGGTGCGGCCGCGCAGCGTCGGCAGCTTTTTCACTTCCCGGTCCTCGAGGGCGGCGCGGAAACGATCCGCCTCGTCCATGAGCCCGATGATCTCATCGGTGGACAAATCCGCAATGCTCAACAAGTGCTTCATCAGATGATCCTCGCCCTTCTCATCTAGGCGTCCGCGTCCGCGGACTCGGCGGGTGCCGGGCGGGTCAGGGTGACGGAGTCTTCCCCGTCGATTTCCGCCAGGGATACGGTGACGTCTTCCGCGCGGGAGGTCGGCAGGTTCTTGCCCACATAGTCCGCGCGGATCGGCAGCTGGCGGTGACCGCGGTCAACCAGCACGGCCAGCTGGACTTCCTCCGGGCGACCAATGTCACGCAGCGCATCCAGCGCTGCGCGGATGGTGCGGCCCGAATACAAAACATCGTCGACGAGGATGACGGTGGCACCGTCAATCCCCTCGACGGGAATGGTGGTGGGCTGCAGCGCCCGGTGGGGACTGCGCCGCAAATCATCGCGATACAGGGTGATGTCCAACGCGCCGCAGAACACCTCCCGGTCTGCGAACTGCGCGATCTTCGCCTTGAGGCGCTCCGCGAGGGGAACACCCCCCGACGGGATCCCCAACAACACAACCCGGCGGGACTCGGGCGAGTCCAGCGCCGTCTTCTCAATGATTTGGTGCGCGATGCGTGCGACGGTGCGATTCACATCGTCCGCGGAGATGATCTCCGTGACGTGTGCTGCGGGTGCGCTCATCGTGACCTCCTTCCCCGCCTCTCGGTGCGGTCCGTTAAAGGATGTCGAAACATGAATTTTTCCGCGGGCCTTGTGACAGTACGCGTCACGCACACGTGACGAACAGTGAACCAACCGCGTACGAGCCGTGCGCGAACAGGGTGCGCGCAGGCGTCAGGCCAACGCCTTCCACCCTAGCAGCAACACCGCACAACACCGCACACCCGAACCCACACCCCGGCGACCACCGCATCCCGATATGGTCTCCGGCACAGCAACACCAGCTACCCCCGCCCCACCCCCGCCGCAGCGCCGCCGCATCCCCGCCCGTGGCGGCATCTGGCGGGCGCTGCACCAGAATCACCGCGACGTCCTGCGCGATCCGGCGCGCGCTCCAGCACCGCCAGCCCGCGCATCCCACCGCCACGTTGACCATCTCCCCTGTCTCTATGGCACGGGTGAGGCATCCTGGGGTGCCTCTGTGTTCACTGTCGATACAATGGCCCGCATGAGCCTCGCGACCAGCCACACCCTGCCCTTTGATCGCCGCACCGTGTGGGCATGGCACACCCGGCCCGGTGCCGTGGAACGCCTCACCCCGCCGTTCGTGCCCATGCACGTGCTTGAGCAGGCGGACTCCTTGGCCGACGGCATGACTCGCTTCGCGCTGCCTGCGGGTTTGAAGTGGGACGCCCGCCACGACCTCTCAGGCTTCGTCGACGGCCGCACCTTCACCGACGTGTGCGTCTCCGCGCCGCTGAAGGCCTTGGCGACGTGGCGGCACGTGCACACCTTCCACGACGTCTCCACCGCGGAGCAACCCGCCACCCGCATCACCGATCGGGTGACCACGCGGCTGCCGGGCAAGGCGATGCACAGCATGTTCGCCTACCGGCAGCACCAGCTGCTTGAGGACCTGCAGGCCTTGAGCCGGGCGGAGGGCTACGCCGGGGCGGAGTACCGGGTGGGCGGCAGCCCACAGGCCCCGATCCGGCGGCTGGTCGTCGCCGTGACGGGCGCGGGCGGGACCGTCGGCCGGGCACTCGTCGCCCAGTTGGGTACCGCGGGGCACAGTGTGGTCCTGCTCAGCAGGGACCCGGCGGTAGCTCACGAGAACGTCGGTGCCGCGGAAGACCGGCCGCAGCAGGCCGCCATGGACGGCCGGCCGACGGTGGCCCGCCGCTACTGGGACCCGCAGCACCCGGACCCCAGCCTGCTGGATGGGGTGGATGTGCTCGTGCACCTCGCCGGGGAGCCTCTCCTGGGCCGCTTCAACGCCGACCACACCGCCGCCATTTACGACTCCCGGGTGGGGCCCACCCGGGCGCTCGCGGAGCTGGCCGCCACGAGCCCCACCTGCCGCACCATGGTGGTGGCCTCCGCGATCGGGTTCTACGGCCACGACCGCGGGGAGGAAGAACTCACCGAATCCTCGTCCACCGGCAGCGGATTCCTCGCCGAGGTGTGCCGCGACTGGGAGGCCGCCTGCGCGCCCGCCATAGACGCTGGGGTGCGGGTCGTCAACGTCCGCACCGGCATCGTGCTCAGCGGCCGGGGCGGGGTGCTGCCGGTGCTCAAAGTGCTGTTCTCCGCCGCCCTTGGCGGCCAGTTCGGTGACGGCTCCGCCTGGTTTTCCTGGATCGCGCTCGACGACCTCACCGACATCTACCTCCGTGCCATCCTCGACCCCACCCTGAGCGGGCCCATCAACGCGGTCTCCCCCACCCCGGTGCGCAACCGGGAGATGGTGAAAGCGCTCGCGAAAGAACTCAAACGGCCTGCCGTCATCCCAATTCCCGCGCTAGGCCCTAAACTGCTGCTCGGCGACCAAGGCGCGCAAGAGCTCGCGCTCGCCAACCAGAAAGTGCTGCCTGCCGCGCTGGGCCAGCACCATTTCCGCTATACCACCATCGCCCAGGCGCTCGCCCACGAACTCGGCGGCGAGAACCTGTTTGAGGAACCCAAGTGACTTCTAGCCCCACCCCCGTCACCCCGGAACGGATCGCCGCACTGCTGTCCGACGAGGGGATCCCCCACGAACTGCTCGGCGACACCGTCATCGTCACCTTCGCCGAATACGGCGTCTACTTCGGGGTATTCCCCGAAGCGATCGGCGCGGCCGGCAACTGGGCCGGCGCCGTTGATCCCGCGCTCGTGCCCGTCGCCCTCGGCGCCTGCAACGAGTGGAACCTCACCCAGCTCAACCCGATGCTCACCTTCACCATCACCTCCCCCAGCGCGGAGTCCGACCACGCCCCCACCGGGGACGTCACCGCCGAACCCCGCCCGGGCGACATGGTGAGCTTCTCCTTCCGCCGCACCGGCATCATTGGCGCCCAGGGGTGGACCCACAACCAGCTCGGTGCGTGGATCATGACCACCTTGGAAAACATCCAACGCCTCGTGGTGTTCCTCGAGGGCCAGTTCCCCGACACCACGACCACGATCACCGGCGACACCTACGTCATGCCCACCCCTGACGCCGACACCTCTTCGGCCCCGCAGCCCGCCACGGATGAGGAGTAACCCACACCATGAGTGAACACACAGCACCTGTCATCCGCGAAGTCACCATGGAGCGCGTCCGGGAAGTGATGCGCACCTTCAACGTGGAGTTGTCCGAACCCCGCCAGATGGAGTTCCAGGGGGCGGTGGTCTCCGGGGTCAACCTCAACAACTTCGACGTCCACTTCATCGTCATGGGCGGCTACCTGCTCGTGCGCGCCGACCACCCCACGGGTGAGAAGACCGAGGACGGCGATCCCGGCCTGTTTCTCGCGGCCCACACCGTCAACTCCTCCTCCCCGCTGCCGAAGTCGGTGATCCTGGACCGCACCCCGGAGCTCATCGTCCGCACCGAGGTCGAGATGATCATCGGCGCCGGCATGACCGATGAGCAGCTGCACACCTACCTTGGGGCTGCGATCGATGGCGTGTTGGAAGCCCAGGACAAGGTCGCACAGGTGCGCGCCGCCTACGCCCAGCAGGCCGGCGGTGCCGCGCCCGCAGGGCAGTAAACACACCCGCCCCCTCGCGCGGGGCTGCAACGACCAACACCCGCCTCGGATTACTCCGGGGCGGGTGTTGGTGTCTGTACAGCGTCGGCAGGCCTGCCGCGAGTACTCCTGGCGGGGCTGTTAGGCGCCGCCGTTGTGGAAGGAGGTCAGGCGCAGGAACTCGAAGCCAGAAAACGGCTGCGTTTCCGTGAACGTCTGCGGCTGCGCTGCAGCCCCGGTGCCCGTAGGGGCCGTGGCGTCCGCGGCGTCGTCCTTCTCATCGACGTCGTCGTCAACCTCGAACTCGATGCCGGCGAACTCGTCTTCGCCGTCCACCCCCAGGTCCAGCGCGTTGCCCTCCTCGGCAAGCTCCAGGGTCGGAAACGCCGGCAGCGCGCCGGAGCGCACGTCCTCGGCGAAGCCCGCGATCTGGTCCAGCACCGCGTTGATGTACGGCGGGGCCGCGTCCGTGGAGAACGTGGCGGCCAGCTCAATGCCCTCCACCACGGCGGCACGCACCGGCACCTCCGGGTTGCGCAGCAGCTCCCAGGTGGACACGCGCAGGATCGCACGGTCCACGGCGGGGATGCGGTCAAGACGCCAGTCCTCCGCGAGGTGGCGGGCGATGGTGTCGTCCAGTCCATCCAGGTCGACGGCGACACCCTCCACGATGGCGGCGGTGTAGTCACTCACCGGCGGCACGACGGGATTGACCTGCCGGGCGAGCACCATGCGGTCCCGCATGATGGCCACCGGGTCGACGTCGCGGGCCTCGGCCTCAAAGAGGATGTCGACGGCACGGCTGCGGGCCTTGAAGCGCGAGCCGTGGCGGCGGAATCGGTTGTTGTCCGCCATTAGTTGTTGACGCGGGAGAGGTACTCGCCGGTACGGGTGTCAACCTTGAGGACGTTACCGGTCTCGATGAACAGCGGCACCTGGATCTCGGCGCCGGTCTCCAGGGTGGCGGGCTTGGTGCCGCCGGTGGAGCGGTCGCCCTGCAGGCCCGGGTCGGTGTGCTCCACCTTGAGCTCCACGGAGATCGGAAGCTCGGCGAACAGCGGCTCACCCTCGTGGAAGGACACCTGCACGGTGGCCTCCTCGAGCAGGAAGCGGCCGGCATCACCGAAGAGGTGCGGGGCGAGCTCGATCTGCTCGAAGGTCTTGGCATCCATGAGGACGTAGTTGGTGCCGTCGTTGTACAGGTAGGTCATGTCGCGGCGGTCGACGGTGGCGGTCTCCACCTTCACGCCAGCGTTGAAGGTCTTGTCCACGACCTTGCCGGAGACAACATCCTTGAGCTTGGTGCGCACGAAAGCGGGGCCCTTGCCCGGCTTGACGTGCTGGAACTCAATGATCTGCTGCAGCTTGTTGTCGATCTTGAGGACAAGACCGTTCTTGAAGTCGGCGGTGGTTGCCACTGGTTTAACACTCCTGTGTGGTGGGCCGAGCACCACGCACACGCGGCTGCGGCGCGGGGGCGACGAGAGCGCGGGCGGTGAGCGGCGGGGTGGGCGTTTCTTTACAAAACTCTACAAGACTAGCAAGTCTTTGCTGACAGTCGTAATAATCTCCGGCGCGCCCTCGGTGATGATGAGGGTGTCTTCGATGCGGACACCACCCTGACCGGGCACGTAGATGCCGGGCTCGATGGTGAGCGTCATCCCGGGCCGCAGGGTGCCCTTCTGCGTCTTCGCAGCATAGGGCGCCTCGTGCACGTCCAGGCCGACGCCGTGGCCGGTGGAGTGCACGAAGTACTCACCAAATCCTGCGGCCTCGATGACGTCGCGGCAGGCGGCGTCGATGTCCTCCAGCACAGCACCCGGGGTGGCGGCTGCGACGCCGGCCAGCTGGGCCGCGAGGACCACCTCGTAGATGTTCTTCGTGAAGTCGGTGGTGTGGCCCATGATGACGGTGCGGGTCATGTCGGAGTTGAAGCCGCGGGAGTGGGCACCAAAATCGAGGGTGACGAGATCGCCAGCCTGAATAACGCGGTCGCCGGCATCGTGGTGGGGCTTCGCCGAGTTCGGGCCCGAGGCCACGATCGTGTCGAAGGACACGCGCTCCGAGCCGGCTGCGCGCATCCGGTACTCCAGGTCGGCGGCGACGGCGCGCTCGGTGCGGCCCACGGCCAGCTCGCCGGCGGCGAGCAGGTCGAGGTAGGCCTGCGAGGCAAGGTCCGCGACCTCCCGGAGGCGCACCTGCTCCAGCGGCTCCTTGATGATGCGGATGTCCTCGATGACCCCGGTGACAGGAATCAGGGTGACATCCTCCGGGCAGGCCTCCTCCAGCTTCTTCAGCTCAGTCACCGTCACATAGTCGGCCTCGAAGCCGACGCGGCGGGGGCCAGTCACCTCCCCCAGGAGGGCTTCGCCACAGGCGCGGGCCTGCACGACGGGCAGGTCGGGGGCCTGCTCGGCGACCTGGGTGATGTAGCGCCCATCGGTGGCGATCTTCGCCGACAGGTCCTTGTTCACCAGCACCGCACCATTGGACCCGCTAAACCCCGACAGATAACGCACGTGCTGCAGGTGGGTGACCAACATACTGTCGATGCGCTGCGCGGCGAGCGCTGCGGCCAGGGTCCGGCGGCGGGTAGAGAAACGAGTATCAGCAAGCATGACTGCGGAAAAGCCCCTTGGAGGAAAAAGCGGATGCACGAAACATCCGGGAGACAAGACGTGAATTTTTTTAAGAACTAGAGCCGCGCGGCGGGCGCGGATGCTGTCGCGACATGCCCCGCCGGCCGGCAACACGCCGCGTGCGGGAGCGGCCGGCGACTAAGGCACCACTATCAGCGTAGTCCGCGACGCCTACCCGCGGGGCAGGAGGTGCGCTGGGCCGGTCGGTGACTTAGCCGCGCGGCAGCGCGCCCGCCAGGTAGCGCAGCGCCAGCTCGTAGCCCGCGACCCCGCAGCCGGCGATGACGGCGCGGGCGATCGGCGACAGGTAGGAGTGGTGGCGGAATTGCTCCCGGGCGTGCACGTTGCTGATGTGCACCTCGACGAAGCCCGCCCCATCGGCGACCTCCGCGAGGGCGTCACGCAACGCCACCGACGTGTGCGTCAAGCCGCCAGGGTTGATAATGACGGCCACGCCGTGGTCGGCGCAGGCGTGCACGCAGTCGATGAGGGCGCCCTCAAAGTTGGATTGGAAGAAGCCCACCGTCAGCCCCAGCTGCGCGGCGAGGGACTGTACCTGCGCCTCCACGTCGGCCAGGGTGGTGGAGCCGTAGACCTCGGGCTGGCGCTGACCCAGCCGGTTGAGGTTCGGCCCGTTGAGCACCATGATGTCGGTGCCGGCGGTGGGAAACGTGCCGATGCCGAGGGCTGCGGATGCACTCATAGGGGTGTGTTCTCCTCACGGGGGGATGGGGCAAACGTCAGGTTCGTCGCACGCGACGACGCCTGGCGGCTTAGTCGCTGATGCGCTGGTACGCCTCGAGCATCATCTCGTGGCTCGGACCCTCCAGGCGGGTGGGGTCACCTGCGGCGCGCAGCACCACGAAGCGGATCTTGCCGTCACGGTTTTTCTTATCGCGGGTCATGCCGGTGTACAGGGCACCGAACTGGTTGGCCTTGTAGGTGGTGGGCAGGCCGATGCTCGACAGGATTGCCCGGTGGCGTTCGACAAGCGCGTGGTCGATGAGCCCGGCGAGTTCCGCCAGGTTGGCGACGAACATCATGCCGACGGCGACAGCATTGCCGTGCCGCCAGGTGAAGTCCTCGTTGAGCTCCACGGCGTGGCCGAAGGTGTGGCCGTAGTTGAGGATCTCCCGCAGGGAAGATTCTTTGAGGTCGGCGGCGACGACGCGGGCTTTGACGGCGACGGAGCGCTCAATGAGCTCCGGGAGGAAACCATCGACGCGCAGGCAGGCGGCCGGATCCTGCTCGTAGCGCTCGAGGATGACGGTGTCGGCGATGAAGCCGGTCTTGATGATTTCCGCCGAGCCGGCGATGATCTCACCTTCGGGGAGGGTGGCGATGCGGTCGAGGTCGATGAACACCCCGGCCGGCTCGTAGAACGCGCCGACGAGGTTCTTACCGGCGGCGGTGTTGATGCCGGTCTTACCGCCGACGGCGGCGTCCACCATCGCCAACAGCGTGGTGGGCACGGTGACGAAACGGATGCCGCGCATCCAGCAGGCGGCGACGAAGCCCGCCAGGTCGGTGCAGGCGCCACCGCCGTAGCCGATGATGCAGTCGCGGCGGGTAAAGCCCTGCTCCCCCATCGTCGCCCACAGCTCGCCGCAGGTATCCAGGGACTTGCCGTGTTCGGCGTCCGGGATCGGCATCGGGATGACCGTGAGCCCCCGGGAGGCGAGGGCATCCATGAGCGCCGCCGGCGACAGGGAAGGCTGGTGCACGATGCCGACGGTGCGGCAGCCGTCGAGGCCGGCAACAAACTCGGCGATGCGGTCCTCAAGTCCGTGGTCGATGACCACGTCGTAGGGCTGGGCGGATTCAACAGTCACGGTAGCCATAGGGCACTCACTTTTGCGTCGTGGTGGGTAGATCTGCGGCCTGCCGCAGACGGTCATGAATCTCGGCAGCCAGGTCGTGCGGGCTGCGGTCGTCGCTGGACAGCCGCCAGGTGGAGACCTCTTCGTAGAAGGCGAGCCGTTCGGCCCGCAGCTGCCGGTAGCGGGCCACCGGGTCGGCGGCCTGCAGCACGGGGCGGGTGTCGTCCATGAGGGTGCGGCGCACCCCTTCGTCGACGCTGACGTCAATCCACACCACGGGCACGTGCGCGAGCCGCGCCCGGGTGCTCGCGGTGACGACAGCCCCGCCGCCCAGGGACAGCACCCCGGGCTGGGTGAGCGCCTCGGCGATGACGTCGGCCTCGAGGGCGCGGAAGCGCGGCTCCCCGAGCTCGGTGAACACCTCCCCGCAGGGCGCGGACTGACGCTGCTCGATGAGGAGGTCCGAGTCCACGAAGGGCAGGCCGAGGTCCTCGGCGACGAGGCGCCCCACGGTGGTTTTCCCGCTGCCCGGCAGGCCCACGAGCACAACCACAGGACCGGAAGCGGCGGCGGTCGCGTCGACTGCCACCATTAGTTGCCGTCCTCGCCGAGGAACGCCAGCCGCTCGTCGAGCTCCGCGAGGTAGGAGGCGATGTTGCGCTTGGTCTCTGCGAGACTATCCCCGCCGAACTTGGCCAGCACGTTGCGGGCCAGCACCAGCGCCACCATCGCCTCGGCGACGACGCCGGCTGCCGGCACCGCGCACACGTCGGAACGCTGGTGGATGGCCGATGCCGGGGCGCCGGTGGTCATGTCCACGGTCTTCAGGGCGCGCGGTACCGTCGAGATCGGCTTCATAGCGGCGCGCACGACAAGCGGCTGCCCGTTCGTCATGCCGCCCTCAAGCCCGCCTGCACGGTTGGACAGGCGAATCACCGCGCCGGTGTCGTCGCGCACCATCTCGTCGTGTGCTTCGGACCCGCGGCGGCGGGCTTCCTCGAAGCCGTCGCCGATCTCCACACCCTTGATGGCCTGAATGCCCATGAGCGCCGCCGCGAGCTGGGCGTCGAGACGATCCTCGCCACTGATGTGGGAGCCGAGGCCGATCGGCAGGCCGTGGACGACGACCTCGACGATGCCGCCGAGGGTATCGCCGGCCTTCTTCGCGACCTCAATCTCCGCGATCATCGATTCCTCGGCGGCGGAGTCGAAGGCGCGCACCGGGGAGGCGTCGATGGCCTCCAGGTCGGAAAACTCCGGCAGGGGGCCTGCGTAGGGCTCACTGCGGCCGATGGAGATCACGTGGCTGAACACTTCCACCCCGAGGGCTTCACGCAGGAAGTTCCGCGCCAGCGTCGCCGCCGCCACGCGGGCAGCGGTCTCGCGGGCGCTGGCGCGCTCCAGCACCGGGCGGGCATCGTCGAAGCCGTACTTGAGCATGCCGGCGAAATCCGCGTGGCCGGGGCGGGGGCGGGTGAGTTTCGCTCCCCGCCCGGAGGCGAAGGCGGCCTGCACCTCAGGGTCCTCCGGGTCGACAGCGTCGGCGGCCATGAGCGTCGTCCACTTCGGCCACTCCGTGTTGCCGATCATCACCGCGATCGGGGAGCCCAGGGTCTTGCCGTGGCGCACACCGCTGAGCATGGTGACCTCGTCGGCCTCAAACTTCATGCGGGCGCCGCGCCCGTAGCCGAGGCGGCGGCGGGCGAGCTGGGTGGCGAAGTCCTCGGTGGCAATCGGAACGCCGGCGGGCAGGTGCTCAACGAGGGCGACCAGTGCCTGGCCGTGGCTTTCTCCTGAAGTGGTCCATCGAAACATGAGTGACATTCTGCCATGCTCCCCCACATGGGGGCACCAGTGGTTCACCCCCACCGCCTGAACCCAGCACAGGATGGCACAACGGGAAGAACCCGCCGGCGCAGCGCGCGCGCCACACCGCCACCGGCGCGCCCTCACCACCCCATCGGGATGAGGAATCCTCCCCACGCAGACTCCCACAGCACAGCCACCGCGGCGGCCGCCCACATGTGGGGGCCGTGGGCCACCCGCGCGCGCCGAGTCAGCCACAGGTGGAGCACCGTGGTGACCTGAGCCAGGGCGATGGCCACCAGCACGGCACCCGGGCCTGCGGCCGCCGCGAGGCTGCCCGTCGCGAGCGCCAGCTTGATATCGGCGCCCCCGATCACGTCCCGCCACACCGCGAGGACGAGGTACAGCAGCATCCACACCGCCCCACCCCACAGCGCCGCGCCCTGACCGACACCGACCAGCACCAACATCACGGCCAGCACCCCGGGCACCATGAGCGTGTTGGGCATGCGCAGGGTGCGCACGTCCCACCACCACAGCCGGGCGGCCCACGCGCCGCATGCGAGCGCCGCGCAGCAGGCCCCAGCAGCAAACAGCACCCCACCGGCACCGCTGTGCGCAACGGGCCCGTGTGCGGCTGCCCCCAGGCGCCAGCACAGCACCAGCACCGCCCAGGCCACCACGACCCCACCGGCGGTGGCGCCCACCCAGGCCCGGCGGGAGGATGCGGGATCCTGCACCACCATCCTCGGGGCACCGACATGACCGGCACCCTGCGCCCGCCTGCAGCGGGCTGCTGTCGGGTGCTCAAGGGCAGCACCCGCACTGGCAGTACACGGTGGGCGGCCTGTGGTCGGGGTGTGGGTGGGTGGAGTCACGGGTTTCTCCTCACTGCTCGGCGGCGATGGATGCACGTCGCGATTGCGACACCCACGAGCCTGCCCAGTGCCCCTCACAGCCGCAGCAGCCGGATGGTGCTGGTACGCCGAATCTGTGGATAACCCGCCCGCAACGCCAGTCAGTGTGGACACCAGCAGCCTCCACCCGCTCCCGTCACGTGCCGCCGTGCTAGTCGCGCCGCTCCCGCCCGGGGTGGCCTGCGAGGCGCGGGTGCACGGGCACCGCGTGCACGACGACGCCCCGTACGCCGGGGCTTTTCTCAAGCCGGGGCGTACGGGGCGCAGTAGTGGTCGAAGAGTGTCAGCGCGGCGCGGCTCCTTACGCGGCACGCGCACACAGTGGGGTGCGGTGCGAGGTGTTTAGAAGCGGTCCATGAGTGCCGCCCACATGGAATCCTCCGGGGCGGCGAAGCCGGTGAACTGCTCGAACTGGCTGAAGGCCTGGTGGGCGAGCATCACGTGGCCGCCGGCCACGGGGTGGCCATGCGCGCGGGCGGCCTGCGCGAGCGGCGTGGGCCAGGGGTTGTAGATGACGTCGAACAGCGGGGCGTGAGAGCACGCCTCCACGAGGTCGAGGGTGCCGGGTACGGGAACGGTGTTGATGACGACGCTGGTGCGTTCAATCGTCTCCCGCAGGTCTGCGGTGGGCGGCAACCATTCGAATTCGGCGCCGGTGCGGGTCACCAGGGGGCTGAGTTCCTCGGAGCGGTCGGTGCGGTTGATGACGGTGACTTTGCTGCAGCCCAACTCCGCCATGGTCCACAGCACGGTGCGGGCGGTGCCGCCGCCACCGATGAGGACAGCTTCAGAGCCCTCGGCGGCGACACTGGGGGCGTCGACGCGGAGACGCTCGAGGGCGGCGCGGATGCCGTCGACGTCGGTGTTGTCGGCGCGCCAGCCGGTCTCCGTACGCACCAGGGTGTTGCCGGAGCCGATGTCCTCACAGCGGGCGCTGATCTCGTTGGCGATGTCGAGCACCGCGAACTTCCCCGGCATCGTCACCGACAGGCCGACGTAGGTGTCGTCGAGGCTGTCCACCAGGGCGGGCAGGCCGGCGGCGTCGCAGTCGAAGCTGCCGTACTCCCAGTCGTCCATGCCGAGGGCGGCGTAGCCGGCGTTGTGCAGCACGGGCGAGAGTGAGTGCCCGATGGGTGTACCCACGATGGCGGCGCGATGCTGAATAGCCACGGTCCACGGACTCCTTTGGGTGGGGTGGAGGGTCAACGACAAGGGAAAAACACACAACACCTGCACCCCAGGGTGCAGTGCTGTGCCGGGGAGCGCGTCGCCCGGCGGCAGGACTCCGCGCGGTGGTGCCTGCGCGGCCCGCCTGCGGGGGTAAGACTGCTTGGTGCCAAAGATACCCCGGGTGGGCCATCAGGTGACAATGCATGCGACTTTGTTCGGGCATGTCGTGGGCGAATGAGTCGACACATTCCCCTCATGCGGGGGTACACGCTGGCCGGAGGAGTCTGTCCACGCAGTGCCCGTGCCACGCAGCGGCAGCGGTGCCGTCACCCCCACCCCCACTCACCCATGCGGGCACCCGCATAGGTGGAGTGCGCCTGCACCCCTCCCCACACCCTCGTGCGCCGCAGGCGGTGCCTGCCGCCGCCGGCGGGCCCCAGGGACGACGAAACCCCGCCGGAGGGGCACGGCCACACACGTGTGGGGCGCCCCTCGGGCGGGGTCGGCGGATGCAGGGGAGGCTCGTTACTCCTCGCGCTGCGAGTCGAGGACGCCGTTGTCGATCGCCTCGACGGTGGACTGCTGATGCTCGTCGAAGGTGCGGTTAAACACCGTCGTGCCGTCCTTGTCGATGGTGACGAAGAACAGCCAGTCACCCTCGGCGGGGTTCTCCATCGCCTCGATGGCTTGCAGGGAGGGCGAGGAGATCGGGGTCTCCGGGAGGCCGTCCTTGGCGTAAGTATTCCAGGGGGTGACGCGGCCACGGTCCTCGTCCGTGGTGGCGACCTCCTGGTTCGGCAGGTCGTAGTTGACGGTGGAGTCGAACTCCAGCCGCATCGGCTCCTGCAGGCGGTTAAGGATAACCCGGGCCACCTTGTCGAAATCGCCGGCGGGCGCTTCGCGCTCCACGAGGGAGGCGGCGGTGAGCAGCTCGTAGGGGGTGAGCCCAATGGCCTCAGCGCGGCCGACGATGTTGGTCTCCTGGTACTTCTCCGCGGAGGCCGTAATCAGGCTGCGCAGCACCTCGGCGGCGTTCTGCTCCGGGTTGACCACGTACTCACCGGGCATGATGAGCCCTTCGAGGCGGCGGGGGTCATCGCCGCGCGCCAGCACTGCGGCCACAGCCCAGTCCGGCACGCCCAACTGCACGGGGTCGACCCCGCCGGCGGCCTGCTTGAGGGCCGCCACCGTCAGGCAGTTCTGCGCACCCTCAGCGCAGGTGACGCGGCTGATCTGGGAGAAGATACCCAGGCGCGTATCGCCGCCGACGACGGTGACGTCGTTGAGCGTCGCACCACCCGGGATGTCGAGGGTCTGCACCTTATTGGCCGGGTCGAGCAGCGCCGCCACCGCAGCTGCGGCCGACATCTCCCCCTGCAGGCGGTAGATGCCGGGCTGCACCTTCGCCGCGTTGGGGTTCTCGCCGGCGGCCTTCTGGAAGGCGCCATTGGATTTCACGATGTTGCGCTCCACCAGCTCGGGCCCCAGCTCACTCACGGAGGACCCGGGGGCGATCTCCACGAGCTCCACCGTGCCGTTGCCGGCGGTGGTGTAATCGGCCGGGGTTTTTAAGTTGTTGCGGGCAATACCGATGTAGACCACCGAACCAATGATGAGCAGCAGGGTGATAATCAGGACGGCCAGGCCGCGTTGTCGACGTTTCACGTCGTGCGCGGCTGCAGCGTGGGGGTGAGTGCGGTTGGTACTCAACGAGCTAGCGTCTCGCTTTCGAAATGGGGGACTGCCACACCCTAAGAATCACAGCACCGCCATCGTGGCGAACACGATGCGCGGGCCTGCGCGCGGGGCGTGGCGACAAGGGCTAGGCGGGGTCGGACGAGGGGGCGACCAGGGACTCCTCGGCTGCCGTGCTGGAGGCATCGGCAGCGGCGCGGGCGAGCGCGTTGTTCCTGCCGTCGAGCCAGCTTTGCAGGATTTCGACGGCGGCCGCCTGATCGACGACCGCGCGGGACGTGCGCGCGCTGAGCCCACTGGCGTGGAGCGCCTGCGTGGCCACCACTGTAGTCAGCCTTTCGTCGGCCAGCCTGACCGGCACGGCCTTTTCAGCAGGTTTTAACCTTTTCAGGCGACGCCGCACCCGGCGGGCGATCTCCGCGGCATGTTTCGCGGAGGCGGAACCATCCCCGGACAGCGTGCGCGGCAGGCCGACGACGACTTCGACGGCGTCGTAAAGCTCAACGATGTCGAGGATGCGGTCAATGTCCTCACCGTCGGGGCCTTTCCTGCGGGTGGCGCGGGCGACGGTTTCCACCGGCATCGCCAAGGTGGCCTCCCTGTTGGAGCGCGCCACACCGATGCGGACGGTGCCGACATCAAGCGCGAGGCGGACCCCGGGGCCGGGGTCGTCGACGCCGGGGCTATCCGGGTAGATGGGGGGCACGTCGGCCTCCTTCTGGCGCGTCGGGAACAACAGTAGGACTGCCTGCCACAGTAGCCACACAAGCCCCAGCAATCACAGCCGCAGGCCGCGCCCAGCGGGCACAACAAGCGCACAGTGTGAAAAACCCCACAGTCCACGCGCTGTGCGTGAGCTGTGGGGCGCACTCCCCCGCCGACCCGCCACCGCCGAGTGACGGCGGCGGAGGGAGGGTGAGGGAATCGACGGTGTCGACCGCTTAGCGGGCAGCCAGGTCGTCGGCGACGGCGGTGAACGCCGCATCCAGGCCGGCCGGCTTTGCGCCGGAACCCTGGGCCATATCCGGCTTGCCGCCGCCGCGGCCATCGACGTAGGTGCCGATGAGCTTGACCAGCTCGCCGGACTTCACACCCTTCTCCACGGCGGCGTCGGTGGCGGCCACGATGAAGGGCACCTTGTCGCCGGCCTCCGCGGCGAGTACCACGACGGCCGCCGCATCCTGCAGGCGGTTCTTCAGGTCGGTGGCGACGGTGCGCAGATCACCGGCGGCAGTACCCTGCGGCAGGCGGGCCGCAAGCAGGGTGAACCCGCCCACGGTGGTGGCCTGATTGAGCAGCTCGCCGGTCTTCGCAGCCAGCTGCTGGCGGTTGAGCGCGGCGATTTCCTTCTCCGCGGCCTTGAGCTGCTCCGTGAGCTTCGCGATGCGCTCCGGGAGCTCCTCCGAGGGGGTCTTCAGGGAGGCGGCCAGGCCTGCGGCCAGGGCGCGCTCCTTCGCCAGGAAGGTGAAGGAATCCAGGCCCGAGTAGGCCTCGATGCGGCGCACGCCGGACGCCACGGAGGACTCGCCGAGCACGGCCACCGGGCCGATCTGGGAGGAGTGGCCGACGTGGGTGCCGCCGCACAGCTCCATGGAGAACGGACCACCGATCTCCACGACGCGGACAACGTCGCCGTAGTTCTCACCGAACAGGGCCATCGCCCCCATCGCCTTCGCGTCCTCCAGGCTCGTCTCCACGGTGTTGACCTGGTAGTCGGCGTCGATCGCCTGGTTGGTGATCGCCTGGATCTCCTCCAACTGCTGCGGGGTCAATGCCTCCGCGTAGTTGAAGTCGAAACGCAGGAAACCGGGCTTGTTCATCGAGCCAGCCTGCACCGCGGTGGGGCCGAGCACCTGCCGCAGGGCGGCGTGGATGAGGTGGGTGCCGGAGTGCGCCTGGCGGGCAGCGTGACGCCACTGCGGGTCGACCTCGGCGGTGACCTCGTGGCCCACCTCGAGGTGGCCGTCTTCCACCACGCCCTTGTGGATCCACAGCTTCTTGCCGATCTTCTGCACGTCCGTGACGCGCACCAGGCCGTCACCGGTGCGGATGACACCGCGGTCGCCAAGCTGGCCGCCGGCCTCGGCGTAGAGGGCCGACTCGTCGAGGATGACCTCCACCGGGGTCCCGGCGGTCACCTCGTTGAGCTTCACCCCGTCGCTGACCAGACCCAGCACGGTCGCCTGGTTGCTCAAGGTGTCGTAGCCGACGAAACGGGTCGGGTTGTTGTCGACCCACTCGCGGTAGATGCTCAGGTCGGCGTGGCCGTGCTTCTTCGCCCGGCTGTCCGCCTTCGCGCGCGCCACCTGCTCCGCCATGAGCGACTCGAAGCCCGCACGGTCGACGTCCAGGCCGGCCTCGGCGGCCATCTCCAGGGTCAGATCGATCGGGAAGCCATAGGTGTCGTGCAGGGTGAACGCCTGCGCGCCATCGACCACCTTCTGACCGGAAGCCTTCACGGACTCCGCCACCTGCTCAAACAGGTGGGTGCCGGACTCGAGGGTGCGCAGGAACGCCTTCTCCTCGTTGACCGCCACCTGCAGGATCCGCTGACGGGACTCCGCGATCTCCGGGTAGGAGGGGGTCATGGTGTCCATGATGGTGGTGATGAACTGCTCCATCGTCGGACCCTTCGCACCCAACAGGCGCGCGGAACGGATGATGCGGCGCAGCAGGCGGCGCAGAATGTAGCCGCGGCCCTCGTTGCCGGGCACCACACCGTCGAGGATGAGCATCATCGCGGTGCGCGAGTGGTCGGCGATGACACGGAAGCGGATGTCGGACTCGTGGGCGGCACCATAGGTGGAGCCGGTGAGCTTCTCCGCCACGTCGATGACGGGGCGCAGCAGGTCAGTTTCGTAGACGTTGTCCACGCCCTGCAGGATGCAGGCGACGCGCTCCACACCGAGGCCGGTATCAATGTTCTTCTTCGGCAGGGGGCCGATGATCTCGAAGTTGTCCTTGCCGATGCCCTCGCCGCGTTCGTTCTGCATGAAGACCAGGTTCCAGATCTCCATGTAGCGGTTGTCGTCGGCGATCGGGCCGCCCTCCTTGCCGTACTCCGGGCCGCGATCGTAGTAGATCTCGGAGCACGGGCCACAGGGGCCGGGGATACCCATGGACCAGTAGTTGTCCGCCATGCCCAGGCGCTGGATGCGCTCGGCGGGCAGGCCGATCTTCTTCTCCCAAATGTCGGCGGCCTCATCGTCGTCGAGGTACACCGTCACCCACAGGCGCTCCGGATCGAGCCCGTAGCCGCCGTCGTCGACTGCCCCGGTCAGCAGGCTCCAGGCATAGGTGATCGCACCTTCCTTGAAGTACTGGCCGAAGGAGAAGTTGCCCGCCATCTGGAAGAAGGTGTTGTGGCGGGTGGTGATACCGACCTCCTCAATGTCGAGGGTGCGGACACACTTCTGGATGCTGGTGGCGGTGCCGTTGGGGAACGGGGGGTTCTGCTGGCCCAGGAAGTAGGGCTTGAACGGCACCATGCCGGCGTTGACGAACAGAAGGTTCGGGTCGTCCAGGATCAGGGACGCGCTGGGCACCTCCTGGTGCCCGGCGTTAACGAAGTGCGCGATGAAGCGCTCTCGAATCTCGTGTGTCTGCACGACGAAGTCAACCTCACTTGGTGTGTTGTATCGGTACTAGCGCCCGCGCACCACCACGCCTGTGCGCACACCAGGCCAATCACGGCCCGGGGTGGCAGGTGGTGTGCGGGGGAACATCAGGGGCAAGAAAAAAGGGTGGTCTCTTCAAGCGTTCGGTGCACTGCCGCGGGCGGGCCCGCGACAGTCCTGGAAGCAAACTTTAGTCCACACCTGTCGAAAACACGGCACGTGGCCTACGTGTTCCCAGCGACCGCGCCCGCGCCCCTGCCCCACCCCGGCGGCGTTGCGGGGTTTAGCCGCGGGCGCGGATGAGCCGCCGCAGACGGCCCAACCAGTCGGCGCGACCTTTTTCCTGCCCGTGTTCCGTCGGATAGTAGTAGACGGCGTCGTCGAGTCCTTCGGGAATGTAGCGCTGCGCGAGCACCCCGCGGGGGTCGTCGTGCGGGTAGCGGTAGCCGACCGCGTTGCCGAGCTTTTCTGCCCCGCTGTAGTGCCCGTCGCGCAGGTGGGCGGGCACGGGCGGGGTGTGCCCGGCCCGCACGTCCGCCAGTGCCGCATCAATGGCACGGATCACCGCGTTGGATTTCGGCGCGAGCGCGATGTGGATGGTGGCCTGCGCGAGCGCCAGCCGGGCTTCCGGCAGGCCGATCAACGCCACGGCCTGGGCGGCATTCGTCGCCGTCGTCAGCGCCGTGGGGTCGGCCATGCCGACGTCTTCGCTGGCGTGGATGACGAGCCGGCGGGCGATGAAGCGGGGGTCCTCCCCTGCGTCCAGCATGCGGGCCAGGTAGTGCAGGGCGGCGTCGACGTCGGAGCCGCGCATCGATTTGATGAACGCGGAGGTCACATCGTAGTGCTGGTCGCCGTCCCGGTCGTAGCGGACGGCCGCCTTGTCGATGCGGGCGGCGATGTCCTCGGCGGTAATCTCCGCCCCGGGGGCCGCGCCCTCGGTGATGGCGTCGAGGTAAGTCAACGCCCGGCGGGCGTCCCCGCCGGCCAGGCGGGTGAGCAGCGCGCGCGCCTCCTCGGTGAGGGTGACGGCGCCGCCGAGCCCCCGCTCGGAGGTCAACGCCCGGTCGATGACGGTGCGCAGGTTGTCATCGCTGAGCGATTCCAGCTGCACGACGAGACTGCGCGACAGCAGCGGGGACACGACCGCGAAGGAGGGGTTTTCGGTGGTGGCGGCCACGAGCAGCACGTCGCGGTTTTCCACCGCCGCGAGCAGCGCATCCTGCTGGGTTTTGCTAAACCGGTGCACCTCGTCGATGAACAGCACCGTGGATTCCCCGTGCCTGCGGGCGCGCCGCGCCTCGGCGATGACCTCCCGGACTTCCTTCACCCCTGAGGACAATGCCGACAAGGCGACGAAGTGATCGCCGGCCGCCTGGGAGATGAGGGAGGCCAGGGTGGTTTTCCCCGTCCCGGGCGGCCCGTAGAGCACGACACTCGCCGCGCCGTGGCCTTCCACCAGCCGCCGCAGCGGCATCCCCGGCCCCAGGATGTGGTCCTGGCCGACCACCTCGTCGAGGCTGCGGGGCCGCATCCGGGTCGCCAGCGGGGCGTGCGCCCCCGGGTGGAAGTAGGCCTCGTTGGCCTCCCGGGGCGGCTGCCCCGGCAGGTCGAATAGTCCCTCGCCACCAGCCACGAGTTGTCTCCTTCCGGCGCACCCTCACGCCACGGCCGCCGCCACGGATACTCCCCGGGGGCGGGTCTACCCCATCCAAGTCAGGGCCGGGCGGCCCGGGGGCGGCCCTGACGGGGAGATGAACAGTGCTTATTCGGCGGGCGCGAGGGCCGCCAGGCGGTCACAGATGGTGCTGGCGAACTCCTCCACCGCCTCGAAACGGGGGTCTCCGCCGCGGGCGGCCATGCGCCGCATCGCGTGGAAGGTTTCCAGCAGATCCCGGCGAGCCGCACCGCCGTTTTTCAGAATGGACTGCAGGCTGCCGCCGGCGAGAATATCGTAGTCGTCGTCGACGATCCCGAGCCGCAGGGCTTCCTGCTCCGGGGTGGGGGTGTCATCGGCGCCTGCCTCCTCGTGGTGCTCGGCGGCGACCTGGGTGGCCAGCTGGTTCATCGACCCGTAGTAGATGTACGTCACGCTGGCGAGCGCCCAGCCGATCATCGCGGTGATGATGCGGGCCCGCAGCCGCACCGGGTTGCCCACGTTCGGCCAGACCGACTCCACCTCATGCACCCAGGCGGCGATGAACGCGTCAGCTTCCTCATCGCCAATCGGGCCCGTGAGCAGGAACTGCGGGAAGCCGGCCACCACGCACGCCACATCGAAGGTGGCATCCCGGAAGCCCGCCCACTCATAGTCGAGGAACTGGCAGCCCGAGGCGTAGAGCACATTATCCGGGGAGAGGTCGAAGGGGCTGAATGCTCGGTGCTGGCCGCGCAGCAGCCGCCGCTTGGCATCGGTGGCGAAATCCACCACGGTCGGCACCAGCGGCACTCCCGCCCGCGCCAACAACGCCATTCCCTGATCGATCGCCACCAACAGGCTCTCATCGCGGGAGGCGTGCACCTCCCGGGTCGCCGGGTAGCGGCCCAGCATGCGGGTCAGCAGGATGGAGAAGTGCTCCTCCCGGTCCGCGGTGCCGGCGTGCATCCGCCCAATCGCGTGCCCGAGGCTGCGCAGAATCTGCAGGCGGGCCGCCTCATCCGAGTAGGACAACAGCTCCTCGAGGGTGTCCCCCTCGCCCGCGTCGGAGATCACCAGCAGCCGGTGGTCAATGTCGTAGCCGAGCAGCACCGGGCCCGGGCGGACGTCCTCCGGCAGGGAGTTGGTGAACTGGTAGGCCACCACCTCGCGGATGAGGGACGCGTCGTCGAACTCGTCGCCGGTGGCGGGCGAGTACTTGAGCACCACGGTACGGGCCTGCAGGAAGGGCTGCGGGGCGACCTTGGCGCGCAGCACGATCGAGGAGCCGCTGCCGGACAGGGCCACCGCGTCGCTGAGCACCTGGGTGCCGCCGAAGCGTTCACTGAGCAGCTGAGAACCCAACTGGAGGATGTCTTCGTGGGTGAACAACGTGTGCACTCCTTGCGTGGTGCGTGTCGAACTTCCTCCCCCACGATCCAGGCTGAGCGACAGGCACGCACAGGGCCTGTGGCTGGACACCACCGGCAAGGCCAGCGGCCACCACCGTGGTGCGTGCTGTGTGCCGGCGGCCCAGAGCGTGCCAAGTCCTGCTGCCCGTGCCCGCAGCCGCAGGCCGAGGCACCAAGGGGGATGAATGAAAGAACGACAGGGGGAAGAAAAAGGGGAAAAAAGATGAAAGAAAAAAGCGGAACAAAAAGATAAGGACGCCGTGCGCTGCGGGCCTGCCGCATGGTGCGGGAGGGCCCGGGCCGTCGTGTCCCCCACTCTAGGTGACAACCACGAGCGTGGGGCGGCACACCACATTGGGGATTGCTGTGAATCCTGCGGCCTGCAGGCGATGTGACGGGCGGGTAGCTGCGCCCAGCGAAAAGCCCCACGGGGTGGCGTTGCACTCCCGCAGGGCCCACAGGTGTCCCCTCACGCCACCTGCCCTGCGGATCGCAGGCACAGGTGACGAAAGGTGGGCTGCGCGTTAGGCCTTGGCGGCCTTGTCGGCGTCAGCCTTCTTCTTCGGCTTGGCGTCGATGCCGGATTCCTTGCGCTGCTCCGGGGTGATCTCCGCGGGGGCGTCGGTGAGCGGGTCCACGCCGCCACCGGACTTCGGGAAGGCGATGACGTCGCGGATGGAGTCGAAGCCGCCCAGCAGGCTGACGATGCGGTCCCAGCCGAAGGCGATGCCGCCGTGCGGCGGGGCGCCGAAGGCAAAGGCGTCGAGGAGGAAGCCGAACTTCTCCTGGGCCTCAGCCTCGTCGATGCCCATGACGTTGAAGACACGCTCCTGGACGTCGCGGCGGTGGATACGGATGGAACCGCCGCCGATCTCGTTGCCGTTGCAGACAATGTCGTAGGCGTAGGCCAGCGCGGAGCCCGGGTCGGTGTCGAAGGTGTCGAGCGACTCCGGCTTCGGGGAGGTGAAGGCGTGGTGAACGGCAGTCCACTTCGAGTGGCCGAGCGCCACGTCACCGGAGGCGGTGGCGTCCGCGGAAGGCTCGAACATCGGGGCGTCGACGACCCAGGTGAAGGCCCAGTCGCCGTCCTTGATGAGGCCCAGCTTGTTGGCGATTTCCCCGCGGGCCGCGCCCAGCAGGGCGCGGGAGGACTTCGTGTCGCCCGCGGCGAAGAAGATGCAGTCGCCCGGCTTCGCGCCGACGTGGGCGGCGATACCGGCGCGCTCCTCGTCGGTGATGTTCTTCGCCACCGGGCCGGCGAGCTCGCCGTCCTCGCCGACGAGGATGTAGGCCAGGCCCTTCGCGCCGCGCTGCTTCGCCCACTCCTGCCACGCATCGAGCTGGCGGCGCGGCTGGGACGCGCCCCCCTCCATGACGACGGCGCCGACGTACTCGTTCTGGAACACGCGGAAGCTGGTGTTCTTGAAGAACTCGGTGCACTCGGTGATGGTGATGTCGAAACGCAGGTCCGGCTTATCGGAGCCGTAAAGGCGCATCGCATCGGCGTAGGTCATGCGCGGGATCGGGGTGGTGATCTCGTAGCCGATGAGCTCCCACAGGGCACGCAGGATCTGCTCCGCGAGGTCGATGACGTCCTCTTGGTCGACGAAGCTCATCTCCACATCGAGCTGGGTGAACTCCGGCTGGCGGTCCGCACGGAAATCCTCATCGCGGTAGCAGCGCGCGATCTGGTAGTAGCGCTCCATGCCGGCAACCATGAGCAGCTGCTTGAACAGCTGCGGGGACTGCGGCAGGGCGTAGAACGTGCCCGGCTTCAGGCGCGCCGGCACGAGGAAGTCGCGCGCACCTTCCGGCGTCGAGCGCGTGAGGGTGGGGGTTTCGATCTCGGTGAAGCCGTTCGCATCGAGCACGCGGCGGGCCGCCTGGTTGGCGCGGGAGCGCAGGCGCAGCGCCTCACCCTGGCGGGGGCGGCGCAGGTCCAGGTAGCGGTACTTCAGGCGGGCTTCCTCGCCCACCTCTCCGCCGTGATCGTCTTCGATCTGGAACGGCAGCGGCGCGGACTCGTTGAGCACCTCGAGGTCGGTGACGTTGACCTCCACGTCGCCGGACGGCAGGTTCGGGTTCTCGGAGCCTTCGGGGCGGAGCTCCACCACACCGGTGACCTTGATGCAGAACTCGCTGCGCAGGTGGTGGGCACGCTCGGCAACCTCGCTATTGCGGAAGACCACCTGGGCAACCCCGGAGCGGTCACGCAGGTCAATAAAAATCACGCCACCGTGGTCGCGGCGGCGGGAAACCCAACCGGTCAGGGTAACGGTCTGGCCGGCGGTGTCTTTCCTCAAGTCACCCGCAAGATGAGTGCGCAGCACGTCGATCGTGTCCTTTCACGCATGTGAGACAAAAGTAGTTTTCTTGATGTCATCACCGAGCCGTTCCCGTGGGGTCCTGCCCGGGCCGAAAATGCTGACGCACCTGCAGTCCCCGCGCAGCAGTCAACGCACAGGCTCGGTTCCCCGGGTCGCCGCCGGGGAAGACAATGTTAGACAGTGTACCCCCGACGCTTGCTCTCCCCTACCGCCGGCCACCTCCTGCCCCGCCCGACACACCTGGGGCGGGCGCATCCGTGGGGGTGCCGACACCCGGGGCTGGGCGCCTGCCAGGGTGGCCGGCGCTCCTTCAGCTCCCCATGGCGCGCGGGTGGGACGTGCGGGGATTCGCCTGCTCGCTATAGCAGCATCGCCGCTGGCATGTGGCACAATCGACCCATGACTTTTCGCGGTGATGTTGAACGTGGTGCGCCCCGTGCGCGGCGTGCCGGCGGTGGCGGCGGTGGCCGCATCGCGGTCGGTGGCGGCGTCGGCACCTTGTTGTTGGTGGGTTTGTTTTTGTTGATGGGTGGCAACCCGAACGAACTGGGGTCGCTGCTGGGCAGTGACCCGGGCGCGCAACAGCAGCAGTTGCCCAGCGGGGAGCAAAGCCAGACGTTGGATCATTGTCAGACTGGCGAGGACGCGAACCGGTACACGGATTGCCGGTTGGAGTTCACCGCGAAGAGCCTGGACGAGGTGTGGCGGAAGGTGCTGCCGGCGCAGGCGGACATTGCCTACACCGAGCCGGGTTTGTCGATTTTTAGCGGCCAGGCGCAGACGGGCTGTGGTGTGGCGTCCTCGCAGACGGGCCCGTTCTACTGCCCCACGGATCAGACGGCGTACTTCGATACGGACTTCTTCACCATGCTGGAGCAGTTGGGCGGCAAGGATTCGCCCTTGGCGCAGGAGTATGTGGTGGCCCACGAGTTTGGCCACCACATCCAGCAGCTGGAGGGCACGCTGGGGTTGAGTAACTACAACCAGCCTGGTGAGGATTCCAATGCGGTGCGCATTGAGCTGCAGGCCGATTGTTATGCGGGCCTGTGGGCGCATTATGCGGATAAGGGCCAGGATGCGTTTTTGGAGCCGATTACCCAGGATCAGGTGCGCGATGCGGTGACCGCGGCGCGTGCGGTGGGTGACGATAATATTCAGACGCGTTCGGGTGGCCGGGTGCGCCCGGATATGTTTACCCATGGTTCTTCGGAGCAGCGGCAGCAGGCGTTCCTCGCGGGCTACTCCACGGGCCAGATGAGCACCTGCGACACCTTGGAGCGTGGCGGCTACCGCACCAGTTAAGGCGGATAGTCACCCGTCGCGCGCAGCACACCCCGGCCGCACCAGTCACGTATGGTGCCGCCGGGGTGTGGTGTCTTTGGGGCACAGTTGGGTGTGGGTGGTGCGACTTAGCCGGAACTGGGAAACAGTGTGGTGGCCATGGTGGCGCGGCGGGCGTCTTCGTCGCGGTGGCAGCACCAGTCGCAGTTGTCTGCCCCGCTGGTGTACCAGTGGCAGCAGCTGGTCCGGTAGTACGCGAGCCGCACACACTGCGGGGCGTCGGGGTCGCTGCCCGCAGAGCTCGCCTCGTCGGCTTCGGTGGCCGCACTGAGGAGCATCTCGGCGCTTTCCTGCGACTGGACTCGACTGTCGGCGAGGACCTCGACGCCGCAGCTGACGCCCGCGCAGTCAGGGTGCGTATCTGAGTGTGGGGGCGCCTGGCGCAGCAGTTCCACCCAGCCGCCACGGGCGAGCCCGGGGTCGGCGGCAGCCAGGCCGGCAGCAGTGGCAAAAGCATCACTGGCTGCCAGGAGGTCTTTGCGCACAAGGTTGCGCAGCATGCCGCACACTGCGGTCATGGTGTTGGCCACCAGGTTGGCGCGGGAGACCCCCGTGGTGGAAAACGCGGCGATGAGCGGCTCCATGGTAGCCAGGAGCACGCGCCCCAACTCCTGCACGGAATCTGGCGCAGCGGGCGTCTCCTGCTGCCGCCTCCCCACCACGGCATCCTCAGAGGAGTCTCCACCCGGGGTTCGGCGACTGGCGTCGCCGCCGGCGCGGGTCCTGCGGGCTGCAGCCACCGTGGCGGCCATCCGCGCCCGTGTCCGATGGGCATCGCACGCAGGCTCGCCGGCGGTGGTGAACAGTGCGCTCGTCGCACCCCGGGTGATGAGCACGGCAGTGCCCGGCGCGCCCACGAGTGCGGGGAGGTCCCCGCCGAGGACCCAGCTGCCCGCAAGCAGGCATGCCACCCGGTGTGCGAGCCGCTGGTAGGCCAGGGAGCCTGCCTGGCGTGTACGGACGTCGTAGGCGGCGGCGAAGGCATCGACGATGGCCTGTGCGCCGTCGGGGGTGGTGAGCATGTCGAGGGGCACGAGGATGGGGTCGTCTCCTGCCGCGCGGAGGTGTTCCACGGTGCGGGCGACGGGCGCGTCGGCTGCGTGGCTGTGTGCGGCCCACGCGTCGTGTGCCGCGCTCCCCTGGCCGACCGTGCCGTGGGTGGCGGCGTGCTCCCCGCGGTGGGCGGCGTGGTCGGTCGGCGTATCTTGCGGGTCCACCGTGGTGTAGCGGTATTGAAAGGAGGCCGCGCGCAGGATGCGGTACACCCCCGCACCCGAGGTGTGCTCCTCGCCCGGTGTGCCGGGGGCGGGCGCGTGTGGGGTGGTCACGGGGTGTTCTCCTCGGGGGGTGCCGGGGTGGACTGCGGTGCGGTGTGGTGCGTTTCTGCGGGCGCGGTGTCTGCTGGTGCCTCTGCGCCCGGCGTCCCTTCTGCGTTGTGTGGGCGCCCGGTCGTCCCCGCGCTCTTTGGTGTGTCCGTGTGCGTATTCCCGAGGGGTGCCGCGGCTACACCGGCAGGCGCGGGCACGTCGCCGAATTCGGTGGCGATCGGGGCTGCGGCGTCGAAGCCCAGGCGGGCGCGTTCCTCGGCGATGATGGTGGCGGCGAGTGCCGGTTCGGTGATGTCGACAGCGTCGGGGGTGCTGCTCGTGACCTCACTGCGGCGGGCGTAGGAGTCGAAGGTGGCGCGTTTGGGGGCGAGGATCTCTAGCATGCGTTCGTCGACAGTGTCGGCGCCAATAAGCCGGTGCACGTGGACCTTGCGGGTTTGCCCCATCCGGAAGGCGCGGGCGATGGCTTGGTCTTCGATAGTGGGTTTGACCTGTGGTTCGGCGAGCACGATGACGCTGGCGGCCTGGATGTTGAGCCCCACACCGCCGGCGGTGATCTGGGCGAGGAGGACCGCGCCGGCGGGGGCGGCGCCGAGTGCGTCGACCATCTCTTGGCGCTGTGGGGCGCTCACGCTGCCGGTGATGGTGCCGACGACGCGGTCGCCGAGGTAGTGCTGGAGGACGTCGAGGACGTCGAGGAAGTAGGTGAAGACGATGACTTTGCGGTCGGCGGACTCGGCTTCCTCCACGATGTCGAGGATGCGTTCCACCTTGGCGGGCATGCTCGGCGCTGGGGCCGCGGCGGGGCGCCCGGCCGCAGCATGACCCGGGTCCTGCTCCACTGCTGCCCCTTCTGGGTCGTCGAGGCGGTCGGGGTCGTCTGGCGCGGTGTCCTGCGGGGGTTGCCAGCCGGCGAGAAACGCCGCCCGGCGCATCGCCATCCAGCTCCCGGAGGCGACCGCCTCCCGGTAGGCGGCCTCGTCGCCTGCGGTGAGTTCGACGATGTCGTCTTCCTCGAGTTTCTCGGGCAGCTCGTCGAGCACATCCACCTGGTTGCGGCGCAGGTACGCCGGGGCGATGGCGCGGGCGAAGGCCATCGCCCCCATCTGCGTCGCGCCCCGGCCCAGCAACTCGGGCTGCACGTAGCGGATGAGGGTGGTGAACTCCTCCACCCGGTTCTCCAGGGGCGTGCCGGTGAGCAGCAGGGCGTAGTCGACCTGGTCGATGAGCGCGGCAACCGCCTGGGAGCGGCGGGCGGTGGGGTTTTTCACCAGGTGGGCTTCGTCGACGATGAGGGTTTCCGCCGCGCTGAGGTCGAGGGCGCGGGCCCCTTCGAAGGTGCACACGAGGAACCCACCCTGGTTCACCCACTGCGCGCGGCTGGCTTCCTTGTCCGGCCCGTGGGCTTTCACCGCCGGCAGGGTGGAGAATTTCGCCAATTCTCGCATCCAGTTGAGCACCACGCTGGCGGGGCAGACGACGACGATGTGGCTGGCTCCCGCATCAGCGGCGGCGAGGTGCGCCGCCCAGGCGATGGCCTGGATGGTTTTGCCCAGGCCCATCTCGTCCCCGAGGACGGTTTTGCGGCGCACCACCGCGAATTTCGCGCCGAATGCCTGGTAGCCACGCAGGAACGTGTCCGGGGTGAGATAGTCGCGCAGCAGGGTGAGGTTCCGGATGGCGGCGATGGTGTCCGGGTCGGTGAACCCCACATGTTCGGCGTCGAGGCGCAGCAGGTCGGCGAGCAAGCTCTGGTAGCGGGCCGGTGCCCGAAGGTAGTCCTCCCACACGTCCGGGCCCGGGTCCAGCACGCGAGCGGCGGCAAAGATCGCCGGGTCCGCCTGCGCCCACTGCAGGTCGTCGACTAATTGGTCGATGGGGTCGTGCGCGCCTGCGTTCTCGGCGAAGGCCAGCCAGCGGCGCTGCCCGAGCCGATCGCCCGCGCCTAAGGTGGCGGCGGTGGGCAGCGCGCGGGCACACCCGGCCAGGCGCTGCACCCGGGCGGTGTCCTGCGGCTGCTGGGCGAGGACCTGCCCGTAGCGGTGCAGAATGCCGACGAGTTCGACGGCGTGGGGGCTGGGCTCGTGGCCGATGCGGGTGGCGTGGCGGGCGGCGGCCTCCGCGCGCAAGCTCTGCGCGGCGGCTTTCATGCGGCGGGCGGTCGCCTCCCCGATGCCGTTGACCCGGGTGAGGTCCTCCACCCGGGCGGCGAGCACCTGCGCCACGGTCGTGATACCCACGGCGTCCAGGCCGCTAAAGCGCAGGCGCTGGCTAGTGGCGTCTTTGAGCTTCTCCACGGGCATCTGCGCCAGCAGCACCTCCACCCGTTCCTGCGTGAGGGCCTGCAGGGCGGTCTCTGCGGCGGCCCGCAGGCGCACCACACTGTTGGGGTCGGCATCCCAGGCGCGCACCGCAGCCACAAGTGCATCAAGCTGGTCCGCGTCAATCCAGCGGAACTCCGCGTCCCGGCAATCCGCAGCCGCAAGCACCCGCTGCCGGGCGGTCGCCACGAACTCCTCCGGCACCCGCGGGTCCCCCTCCCACAGGGCGACCCCGGTGGATTCCTGCAGGGCGACCGCCGACTGGAACAGCTGCTGGGAGGCCTGGAAAGACTGGTAGGCCCCGTCGCGTAGTTGGAGGAACACCTCCCGCAAGGCTTGGGCCTCTGCAAGCGCTTCGGCCGGCGGGGGCGAAAACAGCGCCCGCACCCGGCTGACGAGAGCCTTCGCCGCGAGCGTGCGGCGCGCCGGCAAACCGGCCAGCAGGTGTTGGACGTCGACGAGCGCCTGGCGGGACTGCGCGTCCGCGGCGAGCAGGAAACCAGCGTAGGTATCGCGCGCCCACTCAATGCTGCCCGGGTCGACGAGCGTGATGACGGGAAGCTCGGCGGGGGCCTGTTCCGCCTGCGCGGCGGCAGCACTCGCGGATACCTGAGTCGCGTCCTGCCCGCCCGGGGCGTGCGCACCGGCAGCATCCACGTCCCCCGGGAAGTCGGCAGCGGTGGCGGCCGGCACCGCCGCGCCAGCCTCGGCGTCGGCGGGCGCGGCAGGCGGCTGAGCCGAGGCGTAGGGCAGACGCACCACGGTGTGCAGCAGCGGCGGCTGCTCACTGTGGGCGATTGCGTACACCATGTGGTTCGCGCTCGTGAGCACCGGCATGTAGAAATCGGCAGCCTCAATAATGGTCTGTAGCTCCGCGCGGCTCAGGGCAGTCATGGCAGACATTCTGCCACCGCCGACCCCGCACCCGGCCCCCGCCTGCGCGCCGCGCGTCAGACCAACCCTTAGCGCCCGCCGGTGCGCCCGGTTCCGGCCCGAACCACGTGCCGTGCCGCGCGGAATGCCTGGGGGCTGTGGGACGGCCGGGGAGCGTGAGCGTCAGGGTGGGTGGTGGACTCGGCAGGAGTGCGCGAGTGTGTGCGCTATGATGTCTGGCGAGTGTGCGAGCACCTGTCTACGACTCCGCAAGGCGTGCCCGCACCACAGGCCGCACAAGCACCTTCAAAAGTGCTGTTGAGCGGGGCAAACAGGGGGATGATTCCGGGGGCGGGGATGATTTGGACTTCGTCCACCCACACACTAAAGTGGATTTGCATCTATCATTTCTCGAGTTTTCACAGAAAGATCTCCGACTGTGCGCTCCGACGCCCTAGCACGCCGCGAACGAATCATCACGGCCGCGTGTGAACTGTTTTCGACCAACGCCCACAACGTCAGCCTCGACACCGTCGCTGAGCGGGCCCAGGTCGGCATCGCGACCCTGTACCGCAACTTCCCCGACCGCACCGCCCTCCTCGTGGCGTGCGGCGGCCGATTCTTCGCCGAGGCCCAGCAGCTGCAGGACGACGTCCTGAAGTACTTCCACACCAACCCGGAGCACTGGTGGTACACCTACGTCGACGGCCTGGTGAACATGGGCGTCTCCATCCTCGTGTCCTCCTTCGCACCCGACGATCTGTCGACCCTGCCGGCGGAGGTCGCCGACGCACGCGCGCTGGCATCGAGCAAGGGCGAAAAGATCATCGCCATGGCCAAGGATGCCGGCCTGGTGCACAAGGACGTGCACCACAACACCTTCATCGTCGGGCTCATCACCGTGACCCGTCCCCCGGTGCCGGGCATCGTCGCCCTGGAGCCGAACATCACCCACAACCTCGTGGACCTGTTCCTCTCCGGGCTCAAGCACGGCAGCATGCGCGGCCTGCGCTACCCGGACTAAGCCGCACCACAACCACTGCGGCCACGTTCGTCGCATACTCCCCCGCCCGGCACACCAGCTGCGTGTGCCGGGCGGTGGTGTTCCTCCAGCCGCCACACCCAAGCCCCACAGCGCACCCGTGGACCCCATCACGCGGGCATCCCCCGCCCACCCCAAGTCGGGTACGGCACGCAGCACCCAGAGCACAGACACACACACGCGCCGCAGAGGATCCCTCAGGGATGTCTGCGGCGCGTGTGGTGCATGGCGGGTCACCCAAGCGGCAGGGCTGGTGCTGGTAGGCCCCAGCCGGGCTACCACATGAGCACAGAGTTCCCCCGGTCGTCCACGCAGGTGAGCACGATGTTGCCCTGCTCCGAGCAGCTAAACATCGCATCCTCGGCGCGCACGGGCTTCACCGTGGCGAAGTGGACGTTATCGGCGGGATCCTCGCCCTTGAGTGCTGCCTCGGACACCACTGTGGCGTTCGCGCACCCAAACTCAGGCGATGCGCCCACATAGTGGATGCCATAGGCGTCCCCCGTGGAGCACACCTCCACCTCGGTGCCGAGGATGTCGACGAGGCTGCCGATCTCCAGCCGCTCGTGCGGCAGGCGGGCCGCAGTATCCGGGTCGTAGTCGTCGCCGCCCCAGAACTTGCCTTCCCGGCTCGCGACCTGGGGGACTTCCGTCGTCACGACCAGCGGCGGCGGGGTGGTCGGGGTGGTGGTGTCCTCCGCCTCACTCGTCGGCGCTGCCGTGGTGGACGCCGGTGCGCTCACCACGGTCGAGGAGGTGACGGTGGGGGCCACGCCCGCCAGCACGCTGCTCGTCGGATCGGCGGCATCATCCGACTGCCCGCAGGCGACGAGGGCTGCGGCGGTGATCAGTGCTGCGGCGGCCGCGGCTGCGGGGCGCGCCGCACCGCGCGCCCACAGGCAAACGGCTGCTGCCCGCATGATTAGTGGCCCTCCTGAGTGGCATCCTGTGCCGCACCCAGGGCGGCCGCGATGAAGCCGACGGCCTCCGCGCGGGGCACGGAGTGCTGCTCCCGGGTGCGCATGTTCTTCACGACGACCTCGCCGGCGGCGAGCTCCGCCTCCCCGAGCACGAGCGCCAGCGTCGCACCCGAGCGGTCCGCGCCCTTCATCGCGCCCTTGAGGCCGCGATCGCCGAAGCTCATGTCGGCGGCAATACCGGCGCGGCGCAGCTCGGCGACGAGCAACGCCATCGCCGACTTCGCTTCCGCACCCAGGGGCACACCGAAGACGTCGACGCGGGCGGCCGTATCCAGGGCAATCCCCTCGGCCTCCATCGCGAGCAGCACCCGGTCGATACCGATGCCGAAGCCGATGCCCGACAGCTCCTGCCCACCGAGCTGCGCCATGAGCCCGTCATAGCGGCCACCGCCGCCAATACCGCTCTGCGCGCCCAGACCGTCGTGGACGAACTCGAAACACGTCTTGGTGTAGTAATCGAGGCCGCGCACCAGGCGCGGGTTGACGACATACGACACCCCCATGTCGTCCAACAGCCCCGTCACGGTCTCAAAGTGGCTGCGGCACGCATCATCCAGGTAATCCAGCATCAGCGGCGCATCCGCGGTCATCTCCTTGACCTCCGGGCGCTTATCGTCCAGCACGCGCAGCGGGTTGATCTCCGCGCGCGCCCGGGTCTCCTCATCCAACGGCAGGGAGAACAGGAATTCCTGCAGCTTCGCCCGGTACTCGGGGCGGCAGTTGCTATCGCCCAGGCTGGTGAGCTCCAGGCGGTAATCCTTCAGGCCCGCCGCACGATAGCAGGCGTCCGCCAGGGCGATGACCTCGGCGTCGAGCGCCGGGTCATCCACACCGATGGCCTCCACGCCAACCTGCTGCAGCTGGCGGTAGCGGCCCGCCTGGGGGCGCTCGTAACGGAAGAAGGGGCCCGCGTACACCAGCTTCACGGGCAGCTGCCCGCGATCCAGGTTGTGCTCGATCACGGCACGCATGACGCCCGCGGTGCCCTCCGGGCGCAGGGTGACACTGCGGCCACCGCGGTCGGCGAAGGTGTACATCTCCTTGCTCACCACATCCGTCGACTCGCCCACGCCGCGGGCAAACAGGCCAGTCTCCTCGAACACGGGCAGCTCAATGTGCTGGAACCCATAGGTGCGGGCCGTCGCCGTGAACAGGTCCCGAATGTGCTGGAACATGGGCGAGGTCGGCGGCACATAGTCCGGCACGCCCTTCGGGGCAGCAAACGGGTGGATCTTCTTCTGGTCAGTCATGGTTAGGAAGTCTAACCGCTCAGCACCCTCCCCGCGGCCCCGCGGCCCCGCCGCCGGAGGACCGCCAGGCATATCCTCTGCGGTCCGGCTCGCGGGGCGGGTTCCCGGGGGCGCACATCGCAGTGCGAAGAAGCAGTGTTAGGCGATCGCGTCCGGGTCGCGCAGGTAAGGGTTGGTGCGGCGCTCCGCGCGCATGCTGGTCGCCGGGCCGTGGCCGGGCAGCACGCCCAAGGAGTCGTCCAGGGTGAGGACCTGTTCCTTGAGGCTGCGCACCATCTCCTGCGGGCTGGAATCGGCGAGATCGGTGCGCCCGATAGAACCGGCGAAGAGCACGTCCCCAGAGAACACCACTTCGTCGCCAACGAGCAGCACGCAGCCCGGGGAGTGGCCGGGGGCGTGGCGGACTTCGCACTGCATGCCCACCAGGTCGATGACATCGCCATGGTTGAGCGGCTCGAGGTTCTGCAGCGGCGCCATGTCGGCGGCGTTGAAGGCGCGGGCCGTCTCAGCACTGGTGCCCTCACCGGGCTGCTCCACCATGAACTTATCTGCCGGGTGGAGGTAGACCGGCAGCCCGTAGCGCGCCGCAATCTCGCCCGCATCCCGGGTGTGGTCAATGTGCCCGTGGGTGAGGACAACGCGCTCGACGGTGAAATCATGCTCGGAGCTAAGGCGAGCGACCATCTCGGCGGCCCCGAGACCGGGGTCGATGACGGCGGCGCGGCCGCCGTTAACGAGGACGTAACAGTTGGTCTGGTAGGGGCCCAGGGGCGCGTAAAACATCTCCATAGCCGCCCATCCTAGGTGCCTGCCGCCGGGCGGTGGGGTGGGCGAGGCCGGAGACACTGCACTAAGATGTCTGCGTACCTGCGCCACCACCCCGGTGGCCACCCGGGAGAACCCCGCTGCTCCAGGGCGGGGATCGCGCCACACGCACGCAGCCCTTGCGGGCAGCGATGTGGTTGCGTCAACCCCTCCCAGCTGACCCCCGCAGCAGCCGCCAGATACGCACCGGCACATCCGGCGCGTGGTGGTCACACGCGCTGCGGTGGTGTCAGCGCCCACCGTAGAACAACGCACCAAGCAAAGAAGAGACTGTGTCGAACAACAGCCCGCGCCTCGACGAGGCCATGAAGAAGCTCGATGGTGAGCTCAAACGCCGCGACCGCGCCGAGAAGGCCAAGCCGCTGAGCGTGGCCCTGGCCGCCCTCGTCGTCCTCGGCGTGATCACCGGCGGTATCTGGTTCGCCGCCACCCGCGGCGGCGACGATGCCGACACCCAGGCAGCCGCCTCCTCCACGGAGATCACCCCCGACTACCCGATGCTGAAGACCTCCCTGGACACCCCGCTCCCGGAGACCGTCAGCTGCGAGTACTCCAGCGACGGCCTGGAGGCCGCCAAGCAGGTGAGCCTGCCGCCGACCACCGGTGTGCCGACCACCGGCGCAGTGACGCTGACGCTGAAGACCAACGACGGCGACATCCCGATGGTGCTCGATCGTTCCGTCTCGCCGTGCACGGTCAACGCCATCACCCACATGGCCAAGGAGAAGTACTACGACAACACCGTGTGCCACCGCATCACCACCCAGGGCATCCACGTCCTGCAGTGCGGTGACCCGACCGGCACCGGCACGGGCGGCCCCGGCTTCTCCTTTGCCGACGAGTTCCCCGTCAACGACGAGTCGCAGAACACCGGCACCCCGGTGACCTACCCGCGCGGCTCCATCGCCATGGCGAACTCCGGCGCCAACACCAACGGCTCCCAGTTCTTCCTCAACTACGGCACCTCCCCGCTGCCGGCGAACTACACCTACTTCGGTGAGGTCGGCGAGGAAGGCCTGAAGACCCTCGACACCATCGCCGCCCGCGGCGCTGAAGGCGGCGTGAGCGATGGGGCTCCCGCCGAGACTGTCACCATTGAGCAGGCGACCGTCTCCTAAGAGCCACACTCCCTCCCCCACACCCCGCACGCACCCCGCCCCGGCAGCCTCGCTGCAGGGCAGCGATGGCGCGTCGCGGGGTGTTGGCGTCTCAGGCTCCCAGATGCGCGACACCCACCGCGAAGCGAAGTGTACGCAAGCCTCACTCACCCGCTCAGGGGTACCCGGCAGCGTGATGTCAGACACAAATGACAGGCCTGTCAGTCCACCGGAGAGAACCTAAGAACGCCATAACCAACTCTCAGCAAAATCTTAAGTGAGAGTGTCACCCAAGGACACGGGGCCAAAACCCCTGCTCACAGCCCACAGCAGATTCCCAGTAACTTTTCGGCCACCACCAACGATGCACCTGGTGGATGCAACCTCTGGCAGCACAGCTGCGGCACCACACCCCGTGGAACGATGTTGCAATCTGGGCGAAAGACGTTAGTCTGGAGTCCACTCTGAACGCACCGACCTTGTGTAAAGGACGTAACTCATGAAGTTCCGTAAGTCTCTCGTCGCGGCCGCCGCGGCTCTGTCCATGTCCGCCGGTATCGTCACCGCTGCTCCGGCTCTCGCCGCTGACGACTCCTCCGCTTCCAGCTCCGAGTCCTTCGGCATCACCGAGGCCCTGGGCTCCTACGATCCGTCCCTCGAGGAGTCCTTCACCTGCTTCGAGGACCGTGACAAGGACGGCTTCAAGGAAGAGTACAAGTGCGTCCGCCCCGTCCCGAAGGGCAAGCAGTTCGTCCAGAACATGAAGGACATCATCGCCCTCATCGGCACCATCGGCTCCCTGTTCGCAGCCGTGATGACCCTCACCAACAACGCTGACAAGCTCTCCAAGGCTTTCGCTCGCTAAGACTCCCCGGCGGCGTCCACGCCGCCCGGAGCACGTCCGTGCGCGTTCACGGACAGCGGCTTTCCCTGTGCCCGCAGCAGCCCCTGGTTTTCCAGGTGGCGCTGCGGGCACAGGTGTTTTGTGCGGCCTGTGTGTCCCCGGGCCGCTACTCCCCTTGTTTCAAGCTCTCACGCTGTCTGCGCCGCGCGTCGCTGACGCCGCACGACGGCGGCGTCCCAGGATCGGCGCCGTCATGTACAACGCCCGCAGCGAGAGCACCCCTCGTGTCGGGTGTGCGCCCTCGCTGCGGGCGTTGGTGGCGGCTCACGGGCAGAGATAGCCCGCTGCGGTGCCGCGTCGGGTTGAGGCGCCGCTAGTTGGGGTTGACGCGGTAGACGTCGAACACGCCCTCAATGTTGCGTAGCTGCGTCATGAGCGCGCCCAGTTGCTTCGTATCCGACACCTGGAAAGTGAACTGCGACACCGCAACCCGATCGTCGCTCGACTGGGAACTCATCGACGTCACCGCCACCTTCTGCTCATTCATCACCCGGGTGAGCTCAAAGAGCAGTCCCTGGCGGTCCAGTGCCTCCAACTGCAGGGTGGCGCTGAAGACACTGCCTGCACCCTCCCGGGCCCACTCCACCTGGATGAGGCGCTCGGGTTCCTGCTTGAGCTTGGCGGCGTTCGTGCAGTCCGCCCGGTGCACGCTCACCCCGCCGCCGCGGGTGACGAAACCGAAGATCTCGTCCCCAGGTACCGGCTGGCAGCAGCGCGCCATCTTGGCCAGCACATCCGGGGAGCCCTGCACGAGCACCCCCACCGCGTCCGCGTCCTTCGTCTCCCGGGAGCCGGTGACCAACTCCGCGAGCGGCGTGCGCGCCGCCAGAGCGTCCTCCGCGTCGTCCTTGGTGCCGAACATGGCCATGAGCCGGCCCGCCACATTCGCCGCGGACACACTACCCTCACCGATGGCGGTGTACAGCGCGTCGACGTCAGCGTAGTTAAGGTCGCTCGCGACCTGCTTCATCGACTGGGTGGTAAATAGCCGGTGCAGCGGCAACCCGCCGCGCTGCACTTCCTGGGCCAACTGATCCCGGCCCAGCTCCAGGGATTCCTCCCGGCGTTCCTTGGCGAACCACTGGCGGATCTTCGCCTTCGCCCGCGGGGACACCACGAACTTCTGCCAGTCGCGACTCGGGCCGGCAGCCGGGTCCTTGGAGGTAAAAATCTCCACCCGGTCGCCGCTTTTCAGGGTCGACTCCAACGCCACCAGCTTGCCGTTCACCTTCGCCCCGATACAGCGGTGGCCGACCTCGGTGTGGACGGCGTAGGCGAAATCCACCGGGGTGGACCCCGTCGGCAGATTCACCACATCCCCCTTCGGGGTGAAGGCGAAAATCTGCTGGCTCGTCAGGTCGTAGCGCAGCGAATCGAGGAACTCGTTCGGATCGGCGGCCTCCTTCTGCCAGTCCAGCAGCTGCCGCATCCACGCCATCTGGTCGACTTCGGCCTTATCCCCGGAGTGACTGCCCTTGGTCTCCTTGTAACGCCAGTGGGCGGCGATGCCGAACTCCGCGTTGTAGTGCATCTCGTGGGTGCGGACCTGCACCTCCAGGGGCTTGCCCCCGGGCCCCATGACCGTGGTGTGCAGCGACTGGTACACCCCGAAGCGGGGGGCGGAAATATAGTCCTTGAAACGCCCCGGCATCGCCGGGTACAGGGAGTGCACCGCACCGATGGCGGCGTAGCAGTCGTTGACGCTGTCGACGAGCACCCGGATGCCCACGAGGTCGAAGATTTCCTCAAAGTCGCGGCCCCGGACAATCATCTTCTGGTAGATCGACCAGTAGTGCTTCGGCCGACCCATCACATCCGCAGAGATGTGGTTGTCTTTCATCGTCTGCGACACCGAGGCGATGATTTCCTGCAGGTAGCGGTCCCGGGAGGGCGCCCGGTCGGCGACGAGGCGGACGATCTCGTGGTACTTCTTCGGGTACAGGATCGCGAAGGAAAGATCCTCCAGCTCCCACTTGATGGAGGCCATGCCCAGGCGGTGCGCCAGGGGGGCGATGACCTCCAACGTCTGGCGGGCTTTCTTCGCCTGCTTCTCCGGGGGCAGAAACCGCATCGTGCGCATGTTGTGCAAGCGGTCCGCGACCTTGATGACGAGCACCCGCGGGTCCTGGCTCATCGCCACAATCATCTTGCGGATCGTCTCCGCCTCCGCGGCCGCGCCCAACGCCACCTTGTCGAGCTTCGTCACCCCATCGACGAGGCGGGCGACCTCCGCCCCGAAGTCCCGGGTCAAATCATCCAGGGAGTAGTCGGTGTCCTCCACCGTGTCGTGCAACAATGCCGCGACCAGGGTGGTGGTATCCATACCGATTTCCGCGGCGATCGTCGCCACCGCCAGCGGGTGCGTGATGTAGGGGTCGCCGGACTTGCGGTACACGCCCTCATGGAGTTTCTCCGCCGTGTGGTAGGCGCGCTGCAGCACCTCGACGTCGGCTTTGGGGTGGATCTTCTTGTGGATCGCCACCAGGGGATCCAGCACCGGGTCCACCTTCACGCGCGACCCGGTCAGGCTGCGCGCCAGGCGGGCAGACATGCTGAGCACAGTCGCCTGGCTACGAGTGTTGGGAGTGCTATTCACGCTCTTCTACCTCCGGGGGTGCCCAGGTCACACGGCCACCCCCGTCGAGAGCGACTCTCGGCGACGGTGGCGCGCACGCCGGGCTGGGCTAACGCTTGTGGTGCATCCAGCCCCAGTGACAACGCGTCGGCGCAGATACGCCACGCAACACAGCAACACAGCCTGCTACACGGGTACCTGCCGTGCTGCGCACTGTGGCCAACTCCCCCGCCACGCCGAGACCGCGCCCGGATGGGGCAGGCCTCACGCAGCACAAGGAGGGATACACGGTGGTGATGAAGTTGTTCGATGTGCTCCCCCACCCCACGATTCACGGGGTGGGAAGTTCCCCACTGTACCGTCACCGCCACAGGCTTGTGGCTGCAGGGCGATTGGTCGCGATGGCCGAACGCTGTGCACGGCGTGGGGCGAAGAATCAAGGGTATGGAAGGACAACACGCGCCACCCGGTCCGAGGAACACCCCGTGTGGGGTGCGCGCACCAGGTAGCGCGTGTGTCACGCCTATTCAGGCGGGAAGGGTGCGGTCACCGAGTCCGTACCGTGGGCGACGACCACGAGCGGCACGTCCGCCAGCTTGGCGCGGCCGCCAAGAGATGCGACCTCGAGGACCACGGCGTGGCCGGTGACGACGCCGCCGCAGCGCTCAATGAGGGAACGCGCCGCCACCAGCGTGCCGCCGGTCGCAAGCACGTCATCGATGAGGACGACCTTCTTGCCGGCCACATCAATAGCATCGCGGGGAATCTCCAGGGCGGCGGTGCCGTACTCCAGCTCGTAGGTCTGCGACACCACCGGCGGCGGCAGCTTGCCCGCCTTCCGGATCGCCAGCACGCCGACGCCCAGCCGGTACGCCACCGCGGAGCCCAGCAGGAAGCCACGGGCATCCAAGCCGCCAATCATGTCGGCGCCCATGCGCTGCGCGGCATCCGCCAACTCGTCAACGATGAGGCGGAACGCCTCCGCGTTGGCCAGCACCGGGGTGAGGTCCTCGAAGAGGATGCCGGGGGCAGGGAAATCCGGCACCAGCCTCACGTGGTGTGCGAGCGCGTCACGCGCGGATCCCTGCGCGGGTGCTGCTGTGTCTCCAGGGGCTGTCATTGCGGGTTCTCCTGCCAACGATCCATGTTCCAACCAATGCCCGCCGATGCGGTGTTAACAACCACGTTACCGACCTGCCGGTCGATAACAAACGTGCGGGGCTGGGCGCACAACGGCACCGTGGGCACCTCCTCCCACAAGGTCACTTCGGCGGCGCGCACCCCCTCCACATCGGTGGGGTCCACGTCCGCACCCGGGTACTGCAGCAGCGGGTCCATGCCGACGAGGACGGCGTCCAACGCGCCCGGCAGCACATTGACCCCACCCCACGGGGTGGGCACCTGCCGGTGCAGCTGGGACACCGACCCGCCGACGTCGTGGGCGTCGACGATGTCAATGCCGGCCTGCGCGCAGCTGGCGCGCATGGCCTCCACCATGGCGGCCTTGCGGGGGTCGGGCCCCATGTAGCCAATGTGGATCTGCTGGCCGGCGAGCGCGCTCGCGCGCTCCACATCGATGCCCAGGTGTGCCTCGGCGATGTCCCGCGTCTGGTCGTTGAGCGGGTCCCCATAGGGCAACAGTCGGGTCGCCAGCGGCGGGGTCTCCACCCCCGCCATGGAGGAGGACACCGCGGCAATCGCCGGCTGGTCAATGCAGGCCGCGAACGCTTGGCGCGCCTCCGGGGAGGCCAGCACCCCATCGTTGCTCAACACGAGTTCCTCGATGAGCTCACCGGCGCCGAAGGAGACATCGAAATGATTGGTGGGGTCGTTGCGGTCCACCCAGTCCACCGTCGGCACGCCGATGAGGTCGGCGATCTCCACGGAGCCGGTGGCGTTTTTCGCCGCCAGGTCCGTCGACTTCGGCCACACCACGATCTCGGCGACCTCGGCGGGATCCCCCGCCCAGGATTCGTTGCGCACGAGCACCACGCCGCCGTCCTCCCGGACACTGTCGATGCGGTAGGGGCCGTAGGACACCTGCATCTCCGGGCGGAATTCGCTCAGCCGGAAACCTTCGTCCCACTGGGTGGCGATCGCCTGCAACGCCTCGTCATCCATGCCCGCCAACGCGGCCGACCAGGCCTCCGGGGTGATAGCGGCAGCCTGCTGGATCGTGTGGCTGGGCAGCACCGTGCCCGCGGAGAACAGCTGGCGCCAGCGGTCGCCAAGCCCCTCCTTGAACAGCACGGAGAAGTCCTTCGAGCCGGGCACGCAGTCCACCTGGTCGACCTGCTCGGCGAGAGGAATATGGGAGGGGAAAATGTCCTGCCGCTGGCCGGCCACCACCGCGAGGTGGAAGTCGTCACAGGTCACCGGCACCCCGTCGGAGTAGCGGGCCTGCTCGTGGATGCGGTACAGGATCTTCTTCTGCCGCCCCGGCACCGCCTGCGCGGCCACGAGATCCGTGTTGGGAATCATCTGCCCCTTCGGGCCGGCGACGAACGCCGCCGGATACACCCGGGCCACCACGTAGTCGGCGTGGTCGCTCACCCCCACCGTGGAGCCGGCGTTACTGGTGCGCAGCTCACTGCCGACGGCGTAGCCGAAGTGATCCGGCGGCGGGGGCGGGGGCGCGTCCTCCCCACCGCAGGCGGCAAGCACCGCGCCGGCCGCGAGGACGGCGAGCGCGGTGCGCGCGCCTGGCCACACCCCGCGTCGCTTCTGCGGGCGGTGGGGGGAGGAAGATGTCAACGCGAGCACTCCTTGGACGACAACACTGGGCACACACCTGCCCGCCACACACCAGCACCACCCTGGGCAGGCCCAGGGTAGGCAGGGTGGGACGGCAGACAACGAAACCCTCATTATAGGGCCCGCAGGCCCAAAAACCTCCCCCGAGTAACTCGACCACCCACCTGCTGCGTGCCGGCGGCACGCGCCCCATGACTCCCCTGTCCCCTGCCATCGACCACCGTGGCCGGCGCCCCCGCAGCTTTTCCCGTGAGACACAGACACCGCCGCCCCGTGAAGCCTTGCTGAGAAAACAAGCAGACTCGCGGGGCGGCGGTGGATGCGTGGATTGTGCGACGGGCTAACTGCGCCCAGGCCGCCACGTCGTCGAGGTGGCCGGCGCGTCGACGCCAGCGCCATCCAGAGAAACCGTGCGACGCGGCGCGGATTCCTCCGCGGCGAACAGGGCCTCGTCCTCGGCGACGCCCTCGGCGCGGGCCTTTTCGATGCGCTCGGTGTGCTCCTTGACCTTCTTTTCCCGGGACTTCAGGGAGACCAGGATCGGGGTGGCCAAGAACACCGAGGAGAAGGTGCCCTCGACGACGCCGATGAGCTGCACCAGCGCCAGGTCCTTGAGGGTACCAACGCCCATGAGCCACACGGCCACAACCATGAGCGCGGCGATCGGCAGCGCGGAAATCACCGTCGTCGCCACGGAACGCATGACCGTCTGGTTGACCGCCAGGTTCGCCTGCTCCGCGTAGGTGCGGTTGGTGAACTCCCAGCCGGCCGTATTCTCCTTGACCTTGTCGAACACGACGACCGTGTCGTAGAGGGAGAACGCCAGCACGGTGAGCAAACCAATGACGGTGGCGGGGGTGACCTCAAAACCGATGAGGGCGTAGACACCGGCGACGACGATGCCGTCGACCGCCAGGCCGGCGATCGCGGCGATCGCCATGTCGCGCTCAAAGCGGACGGTGATGTAGCCGAAGATCAGCACGAGGAACACGCCGAGCGACAGCAGCATGCGGTTGGTGATCGTCGAACCCCAGGACTCGGACACGGTGGAGTCACCGATCGCGTCCGGGGAGGGCACATCATTGGACCCGACGGGCTTGAAGGCGTCGAAGAGGGCCTGGCGGGCCTCGTCAATCTGGTCCTGGGTGAGGCGCTGGGAGTTGATCTCCATGAGGCGGGCGTCACCCGAGCCCACGATCTGGGTGAGTGAGGGCTCCACGCCGGTGGCGTCCTCAAAGACCTGGGTCACCTGGGCAGGCTCCAGGTCGCCTGCGGGCATGTTCATCTTGGTGCCGCCCTGGAAGTCGATGCCGAGGGTGAAGCCCTTCAGCGCGATGCCCAGGATGCACACCAGCAGCACGCCGGCGGTAATCGAGTACCAGGTGCGGCGGCGGCCGACGAAGTCGAGACCACCCTCACCGGTGAACAGTTTCTGCACAGTCGAAGCCATGACTACTTCTCCTCCTCATTCGCGGGCGCGTCCGTCACAGCGGGCACGCTCGCGGCGGCGGGGGCCTGCTTGGTCGCCGGCTGGGCCGGCTCGTGGTCGTGGTCGCCAGCCAAGTACTCGCCGCGGGCGCGACGCTCGGCGGCGACCTTCATCACGGAACCCAGGCCGTTGAGCGCGGGCTTGGAGAACACCGGCTTCCGGGATGCGAGCACCACCAGCGGGGCGGTCACCAGGAAGGTGATGACCAGGTCGAAGATGGTGGTCAGCCCCAGGGTGAAGGCGAAGCCCTTGACGTCGCCGACGGCCAGCACGTAGAGCACCACGGCCGCGATGAGGGACACCAGGTTACCGGAGATAATGGTGTGCTTCGCACGGTCCCACGCACGCGGCACCGCGGAGCGGAACGTGCGGCCCTCGCGCACCTCGTCCTTGATGCGCTCGTAGAACACCACGAAGGAGTCGGCGGTCGTACCGATACCGATGATGAGGCCGGCGACGCCGGCCAGATCGAGGGAGTAGCCAATCCAGCGGCCCAGCAGCACCAGCGCGCCGTAAATCAGCGAACCGGAGGTGAACAGGCTGAGCACGGCCAGCACACCGAACACCCGGTAGTAGGCCAGGGCGAAGAGGCTGACGAGCACCAGGCCGACGATACCGGCGATGAGGCCCGCCTTCAAGGAGGCGAAGCCCAGGGTCGCGGGGATGGTGGTGGCGGTGCCACCACGCTCACCGTTCTCGCCGGCGAAGCTCAGCGGCAGCGCACCGTAGCGCAGGTTGTTGGCCAGCTCCGTGGCCTCCTGCTGGGTGAACTGGCCGGTAATGGACGTGCCGGAACCCGTCGGGGTCGGCGACTGGATGACAGGTGCGGAAATCACCTCGGAGTCCAGGGTGATGGCGATCTGGCGGTTGAGGTACTCGCTGGTCACCTGGTACCAGGTGGCGCCACCTTCGTCACCGGAGCCGGACTTGAAGGAGAAGTTGATCTCCATCTGGCCGGTCTGCGGGTTCAGCCCGCCGGAGATCGGACGGTTGGTGTCGATCTCGTTACCGGTCAGGCGCTTGCCCTCGACCGGGTCGGTCTGCCCGACGAGCAGCGGCACCGCATCCAGCACGTACTTGCCCACACCGTTGGCGTCACACGCCACGAGCGGCTTCGCCGGGTCGTCAGTGCCCGCAATCGGGTCCGGGCCCTCGCCGCACTGCAGCAGCGCCGCGGCGGCGAGCTGGGTGGTGGCGTCATCGGACTGGCGGTCAGCACGCAGAATCTCGGTGATCTTCTGACGACGCTCGGTCGCCTCAATCGAGTTCGCAGCGGCGGCCGGCGCCTCGGCGCTCAGCTTCGGCCCCGCAGGCGCCTCCGCGGCGTCCTTGGCGGCGTCCTTGGCTTCCTCGCCCTCAGCGACCGCCTCGACGGCGCTGACAGACTGGGCCATGGAATCCAGGGCCGCCTGCGCGGCCTCCGGGGCGATAATGCCGGCAGCCACCCACCGGTTCGCCATTTCCTCGGTGACCTTGAGCAAGCTCGACTCGTCCGGCACACCCGGCTCCGCGACCGGGCGGAACAGCAGCTGGGAGGTCTGACCCAAGGCACGGGCCTGGGACGTGTCCTCACCGGGGACAGTGATCACCAGGGTGTCACCGTCGGTCTTGACCTCCGCGCCGGAGACACCCATGCCATTGACACGGTTCTCCAAGATCTCGCGGGCCTTCGACAGCTGCTCCGGGGTGGGCTTCTGTCCCTGCGGAACCAGGGTGACACGGGTGCCGCCCTGCAAATCAATACCCAGCTTCGGCGTGGCGGAACGCGTCCCCGTGAAGAACACGAGGGCGTAAATCACCGCCAACATGAGCACAAACAGCGCGAGCGCGCGCTGCGGCCAGGTGGCCGTTCCCACGCGGCCGCGTGATGGTTTAGGTGCCACTGAAAACAATTCTCCTCACTTGGCCGTGGCACCGCACCTCCCCCACTCATCACCCCGCGGCGGCTCAAAGGCAGCACGCCCGCAGGCACGCATCAACAGTGCGCCCCACTGCGGGGAGACAACGCTTCCCCCGCGCACACTGCGCCACGGGGAAGACGAGGAAGGTACGTAGTGCACGGCACGACGCAAAACACTTGACGACCGCCCGCGGGCTGATGGGCACCACGCACGCGGTGCCCGCACCCACACAGGTTGCAGCTGCGGTGACTGCCACTGGCTCCTCCGGCGCACCACGGGAAAACACCAGGTCCTCCCGCGCGGGGCACCGCAAGGGCACAGTGGCAGCACACGCATGACCACACGCCCCATCGCGGGCGCCAGGCACACACGACCGCACAGAATCCAGGACCAGTCCTAGACCTTGCGGCCGCGCACGCACCCGGCGTGGAGTCATCCCTGCCCATCTCCACGCTTGAGGCGCAGGAAGAGCAGCAGGGTGACCACCATGAACCATCGACAGGGGGCGGCGTCATACCAAAGCTTCATCGTAGAACACCACCGGTGTTTTTCATGCACCCACCCCGATGGAGTGTGGCGAACCTAATGGAAGGTCACCATGGACCGCATGCCCCGCTACCCCACCACGTGCCGTCACTGCAGACACAAAAAACTCGCCCCGCTGCCACCGTCAGGGGCACCAGGGCGAGGGCACACGGGCGCACAGACGTCAGGCCAACGCACCATGCAGGCAGGCAAGACCACGCGCACCCAGGGCGGGCTACAGCTCCGGGGCGGGATCCATCTCGCCGGCCGCGGCGGGAACCTCGACGCGGCGCACGATGGCGGTGCGCTCCCAGGTGGTCACCACGCCGGGGGCGATCTCGAGGGCGACGGTGGACTCCTCCACCCCAGCAACCACGGCATGCACCCCGGAGGTCGTCATGACCGCGTCTCCCACCGCCAGGCTTGCCTGGAGGGTTTGCAGCTGCTGCAGACGCGCCTTCTGCCGGCGCATCTGCAGCAGCGTCGGGGTGAGAAACACGATGACGAGGAGAAGCAGCAGAGTGATATTCATGCCGCCCAGTATGTCACGTGACGTCATCCGCCCCGCGCGACACTGCTGCCTCCGGGGAGTGCGACACCGTCTGCTACTGCGCGACGTGCTGGCCGGGCGCTTCCGGCGGCGGCACCAAACCGAGGTGCCGCCACGCGGACGCCGTCGCCACACGGCCACGGCCCGTGCGGGCCACCATGCCGGCGCGCACCAGATAGGGCTCGCACACTTCCTCCACGGTGGAGGGCTCCTCACCGACTGCGATCGCGAGGGTCGCCACGCCGACGGGGCCACCACCGTGGCCGTGAATGAGTGCCTCCAGCACCGCCCGGTCGAGCCGATCCAAGCCGCGCTCATCGACGTCGAACACCACCAACGCCGCCTGGGCGGCGGATAAGGTCACATGCCCGTCGCCGTGGACCTCGGCATAGTCGCGCACACGACGCAGCAGGCGGTTGGCGATACGCGGGGTGCCGCGCGAACGCGAGGCGATCTCCGCGGCCGCATCGTCGTCGATGCCGACGCCCAGGATGCGGGCGGCGCGCAGCACCACCCGGGTGAGGTCCTCGTGCTCGTAGAACTCCATCTGCGCGGTAAACCCGAACCGGTCCCGCAGCGGCCCCGTGAGCATGCCCGACCGCGTCGTAGCACCAACGAGGGTGAACGGCGCAATTTCCAGGGGGATGGACGTCGCACCCGGCCCCTTGCCGACGATGACATCGATGCGGAAATCCTCCATCGCCATATAAAGCATTTCCTCCGCGGGGCGGGCGATGCGGTGAATCTCATCGATGAAGAGCACGTCGCCCTCCATGAGGTTCGACAGCATGGCCGCCAGGTCGCCTGCCCGCTCCAGGGCGGGCCCGGAGGTCATCCGCAGGGAGGAGCCCATCTCCTGGGCGATGATCATCGCCATCGTCGTCTTGCCGAGGCCGGGCGGCCCCGACAAAAGCACATGGTCGGGGGTGACATTGCGCTTCCGCGCACCGGTGAGCACCAAGTCGAGCTGGTTGCGCACTTTCGGCTGGCCGATGAACTCGTCCAGCGACTTCGGCCGCAGGTTGACTTCCATGTCGCGGTCCGCGGGCTGCAGGTGGGGTTCCACACTGCTCAGCGGGTCGCGCCCGCCGGCAGCCAGCCCTTCCGGCAGGCGAAACTCGGTCTTCTCCATGTCCGACACAGCGTGCTCCTCTTTATCCTTCGACGACGGGCGCTAGCGTTCCCGCCGGCGCGGCCCCACGCACGCCAGGCACGCGGAGCGAGAAAACAATACACATCCCACGCCCACGCGTTGCCTTCACGCAGGCGTTTCGTGAGCCGCAGGGCCACTCGTGGCCACCGCTAGTTCCGCAACGCAGCGACTCGGGGCGCGGAGTGGAACGTGTTCATCAGTGATTGTCCCCCGCGGCCGCCACCTGGCGCACACCGTTATCCACAGGTGCGTGGCCTGCGTGGGAGGACCGCTGGCGGGACTACTTTTTCGAGCCGAGGTGGGCGAGCGCCAACCGCAGCGCTGACTGCGTATCAGCGTCCGGGGTGGCTTTGAGGACCGTCGCCACCGCCTGGTCCGCCTGGGCTGCGGTGAAGCCGAGCCCCTGGAGGGCTTCGGAGACCTGCTCGGCCACGGCGCCGTTGATGAGGTCGACACCCTGGGTGGTGTCCTGGACGACACCGTAGTCGGCGACCTTGTCTTTGAGGTCGACGACCATGCGCTCCGCCATCCGCTTACCCACCCCGGGGATCTTCTGCAGCGCCTTGTGGTCCCCGCCGCTGATCGCGGCGGCAATGTCCTGCGGGGTGTACACACTCAGCGCGGCCATCGCCAGGCGGGGCCCCAGCCCGGAGACGGTCTGCAGCGTGACGAACATGTCGCGGGCGTCAGCCTGATCAAAGCCGTAGAGGGTCATCGCGTCCTCCCGCACCACCATGAGCGTGAGCAAGGTGGCCTCCTCCCCGCGGCGCAGCTGCCCCAGGGTGGCCGGGGTGGCCATGACGAGGTAGCCCACGCCCGCGCACTCGATGACGGCGCTGGTCAGGTTGATGTGGATGACGGTGCCGCGCAGGCTGGCGATCACTTGGAACTCCTCCGGTTGGATTGGCTAATGGTGGGCACGGGGGCGGTGCGTTGACGGCGTTGCTCGTTGAAACCGGCGAGCGCCTTGTTGGGAGTGGCGGCGAGTTGGGCGGCCGCCTGCTCCTGGCGCGCGAGCAGCGGGGCACGCCAGCAGTGGCACACCGCCAACGCGAGGGCGTCCGCCGCGTCCGCCGGCTTCGGCGCTTCCGACAGCCCCAAGATGCGGGTGACCATGGTGGTCATCTGCTGCTTGTCGGCCCGGCCATTGCCCGAGATGGCTTTCTTCACTTCACTCGGGGTGTACATGTGGACGGGCAGGCCGCGTTCCGCGGCGGCGAGCACCAGCACGCCCACCGCGTGGGCGGTCTGCATGACGGTGGACACGTTGCCGCGCTCGAAGATGCGCTCGATGGCGACGACGTCCGGCCGGTACTCGTCCATCCATTCCGCGACCGCGCTCGACAGGCGCAACAGCCGTTCCGGCAGCTCGGCGGCAGCGGGGGTGCGCACGACGCCGACGGCGACGGGGTACACCGCGCGCCCGCTGCCCGCCTGCACGACGGACAGCCCGCAGCGGGTGAGCCCCGGGTCGATGCCCATCACTCGCAGGCCTTGCAGGTTCATGCGGTCGTTCCTCCCCGAACACGTCTCGCGCGCGGGGTGGGATACCGCCCGCGCTCATGGTTGTGTGTGCCGCAGTGGTGGCCACTGCGGGTGCGGGTTCCCACCCTAGCAGGCTGTCGAACACTCCGTCGACACAGCCGCGCTGCGCCTGTGGACAACTCCCCCACACCTGCCTCCACCCCCAAGGATCCGCCGTGGGGTGTGGCAGCAGAAAACCCCACGGCCGGCTGCTGCGGCGGTGGGGTCACGCACGCTCACGCGAGGCCCGCCTGCATGGTGTCGGCGCAGGGGGCGTGCGGGGCTGTGCCGACGCGCTTAGGCGTCGAGGGCTGCGACGACCTCGTCGGAGAGGTCCATGTTGGTGTAGACGTTCTGCACGTCGTCGGAGTCTTCGAGAGCGTCGATGAGCTTGATGATCTTCTTCGCCCCGTCGACGTCGAGCGGCACCTCCACGGAGGCACGGAAGTCACTGTCAGCCTCGTCGATCTCGATCTCGGCGGCGACGAGTGCTTCCTTGACGGCGGTCATGTCGGAGGCCGCGGACACGACCTCGTACTTCTCGCCGAGGTCGTTGACCTCTTCAGCGCCGGCGTCGAGGACGGCCATGAGGACATCATCTTCGCTCAGCTCGCCCTTGGCGACAGTGACGACGCCCTTGCGGGTGAACATGTAGGACACGGCACCGGACTCGGCGAGGCTGCCGCCGTTCTTCGTCATGGCGGTGCGGACCTCAGTGGCGGCGCGGTTGCGGTTGTCGGTGAGGCACTCGACGAGCATGGCGACACCGTTGGGGCCGTAGCCTTCGTACATAATCGTCTGCCAGTCAGCACCGCCGGCCTCCTCGCCGGAACCGCGCTTGCGTGCGCGTTCGATGTTGTCGTTCGGCACGGAGGCCTTCTTGGCCTTACGGATCATGTCGTCCAGCGTCGGGTTCGCCGCCGGATCGCCACCACCAGTTCGGGCCGCCACCTCGATGTTCTTAATCAGCTTGGCGAATTCCTTGCCACGCTTGGCGTCGTTCGCTGCCTTCTTGTGCTTGGTGGTTGCCCACTTTGAGTGCCCGGACACGTCTTTAGCCTCCCATTGTGCGCCCACCTGCCCCGCCGCACCCGCCGCGAGGACAAACCCCGCACAAGACAGGCTGGCCACACTCTGGTGGCCACGGGTGGCGGCGGCAACCGGCAGAGGAGCTCCGCCGGGAGCCTGGGCGCACGACTGTAGAACTGGAAATAAAAAAAATTTTACGAGTGCATCCCCTCGCGCCGCCTGGATGTAGACAGCGCTCGAAGGAGCACACCTTTTCACACGCTTGATCCCCTGGTCACTGGCCCACGTGGGCGGGGTAGCATCGCGCAGCACACAGCTCGCAGGGCGCTCGTCGCCGGCCACCCCTCAAGGAGGCGGCGGGGTCGGCGGGTGCCCTCACAGCTGCTGCGCGGGTGTGTACGAGTGTCCACTATAGCGGCCCGGGGCGCCCGAGCGTGAGCGGCGTCAACTCCACAGGCTAGGCCTGGGTGACGCTGCCGTCGGCGTGGGCCACCACCGCGCACGTGCGGGCGTGGTCGAGGAAGAGCTCGTGGATCCGGGTCTCCCCCGCAGACTCGGGGTGGAAGGAGATCGCCATCGCGTGCCCCTGCCGCACACCCACAATCATGCCCTTGTGCTCCCCGCTGGGCACCCGGGCCAGCACCTCCACGTCCGGGCCAATCTCCTCCACCCAGGGCGCGCGGATAAACAGCGCATCCACCGGGGAATCAATCCCAGGGAACGTGAGCGCGACTTCGAAGGAGTCGTTCTGTCGGCCGAAAGCGTTGCGGCGGACCACCATGTCGATGGCGGCGAACTGCTGCGCATCCTCCCGGGTGTTGACAACCTCCCGGGCCAGCAGGATCAGCCCCGCGCAGGTGCCGAAGACCGGCAGCCCATTGTCGATCGCGGCCTGCAGGGGCTGCATCAGGCCGTTGGTGACGAGCAGCTTGCTCATCGTCGTGGATTCACCCCCGGGGAGGATGATCGCCTCCACCTCTTCGAGGTGTTCCGGGCGCTTGACCCGCCGCCACGTCACGCCGAGGCGTTCCAGGATGGCAATGTGTTCTTCGATACCGCCCTGCATGGCGAGCACTCCGACGAGCATGACTGGCGCAGACCTTCTTCCCTTGGTGGACCATGGTGCCGGAGTGCGCGCGCAGCTGTCCTGCGACGGCTGTGCGCCCCGGCGTCAACGACGAATGCCCCCGCACAACGACACGTCGGCGGGGTGGACTGGCTCACTGTACACCCTGGCGGGCCACCTGCGTGGGCCGCCGGGCGCTCCTACTCTTTCGCCTCCGGGGTGAACGGCAGGGAGGGCACCCCCGGGGCCAGGGTGCGCGACAACCCCTCCTGGGTGACGACTGCCACCAGGTTGCCCTGCCGGTCAAAAATCCGGCCGTGGGTGAGAGCCCGCCCGTTCGCCGCCGAGGGGGACACCTGGTCGTAGAGCAACCACTCATCCGCCCGGAAGGGGCGCAGGAACCACATCGCGTGGTCGAGGCTCGCCTCCTGCACCTCCACCCCCTCGTGGGGCACCAGCGCCGAATGCAGCAGCGTCATATCCGACATGTAGGCCAGGGTGCACACGTGGAACGTGTCGTCGTCCGGCAGGTGCGCCTTGGAACGGAACCACACCACCTGCTGGCTGGGGCTGTAGGGGTTGTGGACGAACTGGTCGCTGGGGACGACCCGAATGTCCCAGTCGGACCACTCCTCCAGCAGGATCTGGGTGTTCGCCCGCAAGGTGGAGACATCCATGACGATGTCCTCCGGGTCCGGCACCGTGCGCATGATGTCCGAGTGCTCAATGCCGGTATCGCCGTCGCGGTGGAAACTGGCCTGCATGATGAAAATCGCCCGGCCGTCCTGCACCGCCTTGACCTGCCGGGAGGCAAAACTCCGGCCGTCGCGGATGCGGTCCACGAGGAAGGTGGTCGGCATATCCGACTTGCCGGGGGCGACGAAGTAGCCGTGGAGCGAGTGCACCTTGTACGCCGGGTCGACGGTGCGGGTCGCCGCCACCAGTGTTTGGGCGGCCACCTGGCCACCGAAGGTGCGTTGCAGCAGGGAGCTGACGACGGGGCCGCGGAAAATATCGCGGTCGATCTGCTCCACGTCAAGCACGGAGAAAATCTTTCCGGTCGCATCCTTCGCGACATCGGCTGCGGGGGCGTGGTCGGGCTGAGTGTTGGTCATTGTGGGCAGGTCACCTTGAGCGTCACAGAATCCGGAGGGCGACATCGGCTGCGCGGGCCGTCACCGCCACGAAGAAGGGAAAACAGGGAAGAACAACCCACCCGCGCCGGCAGCTGGGACCGCGGCGCGCAGTGGTGCGCGTGGGCCCCACTGTAGCGGTGATGTGCCTCTCAGTGCAGCACGTCGACCACCCCCGGCACACCCCAGGTAGCCACGGACAAGCACAACACCCCGCCCGGGGCGTGGCGGTCAACCACACCCGGGACGGGGTGTCAGAAGCACTGCTGCGGGCTCCACGCCCAGCGCCGTGCTGAGGTGTTACCAGCCGCGCTCTGCGAGACGGTGCGGCTCAGGAATCTCGTCGACGTTGAGGCCCACCATGGCCTCCCCGAGGCCGGTGGACACGCGCGCGATGACCTCCGGGTCATCGGCGTTGAGGGCGGCCTCCACGATGGCCTTGGCACGCTTGACGGGGTCGCCAGACTTGAAGATGCCGGAGCCGACGAACACGCCCTCGGCGCCCAACTGCACCATCATGGCCGCGTCGGCCGGGGTGGCGATACCGCCGGCGGTAAACAGCGGCACCGGCAGGTGACCCGTGCGAGCAACGTACGCGACGAGCTCGTAGGGGGCCTGCAGTTCCTTCGCGGCGACGAACAGCTCGTCGTCGGCCATGGAGGTCAGGCGGGCGATCTCCGCGCGGATGGTGCGCATGTGGGTGACCGCGTTGGACACGTCACCGGTGCCGGCCTCGCCCTTGGAGCGGATCATCATCGCGCCCTCGTTGATGCGGCGCAGCGCCTCACCGAGGTTGGTGGCACCGCACACGAAGGGGGTGGTGAAGGTGCGCTTGTCGATGTGGTTGGTGTAATCGGCGGGGCTGAGCACCTCAGACTCGTCGATGAAGTCCACGCCGAGGGCCTGCAGCACCTGGGCCTCGACGAAGTGGCCGATGCGGGCCTTCGCCATGACCGGGATGCTGACAGCCTCCTGGATCCCCTGGATCATCTCCGGGTCGGACATGCGGCTCACGCCGCCCTCCGCGCGGATGTCGGCGGGCACACGCTCCAGCGCCATGACGGCCACGGCGCCGGCATCCTCGGCGATGCGGGCCTGCTCCGGGTTGACGACGTCCATGATGACGCCGTTCTTCAGGTTCTCTGCCAGCGTCAGCTTGACGCGGTCGGTACCCAGCGCCGCCACGGCGTCGATGTTTTCGTTCTCGTTGAGGTTGGACACGACTGGGGTGTGCTCCTTGGGGACTGATAAAGGGTGAATTGAACTACGCCCATAGTAGACGACACACGCCGCGCGCGAGCCACCACAGCCCCTCCCCCACGCACTACCCCCATGAGACCACCCCGCACCGGCACGCGGCCACCAGGCCGCTTCGCACCCGCGCACCGCGCCACCGGCGCGACGCCTCCACTAGTCCTCCTCGTCGGCGGCCACACCATAGGCGTCGATGATGACTTCGTAGAATTCCGGCATCGGCGCCCGCCCGCCGAGCGCCAACAGACGCACCAGCGGGCGCAGCCGCATCGCCCGGGTATCCCGCACCGCCTCGTTGTAGAACCGCACGGCCAGCTCCACGCGGGTGGTGGCGGCCAGGATGAGCGGATCCCCGTCCGCCGCCGTCCCCCGCACCACCTCGTTGAGTTCCCGCTCCGCGAGCGAGCGCTGCCGCACCCCGGTGGTCGACAGTGGGGTGTGGGCTGCCCGCCGGGCGGCATCGCGGGCCTCAGGGCACGCCATTTCCACCAGCCCCGCGCGGTGCAGGAGTGCCGCCTCGAGGGCGGCGATGCGGGCATCGGTGCGGATGTGCAGCCGGTTGAGGCGCTGCGCGGTGAGGATCGCCCACGTGGCAATCATGACGACGACGGCGACGCTGAGGGCAACAAGGATGGTGGTGGCGTTCACCGGCCCCATTGTTCCTAGCAGCGTGGCCGGTTTCAACCGGCAACCCCGACTACGGGCCCAGGCGGGGCCCAGGCAGCACGCGCCCCGTGGGGTTAGAGGTCGGCGGCGCGGGCGCGGCTGAAGGTCACCGGCCCGGAGCCCGCCACCGTCTGGTAGACGCCGAAGATGTCCTCGGCGACGCGCGACCAGTCGAAGCGGCGGGCTCGCACCCGGCCACGGGCCGCGAGAGCACTCGCCGCCTCCGGGTTGCCCAGCACCTCAATGAGGGTGTCCGCGAGTGCCCGCACGTCGCCGGTGGGAAACAGCCGGGCCGCAGGGGTCTCGCTGCTCCCTTCGGCGACGTCGACGAAGGCCTCCAAGTCGGAGGCCACGACGCACGCCCCGCTGGCCATCGCCTCCACGAGGACGATGCCGAAGCTCTCCCCGCCCAGGTTCGGCGCGCAGTACACGGCCGCCTGGCCCAGCAGGCGCGCCTTCTCGTCCTCGTCGACGCGGCCGACGTAGCGCACCCCGTCCTGGGGGCGTGGGGTGCCCGCACCGATGACGGTGAGGGTGGCGTCGGGAAACACCTCCCGCACGGCAGCAAACGCCGGCAGCAGCACGTCGAGACCTTTGCGTTGCTCGTCGATGCGGCCTAAGAACACGATGCTGCGGCCGCGGCGGGCATAGTCCTCCACAGCCGTGGCGGCCGCCGCAAAGCGGCGAGTATCCACCCCGTTGGGGATGAGCACCGGGTCGCTGCCGACCTGTTCGACCTGCCAGCGGCGGGCCATCTCGCTGACGGCAATACCGCCGTGGACCTTCTCCAGGATCGGCTTGAGCGCCGGGTATGCCACCTTTAGCAGCACCGACTTCGAGGACGATGCGTGGTAGGTGGCCACGATGGGCCCCTCGCACAGCACCAGCGTCGCCATCGAGTACGAGGGCGAGTTCGGCTCGTGGACGTGCACCACATCGAACTGGCCCTCCTCGATGAAGGTGCGGATATTGCGGCGCACCTGGGGGCCGATGCTTAAGCGGGCGACGGAACCGTTGTAGGGGATCGGGATACTCGGCCCGCCCTTGACGACGAAGTCGGGTACCTGGGTCTCCGCAGAGCACGGCCCCAGCACCCGCACCACGTGCCCCTGGGCAAGGAAATACTCCGCCAGGTCAAGGATGTGGGCTTGCACCCCTCCGGGTTCGTCGAAGGAGTAGGGGCACACAATCCCGATGCGCAGGCGCTGCTCCGCAGCAGCTGCGGCCAGCGGGGCGGGCGCGGGGGACGCCTGTTGTCCTGCCGGGATCTTGGGGTGATCCTGCGGGCTCGTCATGGGCGCTCCTCCGGGACGTCGGCGCGCGCCCGGCGGGCCGCCAGGCGGTCCTGATCGACATCCGCGTCAAACACCGGCTGCAGCATGTGCCAGTCGTGGGGGTGGCGGCGAAGCCCCTCACCCAGCTGCGCCATGATGGCCGCCGTCATCGCGGTGATATCGCTCGGGTCGGCGACCTCCACCGGGGAACGGACCTCCATCCCCCAGCCTGGGCGCACACCACGACCCGCAGCGCGCGTCGCAGGAGGGGTGAAAAACACGTCCGCGGTGAGCACCACCGCACCGGTGTCCCGGTGCAGGCGGGCCGCACCCGTCGGCACGTGGGCGGTCTCCCCCAGCAGCGGCACCGCAACACCCCGCCCGGAGAGATCCCTCTCCCCCAGCAGGCACACGATGCCGCCGGCGCGCAGGCGTTCCGCCAGGGTGTCCATGACGGGCACCGCGGAGCCCGTGTGGCCCAGCACCTCGAATCCGAGGGAGGTGCGGTAGTCGACGAAAGCATCAAACAACACCTCGGGGCGGAGGCGTTCCGCGACGGTGGTGAATCCACCGGCGTGGCCCACCAGCCACACGCCCGCCATATCCCAGTTGCCGGAGTGGGTGAGCACGATGATGACCCCACGCCCGGCCGCACGGGCCGCGTCGAGGTGCTCCACGCCGCGGATGCTGCGCTCCAGGCGCGCGGCGAGCGCCCCGGACTCAGCGCCACGGACAAGCCGTGGTAGGCGGAACGCCTCCACCCAGTAGCGGGCATAGGACTGCCACGCGGCACGCAAATCCTCCTGCGTGACCTGGGCGGGGTCCACTGACAGTGGGCGGGCTAAGTTCTTGCGCAGCTGGGTATTATCCGCCCGGCGGGCGGCCACAGCGCCCGCCCAGCGGGCCAGCCGATAGGCCAAGCGCTCCGGCAGCGCCCCGACAAGCGCCCACCCCGCCAGGTAGGCTGCGGCATCCCACTGCCGTGCCGCCACCGCCCGCCGCCAGCGGGCACCCGCGCCCTGCGCGCCAGTACTCATCGGGTGGGGTACTCTTTCGCGCCTTTCGGCGCGGCCACCGCACTGCCCGCCCCCGGCGAGGTCGCCGCCTGCCGCAGCCGCTGGTAGACGGTGATCACGGAACCGCAGGCCAGCACCCAGATCGCCACGTCGATGGCGTAGGGCACGCCGAGGCCCGTGAGCCCCAGGCCCACGAGGCCACCGACGAGGCGCTCCGCGCGCTCGATGAGCCCGCCGCCCATGCGCAGCCCGCCGGCTTCACCGCGGGCCTTGACGTAGGAAATCACCTGGCTGGCGACGAGCACCACCAGGGCGGCGGCGACCGTCGCACGGTGCGGCTGGTAGGTGTAGACCATCCACCACACGATGGCGCCGAACAGCGCCCCATCCGCCACCCGATCACACGAGGCATCGAGTGTCGCACCATAGGCCGTGCCGCCGCCCCGCATGCGGGCCATCGTCCCATCCAACAAGTCGAAGGCAGCAAACAGGCCGGTGATGATCGCCGCGGCCAGCAGGTGGCCGGTGGGGATGAGCGTTACCGCCACCAGGACGGCCAGCGCCGTGCCGGCCACCGTCACCTGGTTCGGCGTCACCCCGGCCCGCACCAGGCGGGACGCGATCGGATCCACCACCGTCGACACGGCGCCGCGCGCAGAGGAGCTAAACAACGCTCACCCCCGGGCCCTTCGTCGCCACCCAGGCTTCCGCCAGCAGCGCGCGGGTCTGCCCCAGCATCTGCGGGAGCACCTTGACCCCATCAATGATGGTGATAAAGCTCGAGTCGCCCGCCCAGCGGGGCACGACGTGCATGTGCAGGTGCTGGCGCACACTGCCCCCGGAGGAGTGCCCCAGGTTGAAGCCGACATTGATGCCCTGCGGGCGGGACACCTTCTTCAGCGCGCGGATCGCGTGCTGCCCGAAGGCGAAGAGCTCGGCGGATTCCGCATCCGTCAAGTCCTCCAACTGGTCGACCTCACGGTAGGGCACGACGAGCATGTGACCCGAGTTGTAGGGGTAGAGATTGAGCACGCAGTACACCAGCTCCCCGCGGGCAACGATGAGCCCCTCCTCGTCGGAGAGCTTCGGCACCTCCACGAAGGGGTTGCTGCGCTGCCCGCCCTGCGTTTTCGGGGCGTCGGTGATGTAGTGCATGCGGTAGGGGGTCCACAGCCGCTCGAGGCGATCGGGGATCCCCAGCCCCTGCTGTTCCAGGGTGCCGGGATCCTCCGGCGCCGCCGGGGTGTTATCCATCGTGTCCACGTTTGGCCTTCCGCCGAAAAAAGAAGTCAACTTCCTACGCCCCACCGCATCTCATCACCCGCGCACCACCCACAGCAGGGGCGCGCACCAGGGACGCGAAGGGACGCCGTCACGTGTTCCCAACCTACCCCACCGTCGCCTCCTGCGCCCCGAATCAAACACCCCAGACTGGCCACCGGGAACACCAGCGCGCCCCGCCGCAGCACGCCCGCCGCAGCGCCCGCGCCCACCACGCACGCGTGCACCCGCAGGCCCACCCCAAGGACGCTCCAGGCGTCGGGGGTGGGCGCTGCGGGCGCCGGGGGTTAGCTGCGGAGCGTGTCCTCGCTCGGCTGCTCGTTGCGACGCTCGCTCACCCAGCGGGTGATGAGGTCGACAGCCTCATCGACGGGCACCCCGTTGACCTGGGTGCCGTCGAGGAAGCGGAAGCTCACCGCGCCGGCCTCCACATCGCGGGCACCGGCGAGCAGCATGAACGGCACCTTGCCGGTGGTGTGGTTGCGGATCTTCTTCTGCATGCGGTCATCGCTGGTGTCCACGGTGGCGCGGATGCCACGTTCCCGCAGGCGGGCGGTGATCTCCTCCAGGTGCGGGGAGAACGCCTCAGCGACGGGAATGCCGACGACCTGCTGCGGGGCCAACCAGGCGGGGAACGCGCCGGCGTAGTGCTCGAGCAGCACGCCGAAGAAGCGCTCGATGGAGCCGAACAGGGCGCGGTGGATCATGATTGGGCGCTTCTTGGAACCGTCGGAGTCGGTGTACTCCAGGTTAAAACGCTCCGGCAGGTTGAAGTCCAGCTGCACGGTCGACATCTGCCAGGTGCGCCCAATGGCGTCGCGGGCCTGGACGGAAATCTTCGGCCCGTAGAACGCCGCGCCACCCGGATCCGGCACCAGGTCCAGCCCGGAGTTGTCGGCCACGCGCTGCAAGATCGCGGTGGACTTCTCCCAAATCTCATCGGAGCCGACGAACTTGCCCTCGTCCTTGGTAGACAGCTCCAGGTAAAAGTCGTCGAGACCGTAGTCGCGCAGCAGGGAGATGATGAACTCCAGCACGGAGGTCAGCTCCGCCTCGAGCTGCTCCTCGGTGCAGTAGATGTGCGCATCGTCCTGGGTGAAGCCGCGGGCACGGGTCAGCCCGTGGATGACACCGGACTTCTCGTAGCGGTAGACGGTACCGAACTCGAACAGGCGCAGCGGCAGCTCACGGTAGGACCGCCCCCGGGACGCGAAGATGAGGTTGTGCATCGGGCAGTTCATCGGCTTCGCGTAGTAGTCCTGGGGCTGCTTCGTGCAGTGGCCGTCCGCGTCGTACTCGCCGTCGAGCTGCATCGGGGGGAACATGCCATCGGCGTAGAAGTCCAGGTGGCCGGACTTCTTAAACAGGTCGCCCTTGGTCAGGTGCGGGGTGTTGACGAAGGAGTACCCGGAGGCGATGTGGCGGCGGCGGGAGTGGTCTTCCATCTCCATGCGGACGATGCCGCCGTTGGGGTGGAACACCGGGAAGCCGGAGCCGATCTCGTCGGGGAAGCTGAACAGGTCCAGCTCGGTGCCCAGGCGGCGGTGATCACGCTTCTCCGCCTCGGCGAGCATGTGCTGGTAGGCCTCGAGGGCCTCCTTCGACTCCCAGGCGGTGCCGTAGATGCGCTGCAGGCCAGCCTTCGACTGGTCGCCGCGCCAATACGCCGCCGAGGAGCGCGTCAGCGCGAAGGCGGGAATGTACTTCGTCGTCGGCACGTGCGGGCCGCGGCACAGGTCGTACCACTCCACCTCGCCGCTGCGGGGGTTGAGGTTGTAGTAGCCGGTGAGCTCGCCTGCGCCGACCTCGGTGGCTTCCTCCGAGTTCGGGTCCACATTGCCCTTGTCCTCGATCAGCTCGAGCTTGTACGGCTCGTGCGCCAGCGCTTCCCGCGCCTCCTCGGCGGAGGCGTAGACGCGGCGCTCGAACTTCTGGCCCTGCTTGATGATCTTCTTCATGCGCTTTTCGATGCGCTGAAGATCCTCCGGGGTGAAGGGCTCGGCCGCATCAAAATCGTAGTAGAAGCCGTTGTCGATGGCGGGGCCGATGCCGAGCTTCGTGCCCGGGAATTCGGCCTGCACCGCCTGCGCCAGCACGTGGGTGCAGGAGTGGCGGATGACCGCGCGGCCTTCCTCAGTGTTCGCCGGCACCGGGGTGAATTCCCCTTCGGTGTCGGGCACGAAGGACAGGTCCTTGAGATTGCCGTCGGCGTCCTTGACGCAGACGATGGCCTCCGGCCCCTTGTTCGGCAGTTCCAGCTCGCGCATGGCGGCGCCGACGGCGGTGCCGGCGGGGACGAGGAACGGCGCGAACTCACGCTCGGGCTGATCGGTGATGCACACGGGGTGGGGTGCTCCTTACTTGAGCTCTCGGGTGATGACGACATACCTGGCCGCCTCACGACAAAACATTGTGCGTCCCGCACACTCCCAGCCGTCACATCGCGTGAGGCCCGGGCGCGCGGACGTGACAGGCGTCGGCGCAGGGTGCGGGCTGTGCTCATCCTACCCCCACCACCCCGACACCCCACACACCCAAGCCCACCCGGGGTACCGCCGAGCGAACGCCCGGACACGAGCGGCACCCCACCCCGATGCCGCGCGGCCTCCTGCCCGCCACCCCGCCCCGGCCCGCTACCCCACGCCGAAGAGTGTTGGCGCGTGGGCAGCGGCGACCACTGGGGGCGACGACCTGCGGATCAGGCCTCGAACAGCGGCTGCCCCCAGTAGGAGTCGGTGGCGGAGGATTCCTCCACCCCGGCCGGCATGACAAACACCGCGGAGCCGGTGTGGGTGATCCACTGGTTGAGCCGGTCACCGTCGTTGAGCCGCCGCTGGATGGGGGTGAACTGCTCATCCGGGTTCTTCTGGTAGCAGATGAACACCAGCCCAGAGTTCGAGGTCTCCTCGCTGCCGGGGATGGGGGCCTCGTCGTAGTTGTAGGCCCGCCGCAGGATCTTCTCCCCCGGCCGGTCGGCCGGGTTCGTCGACCGCGCCATGTGGCTCATCGGGTCAATGATCGGCAGCCCGTAGGAGTCGGTGGCATCGAAGTCGGCAGCATCGAACTCGTCGGTGCCTGTCAGCGGGGCACCGCTGTCGAGGGTGCGGCCGAACGCCACCTCCCGGGAGGCGCGGTCGAGGATCTCCCAGGTGTCCATGTTCATCGCGATGCGGCGCACCACCATGCAGCTGCCGCCCCGCAGCCACGCCTCGGGGGCATCGATCCACACCACCGCGTCGAGTTCCTCCGGGGTGCGCGGATTGACGGTGCCGTCCTTGAGGCCGAAAAGATTGCGGGGCGTTTCCTCCGGGGCGTGCCCGGGCGGGGTCAAAAACCCTTGCTGCAGCCACGCGGTCGTCACGTAGTCAATGCCGCTGCGAATCATGTGTCGAGTCGCGTGCGAGAGCGTCAGCGGATCATCACAGCACAGCTGCAGGACGAGGTCGGCCTCGCCGTAGCGCTCGTCGAGTTCGTCGCGGGAAAACGCCTCGATGGGGTGCAGCCACTCCGGCCGCGCCTCAGGCTTGCCGATGATGTCGAACAGGCGGGGGCCGAACCCGCAGGTGATGGTGAGGTTCGCGGGGCTGGTCACCATCTCCGGTTCCAGGTCACCCAAAGGGGCCTGCCCCTGGGTGAGTCGGCGGGCGTCCTGCGTCCACAAGCGCAGCAGGCGCTGCACACCCGCCGCATCGACCCCGGCCCGCACCTGGAAAGCCACGAGGTTGAGGTGCGCCTGCGCGGGCGTCGCAATGCCCGCTTGGTGCGGCCCGTCGAAGGGCACCCGCGACAGGCCGACGGTCTCCACGAGGACGGCGTCCGCCGACTGCTGCGCAGGCTCGTCAGTGGCGCAGGCCGCGGCACTCGCGGCGGCCGCCCCGGCGACCGACAGGCCGGCCCCCGTGAGGAAGCTGCGGCGGCTCAGCCGCCCGCCGGCCGTGCCGTGGGCGGGAAAAGACTGTTCGGGCATGGATGGTGTGGTCGCCATGGCGGACAACACACTTCCCTTCATCAAGGTCACAGCCGCAGCGCTCGCGCCCGCAGCACCCACGCACGCACGGACAACCTGCGGGTGTGGGCTGCGGGTCGTGGACGCCACGGCGGGTGGGTTTCACACGACGAAGAAGAGCAAAAAGCAAAGTAGAGAGAAGAAAAAGAGAAAGAGAAAGAGAGAGAAAAGGAAAAATGAGAAATAGGACGAAGAAGAGAATGCGGGCCCGCACGGACCTTGGGGGCGGCTGCGCAGCCGCCTCCAAGTCCTGTGCTGCTTTCGCGCGATACGCGGGAGTTTAGCCGTGCTGGTGGGCCGGGGCGGGTGCCTCAGACATGCCGTTGTTGGCCTCCAGGCCGCCGGCACCGTAGTTCTCCTGGCCTGCAGCAATGGTGCGCACCGGGACACTACCCACGGCCTCCTGGGTGCCGTCGGCAAACATCAACGTCACGGTGATGGCGTCGCCTGCCTCAATGGGGGCGTCGTAGCCCATGATCATGAAGTGATCGCCACCGGGGGCCAGGGTGACGGAACCACCGGCAGGCAGTTCCACGCCACTGGTCTTCTCCCGCATCTGCCCATCCACGACCTCGTGGATTTCGTAGGAGGCCTGGCCAAGGGAGGTCGAGAAGCCCGTGATCGTGCGGTCGGTGTCGGTGTCGTTGCTCAGCACACCGAAAATCGCGGTCATGGACTTCTCCGCCGGCTTCGCCTTGACGTAACCGTCGGTCAGCGTCACCGCACCCGCGGTCGCGGTCGTGGACTTCACGGAACTGGTCGCCGGTGCCGGCGCCTCCACGCCCGTGGCTGTCTCTACCTTCTTCTCGGAGTCGGTCTCAGAGTTGGAGCACCCAGCCAGGGCCAGTGCCGCCACAGATACCGCCACGGCCACGCGCCGCCCGGTGTGCTTTCCGGTCTTCACAAACGTCAACATGTGCGTCTCTTACGCCTTTCGCTTCGTCACAACAAGTGCCATGGACACCAGGGCAGCAACCGCCAGGCCGCCGAGCAGCACCGGGAGCAACCAGCCCGCACCAGAATCCGATGCGCCGGAATCCTCCTCCGCCACCGCACCCGCGCTGCCATCACCGGCAGCCGTCGTCGGGGACGCGGTACCGGCGGGCGCTGCGACGGGGTCGCTGTCGCCCGCCACGGTGAACGTCGTCTTTCCGCGAGTCGCATGACCATCGGAGGAGGTGATCTGGAAACCCACGATGTAGGACCCGGGCCCCGGGTCCATCCCGTCCGGCACCACCAGGGTGACGTTCTGGTTGACCAACGCGGGCTCACCCTTGAACAACACCTCGCCGGTACCTTCCCGGCTCACAGCCACCGTGTTGAAGCTGTCCTGAGGGATGCCGGAAAACTCCAAGGTGATCTCCCGGGGAAACTCCTCCACCGTCTGCCCATCCGCGGGATTTCCGCCGACGACAACGTCATGGGCGAAGGCCTGCGGCGCCACAGCAGCCGGCGCCAGGGCCACACCTGCGGCCAGCGTCGCCGCAGCAACGCCCGCCCGGCAGACAGAGGAGAAACTCACAACGACAGTCCTTTGAACGACGACTTCGATCATCGCACCCACACGGCAGTGCGGCGCACGGCAGTGATATGGCGGATTCTTGTGCTCCACCATAGTCCGCCGCACTACGGACAGAAGACCGGTGCGGCGCGGGCAGTCGGGTAGCACCCACTGCTGATGTCACATGCCACCACTAGTCGGCACCAACCGTGGGGAAGTTCCCACCCCACCACAAAACGCCGCGACAGCTACCCCCGCGCACCCCACACACAGCACCGCGACCAGCGCGACGAGAGCTACCCCCACCCCCGGGACACGATCACCCCTGCGCACACGATGGGGCTTCGGCACGCACACAACCTGCCCCGCGACAGACAGAAACGACGAAAGGCACCGCCGAAGCGATGCCTTGTGTCAGTTGGTGGTCCTAGCTGGGATCGAACCAGCGACCTTTCCGGTGTGAACGGAACGCTCTTCCACTGAGCCATAGGACCGTTGTTGTGAAGTTGTGAGCCGCACCCTCGTGCGGTTCGGGGAGAAACATTAGCACCGAACTCGACAGCTTGACCAATGCGCAGGTCACAGACGAAAACGTCACACGACACACCGCCTACTACCCCTCTTCTCGACCCGCCCGCATCACCCGGCCAGCCGAGCACACACACCCTCACCCACCCCACACCTCCGAGAGACCACAACCACACCAGGCTGCGGCACCAGCGCCAGCGTCCACAACAGGACGAGAACCGCCAACGGTCAACGATGCCAGTCGACGATGGCGCGGGCCGAGCGAAGCAGTTGCGACACCACACTCAAGACGACCTCCACCACACCCCCTTCGCCACCACCCGGGCGCACTCAACCACACCGCAGACACATGCCCCCGCACCCCAGACGACATCATCACGCCACCCTTGGCGGCACACTGCCCGGAGCGATTGACAGACCCGACACACGTCTACGAAGAAACCGCACTTCATGCACGGCGCCAGTACGCCCCTTGATGACGGGGAAGGCGCGGACAGTAAGGATTGGCGCCCCACCCTGCACGCGACCACCTACCGGAGCACACCACGCCAGCACCATGCCAGCACTACGCCAGCACACCGCGCTCCGCGAAAAGAACCGAACGCCGACAGCGGCCGCACATGCCGCAAGGTACCCTCCGTTCCCCATCCCCGCACGCGCATTCTTCCACCAGTGCCGCAGCCACCCCGAGGGCAGACACAATCACCACCGCCAGGCTTCACGGCCATCCACCGACATTCGCCGGGGGCCGTCCCCTTGTCACACACCCTGCGCGGACGTTCCTTGGTGCCACACCGCTCGCAGGGGCAAATGACAGGGGTGACATTTTCTGCGGGTGACCTGGGTTTTCGCGGGCGAATTTGTCTCAACCCACGCAATGGGTCTAATGTTCTTAGCGCACCACGCCGGGCCAGCCGCCCGAGCATCGGAGCATGCGGATGTAGCGCAGTTGGTAGCGCATCACCTTGCCAAGGTGAGGGTCGCGAGTTCGAGTCTCGTCATCCGCTC
>NZ_PPDL01000061.1 GCF_002994655.1 Corynebacterium sp. 13CS0277
GGCAGTGTCATACCCTGTAAGCAAAATCTGAGCTTGAGAAGGTCTTGACATGACAACCGCCACCACCACTACCGAGCCCACCCCCTCGGATGCGAAGCCCATCCGCAGACGGCGCCCCTTGACCAACGACGACCGCGCCACCATCGCCGTCCTGAACGCCCGAGGCTGCACTCTGACTGAGATCGCTGCCGCCATTGACCGCAACGTCTCCGTGGTGTGCCGGGAGATCGGACGCAACCGCAACAAAAACGGCACGTACAAGCCCCTGACCGCAGCCAAGCGCGCAGCCAAACGACGCGCACGCCCACAGCAGCGCCGTATCGACGCCAACCCAGCGCTGTACGCCAGGGTGTGCCGGGACTTGAGCCACGGAGTCAACCCCCGAGAAATCTCCGATAGGCTGCGTAAAGAGGCCGAAGACCCCACAGTCGGCCCGCCACCGGGATCGGTGGATGCGAAAGGAGCAACCATCAGCCACGAAGCCATCTACCAGTGGTTTTACGCACTGCCGGCCGGAGAACTCAAGCGCGAGTTGCTCAAGCTGCGGCGGGGTCGGACAAGCCGAAAGCCCAGGTCGCCGAAGTCGCAGCGACAGGCCCGAATCCCGAACATGACGCTGATCGATGAGCGCCCCGAACGCCTCGAAGATCGGGCCGTGCCTGGCTCCTGGGAAGGCGATCTCATCATCGGTAAAAATGGCCACTCAGCAGTGATGACGCTGGTGGAACGGTGCAGTCGTTACCTGATCCTCAAGGCGCTGCCGCTGGGGAAGAACTCTGCAAGTGTTGCCGACGTGCTCATCGACACTGTCCAGGAGATTGATCCTGGTGTGTTTCGTGCGCTGACCTGGGATCAGGGCACTGAGATGGCTCAGCATGAGTTGGTGACCAAGACGGTGGGGTTGCCGGTGTACTTCGCTCATCCGCACTCGCCGTGGGAGCGCGGTACGAACGAGAACACGAATCGTTTGGTGCGTGAGTATCTGCCGAAGGGGACGGTGTTGCCCACCGATCAGGAGCTGCTGGACATGATCGCGAACGAGATCAATATCCGTCCCCGGCGGTGTTTGGATTC
>NZ_PPDL01000062.1 GCF_002994655.1 Corynebacterium sp. 13CS0277
CCTGAGTTTGACAAAAGGTGACCTAACTTGGCGTCGGGGAGGTATTTGACCTGGGATTTTGGTCTAAAAAGGCGCTCTTCGACGTACTAACTGCCCCTGATTGCGGTAGTGTTTCGACCTGTGCGTACATACCGCGTGGTGAACACACGGTCTGGGAAAAAGGCAGTCCAACTCGGGCACTACGACCACGGCCGGTGGATCTACGAATCCACCCTCGGATCGACCGACGACGAAGCCACTCTGCAGCAATGGATTCTGCAGGCTACGACCCTCTGCGAACCCGATCAACTAGCCTTTGACCTGGGGATCACGCCGCAAGATATCGATGTGACCGGCGGCAACCACACTCCTGAGGACCCCGACGCAACCGACGACGGTGGCCTGTTCCCGCACCCGAATCGGCCGAAGAAGCAAGCAGAGAAGCCTGCGGGTCGGTCTGCAGGTACACCAGTGTCGATTGTGCAGGGGCGTGCGCTGCCGCCGCACAAGGCAGTGCTTCGGGACGTGCTTTTCAACGCCTACGACAATCTCGGGCTCAACGTCTTAAATGATCGAGTGTTTGCCGCCATGGTCATCGCCCATATCGTGCGCCCCAGTTCGAAAGCCGGGATGCGGCTGACATTCGCAGAACTCGGTCTGCCGGAGGTGCATTACAACACCCTGCGCAACAGGCTCAGATGGTGCAATGAGCGCGGGTACCGGCAGGTGATTTCTACGGCTCTTCACAAGCACGTCCGGCACCATCACCAGGTCAACCTGGTGCTTTATGACGTCACTACCTTGTACTTCGAAGTGGATAACGAAGACGAGCTTCGCCGGCGAGGAAAGTCCAAGGAGCACCGCGTCGAACCGCAGGTCATTGTCGGGTTGCTCGCTGATGATCGGGGATTCCCACTGGATGTGGATTGCTGGGCGGGCAACACTTCTGAACAGTCCACCGTGGTCGGCATCGTCAATGAGTACAAAACCCGCTACCAGCTCGATCAGCTCATCGTTGTTGCGGATACTGGCATGCTGTCCGCCG
>NZ_PPDL01000007.1 GCF_002994655.1 Corynebacterium sp. 13CS0277
ATGTCTGCGCGGCAGGTGGCGGGGAGGTTGGGGCCGAAGATCGGTTCGGCATCGATGACGTCACTAGCCTGAACACCAGCGGGGGTGGAGCCCTCACCGACGGCAGGGGTGTCGGCCTCCTCGACGACAGAGGCGTCCATGGCATCAGCGGACTCGCCCACGGCAGCACCAGTGCCGGCAGCATCGGCGGCAGAGGTGTCGACGGCATCAGCGGACTCGCCGACGGCTGCATCGTCGGCTGAGTCGGACGTGTCGTGGGCAGGGGTGGTCGTCTTATCGATGGCGGGGATGTTGACGGTAATCGCGTCGGCAGGCTTGTCCGTCCTGTCGGCGGCAAGTGCCGGCTCGAGTCGCACATCACGGCACTCGACAGCGGTGGGCTGCGTGCCGGGGTGGGCGATGGTCGGCGTTCCGGTAGTGCTGCGCGTGGTGTTGTTGGTGGCAGGGGTGTTCGACCCGTCGGTGATGGGGCCGAGGTCTTCTTCCGGGATGAGGGTGTAGTTGCGGGGGTCGAGGAAGGGGGTTTTGTTGAGCTTCTTGCTCTTGCGGTACGCCATGGTTGCCGGACCTCCTTAGGAGTGGGTCGAACGTTTGTTGGACGCCACTGTATGGGGGCTTGTGGGGTGTTGTCGAGGGTTTTGGGCAACTTTTTTGACGTTGTGGATAACCGAAGGGTTTTTCGAGCTGGTTGTGGATAACTTTGGGGTGTTTTGGTGGTGGTTCCTGGGGTGTGGTGTATGGGGGTGTGACGTTTGTGGGGTGGTGTGCTGGTCGTGTGGGTGTGTGTGGGGTGTGACGTTTGGGGTGGGATGCGGGGGTGTTTATCTGTCGCTTGATTTGATGGTGTTGTTTTTCTTTCTTCGGGAGGGGTCTTCCGGGCCCGTGGAATCATGAGTGGTTTTGCATGTGTGGGGTTGCGGGTGTGCGTGTGCGGTGTCTTGTCGCGGTGTTGTGCGGGCATAGAAAAAGGGGGTCGGGGCACCTGGTGTGGTGCCCCGACCCCCTTTCGTGTGGGGTGGCGGGTATTTAGCTTTGCCCGGCAAGCGCCACGGCGTAGCGGGCGATCGCGAGCTCCTCGTTGGTCGGGATGACGAACACCTTGACCTGGGAATCGTCGGCGGAAATTTCTCGCGTGCCCGTGTTGGGCTGGGCGTTACGCTCCGGGTCGATCTTGATGCCGAAGCCTTCCAGCCCGGCCAGAGCATCGGCGCGCACATCAACAGCGTTTTCGCCGACACCCGCGGTGAAGGTGATGGCGTCGACGCGCCCGAGGGCGATCATGTACGAGCCGATGTAGCGGCGCAGCTGGTGGATGTACACGTTGTACGCCAACCACGCGTCCTGGTCTTCGGCGTCGATGCGGGCTTTGATGTCGCGGAAGTCGTTGACCCCGCACAGGCCTTTGACACCGGAGTCGCGGTTAAGCAGCTGATCGATCTCGTCAATGCTCATCCCTGCGCTGCGGTGGAGGTGGAAGACGATACCGGGGTCAATGTCGCCGGAGCGGGTGCCCATGACGAGGCCGGCGAGCGGCGTCATCCCCATGGTGGTGTCGATGGCCTGCCCGCCGCGGATTGCGGCGGCGGAGGCACCGTTACCCAGGTGGAGGGTGATCTGGTTAACCGCACCCGCCGGCATGTCGAGGAGTTCCGGCACGTGGGAGGACACGTATTCGTGGCTGGTGCCGTGGAATCCGTAGCGACGCACCCCGTGCTGCGCGGCAATGTCCGCGTTGATGGCGTAGAGGGCGGCGGCAGGCGGCATGGAGTGGAAGAAGCCGGTGTCGAAGACGGCGACGTGCGGTACGTCGGGCAGCAGTTCGCGCGCCACCTCAATGCCGTTGATGTTGGCGGGGTTGTGCAGCGGCGCCAGCGGGATGAGGTCCCGAATCATGTCGAGAATTTCATCGGTGATGATCTCCGGCTGGGAGAACAGGATGCCGCCGTGCACGACTCGGTGGCCGACCGCACTGATGTCGACGTCGGCGAGCCCGCACCCATGGTCCGCCATGAGCTGAAACGCCATGTCGAGCCCCACGGAGTGGTCCGGGATGGGGGCCTGCACCTGGTGCTTCTCCCCCTGGTATTTCAGTGTGATGGTGCCCTGCGGTTCCCCGATTTGTTCCACCAGCCCGGACGCGAAGGGTTCGTCAGTGGCATGGGTGGCGGGGTCGACAAGCTGGAACTTGATCGAAGAGGATCCCGAGTTGAGAACGAGGGCGAGGCTCATTTCGCTGCTCCTGCCTGGATGGCGGTGATGGCGACCGTGTTGACGATGTCCGGAACGGTGGCACCGCGCGACAGGTCATTGACGGGCTTGTTGAGGCCTTGCAGGATGGGGCCGACGGCGAGGGCGTGGCCAGTGCGCTGCGCGGTCTTGTAGCCAATGTTGCCGGCTTCCAGGTCGGGGAAGATGAACACTGTCGCCTGGCCGGCGACCTCACTGCCGGGCATCTTCTTGCTCGCCACACCCATGTCGACGGCGGCGTCGAACTGCAGCGGGCCATCCACCTTCAGCTCCGGGTCGAGGCTGCGGGCGTGGGCGACTGCGGCGGCCGCGCGCTCCACATCGGGGCCGGCACCGGAGGTGCCGGTGGAGTACGACAGCATCGCAACCTTCGGGTCGATACCGAACTGGGCGGCGGTTTTCGCCGACACGACGGCAATCTCACCCAACTGCTCTGCCGTCGGGTTGGGGTTGACGGCACAGTCACCGAAGGCCCACAGGCGGCCACGCATCACCATGAGGAAGATGGAGGACACCACGGACGCGCCCGGCGCGGTCTTGATGATCTGGAACGACGGCTTGATGGTGTGCGCGGTGGTGTGCGCCGCCCCGGACACCATGCCGTCGGCCAGGCCGTTGTGGATCATCATGGTGGCGTAGTAGGAAATGTCCCGCATCGTCTCCCGGGCCTGCTCCAGGGTCACGCCCTTGGCTTTGCGGAGTTCGGCGAACTGGGCGGCGAATTCTTCGCGCTGCGGGTCAGTCTCCGGGTCCTTGAGGTGGGCGGCGGAGATATCCAGCCCCAGCTCTGCGGCGCGGGCCTGCATGGACTCCGGGTTGCCGAGGATCGTCAACTCGCAAATACCCTGCGCGAGCAACTGGTCGGCGGCCTGCAGGATGCGATCGTCATCGCCTTCGGGGAGCACGATGTGCGCCTGGTAGTCCTTCGCCTGCTTGAGCAGCCAGTGCTCAAACAGGTCTGCGTTCATCACCGGCGCCACCCCGGCAGCATTCCGCTCAATCTGGGCGCGAATGGCCTCACTATCACCCTCGTTGATGTCGGCGACGTGGAAATGCCCGGCGACCGTGGCCCCGAGTTCTTCGGCGTGCAGGTACGACAGTTCCACCCGGTAGTCGCCCACGTCTTCGCGGGTGTGCACGAGGAATACCAGCGGCACCCCGAGCGCGGCCGCCGCCTTCGAATCGAAGTCCAGGGATCCCGTGCCCTGCAGCAGCACCGGCCCGTCCGCCAGCGGTTCGGAGGCAATGATGGCGGCCAGCGTCGGCTCACCCGTCACGAGGGGCCGGTGCGCCAGCCCCAGGCGTCGGGCGAAGTCGACGACGTCGACTCCTTCGCAGGTGCGTCCGATGGATGTGAACAGAACGGAGGGCGCGGAGGCAGTCACGTAGTGTCCTTTCAAGTGTGTGGGGCCCACGGTGCGTGGCACCCCCAACAGGGGGTGTGTGTCATGGGCCGCGCCAGCTGGGCGTGCGTGATTCAACGCATAATCCTACCGTGTTGCATCCACCCCCGGCACCGCATTCGGGGGTGGATGGCCTCACATCACCGGGCGATGCACCGTCGGGATCGTGATGGTGGGCTCGGCAGGGAACGGCGGCCGCGCAGACGTCGTCGGCGCCACGCTGGTCGCCACCGGCGGTTGGGGATGCGCGGCAGGTGCCGACGGTGCCGCGGGCGCGGCCGGTGGGGTGGAGCTCCCACCGCCGAACAGCAACGCAAGCACCGCCGCAATCGCCACGGCGACGCCGCCGGCGACGCGCAGCAGCAGGTCCGCATCGACCCCGGGGAGTGCGGGAAGGGATGCGCCGAAAGTGGTGTGCATACAACAAGCCCCCTTATCTGTCAGGACTGCGTCAGTAGTTCCCCTCCCATGGAAGCAGGCAACCCCACCCGCGGCAAGGGTGTTGTTCGCCCCACCCACCCCCACCGCGAGTGCAGCTAGACTAAGATGACCCTATTTGTTCCTGCCGTGTCTGCACGCCCCGGATAGCCAGGTGCGCGCACACCCGTGTGTTGTAAGGATTCCTTGTTTTATGTCTCGTCCCTTGCGCGTTGCTGTCATCGGCGCCGGCCCCGCCGGCATCTACGCCTCTGACCTGCTGATGAAGTCGGACACTCCCGTCGAGATTGATCTCTACGAGCGGATGCCCGCCCCGTTCGGCCTGATCCGCTACGGTGTGGCCCCCGACCACCCGCGCATTAAGGGCATCGTCAATGCGCTGCACAAGGTGATGGAGAAGGAGGAGCTGCGTCTCCTCGGCAACATCGCTGTCGGCGAGGATGTCACCGTGGAGGAGCTGCGTCAGTTCTATGACGCGGTGGTGTTCTCCACGGGCGCGACCGGCGACCGCGATCTCGACATTCCGGGCGCGGACCTTGAGGGCTCCTATGGCGCGGCGGAGTTCGTGGGCTTCTACGACGGCAACCCGGACTTCAAGCGGGACTGGGATCTGTCGGCGGAGAAGGTCGCCGTCGTGGGTGTCGGCAACGTGGGCCTGGATGTGGCCCGCATCCTCGCGAAGACGGGCGAGGAGCTCCACGTCACGGAGATCCCGGACAATGTGTACGAGGTGCTGAAGACGAACAAGGCCACCGAGGTGCACGTCTTCGGCCGCCGTGGCCCCGCCCAGGCGAAGTTCACTCCCCTGGAGCTCAAGGAGCTGGACCACTCCCCCACCATTGAGGTGGTCGTCAACCCGGAGGATATTGACTACGACGAGGCCTCCGAGGCCGCCCGCCGCGAGTCGAAGACCCAGGACCTGGTGTGTTCCACCCTGGAGCAGTACGCGATCCGCGACCCGAAGGGCGCGCCCCACAAGCTGTTCATTCACTTCTTCGAGTCCCCGGTGGAGATCCTCGGGGAGGACGGCAAGGTGGTGGGCCTGAAGACGGAGCGCACCGAGCTCGACGGCACCGGCAACGTGCGCGGCACCGGCCAGTTCACCACCTGGCCTGTCGGCGCGGTGTACCGCGCGGTCGGCTACCGCTCCGACGCCGTCAACGATGTGCCCTTCGATGACGAAGCTGCCGTCATCCCCAACGATGGTGGCCACGTGCTCGACGCCCCGGGCGGGCAGATCGTGCCGGGCCTGTACACCACCGGCTGGATTAAGCGCGGCCCCGTCGGCCTCATCGGCAACACGAAGGGCGACGCGAAGGAAACCATCGAGATGCTGCTCGCCGACTACGCGGCAGGTGCCCTCGACGCGCCCGCACGCCCCGCCAAGGAGGACGTGATCACCTTCCTGGAGGACAAGGGCCTGGCGTACACCACGTGGAATGGGTGGCACCAGCTCGATGCGGAGGAGCGTCGCCTCGGCGAGGCGGAGGGCCGCGAGCGGAAGAAGATCGTCGAGTGGGACGAGATGGTCAAGCACTCCCGCGCCTAACCCGCCACCACCCCACCCCACGCACCGTGATGAGAGTCACGGGCGTGGGGTGGGGTTGTTTTTGGCGATATTTCCCGCCAGCGGCTTGGTGATTGGCCGCCCGGTGGTTTACGTTGACCCGCTATGTCTTACTTTTTTGCGGTGTCCCCGCTGTCCGCACTCTCCGCGCTGGAGGTGCACAACCTGTACAAGCTCCGCGTCGACGTGTTCGTGCACGAGCAGCGCTGCCCCTACGCCGAGATCGACGACATTGATGCGCTCGACTCGACGGCCCACATGCAGGCCTTCGACAGCAACAAGGTGCTGCGCGGCACGGCCCGCGTCTACGCGGTGGATACGGCCACGTTCGCCCGCGAGTGCGGCCTGGAGTCGGTGCCGACGGACTCTGCCCAGGTGGCGGAGATCGGGCGGGTGTGCGTCGACCTGGAGTCCCGCAACACGGGATTGGGGAAGGAACTCATGGAGCAGGCGCTGCGCCTGGCGGAGGAAACCTACCCGGGCCTGCCGATCGTGATCACTGCCCAGGCGCACCTGGGTGACTTCTACTCCCAGTTCGGTTTCACCCGCATCGGGGAGGACTTCGACTGGGATGGCATCATGCACACCCCGATGCTGCGGGCCGCAGCTTAGGCTGCGCGCGCAGGCAGCCGCAGTTCGGCGTCGCAGGAGGCGACGACGCGCGGCGAGTGGGTGGCGATGATGACGGTGCCGCCGAGGCGCCGCAGGATGCCGAGCACCAGGTCCTCGTTCGCCGTGTCGAGGGAGCCCGTCGGCTCGTCCGCGAGGATGAGCGGCGGGTTTTTCACAATGAGCCGCGCGAGCGCCACCCGCTGTTGTTCCCCTCCGGAGAGCACCCCGGCGAGTTCTGTCCCCCGCCGCGCCAACCCGACCTGGGTGAGTGCCTCCTCAATTTCCCAGGCTGCGACTTTCCTGCGGGCGAGGCCCACGTTGGCGGCGACGGTGTCCCCGCCGACGAGCCCATAGTCTTGGAACAGCCAGCCGGCGACATCCCGGCGGAAGATGCGACCCCGCCGGCCGTGGGGCCCGGGGTGGGGGCGCCCGTCGACGCGGATGGTGCCGGTGCCCTCCAGGAGGCCACCGATGAGGCCCAAGAGGGTGGATTTCCCGCAGCCGCTCGGCCCGGTGATGGCGGTGAGCCCCGGGGTGATGGTGGCGGTGATGTCCCGCAGGATCCACGTGTCGTGGAGGCGGTAGCCTACGGCCTCAAGGTCGATGTCCATGGCTTCTCCTTCAGTGCGCGCAGCCGCAGCACCGTGGCCACGCACCCGATCGCCGCGGCGATCGGTACGGTGACCCAGCTGCTGGTGGCGTCCATGTCGTGTGCCCAGGCGGGCAGGGGTGGCAGCTGCTGCGCGGCGGCATGAATCACCGGCACCAGCAGCACAATCATCAGGGTGGTTTCCTCCAGCAGGGGGCGGCTGTGGGTGCGCCACCAAGGCCAGCCGCAGGCATGCCGGATGCGCGCGCGTTCCCGGCGGCGGCTGCCCTGCGCCACGCCGAGGAGGATGGCGGCGAGCAACAGGCCGCCGGTGGCGGCAGCCACCTGCATGACGGCGATATCCCGCTCGGCGCGCCGCGCCGCCGCCGTGTCACGGAACTGCTTGTCGACGCTGTAGACAGCGCCGCTCACCGGCGTGCCGCCGGCACTACGCAGCACGGCATAGGCGTCCGCTTCGTGGCGGAACGTCAGCTGCCCGGAGCTCAGTGCCGCGCTGATCTCCCGGTCGGGCACGTCCTGCAGGCTGGGGTCGTGCACGATGAGCACTGGGTTGTCGATAGGTAGTGCGGCGCCGGCGGTGCGGGGCGGCACCCGGGGTACCACCCGGCGGGGATCGGTGGCCTCGTCATAGATCCGCACCTCATAGTCGGGGTATTTCTCCCCGACCGAGGCTGCGTGCGCGGCCGCGCGGGACGGCACCCACACCACGTGGGAAGGGGTGCCCGTTGTGCTCACGATCGCCGGCCCGTTCGGGGTGCGCTGCCACTCCGCCACCCCGCCCAGGGCCGCCAGGTCGATGTCCTTGCCGCGGATCTCCTTGGCCAGGAGTTCGTGATAGCCCTTCGGCCCGCCGGCAAGCGTCACCGCATAGCCGGGGTGCTCCGGGAGAATATAAGGGACAACCTGGCTCTGGGCGCGCGCCGCCGCGGGCAGGAGCAACCCCACAGCCACGGTCAACACGAGCCGCAGCGCGATCGCCCCGCGGCGGACGAGACGCTCCGGAACATCACCGCCCATGGCGGCCCGCACCCGCCCCGGGGTCACCCTCGCAACACCGAGCACGACTCCGAGAGCCACAGCAGCTGCCGCCACGGCACCAATCACCGCGGCACGAAGGGGAAACAGTTCCAGGGGGCGCGCGCCCGCCGCGGCGAGCACCACCCCGGCAGTCACCACGCCGCCGAACAGCGCCACGACGGGCGCAGGGTGAACAAAGAGCTGACTTCGGCGGCCGCCGCCCGCGACCACGACGGCGACTGCCCGCGCCCACGCCCGGGCGTATGCCGCCCCCGCCAACAGCGCCAGGCTCAGCAGCAGCGCAAAAAACGTGATGGAGGTTCCGCCCCACCATTCCACCGCCGGCGGCAGCCGATGCACCTGTGCTTCATAGCCGGCGCCGCTGAGCACCTCGGCGATCTCCGCGAGCACGGCACCCCCACCGTCCTCCGGGTGCCCGCGGTAGGCCCAAAAGCCAAACAGGTTGTTCGCCGCCTCGACGGGGGTGTGCTCATAGCGCAGCCCGGGGGTGAAGCCCCCGTCCGGCAACCGAGAGGGATCACCGGCGTAGGTGATGTCTTGGTTGCCGGAGTCTCCGTCGGCCGCGGTGCGAACCCGCACCAAGGTGACCTCCGGGTGGGCCGCGGCGATGCGCTGCAGACCAGCCACCGCCTGGGCGTCATCCGGCAGCCGATCCCCCGACATGGCGTGGACGACCCCGTGCTGGACGACATAGAAGGAGTTACTCCGTTCCATGCCGGCGATCTGCAGCGCGGCAACCCCACCGGCGAGAAGGCCCACCACCCACAGCAGCAGGCTCAGCTGACGAATCACTCGCATCTCTTGGCCTGCCTTCCTGGCTTTTTTCGCCGCGTGGCCGCCAGGTTAGATTCGCCTGACCTGCTACGTCAAGGGGTGGCACCCCCGCGCCTCCCCCTAGTCGACTTCGTGGGCGACGATCGCTGCGGCGGCTTCTGCCGCCCGGGCGCGGGCGGTGTCGGTGTCTTCGGCGGTGGCGAGCGCCACCCCCATGCGGCGGCGGCTGAAGCATTCGGGCTTGCCGAAGAGTCGGACTTCCACCTCCGGCAGGGCGAGCGCTTCAGCTAATCCCGTGTAGGTCACGTCGGCGGCGTCGACGCCGCCGTAGATGACGGCGCTCGCACCGGGGGAGGTGAGGGTGACGTCGATGGGCAGCCCGAGGATGGCGCGGACGTGGAGTTCGAATTCGGAGAAGCGTTGCGTCGCCATCGTCACCATGCCGGTGTCGTGGGGGCGGGGGGACACTTCGGAGAAGTACACGTCATCGCCGTGGATGAACAGTTCGACGCCGAACACGCCGCGCCCGCCGAGGGCGCCTGTGATGCGGGCGGCCACACTGCGCGCGGTGTCGAGGGCAGTGGCGCTCATCGCCATGGGCTGCCAGCTTTCCACGTAGTCGCCGCCGGACTGGCGGTGGCCGATCGGCTCGCAGAACCAGGTGGCGGGCTTACCGGTCGCAGGATCAATGGACCGGACTGCCAGGAGCGTGATTTCGTAGTCGAAGTCGATGAAGCGCTCCACGATGACTTTCTCGGCGGCGACGCGGCCGCCGGCGAGGGCGTGCTCCCAGGCGGGCACAATGTCGGCTTCGTCCCGCACCACCGACTGCCCCTTCCCCGAGGAGCTCATCACGGGCTTCACGACGCAGGGGTACCCCATCTGGCCGACGGCGATTTCGAACTCCTCGAAGGTGGAGGCAAAGGCGTAGGCGGAGGTCGGCAGCCCGAGTTCTTCGGCCGCGAGCCGGCGAATGCCCTCCCGGTTCATCGTCAGTTTCGTGGCGTGCGCCGTCGGCACCACGGTGAAGCCCTCCTCCTCAAGCTCGGCGAGGGCGGAGGTGGCGATCGCCTCAATTTCGGGGACGATGAGGTCGGGGCGGATTTTTTCCACCAGGGAGCGCAACGCCGCCGGGTCCGACATGTCGAGGGTGTAGGCGTAGTGGGCGACCTGCTGGGCGGGGGCGTTGTCGTAGCGGTCGGCGGCGTGGACTTCCACGCCGAGCCGCTGGCAGGCGATCGCGACTTCTTTGCCGAGTTCCCCCGATCCCAGCAGCAGCACCTTCGTGGCTGAGGGGTTCAGGGGCGTACCAAGAGCAGCGGGGGTGAACATGGAGCCAACTTTACCGCCTGCAGCGGGCGCGGTCTGCGTGTTTGCTGCGCGGGCGCGCGAGCGGTGTGGGGCTGTACCATCAGACTATGGCTTACCACGCAGACTCATCCGACCTTGAGGTCAAGGAAATTCTCACCTGGGATGGCTTCGGTGCCGCATCCCGCGAGCTGGCGCAGCAGATCGCGGACTCCGGTTTCGAGCCCGACATCATCATCGCGGTGGCCCGCGGCGGCCTGCTGCCCGCCGGCGCCCTCGGCTACGCCATGGGGGTGAAGCTGTCCGACGCGATCAATGTGGAGTTCTACACCGACGTCGAGGAAACCCTCCCGGACCCGGTGCTGCTGGAGCCGCTGCTGGACGTCAATTCGATCCGCGGCAAGAAGCTGCTCGTCGTCGACGATGTGGCCGATTCCGGCCGCACCCTGGCGCTGGTGCTGGAGCTGCTGAGCAAGGAGGGTGCGTCGTGTAAGTCGGCGGTCCTGTACGCGAAGTCCCGTTCGGAGATCGACCCGGATTATGTGTGGAAGCGCACCGACGAGTGGATTGTGTTCCCCTGGTCGGCGGAGCCGCCGGTGACCGCCAACTAGGCACCCCCTTCACTCACCGTGAGGTCAAGCCCCCGCACCTTGTCGTGCGGGGGCTTTTCCCACCCCCGTACTTCAATCGGCCACACAAAGGCCATACTTTCTATAGGCTGTTCATCATGCACCCATATCTTTCGCCCCTCGCCCCAGAGCCCACCACACCCGCGATCGCGATCCGCAACCTCACGAAGGTGTTCGGTGAGCACCGCGCCGTCGATGACTTGAGCATGGATGTGCCGCGGGGCAGTTTCTACGGCGTGGTCGGGCCCAATGGTGCGGGCAAGACGACCACCATCACGATGGCGACGGGTTTGCTGCGGCCAACCCAGGGGCAGGCGTGGATTGCCGGCCACCCCGTGTGGAGCGACCGCGATGCCAGCGCCCAGGCGAAGGCCGCCTACGGGCTGTTGGCGGATGGGCTGCCGGTGTTCGATCGCTTGTCGGCGATGGAGTACCTCACCTACCTGGGGTTGCTGCGCGGCATGGACGAGGCGACGATTTCTTCCCGCGCCCGGGGGCTTCTGGCGGCGTTGGATTTGCCGACGGACAATAAGCTCATCGTCGACTATTCGGCGGGTATGACGAAGAAGATTCTCCTGGCGGGTGCGATGCTGCACCGCCCGGAGGTGCTGATCTTGGATGAGCCTTTTGAGGCCGTCGACCCGGTCAGCGCCCGCCATATTCGGCAGCTGTTGCACGCCTACCGGGATGCGGGCGGCACGGTGGTCATGAGTTCCCACGTCATGGAGCTCGTGGAGGGCTTGTGCGATCATGTGGCGATCATCGCCCAGGGCCAGGTGCTGTCGGCGGGCACGATTGATGAGGTGCGGCAGGGTCGCGCCCTCGACGACGTCTTCGTCGATCTCATTGGTGCCGGGGACCTCGATGATGGGGCCTTGGGCTGGCTGGGCGACATGGGGGCACACCGTGACTGACATGCATTCGTCTGCGGCGGAGACCGCGCACGCCGCGGAGACCATCGCCGCACAGCTTGCCCCGACACCCGCTGCGGCGCCGGCGGGACCGAAGTCGGTAACCCGCACGATCCTGGCGCTGCACCGCCGCCTGTGGCGGCACAGTATGCGGGGCGCGACCGCCACCATCGTGCAGTTGGTGTTCATGCTGATGTACTCGCTGCCAATCGCTGCGGGTGCAGCCCTCTACCTTGCGGTCAGCGAGCTGGCCGCCCCGGAGGCGTTCATCGCGGCACCGGCCCTCGGTGTGCTCATGTTTTGGCTGTTTGCCGGCATCATGCCGTCGACGGAGTTCCAGATCCAGCCGGAGAAGTTCGCCACGCTTCCCATCTCCCCTGCGGCACTGGGCCGCGGCATGGCGGTGGCGACGCTGCTGCAGCTGCGGTCCGGGATCGCGATGCTCTGCACGCTCATCACCATCATTGGTGGCAGCGTGGGGCTCGCGCTCAACGGGCAGGGCTGGTGGGTGCCCGCGTGGGTGCTGACAAATGTGGGCGCCTGCGGGCTGGCGATCCTGGGCGCGGAGGCGATTGCGCAGACCGCGAACCTGGCGACGAACCGGAAGTCGAAGGAACGCCGCGGCATGATCGCCACGATCGCGTTTTTGGGGGTGTGGTTCGCGTTCAGCATGGTGACCAACGGCAACCTGCTGGGCGATTGGGTGTTCACCTTCGGCCGCTATGCGGCACTCACCCCCTTCGGCGCGCTCACGGGTATTGTGCCGGCGATCATCATGGGCCAGTGGTGGCTCGCCGCGGGTGCCGCCATCATCGCCGTCGCCACGGTGGTGTTCCTGTGGTGGCTGTGGGTGCGCTCCTTCCGCACCGCGCTCGCGGAGCCGACGGCGAATGATGTGGACACCTCGGCCCGCTCCGATTCGGACACCATCCTCCTGCGCGGCCAGTCCGCCACCCCGGGTGGTGCCCTGCGCAGCCGCGTGTGGCGCTACGCCCGGCGGGACACCCGCCTGTCGCAGTCGCTCATCGTCATGCCGGTGCTGGCCACGGGCTTCGTCGCGATGGGCCTGGTGATGGAGGATTCCCCCATGCCCTATGTGGCGGGCTTCTTCCTCGCGATGGCGGTCGGCACCCTCATGATCAACGCCCTGGGTTTGGATGGCCCGGCGAACTGGATTCACATCAGCTGCGGGGTGCCGCCGCGGGTGCTGCTGCGCAACTATGTGGTGGCGTACTCCTCCCTCATGGCGCCGCTCGTGCCGGTGTTCCTGCTGGCGTTGTACTTCGTTGACCCGGACTCGCAGTTCCTGCCCTACGTGGTGGTGGTCATGCCGGCGATGTGCCTGAGCAACCTGGCGGTGTCGGTGGTGTTGTGCGTGTACAACCCGTACCCGACGGCGCGGCCCGGCACCCCGGCGATGAAGGATCGTTCGCAGCAGTCCGGTGGCGCGTTCATTTCCGCCTTCGCGGGGTTGGGTGGCGGCGCGTTGCCGCTGCTGCCGGGCGTCATCGTCATGGTGCTGTGGAACTTCACCGCCGGCGCGGTGCTCACACTGCTCATCGGGGCAGGCCTGCTGTGGGGCGGGTTGCGCCTGGCGGGCCGCCGCTTGGACACCCACTGGCCGGAAGTCTTCGCGAAGGTCAACGCCTACGTGTAGCACTTCTTCCCCCCTTTTCATGCGTTCACCCCCGCCCCATGGTTCATGGGGCGGGGGTGAGTGCGTGACAAGGGGTGGTGTTAGTTGTCCATGACGTCGTGGCGGACGATCGTCTGGTCGCGGCCGGGGCCGACACCAATGTAGGAGATCCGGCAGCCGGACATGCGCTCCAGGAAGAGCACGTAGTCCTGCGCCTTCTGCGGCAGCTCCTCGAAGGTGGTGCAGCCGGTGATGTCCTCGTCCCACGCCGGCATCGTCTCGTAGATGGGGGTGGCGTGGTGGAACTCGGACTGGGTCAGCGGCATCTCATCGTGGCGCACACCATCAACGTCGTAGGCGACGCAGACGGGGATTTCCCCGATGCCGGTGAGCACGTCGAGCTTGGTGAGGAACAGGTCGGTGAAGCCGTTGACGCGGGAGGCGTAGCGGGCGATGACGGAGTCGTACCAGCCGCAGCGGCGCTTCCGGCCGGTGTTCACGCCGACCTCACCGCCGGTGGTTTGCAGGAACTCGCCCCACTTGTCGAACAGTTCCGTGGGGAACGGGCCGGCACCGACGCGGGTGGTGTAGGCCTTGATGATGCCGAGGGAGGAGGTGATCTTCGTCGGGCCGATGCCCGCGCCGACGCAGGCGCCGCCGGCGGTCGGGTTGGAGCTCGTGACGAAGGGGTAGGTGCCGTGGTCGACGTCCAGCATGGTGGCCTGGCCGCCCTCCATGAGGACGTGCTTGCCCTCGTCGAGCGCCTGGTTGAGCACCAGTTCCGCGTCAATGACCATGGGCCGCAGCCGGTCGGCGTAGGACAGGAAGTAGTCCACGATCTCATCGGCGACGATCGCCTTGCGGTTGTACATCTTCACCAGGATCTGGTTCTTGATGTCCAGGGCCGATTCGACCTTCTGCCGCAGGATGGACTCGTCGAAGATGTCCTGGATGCGGATGCCGACGCGGCTGACCTTGTCGGCGTAGGTGGGGCCGATGCCGCGGCCGGTCGTGCCGATGGCACGCTTGCCCAGGAAGCGTTCCTGCACCCGGTCGAGGACCTGGTGGTAGGGGGCGACGACGTGCGCGTTGGCGGAGATTCGCAGGCGGGAGGCGTTCGCGCCGCGGGCTTCCAGGCCGTCGATCTCGTCGAAGAGTGCCTCCAGGTTGATGACGACACCGTTGCCGAGAATCGGGGTGGCGTTCTCGCTGAGGACGCCGGCGGGCAGCAGTTTGAGTTCGTACTTTTCGCCGCCGACGACCACGGTGTGGCCGGCGTTGTTGCCGCCGTTGGGCTTGACGACGTAGTCGACGACACCGCCCAGAATGTCGGTCGCTTTGCCCTTGCCCTCGTCGCCCCACTGGGCGCCGACGATGACGATTGCTGCCATGAGGTTCTCCCTGCCATGGTGTGGAATGAAATCTTTACGGCCAAAGGGAAATCCTACACGCGAAGTACAATCTGCCGGTATGCCCCTTACTCTTGTGGTCCTGCTGTGCGGCGACTTTTCCCTCAGCATTCCGGGTGCGGACACGCACCACCTGGCGGAGGTGCCCAGCCAGCGGGACCTGAAATTCCTTGACGACCTTGCGCGCAGCGTGCTGCCCGAGGACCCGACGCCCACCCTGGAGGAGATTGCCGCCCAGCCGGATGTTCCGGAGCAGGCGGCCCCCCAGCCGGCCCCGCAGGCCCCGTACCTCACGGGTGCGCTGCGGGTCATTGTGGTGGGCACTGATGCGGCCCTGTCGGCGGTGGCCACGAGGATGATGCGCGCCGATACCCCCTGGGTCGAGCTGGCGTACGTGCCGATGGCACCATCGACGGTGGCGGCGACGTGGGGGATCCCGGAGGTGCCCTCCGAGGCGGTGGTGCTGGCCGTGACGGGTGCGGCGCGGCCCACCCCGATGCTGCGGGACGATGCCGGTGTCGTCGTTGTCGGCCAGGCGGAGATCCTCCAGGACGGCCCCGGCCAGCTCACCGGGGAGATCGTCGTCGACAATGAGGTGCTCACCAGCCACCAGGCCACCACAGGCCTGTGGGGCCGCCCGAAGCGGACCGGCCCCCGCGGGGCCCGCATCGTGGCCACCACCACCGCCCCCGGGCTGGTGGGAACCCGCCTGGTGGATGAGGACCTGCGGGCGGATGCGGCCACCATTGTGGCGGGCCGCGCCGCACAGGCCGGTGGCCCCGCCTTGCGGGTGACGGTCGATGGGGTGCCGCGCCCCCGCGCGGTGGAGAAAGTCACCATCTACCGGCACCTGCGCGACCTGCAGGCGGTGCGCCCCTAGCTGCCGGCCACCTCCGGGGGCAGTGCGGGGTGTTCACTGGTGGGCTTCAGCGCGGCCTGCGCACTCCGGCGGGACATGCCGCAGATTTGCAGCATGTCGACGATGATGGAGCGCGTCTGCCCGAGGATGACCTGGGCGCTCAACACGCGCCCTTCGGCGAGTTCCAGCCCGGAGCGGGCGGCGAGCGACTTCAGTTCCCGCACCAGCTGGGGGATTTCGTCGTTGGCGCTCGTGTCCCCGGTGCCGGCGTAGAGGTGCGCGAGCCTATCGGCGACCGCCGCGAGGCGCTGGATGACGTGGAGCTGTTCCTCACTGACCTCGTCGTGGTCTTGGGCCAGCACTTCCGCGCGGCGCGCCAGCACCCGGGTGTTGCGCATCGCGTTGTCGACGGGGTTGAGGATCCGCACCAGGGAGTTGAGTTTGTGGCGCTGCCGCCACAGCAGCGGGGACACGGCGAGGGATTCTTTGCCTTCCTTCGCCGCGGCGATCATCGCGTTGATCGCCCCCTGGGACCCGCGGGCCTCGTTGAGCGCACTGTGGATGAGTTCGGGCTGTCCCTCCCGCAGGCCGCCGGCGACGGTGCCGAGGGTTTTGGAGGTGAGGAACAAAATGTTCGACACTTCCTGCCGCCCTGCCTTCAGCGGGCTTGAGGGCAGCAGGGCGATGACGATGACGCCGACGAGGCCGCCGACGAAGGCATCGAGCATGCGGCCCGCGCCGCCGTGGGTGCCGGGCGGCATGATCGTCGCGATGAGCACCGCGCCGAGGGCCGCCTGGGTGGCCAACAGCACGCCCTTCTCCACGAAGACGGCCCCCATGAGGGAGAGGATCACGAGGACGGGCATTTGCCACCAGCCGGTGCCGAAGTGGCCGACGAAGAGGTCGCCGATGCCCACGCCGATGGACACGCCGAGGTTGAGTTCAAAGGCGCGGCGCAGCCTGTCCCCTCCGGTGAGCCCCAGCACGATGACGACGGCCATCGGGGCGAAGAAGGGCTGGTCGTGGCCGAAGAGGTTTTGTGCCGCCCAGTAGGCAATGCCGGCGGCGACGCCGGCCTGCAGGATGGGGAACATGGAGCTTTTCAGCCGCAGCAGGCGGGTGGTGAGCATCTCGTGCCCACGGTGGGTGAAGGGGGAGGAAAACATCGCGAAGCACCAAAGGGAACGAAGCGTCGGGTAGATGCAGACACGCACACCCCCGGCCCAGGAACCACGGGGCGGGGGTGTGCGAAGACTTGGGGGAATAGCGGCAGGTGGCCGGGAAAAGGGCTGCGCCCTGCCGCGGGGAGGTGTTACTTCGTCAGGGTGGTGCCGACGGAGTGCAGGTCGGTGCAGGCTTCGACGATGCGCTCAGCCATGCCGGCCTCCGCGAGCTTCATGTAGGAGCGCGGGTCGTAGGCCTTCTTGTTACCGACCTCGCCGTCGACCTTGAGGACGCCGTCGTAGTTGGTGAACATGTGGCCGACGATCGGGCGGGAGAACGCGTACTGGGTGTCGGTGTCCACGTTCATCTTGACGACACCGTAGCGCAGGGCCTCCTCGATCTTCTCCTTCTCGGAGCCGGAGCCGCCGTGGAAGACGAAGTCGAAGGGCATTGCGCCCTCGTCGAGGCCGGCCTTCTTCGCGGCGACCTTCTGGCCCTCGAGGAGCACCTCGGGGCGGAGCTTGACGTTGCCCGGCTTGTAGACGCCGTGGACGTTGCCGAAGGTGGCGGCCAGCAGGTAGCGGCCGTTCTCGCCGAGGCCGATCGCGTCGACGGTCTTCTCGAAGTCCTCCGGGGAGGTGTACAGCTGGGCGCCAGCCTTGGCCTCCACGCCGTCCTCCTCGCCGCCGACGACGCCGATCTCCAGCTCGAGGATGATGTTGGCGGCCTTAGCCTTCGCCAGCAGCTCCTGGGCGATCTCGAGGTTCTCGTCGATCGGGATGGCGGAGCCGTCCCACATGTGGGACTGGAACAGGGGCAGCTCGCCGCGGTCGACGCGCTCCTGGGAGATGGCCAGCAGCGGGCGGACGTAGGTGTCCAGCTTCTCCTTCTGGCAGTGGTCGGTGTGCAGCGCGATGTTGACGTTGTAGTTCTTGGCTGCCTCGTGAGCGAACGCGGCCAGCGCGGTTGCGCCCTTGACCATGTTCTTCACGTTCAGACCGGAGCCGAACTCAGCGCCACCGGTGGAGAACTGGATGATGCCGTCAGACTCGGCGTCAGCGAAGCCCTTGAGGGCGGCGTTAATGGTCTCGGAGGAGGTGCAGTTGATGGCCGGAAGAGCGTAGCCGTTCTTCTTGGCCTTGGTCAGCATCTCGGCGTAGACCTCAGGAGTTGCGATGGGCATGAGTTAAGACCTCCAAAAGGGGACGAACAATCTGCCCTTCATTATGCCCCGGACAGTGCCCGCTTGCGTGTCCGATTGCACCCGTTTGCACCCCATGGACATGCCCGACTAAAAATCTGCCATGTGACAGGGTGGCGTGACCTGCACCTTTGAGCGCCATCCCATGGCGGAAAAGCCAACGTGAGTTACGCCACGCACACCCCGGGTACGCCGCCTAGGGCACAGCACGCGTGTCGCGCACCCGGCCGGAACCCGCCCCATTCAGGCTAAGATGCCTACTCATGAACCCCGCGTGCGTTGCCGACTGTATGACCATGGCCTTGGGCCCGCAGTGGATGGACCCCACGTACCTGCTCAGCGGGTCGGGTCCGTTCGGCGATTTCATCCTGCCGGCCGTCTTCACCATCGTCTTCATCGAGTCCGGCCTGCTGTTCCCCCTCCTGCCTGGCGACAGTCTGCTGTTCACCGCCGGCATGTTCTCCTCCCAGCCGGACCCCTTCGCCCCGCTGTGGCAGCTGCTCATCTTCCTGCCCTTGGCGAGTTTCTTGGGCGACCAGTGCGGCTACTGGATTGGCCGGAAGTTCGGGGAGCACCTGAAGTCCCGCCCGGACGGCAAGATCTTCAAGAAGGAGTACTTGGACGAGTCGCACGCCTTCTTTGAAAAGCACGGCCCGATCACGGTGATCATCTGCCGTTTCGTGCCGATCGTGCGCACCTACGCCCCGCTCGTCGCCGGCATGAGCCGCATGGATTACCGGGTGTTCCTGCCGTTCTCCGTCACGGGTGCCATCCTGTGGGGTGCGGGCGTGACGACCCTGGGCCACTACTTGGGCCAGTACCAGGTCGTTGCGGACAACATTGAGATCATCTTCATCGGCATCGTGTTGGTGTCGATCCTGCCGGGCGTCTTCGGCGCGATCAAGGGCCGCCAGAAGGCCAAGGCCGCGAAGTAGCCCCACCGGCCACGCACTCCCCGGGTTGCCCCCGGGGAGTTTCTTTTTCTCCCCCTTTTATCCCCCATGCTGAATTCTTCCTCCCGCAGCTGGATCCTCGTCGCCTGTTTCTTCCTGGCGGCGGTGTGTTCCTCCATGACCTCGGTCGCGATCTCCGTCCACTTCGCCGATCGCAACGAGGGCGCGCTCGTCGTCACGGGCACCCTTCTCGGCAGTGCACTCGCGCAGATTTTCCTCGGCCCCCTCCTCGCGCCCCTGTTCTACCGCTACCCCGCCCGCACCCTCGGCAGCATCGCCGCATTCGCCGATGTCGGAATCCTGGGGGTGCTGCTGGCCGTACCTTCTCCCCCGGTGCTCATCGCCGGCGCGGTCGCCTCCGCCGCGACGAGCACCCTGGTCATCCCCGCGATCTACACCACGGTGCAGCAGGCCCACCCCGGGGAAGACGCCGACGCGGTCCTGTTCGCCCGCCTGGACACCGCCCGCCTCACCGGCAGCCTGCTGGGCCCCCTCCTCGGCGGCTGGCTCGCCCAGACCGCGGGCTTAAGCGCTGCCTTCGCCGCGGAGATCGCCGCCTCCCTCCTGGTGGCCGCGGGCTTCGCCCTGCAAGCCCGCACGTCCCCCACCGACCCCCTGGCCGCAGCAGACAGCTTCACCGCCCGCCTGGTGCGCGCCCCACGGCTGCTGCTGCGCAACCCCGCCTGCCGGGAAGCGCTGGGCTCAATGTGGGCGGCGATCGTATTCACCTCGATCTTCAACGTGGCGCTCGTGTTCTTCGCCGTCGACACACTCCACGCCGGCGGGCTCGGCTACGCACTACTCCTGCAGGCCTTCGTCATCGGCCGCCTCCTCGGCAGCCGCCTGGGCGGGCGCGTGCCCGCACCCCGGGCGCTGGGGTGGCTGGTGGCCGCAGGAGTGCTCATGGGCGGCGGACTCGCCGTGGCAGGTCTCGCCGCCCACCTTCTCGTCGCAATCGCCTGCTTCACCCTCTGCGGGGTGTGCAACGCCGTCCAGGTGGCAGCGCTGCGCCTCATCGTGGTCGGCGCGGTACCCGAGTCCACCCGGGCGCACGCGCTGTCGACGATGGGCACGGTCAACACGACCGCGATGCTCGCGGGCTACGTCGTCGGCGCCCCGGTGGTGCACACCCTGGGCGCCCGCACGGCACTCATCGTGGCAGGTGTCGGTACGGCCGCCGTCATGCTGCTCGGGGTGGGTGTGCGGCGGCTGCGCCGCTACTTCGTGTAGCCGGCCGCCGCGACCCGGGCCGCCGCCTCGAGCAGCATCCAGCCGGACAGCTGCACGGAGAGATCCCGCTCGGGGATGGCGCTGCCCGTAATCGAGCCTGCCGTGCTGTGGCCCACCGCCCCGGAGTTCTGCGGCAGCCGCGCCTCCGTGGTCCAGTCGGAGGAAAACACCGGCAGGCCGTCGACTTCGAGGCGGTTGTTCCACACCGCGTCCGCGCTGGCGAGCACCAGCCGCGCCGCGATCTTCTTCGTCGCCTTATTCAGCCGGGAATCGTCGGGCAGCTGCACCGCCACGTCGGCGAGATAGCGCGCCAAAATGCCCTTAAACAGGCCCCCATCGCCGCCCGTCGTCGGCCAATCGATGACACCGGCGGGGGTGGCCATGTCTTTCGCAACGGCGTGCACCAGGTCCCGCAGGCGGGTGACGTAGCGCAGCACATCATCCGCCTTCGCCGCATCCGCCGCATCACTCAAGTCCGTGATCCCGGAGTGCTCCCGCAGGCGGTTGGAAATCTCCAAGCAGGCGCCCATCATCACGCCCTGGCAGTAGGGGTGGACGTCCTTGACGACGTCGGGGCCGTGCATCCGCATCCGCACCCCATCCATCACCAAACCCCGGTGGTCCAGCAGGTGATCGAACACCCAGTCCGTGATCGCCATCGACTGGTCCAGCCGGCCCGTGCGGGCCATCATGATGGCCGCCGGCCCATTGGTCGGCACGTTGTAAAAGGTCTCATTGCTGCGCCACGGCAGCACCCCGGTCAACCCATCCTTGCCGGAGATGATGTCGAGCTCCAGGTCGCGGATACGGCCCGGGGTGCGCAGCTTCTTCACCCGGCCCACCCGGCCGCCCGCCAACGCCAGCCACGCCTTGTCGTCAAAGTAACGGTTCGCGGACAATCCCCGCAGGTTCCGCAGGCGAATACCACGCAGCGTGTTGTTAATGATCCGCACCCGGGCAGCCGTCGTGCGCCGCGCCGCCGCATCAACCAGGCAGTCCAGGTAGTGGGCCTGCCACCAGTAGTGCCAGCGGAAAAACGCCCGATCTTTCGCCGTCGGCGGCCACGACACCACCGCGAGGTTGGTGCGCGGGATCCCCCACACGCGGGAGGAGTGCCGCTCGTTAATTGCCGCCTCCGCGAGGTCGGCCCGGTGCGCCCATTTCTCAGCCACGTTGCCACACATACTTTCGCGAAAAGTTAAATAAACCTGATCCCTTGGGGTGTCCACCATCTGCTGGTGCCCTGAGCATCCACCCTAGCGGGTGGCCGCCACCGGCACCTACCAGGCCTGGTGCAGGTCGGCGTGCTGCCGAATCCACGTGTGCATCGCAATGCCCGCCGCCACCCCGACATTGATGCTGCGGGTGGACCCGAACTGGGCGATGCTGCACGTCATGCGGGCCGCCTGCTGCGCGTCCGCGCTCACGCCGGGGCCTTCCTGCCCGAAGAGCAGCAGGCAGCGGGCGGGCAGTGCCGCGGTTTCCAGGGGCACACTGCCCGGGGTGTTATCGATCGCGACGACCTCCAGGTCGTGGTCCCTGGCCCACGCGTGGAGGTCCGCCACGGTGGCGTGGTGCAGCAGGTGCTGGTAGCGGTCGGTCACCATCGCGCCGCGCCGGTTCCAGCGCCGGCGGCCCACAATGTGCACCGTGTCGACGGCGAACGCGTTCGCGGTGCGCACCACCGTGCCAATGTTCGCATCGTTTTCGAAGTTCTCGATCGCGATGTGCAGCCCGTGCCGGCGGGTGTCGATGTCCGCGACGATGGCCTCGCGGGTCCAATAGCGGTAGGCGTCGACAACGTTGCGGCGGTCGCCCTCGGCGAGGAGTTCCGGGTCGAAGCGGGGGTCGGTGGGCAGCGGCTCATCGGGGTGTTCCTCCACCCAGGGGCCCACGCCCTGCCGGGCGGGGAACCACTCGGTGGGGCCCCGCAGAGCGGGCGGTACGAAGGGAGACTCCCCCATTAGGCGAGGTCGAGGTCGCCCAAGCCGAGAAGGTAGCGGTACTCCAGCCCCTCCGCGGCAATGACGTCGCCGGCACCCGTCGCGCGGTCCACGACGGTGGCGACACCGACGACCTCCGCGCCGGCCTCCCGCAGGGCGGCCACCGCCGTGAGCGGCGAGTTGCCCGTGGTGGTGGTGTCCTCCACGACGAGGACCCGCTTGCCTTCCACATCGGTGCCCTCAATGCGGCGCTGCATGCCGTGCTTCTTCGCCTCCTTGCGCACCACGAACGCATCGATGGGGCGGCCCGGGGCGTGCATGATGGCGGTGGCGACAGGGTCGGCGCCCAACGTCAACCCGCCGACGGCGTCGAAGTCCCAGTCGGCGGTGAGTTCCCGCAGCAGCTTGCCGATGAGCGGGGAGGCCTCGTGCTGCAGGGTCGCGCGCCGCAGGTCCACGTAGTAGTCGGCCTCCTTCCCGGAACTCAACGTCACCTTGCCGTGCACCACGGCAAGGTCCTTGACCAGTTCGGCGAGACGGGCACGGTCACTCACAGCAGGCTCCTTGAAGCAACAGATAACAACGTGAAACAAAGGGGGTGAAGAGAGAACAGGCGTGACGGTTATTCTACGTCCTCTGGCCGCTCGTCGGCGTCGTGGAAGATCGACGAATCGGTCGGCTGGTTCCGCACGAGGCGCTGCGCGCTCGGCTGCGGGGCCTGAAGACTCGAGGCGATGGGCTCCAACTCGTCGCCGCCCACGTCTTTTAAGGGCACGTGCCCCATCTGGTGGTGCACCGCCCGTGTCGGCAGCACCGGCGGGGTCTCGGGGCGCACCACGACGGGCACGGCGGGCATCTCCACCGCCTCGTCCTCCACCACGGCGGCGGGGAGCGCCCGGGTCGGATCGCCGACAATGTCGTCCGGCCAGTGGGCGAGGATGCCGCGCGCCGGCAGCGCGTGGGCCACGTCCGCCACCATCGCCAACGGGGCGAGCGTGTCGTCCCAGTCGCTGGGCTTCGAGGTGCGCGGCAGTGCGGCTACCACCCAGTCCGATTCCGCCCACACCAGCTCCACCACCGGCGGCATGGTGTGCAGGGCGGTGCGCAGCCGGGAGTCGATGAGGCGGGGCACCAGGTTTTCTTCGCTCGCGGACAGGGTGAAACCCTCGAGGTCACCGCCGGGGAACTGGTCGGCTTCCACGGGGGTGCCGGGGCGGGTCATTTCCACCACCACGTCGGAGGCGTGGGCGCGGCGCACCGCGATGAGAGTGCGGCCGCCGAGGTCGACGACGTGGCAGTCGTAGCCGCACGCCACCCCGGACACAATGTCGCGGGCGGTGCCCGGTTCGGTCGCGGGGCCCCGCGACCACTCGTCCGCCAGGTAAGGATCGTCCTTGACGTAGTCGAAGCCGTTGGCCTCCGCCCAGGCTTTGCGTTCCCGGCGGGCCGCCCCGGGCAACGCCGCGAGCAGCACCTGCACCTTCGGGGTGCTGGGCGCGGGCTCCTCGGCCACCTCGGGTTCCTCGGCAGACTCGACGGTCTCAGCATCCATTGCAGCGTCGTGATCGACAGCGGCCTCGACGGTGTCCGTCTCCACCTCCTGTGTCGCCACAGGCGATACAGCGGTCTCGGGCTGGGGGGTGACATCCACATCGACGTCGAGGTCGGCATCCGCCACCGGGGTGGGTTCCTCGGCGAGGGTGCGGTACACCGGCACGGCCCCGAGTGCCGCCTCGGCGTCTGTATCAATGTCCGCCACACGCGGGCTCATCGTGTAGGGGTTGGCGGGCACGGCGAAGCCCTCGGCGGGGTCCTCGGCGAGGTCCGCGTCGACGAGGTCGCGCACCAGGGGGCGGTCCAGTTCCTCGTAATCGACGGGCGAGCTCGTCTCGGCGACCTCGTCCACCACCACCGCATCCACAGTGTTGTTGGCGTCGGCGTCGTTGTCGGCGTCGACTGCGTGGGCCTGCTCGAGGGCGGCGGCGCGCTGCTGCGCGGCCGTGGGCTCCGGGGCGGTTGCTGCTGGGGCCACATCCTTGGGCGCCGCACCCCGGCTGCGGTCGAGCAGCAGCAGGGCGAGGGCCGCGGCGGCGACGAGGGCGCCGGCGATGAGCGCGATCACTCGCCGCGCTCCACAGGGTTGGAGGGGTTGGCGCACCACTGCGACCAGCCGCCCACGTACACCGCGGCACCGGGCAGGCCCGCGTGGTGCATCGCCGCAATGGCGACGGCGGCGTGGATGCCGGAGCCGGAGTACACGATGACCTTCGCCGGGTCGGTCACGCCCGCCTCGGCGAAGATGCGGGCCAACTCCTCCGGGCTGCGGTAGGTGTTGTCCGGGTTGAACAGGCTGCGGGTGGGCACGTTGACGGCGCCGGGAATGTGGCCGGCCTTCAAGTCGAGGTGCTCTTTGCGCCCGTAGTAGCGGTTCGCTTCCCGGGTATCGATGAGGAGGTAATCGCCGCTGGTGACCTGCTCAATGGTGGCCACCGGCAGCTGGCCGGGGTTGGCGCGCACAGTGCAGTGCCCGTGCAGGTTGCCCGGGCCGCCCACCACGTCGAAGCCGGCGGCCTCCCAGGCGGCCATGCCGCCATCGAGGATTTTCACTTCCGGCAGGCCCGCCCACGTCAGCGTCCACCAGGCGCGGGCCGCAAACAGGCCCTTGCCGCCGTCGTAGACGACGACGGTGTGGTCGGCGTCGATGCCCCAGGTGCGGAAGGCGCGCTGCAGGATCTCCTGATCGGGCAGCGGGTTGCGCCCCTTGGAGGAGGAGGGGACGCTCGCGAGCGCGGTCGCGGGATCACAGAACAGGCTGGTGGGGATGTGTTCGGAGGTGTATTTCGCGAACCCGGCGCCCTCCCCGGGAAGCCAGAAGGACGCGAGGATGGTGTTCTTGCGCCCCTGGCGGATATCGGCCGCGAGTTCCTGTGCTGTGATCGTGATGCCCATGGGGCAAAAGTGTAGTCGCGCCCGGGTGAGGATAGGGAAAACCCCCGAGGGAAAACCCTCGGGGGCAGGGGGTGCGGTTAGTCCTCGTGGTCGAGGTGGGCGTCCGTCGCAGCGGAGTTGATATCGAGGTGCTCACCCGACTCGTTGAGGGTGACGCGCACGATATCGCCGTCGCGGATCTCGCCGGCCAGCAGCTTCTTGGCGAGCTGGTCGCCGATCGCCTGCTGGATGAGGCGGCGCAGCGGGCGGGCACCGTAGGCCGGGTCGTAGCCGCGCTCGCCGAGCCACTGCTTGGCGGCGTCGTCGACGTCGAGCACCAGGCGGCGGCCCTCCAGGCGGCGGGCCAGCGCGGCGATCTGGATGTCAACGATGCTGGTCAGCTGCTCAGCGGAGAGGGCGTCGAAGATGACGACGTCGTCGAGGCGGTTGACGAACTCCGGCTTGAAGGCGCTCTTGACGGCCTGCATCATCTGCTCCCGGGTGCCGCCGGCGCCCAGGTTGGAGGTGAGGATGAGGATCGTGTTGCGGAAGTCCACGGTCCGACCCTGGCCGTCGGTGAGGCGGCCTTCATCAAGCACCTGCAGGAGGATGTCGAAGACGTCCGGGTGGGCCTTTTCCACCTCGTCGAACAGCACCACCGTGTAGGGGCGGCGCCGCACGGCCTCTGTGAGCTGACCACCCTGGTCGTAGCCGACGTACCCGGGGGGAGCACCGACGAGGCGGGCGACGGCGTGCTTCTCGCCGTACTCGCTCATGTCGATGCGCACCATGGCGCGCTCGTCGTCGAAGAGGAACTCTGCGAGCGACTTCGCCAGCTCCGTCTTACCGACACCGGTGGGGCCCAGGAAGAGGAAGGAGCCGGTGGGGCGGTTCGGGTCGGCAACACCGGCCCGTGCGCGGCGCACCGCATCGGAGACCGCCACCACGGCGTCGCCCTGGCCGACGACGCGCTTGGCGAGGTAGGCCTCCATCTCGAGGAGCTTCTCGGTCTCGCCCTGCATCATCTTGCCGGCGGGAATGCCGGTCCAGGAGGACACGACCTCGGCGATGGTGTCGGGGGTGACTTCCTCCGTCAGCATCGACTGACCGCCGTCGGCCTCGACCTGCGCCTGGGCTTCCGCGACCTCCTTCTCGAGGGCGGGGATGCGCCCGTAGCGCAGCTCAGCAACCTTGCCGAGGTCGCCGTCGCGTTCGGCGAGTTCGGATTCCTGGCGCAGCTGCTCCAGTTCCTCCTTCGCGCCGCGCACTTTATCGATGGCGGCCTTCTCGTTGTGCCAGCGGGCGGTCATCTCGCCGAGCTTCTCGCGCTCGTCGGCCAGTTCCTGGCGCAGCTTCGCCAAGCGGTCGGCGGAGGCGGCGTCGGTTTCCTTCTCCAGGGCCATCTCCTCAATCTCGAGGCGGCGGACCTGGCGCTCGAGGGCGTCGATCTCCTGCGGGGAGGAATCGATCTCCATCCGCAGGCGGCTGGCAGCCTCATCGACCAAGTCGATGGCCTTGTCCGGCAGGAAGCGGGAGGTGATGTAGCGGTCCGACAGGGCGGCGGCTGCGACGAGGGCGGAGTCCTGGATGCGGACACCGTGGTGCACCTCGTAGCGTTCCTTGAGCCCACGCAGGATGCCGATGGCGTCCTCGACGGAGGGCTCGCCGACGTAGACCTGCTGGAAGCGGCGCTCCAGGGCGGCGTCCTTCTCGATGTACTTGCGGTACTCCTCGAGGGTGGTGGCGCCGACCAGGCGCAGCTCGCCGCGGGCGAGCAGCGGCTTGATCATGTTGCCCGCATCCATCGCGGAGTCGCCGGTCGCGCCGGCACCCACGATGGTGTGGATCTCGTCGATGAAGGTGATGATTTCACCCTCGGCGTTCTTAATCTCGTCGAGCACGGCCTTGAGCCGCTCCTCGAACTCGCCACGGTACTTCGCGCCGGCCACCATGGAGCCCAGGTCGAGGCTGATCAGGGTCTTACCCTTGAGGGACTCCGGCACGTCGCCGGCGACGATGCGGCGGGCTAGGCCCTCCACGATCGCGGTCTTACCGACGCCGGGCTCACCGATGAGCACCGGGTTGTTCTTCGTGCGGCGCGACAGCACCTGCACCACGCGGCGGATTTCCTCATCGCGGCCGATGACGGGGTCGATCTTGCCTTCGCGGGCCCGCTTCGTTAAGTCGGTGGAGTACTTCTCCAGGGCCTGGAACTGGCCCTCCGGGTCCTCGCTGGTGACCTTCTGGGAGCCACGCACCGTGGCAAAAGCACCCTTGATGGCGTCGTAGGTGCCGCCGAGGCCGTGGAGCATCGTCGCGGCGTCTGATTCGCCGCGGGCGATGCCCGCCATGAGGACCTCGGTGGAGACGTACTCGTCGCCCAACTCGCCGGCCAATTCCTGGGCGGCGGTCAGGGCGTTGAGAGCGTCGCGGTTAAAGTTCGGGTTCGCCATCCCGGAGCCTTGGGCCTTCGGGTAGGAGTCCACCAGTGCCTTGGCTTTCGCCAGGGCGGTGGCGGGGTCGACGCCCGCGGCCTTGAGCACAGGGGCGGCGATGCCGTCCTGCTGGTCAAGGATCGCGACGAGCAGGTGTGCGGGGCGAATGTCGGGGTTGCCGTTCGAGCTGGCAAGCTGCAGGGCTGCCTGCATGGCCTCCGACGTTTTCGTCGTGGGATTAAAAGCGTTCATACGTGTTCTGTCTTCTTTTCTTCTCTGTGTGTCTTTATGTTTTCTTCTCCCCGCATGGCTACACACTGCCCACCACACGAGGTGTCACATACTGCAACCGCGCTTAAGTTGAGTCTATTCCGCTCAGGTTTAGAATTTTGCATGAGCTGCGTCACATATATCCTGGTGGCCCTTGAGCGCACCCGGCTCAACCACCCCCGGTGGCACAATGGGGCAATGCCCGCACCCACCCGCGTCGCCGACGCCCTCACCCGCCACCCGGAGCTCTTCCGCCGCGCCGTCACCGCCACCTTCACCGGCCTGTGCCCCGCGGCGGGCGTCCTCATCGCCCAGCCGGCCGCCCACGCGGACCTGCCCGTGGCCTGCGCGTGGGTGCTGCGCAACAGCGCAGAGCAGGTGAGCGACTACGCGGCCGCCGTCATCCGCCAGCTCGGCTGCGAGCACCGCCGCTCCTCCACCGACCCCGCCCACTACGCGCTGTTCGCCCGGGCCCTGCGGGCGGGCCTCGACGCCGTCGCCGCCGAAGACGATCTTGAGCCCGCCGACGTCGCCCACGCCGCACACCTCCTGGAGCATTGCTGCACACTCATGCGGGACGCAGCCCTGGCCGCCGACGCCCAGCAGTTGCCACCGTATATTGGCGGCACCGTCGCCCAGGTGGAGCGCCGCTGCCACCGCATCAGCGTCATCCGCGTCCAGGCGGACGAACCCGTGGCCTACCCTGCGGGCGGGGCGCTCGCCGTGGCGGGCGAACTCGACCCCGGCATCTGGCGCACCCTGTGCCCCGCGATCCCCGCCAACGAGTTCGGCCAACTCGAATTCCACGTGCCCTACTCCTCCCCCGGCGCAGACGCCCTCATCGTCGCCCCGAAGGTGGGCGACCGGTGGCGCATCGCCGCCCCCTACCAGCCCATCCAGCTGAGCACCGACGCCGACCTCCTACTCATCAGCCACGGGGTGGGGCTAGCTCCCCTGCGGGCCATCGCCGCGGACGTCATGCTGCAGGCCCACCCGCCACGCATTCACATGTTCGTCGGCGCCGACTACCCCGGCGAGCTCTACGACTTGATGTCGCTGTGGCATCAGGCGGCGAGCGCCCCGTACCTGTCGGTCACCCCGGTGGCGGCACACGAGGACGACGAGTGGTGGGTGCGGCCCAGCGAGTACTCCCGCCCGCCGCGGGGCCTGCACCTGCCCCAAACTGGCCAGGCGGGTGAGGTGGCCGCCAGCTACGGCACCTGGGAGGACCGCTCCATCATCATCGCCGGCGCGGCCGCCGACGTCGCCGCCTCCTCGCGGGCACTCACGGCGGCGGGCACGCCCGCCGCACGTATCCAGGAACTACTCCTCGACGAGCGGCTCTGAGCCGCGCAACGCCACCACGGGGATCGCGCGCCGCACCCGGGCCACCGCCTCCAGGTCCACATCGACGGTGAGCAGCCCCTCCCCCCGGCCGGCGCACGCCACAATCTGCCCGTCCGGCCCGACGACGAGGGAATGCCCCACCCCCAGCGGCGGGCCCGTCGGCTCCTCCGGGTCACTGCCCTCCGGCAGCGCCTGATCCACCGCCGCCACTACAGAGGTCGAATCCAGGGCACGGGCCCGCGCGAGCAACTCCCACTGCTCGGTCTTCCCCGGGCCCGCCGACCAGGACGCCGGCACCACGATGAGCTCCGCGCCGCGGGCGGCCAGCTTCACGAACTGCTCGGGGAAGCGAATATCGAAGCACACCGCCAACCCGACCGTGGTGCCCGCCACCTCACAGGTGACGAGGTTCGTCCCGGGGCGCACCGTCGCCGACTCCCGGTAGCCGAACGCGTCGTAGCAGTGCATCTTCGCGTAAGTCTCCCGGCGGCCGTCGGGATAAAACACCGCCGCCACATTATCGATGCGGTTTTTCCCACCGACCGCATCGGCCGGGAGGAACATGCCCGCGATGACGACAACGCCGGCACTGCGGGCGGCGGCCGCCATCGCGGCGGCGAAACGCTCCGCCGACTGGGCGACCACGTCGAGGCGGCCGGCGGCAAAGGACGCCATGGTGGCCTCAGGGAACACCACCAGGTCCGCGCCGGCGTCCGCGGCCTCTGTTACCCGCCGGGCGGCGCGGGACGCATTGTCGTCGACGTCGACACCGGAAGAGAACTGCACCAGGGAGATTCGCATGCCCCAACCCTAGCGATCCTCGCAGACTCTCCACAGTGCGCACCCCACAGGAGAAGTTATCCACAGGCGTGCGGGTGGGATCCTCGACGGGGCGGCGGCTGCTTCTTAGCCTGTGCGCATGCTCATCGACACCACCGCCACCACCACACGCCTGCCCGACCGCCCCACTCCCGCGCGCATCGCCGCGCCGCTTGCCGCACCCCAGTCGGGCCCCGCCCTCGACCGGCTTCTTGAGGCCCTCCATGCCGCCGAGCTGCGGGCGCACGCAGCCACCCGCGGCCTCGCGGACGGCATCCGCCGCGTCTGTGCCGCCATCGACGACACAGATGCCGACCTTGCACGCCGCTTGGAGCAGCTGTGAACGCAGCCGAATTCACCGCGGCCGCCACCCTCCTGCACCGGGCACCACTGCCCGCGCCGGCTGCTGCGCTCGTAGGAGAAGGCGCATGGGTGGACGCCGCCCACGCCGAACAGCGGCGCATCCGCCGCGCAGAGGCAAACCTCGACGAGCTCTACGCCCAGGCGCGCCACATCCTGCAGGCGGCAGCAGACACCTGGGAGGACCTGCGACGCTGGGCGGAGCAGATCCCGGACCTGCGGGGACCCATCGGGCGGTTCCTCACGGACTCCGCTGCGGAACTGGACCAGCACTGCGCGTTCGCACTCGACGAGTTGAGCGCACTCGCCGCCGGCCTATGCCCCCTGCCCGTGACGCCACCCCGCATCGAGCTGGCCGACCTCGACGGCATCCCCACCGCCCACGTCGACGCCATCCACCGCGCCCACCTCGCCGACGCGCAGCTACACCCCGGATTTGAGGAGGTCCTCCGCCGCCCCGGCCAGGTCCTCAGCGCCAGCGAGAACACCCTGGTGCTCGCACTCGGCGACATTGAGACCGCGCCAGCGGTCATCACCCTGGTCTCCGGGGTGGGGTCCAGCGATCCCGCGTCCTGGGCCGCGACCTACGACCGCGCCGCAGCACTCCGGGCACGTACCGGGGCGGCGGTGGTGTGCTGGTGGGGATACGACACCCCACCCCGTGTCGTCGGCGGCATCAACCCCCAGCCCGCCCGGCGCGCCGCCGGTGACCTGCGGGCGTTCCAGGACAGCCTGCGGGGGCGGGCGCAGCGGCTCATTGTGCTGGGCCACTCCTACGGCAGTGTGGTGGCGGGCGCTGCCGCCACGGGAGGCCTGGCGGCTGATGCGCTGGTGGTGGCGGGTTCCCCGGGGACGACGGCGGGTAATGTCTCCGAGTTCCACCTTGACCGGGCGGGGGCGCCGGTGGTTGTGGCGTTGGGTGAGGAGGATCCGATTGCGTGGACCGCCGAGCTGCACAACACCTCCCCTGCCTCGGATGCGTTCGGGGCACGGGTGGTGCGCACAGCTGGCGGCCATAGCGACTACTTCACGGACGAGGCGTTCCTCGGGGTGCTTGATGGCCTCGTCCGTGGCGATTAGAACAGGCCGGTGGGCCGCTCGTCGTAGGAGACGAGCATGCACTTGGTCTGCGTGTAGTGGCTCATCATCATCTTGTGGGTTTCGCGGCCGAGGCCGGACTCCTTGTAGCCGCCGAAGGCGGCGTGCGCCGGGTAGGAGTGGTAGTTGTTGACCCACACGCGGCCGGCCTGAATGGCGCGGCCCGCCCGGTAGGCGGTGTTTTGGTCGCGGGTCCACACGCCGGCGCCGAGGCCGTATTCGGTGTCGTTGGCGATGGCGATGGCCTCGTCGAAGTCCTTGAAGGTCGTCACGGCGAGGACGGGGCCGAAGATTTCTTCCTGGAAGCAGGCCATGCCGTTGTGGCCCTTGAGGATCGTCGGCTCAATGTAGTAGCCGCCGTCGAGGCCCTCGATGCTGGCAACCTTGCCGCCGGTGAGGACCTCTGCGCCTTCGGCCGGCCCGGAGGTGAGGTAGCCGGCGATCTTGTCCATCTGCTCCTGGGAGGCCTGGGCGCCCATCATGGTGTCGGTGTCGAGGGGGTTGCCGGTGCGGATCTCCTCGACCTTGGCCACGAGTCGGGCGATGAACTCCTCGGCGATGTCCTCGTGGACGAGGGCGCGGGAGGGGCAGGTGCACACCTCGCCCTGGTTGAGGGCGAACATGGCGGCGCCTTCGACGGCCTTGTTGAGGAAGTCGTCGTCCTGCTCCATGACGTCCGGGAAGAACACGTTGGGGGACTTGCCGCCGAGTTCCAGGGTGACGGGGATGATGCGGTCGGCGACGGCGGTGTGGATGAGCTTGCCGACCGCGGTGGAGCCGGTGAACGCCACCTTCTTGATGCCGTCGTGGGCGGTGATCGCCGCGCCGGCTTCCGCACCGACGCCGTTGACGACGTTGAGGACGCCCGGGGGCAGCAGGTCGCCGACGAGGTCGAGCCAGTAGAGGACGGAGGCGGGGGTCTGCTCGGCGGGCTTGAGCACCATGCAGTTGCCGGCGGCGAGGGCGGGCGCAATCTTCCACGCCGCCATGAGCAGCGGGAAGTTCCAGGGGATGATGGCTCCGACAACGCCGATGGGCTCCTGGAAGTGGTAGGCGACGGTGTTGTTGTCGATCTGGCTCATGGTGCCCTCGGCGGTGCGCACCACGCCCGCGAAGTAGCGGAACTGGTCGATAGCGAGCGGGATGTCGGCGGCGAGGGTTTCGCGCACAGCCTTGCCGTTCTCCCAGGTTTCGGCGACGGCGAGTTCTTCGGCGTGCTGCTCCATGCGGTCGGCGATCTTCAGCAGGATGTTACCGCGGCGCTGGGCGCTGACGGCCGCCCAGGAGTCCTTCGCGGCTTCCGCTGCAGCGACGGCGAGGTCAATATCGGCGGCCTGGCCGCGGGCGACCTGGCAGAACACCTCGCCGGTGACGGGGGTGATGTTGTCCATGTACTCGCCGCCGACCGGCGGCACCCACTCGCCGCCGATGTAGTTGTCGTAGCGCTCCCGGTAGTTCGCGATCGCGCCGGGGGTGTTGGGGCGGGCGTAGACGGTCATGGGTCCTCCTTGACGTGTGGGCCACAACCATCGGTGCGGGCTGTGGCGTGTGCCACCAACCTAATGACGCGCATATGTGACTGCAATCATATGGCCTGCGCCACCCCCGCCCGGATGTTTGCAACTTTCACAGAGCCACACATCGTGGCAGCGCACACCACACTTGAGCATGCGCGTTCCCGCTTTACTGCCCTTACACATCACATCAATGGACTACCCCCGCGGTGGGCGCCGGCGGTCGCTGTGAGAAGCTCAATGCCACCCCATCGACCGACCCGTGGAGCGTTGTTATGTTTCTTCTGCGTCTGTTCCACCGCGCCACGTGGCCCAACGCGGCCACCACCGCGTTTGCCCGCGCCAACATGCTGGCGACCTGCTCGACGGGGTTGTTGATTTCCACGACGGTGCTGTTCTTCCTCCACGCGACGGCCCTCGACACGGCAGGCATTGCGCGGGCGGCCACCATCGGCACGTTCACCGGCCTGGCCACCATCCCCTGGATTGGGCGCCTGGCCCGCAGCTACGGGGCGACCCGTATCTACCGGGCTGCGCTGGTGGTGCAGGCCGCCACCCTTCTCGCATGGCAGGCTGCCAGCGGCAGCCTCGTGGCAAGCGCGGTCCTCATCGCCTCCTCCGTGGCCACAGCGGCGGTGGGAGCGACGATCGGAAGCTTTATCACCGAGCTTGGCATCCCGGCACCACAGATGGCGTCCGCGCGCGCCAGCCTGCGCACCATCACCAACATCGGTATCGGCACGGGCGGCCTCATCGCCGCCGGACTGTTCCGCTTCGGCGACCATGGCCCCCGGGCCGCCGTGGGGCTGGCGGCGGCGTGCACCTTCGCCGCCTACCTGCTGGTGCGCCGCACGGTGGCAGTGCCCGCACCCACGAAAGCCACCGCGCATGCTGCCACACCCCGCAGCCCGTACCGGGATCCCCGCTACGCGGGCCTGGCCCTGACGAATGGGGTGCTGAGCACCCACACGGAGGTCCTCACCTACGGACTGCCCGCCATGGTGGCGTTGAGCGCGACCATGGGCGACTGGGTCATTGGCCTATGCACCGCCCTCAACGCCGTGGCGGTGGTGCTGCTGCAGGTGCCGACAACGGCCACGGCAGGCCGCCTGCGCCGCCGCACCGTCGTCGCCATCGCCGCCGGCGCCACGGTCGCCATGAGCCTGCTGTTCGCCATCGGCGCCACCCACAGCACTCTCCTCGTGCTCTTCGCCGGCGTTGTCGCCCTCACCGTCGGTGAGCTGTGGCAGTCGAGCGCCGAGTTCGACATCTCCTACGCGGCCGCCCCGGATAATAACCACCAGGAATACCAGGCGGCCTACGCCTTCGGCCGCAATTGTGCCCGCGCGGCCGCGCCCATCACCTTGGGCTGGGTGGTGCTCACCGGGGCGGCGGGCTGGCTCACCCTCACCGCAATCTATGCAGCCTGCGGTATAGTTCATCTCCTGTTGGCGCACAGCATCGATACCTAGAAGGAGGACCCCGTGGCCCCACGACCCGGCTTCCACGAGATCCTGCAGCGCCTGCACGCCCACGCCGACGCCGACCCGGCAGCACCCGCCTGCGACGGCGCCACTGTGCTCACCCGCGAGGAACTGCGCGCCGCCTGGGAAACAGTTGCTGCCCGCCTCCCCCACGGCACGACGGTGGCGCTGCGCGGCCCGGCCACCGCCCACCCCGACATGGTGGCGGCCGTCGTGGGCTGCATGGCCGCCGACTGCGGATTCCTCATCTGCCCGCCCGAGATCACAGACGCCGACCTCGCCGAGTGGGGTCTTAGCGCCGTCTACGACGTCAGCCGCGGCCACTGCACCCCGCTGGCACCCCGCACACCCCTGCGGGCTGACTACATCGTCGTCTCCTCCGGGACGACCGGACCGGCGAAACGGATCCTCGGCAGCGCCGTCGGCGTCGCCCGCTTCGTCACCTGGCAGGCCGACACCTTCAACCTGGGCGCCGGTGATCGCTGCGCATGCCTGACCCCGCCCGGCTTCGACGTGTTCCTCCGCGACGCCCTCACTCCCCTCGTCGCCGGCGCCTGCCTCGTGTTCCCCCGCGGGGAGGACGTCCCGGAGTTCCTCCAGCGGGAGAAGATCACCGCCTTCCATGGGGTGCCATCGCTGGTGGCGCGCTGGCTGCGCCGCGCCCACGGCACAGCCCCGCACCTGCGGTGGGCGTTCCTCGCCGGGGAGCCCCTGCCCGGGGCGCTCGTCGTTGGGCTGCGTCGCTTCGCACCACACACCCGGGTCATCAACTTCTACGGCCCCTCGGAGACCACCCTGGCGAAGTTCGTCTTCGACGCCACCGACGTCACCACCGGCACCGCCCCCGTCGGGCACCCGCTACCCGGGGTGAAGTGGCAACTCGACCGCGGCGAGGTCGTCATCAGCCCCGATTTTCCCGTCGCCGGCTACCTCCACACCCCCACCCCGGCACTGACAGTCCGCGAGGGGCGCTCGTGGTTTTCCACCGGCGACCTCGGAGAGGACACACCCCAGGGGCTGGTGCTGCGGGGCCGGCGGGACCACCTGGTGAAGGTCGCGGGCGTGCGGGTCAACACCGACGACGTCGCCGCCGCGCTCACGTCCCTCGACGGCGTGGACCAAGCCCTCGTCGTGCACCACGAGGGACCCGTCGGGGTGCAGCTTGCCGCATTCCTCGTCGCCCCGCACCGCGAGCGCGCCGACATCCTCCACGAGGTGGCGGGGCTGCTGCCCAGCACCCACCTGCCGCACACGCTGCTGCTTGTGCCCGAGTTTCCCGTGACTGCCCGCGGCAAAGTCGACCGCGCTGCCCTCCTCGCGCACACCGCCGCCCCCACAGCCGCCGCCCACCCCCAGGAAAAGCAGGTCATCGCCGCCGCGAGCGCGGCACTCGGCGCCGCACTGGGGCCCGAGGAGGACTTCTTCGCCGCCGGCGGCACCTCCCTCGAAGTCGCCGCCTGGCACGCGGGCCTCCGCGCCGCAGGATTCGACGTATCCCTGCGCACCCTCTTCGAACAGCGCACGCCCCGCGCCGTCGCACCCCACCTCACAGCACTCACCACCCTCACCCCGGGGCCGGCGCCCGAGCGGCAGCCGATGACGGCCCGGCAGCGCCGCTACCAGCGGGTGTACCTGCCGCGCGGGAACCGCAACTGGGCCAACATGACCACCGGGGTGCGCGTCGACAACCCCGAGGAGGTCGCCGCCCGCCTCATTGCCGCCCACGATGCGCTCCGCGCCACGGTGGTACACGGGGAACTCCACATCCGCCCCCACGCAGGCCCCGTGCCCGTTGCGCACATGGAGGAAGAAGAGTTCTCCCGCCTGGTGGCCGAACCCATCGACCCGGCCGTGTGGCCGCCGCACCGCTGGGCCGTCGTCGACGGCGAACTCCGCTGGGTCATCCACCACCTGTTCTGCGACGGGCATAGCCAGGACATTCTGCGCCGCCACGCCCTCGGGGAGCACCACCCGGGACTGTCGTACGCCCAGTTCGCCACCATTGAGCCCCGCCCCACCCGCGACGAGTGGTGGGAGGAGATCCTCCGGGACCCGCCGGCACTCCCCCAGCACCTACCCGCCGTCACCGACGAGCCGGGCGCGTGGCGCATCATCGTGCCCCTGCCCGCCGATCTCCTCCGGCTGGGACCCACCCCGTTCCAGGGGATGCTGCTCGGGATGTTCAGCGCCATGATGGAACGCACCGGGCTGGATGATCTCCTCATCGGCACCCCCGCCTTGGGGCGCACCGTGCCCGGTGTGGAGCACACCGTCGGCAACTTCATCAGCCTCGTGCTGCTGCGGCTCCGCGCCACCGAACTGCGCCCCCAGGTGCTGCAGGAACGCCTGCTGGGGGCGATGGACCACCAGGATTACCAGTTCGACCGCATCATGGACGATCTGGGCCAGCCGGAGGACGAGGACCGGTTCCCCATCACGGGCTTGTTCACCAGCAGCATGACCACCGGCCGCCCGCCGACGCCCGGGGTGCACCCCATGGACGTCGACGTGAAGTTCGATGCGATGGCCTACCTGCTCCAGCACGGCGCGGAACACTGGCTGGAGATCCAGGCGCGCCGCAGCCTGTTCACGGCCGCCGATATGGAGGCCATCGCCGACGAGATCATCACCCACTGGAGGTTGCGTTGCTCATAACGGATGCGCCGGTCGCTGTCGTGTTCTCCGCGGCACGAACCCTCACCCCCGCACTCGCCCAAGCATTCCCCGCAGCGCACGTCATCACCGACACAGCAGAGGTGAGCGTCGCCGACGGCCCGGCCGTGGCGCGCGCCGCGCAGGCGGCGGGCGCGACGGCGATCATCACCCCCTACGAGACGGGGCTGCCCGCCGGCGCCTACGCCCGCACTGTGCTTGGCTTGCCGGGCACGCCCGTGACGAGTGCCGTCGCGGCCAGCGACAAACTCATCATGAAGCGCCGCTTCCGGGCCGCGGGCCTGCCCATCATGCCGTTCCGGGTGGTGCACTCCCCGCAGCAGCTGCGCGCGTGGGCCGAGGACCGCGACGTCGTCGCAAAGCCGCTGTTCGGTGGCGGCAGTGCCGGGGTGTACCGCATCGGCGCGGAACTGCCCGACTACCGCTACCCGGTGCTCTGCGAGGACGCCGCCAGTGTGCTGGCCGAATACCACGTCGACGGCATCGTCGATGACGGGCAGTTCTGGGCGGCGGTGTCCCGCTACCACGAGCCGATGCTCACCTCCGCGCGGGCACAGCGCCCCTACAGTTCCACCACCATCGACCCCGCCGACAGTGGGGAGGCACTGGAGTTGGCGCGGCGGGCGGTGGCGGCGGTCCGCCTGCGGGCGAGCGTGTTCCACCTCGAACTGTTCGCCACCCCCAGCGGGTGGGTTGTCTCCGAAATTGCCTGCCGGCCCGCCGGCGGCGGCATTCCCCGCGCCCTGCAGCTGGCCTACGGGGTGGACCTGGTGCGTGCCTCCTGGCAGTTCGACTGCGGCCAACGGCCCGAGTGGCAGCCCCACGAGTACCGGCCGATCGCGCACCTGGCGCTGCCCGCCACCATCACCGAAGAGCAGCGCGCCCGCCTGGCGGCACTCCCCGGCCACCTGGAGACCACCCGCGCCGCCGCGGGCCCCGGATTCTATTCAGCCACCAACGCCGGCTGCTGCTATGTCGACCCGGGCGCCATCGACGCCGCCCGCGCACTCCTGGAGGACGCATGATCACACCGACACCCCCGCCCGCCTGGGAGGACGCCTGCCGGGTGCCCGGCGGGTTCTACCTCAGCCCCCAGTGGCTGCGCAGCGCCGACGGCGACCACATCAGCCAGCCCGCCTACATCATCGAAGGCGACGTGTATCTGGCGGCGCACTACAGCCCCCAGGAAAACAATGCTTTCTACCCGAAGGGCCTCATCCTCGGCGGCCGGCGCGGCTACCTCTCCCCCGTGCTGGGCGGCGGCGACGTAGCCCCGGCAATTGCGGCGGCCTGCGCCCACCACGGCGTGGACACGTGGGCGTGGCCCTACCTGCCCACCGCCGCTGCGGCGCGGGTGGCCCGCGACACCGGGCAGGTGCCGCTGCTGGCGGGCGCGCACTGCGTCCTCGACGTCAGCCCCGTCGAAGACCACATCGACGCCATGTCGTCCCGGCAGCGCCGCACCAATGCCCGCCGGGAACTCCGCCGCTTCCACGAGGCGGGCCTGACAGTGACCCGCCACCGCCTGGGTGAAGGGCCCGCCACCCCGGAGGCCCTCGGGCCGCTGCTCGGGCAGGTGCAGCGCGCCTACGGGCACGACCACTCCGACGAGATCCTCACCGACCTGCTGTGCCGCCAACGCGACGAGCTCGCCGACTCTTCCGTGGTGTTCCTCGCCCGCGACACAGCTGTGGCGGGGTTCAGCCTCTGCTACCGCTTCGGCGAGGACCTCTACGTCCGGCTCGTCGGCTTCGATCGTCAGCGCGGCCACGTCGGCGCCTACGGGGTACTCGCCATCTTCGAACCGCTCGCCTACGCCGCCGACAACGGCCTGCGCCGCATCTTCCTCGGCATGGAATCCTTCGAAGCGAAGGTGCGCCGCGGCGCCCGCGTCGAACCACTGTGGACTCTGGCGAACTACCCTCTGGTACCCGCCAGCGTGGAACGCATCGCCGCCCAGCTGCCGCCGACGGAGGCAGACGCCTTCCGCCAATCTTGTACGATAAAGTCCGACACACGCGTTTTGTGGAGGACTTGTGATCACGATCGACCCCTATAGCCAGGTACCCATCTTCACCCAGCTACACGACCGCATCGTGGAAGCCGTCGCCCTGGGCGAACTCACCCCCGGCACCCGGCTCGCCTCCGTGCGGGCCGTCGCGGAAGAATTCGGCATCAACCCGGCCACAGTGAAGAAGGCCTACGACCAGTTGAAGCAGGAGGGCGTGGTGGTCACCCACCCGCGGGAGGGCACCACCATTGCCGCCGCCCGCGCCACCCGCCGCACCCGCGAGCAACTCTCCGCGCAGCTCACCACCGTGTTGGCGCTGGGCCGCGCGCAAGGGCTGTCGCCGCAGCAGCTCGCCGCCGAATGCACCGAGATTCTCTCCACCTTCGAATAGACCGCAGCGCCCCTGTACATATGACGTACAGGGGCGCTGCTGCGTGTTAGGACCGTTCGTCGCGGCGGCCGCGGCGTTTCTCCCACATCACCACCGCCGTGGAGCGGGGCACGTGAACCAGTTCGCCGCGGGGCCGCCCGCCACTGCGGGCCAGGTGGGCGTTATCTGCTTTGAGGCGTTCGTTTTCGGCGCGGAGCCGCTCGTTTTCCTCCTGCAGGTGCAGGATTTCTTTGATACCGGCCAAGTTGACGCCTTCTTCTTGGCTCAACCTCTGGATCGTGCGCAGCGTTTCCACATCCCGCTTCGAGTAGCGGCGGCCGCCGCCCCGGGTGCGTTCCGGGGTGACGAGCCCGATGCGGTCGTAGGTGCGCAGCGTCTGGGCGTGCATGCCGGCCAGTTCCGCGGCCACGGAGATCACGAAGACCTCCCTGTCATCACTCACTGCCATTCCACCCCGCTCGCGGATCGAAACCGGAGTCCTTCTCCGCCTGCGCGTAGGCGCGCAGCGCGCTCGTCGCATTCGCGTCGAGGGTCGTCGGCACCTTCACGTCCACGGTGACGAGGAGATCGCCCTTCGAGGAGCCCTTCTCCACGCCGCGGCCACGCACTCGCAGGGTGCGGCCGTTCGGGGTGCCGGCGGGCACCTTGACGCGCACCGGCTGGCCTAGGGTCGGCACGGTGATGGTGCCGCCGAGGGCCAGTTCGGTGAACGACACCGGCACGGTGACGTGCAGGTCGTTGCCTTCCCGGGTGAAGATCTTGTCGGGGGTGACGTGCACCGTCACAAACAGGTCGCCCGAGGGTTTGCCGTTGGGGCCTGCTTCGCCCTGGCCGGCGAGCCGCACCTTCTGCCCGTCGACGACACCGGCGGGGATCCGCACGCGAATGTTGCGCTGCTTGTGCACGGTGCCGGTGCCCTGGCAGTCGATGCAGGGGTCGGTCACGACGGAGCCGGTGCCATGGCATTCGTCGCAGGGCTGGCTGAAGCCGAACGCGCCGCGGGATTCGCTGAGGAACCCGGTGCCGTTGCACTTCGGGCAGCGGGTCGGGTGCCCGGAGGCCGAGCCGGAGCCGTGGCAGCTGCCGCAGGGGGCGTCGCCGGTCAGCTGAAGGGGAATCGTGGTGCCCTTCGCCGCTTCCCTAAAGTCGAGCGTGATGTCCGCTTCGACGTCCGCCCCACGCGAGGGCTGCGGAGCACGGCCGCCCCGATTGAAAAGGCCGCCGAAGATGTCACCAAGAGAACCGTCCTGGCTAAACCCTCCGCCGAAAAGGTCCTCGACATTGATGTTTTGGCTCGAGCGAAACCCGCGCGGCCCACCCGAGGCGAGCATCGCCTTGAGCTGGTCGTACTCTTTCCGCTTCGTCTCATCGCCGACAACGTCGTAGGCTTCGGCGGCGCGCTTGAAACGCTCCTCCGCCTTCTTGTCGCCCGGGTTTTTATCCGGGTGATTATCGCGCGCGAGTTTGCGGTAGGCGCGCTTGATGTCGTCGTGGCTTGCGGACGAGGAAACACCCAGGTCCGCGTAATAGTTTTTGTCTGCCCATTCGCTTGTATTCACTGGGCGTCCTCCTCCCGGTGTTCCACCGGATCGTGTGTATAAAGATTCATTTATGACGTTGAAAAAAGGGCCGGCTGCGCCGGCCCTTCGTCGTTGGGTTAGTTCTCCGGATCGGAGATCATCACCATGGCGGTGCGCAGAATGCGCTCGCCGTGGGCGTAGCCCTTGCGCATGACGAGGCCCAACACCTTGTCATCGCCGGTGGACTGGTCCTGGACCGCCTCGTGGCGTTCCGGGTCGAAGATGTCACCCGGGGTTCCGAAGGCTTCCACCCCGAAGTGGGTCAGCGTCTGGTTGAGCTTGTCGCTCACGCTCTTCAGGGGGCCTTCGAGGTCGCCGTGGTCGGCGGCCAGGGCGAGGTCGTCGAGGATGGGGAGCAGTTCCTTGAGGACTGCGCCCTTGGCCTGCTCGATGGTGGCCGCGCGGTCACGTTCGGTCCGCCGCCGGAAGTTGGCGTATTCGGCGGTGACGCGCTGCAGGTCCTCGGTGCGTTCAGCGAGCTGTTCTTCGACGCTGTTCGTGTCCTCGGTCTGCTCGGCCTGTTCGGGCTCGGCACCCTCGGGGGTGTCGGGGATCTCGATGTCGAGTTCGTCCTCGGCCATTACTTGTCGTCCTCGTCCACGACCTCAGCGTCGACGACGTTGTCGTCGGCCTCGGCCTGGGTGGCGCCCTCGTTGGCCTGGGCGGAGTAGATCTCGGTGCCCATCTCCTGGGACTCCTTGGTCAGGTTGTCCACAGCGGTCTTGATGGCCTCGATGTCGTCGCCCTTGAGGGCTTCGTCGACAGCCTTGGCGGCTTCTTCGACCTTGTTCTTGCGGTCCTCGGACAGCTTGTCGGCGTTGTCCTCGGCGAACTTGCGGGTCTGGTACGCCATGGTCTCGGCGGAGTTGCGGACTTCCTGCTCCTCGCGGCGCTTCTTGTCCTCCTCGGCGTGAGCCTCGGCGTCCTTGATCATCCGGTCGATCTCCTCCTGGGACAGGCCGGAGCCTTCCTGGATCTTGATCGTGTTCTCCTTGCCGGTGCCCTTGTCCTTGGCGGTGACGTGCACGATGCCGTTGGCGTCGATGTCGAAGGTCACCTCGATCTGGGGCACGCCGCGGGGAGCGGGTGCGATGCCGCCGAGCTCGAAGGAGCCGAGCAGCTTGTTAGCTGCGGCCATCTCGCGCTCGCCCTGGAAGACCTGGATCTGCACGCTGGGCTGGTTGTCCTCAGCGGTGGTGAAGGTCTCGGAGCGCTTCGTCGGGATGGTGGTGTTGCGCTCGATGAGCTTGGTCATCACGCCACCCTTGGTCTCGATGCCGAGGGACAGCGGGGTGACGTCGAGGAGCAGCACGTCCTTGACTTCGCCGCGCAGCACACCGGCCTGCAGGGCAGCGCCGACGGCGACGACCTCATCCGGGTTGACGCCCTTGTTGGGCTCCTTGCCGCCGGTCAGCTCCTTGACGAGCTCGGTGACGGCGGGCATACGGGTGGAGCCACCGACGAGGACGACGTGGTCGATGTCGGACACGGAGATGCCGGCGTCCTTGATGACCTGGTTGAAGGGTGCCTTGCAGCGGTCCAGCAGGTCCTGGGTGATGCGCTGGAACTCGGCGCGAGACAGGGTCTCGTCGAGGAACAGCGGGTTCTTGTCGGCATCAACGGTGATGTACGGCAGGTTGATGGTGGCGTTCTGGCTGGAGGACAGCTCGATCTTGGCCTTCTCGGCGGCCTCGCGCAGACGCTGCAGGGCCATCTTGTCCTTGGTCAGGTCGATGCCGTGAGCAGCCTTGAACTTCTCGACGAGCCAGTCGACGATGCGCTGGTCCCAGTCGTCGCCACCGAGGCTGTTGTCGCCGGAGGTGGCGCGGACCTCGACGACACCGTCGCCGATCTCCAGCAGGGAGACGTCGAAGGTACCGCCACCGAGGTCGAAGACCAGGATGGTCTGCTCCTTGTCGCCCTTCTCCAGGCCGTAGGCCAGGGCGGCCGCGGTGGGCTCGTTGACGATGCGGAGCACGTTGAGGCCGGCAATCTGGCCGGCTTCCTTGGTGGCCTGACGCTGGGCGTCAGAGAAGTAGGCCGGCACGGTGATGACGGCGTCGGTGACGTCCTCGCCGAGGTAAGCTTCCGCGTCGCGCTTCAGCTTCATCAGGGTGCGGGCGGAAATTTCCTGCGGGGTGTAGTTCTTGTCGTCGATGCCGACGGTCCAGTCTTCGCCGATGTGGCGCTTGACGGAGCGGATGGTGCGGTCGACGTTGGTGACCGCCTGGTTCTTGGCGGACTGGCCGACGAGGACTTCACCGTTCTTGGCGAAGGCGACGACGGACGGGGTGGTCCGGGAGCCTTCAGCGTTCGCGATGACGACCGGCTCGCCGCCCTCGAGGACGGAAACGACAGAGTTGGTAGTACCGAGGTCGATGCCTACTGCACGTCCCATGAGAATGTTCTCCTTATGTGTTGAATCTTGGTTTCTTTGAGTGGAAGTTGACTGCACCCCACTCAACTGCCGCCACTATAGCAACCGCCTTGAGTGTGGGCCACTCAATCTTTCTACTAAGCCCAACTCGCGCGCCCCCAAAGTTGTTCCCACTCGACTCAACTTTTTGTCGTGAGCTACATCACAAATGCTGTGGCCTGGGGAAACCGACAAAAAAGACCCCCACAGGCGAACCTGTGGGGGCAACGTCACCTAGACGTGGTGATGGAAATGATGAATGTGCACAGTCGGCACACCCGGGGCCGGGAAACGGAAGCCCAGGTTCTGCAGCACCTGGCCCACGACACCGACCAGGCCGATGAGGCCCAGCAGCGTCACCAGCACGCCGACGAAACCACCGTTGAGCTTCGCGGAACTGCCCGTGATCTCCCCGGAGGAACCCGTGTCACTCGACCCTGCCAGGCCGCCCAGGTCCCCGATGGAGCCCAGGCCCGGATCGGCCGGAGGCTGCGTCGTCGGCGGCACGGACGGCTGCGGCTCATCCGGCACATCCGGCAGCGGGGTGCTGCCCGGGGCGACGATCCGCACCCGCGCCAACTTCAGGCCACTGAAGCCCTCCTTCGGCGCGCAGTACACGCCCAAGTTCACCGGCAGGCTCTGACCCAACACGTGGGCGGTCGCGCTCAGCCGCATGGTCAGGAAGTTCGTCTCCTGATTCTTCTTCCCGTCCTCGCCCTGGTCGCGCAGGGCCGCCACAATGAACTCGCCATTGTGCTCCTTGTCGCCGGCAGTGAACGTCAGCTTCACGCCCGGCAGGGTGAACTTCGTGGCCTGGCCATTCAAGTTCACGGTGATGCCACCATCAGCGCGGGCGGCATCCGCCCCGTTGGCGACGACCTGGCCGTCACCCGACAGGCGCAGGAACTCACCCTGCGCATCCGGCAGGCCCTGGGCGTTGACGCGCACCACCGTCGGGGTGCCGGACACGTTCTTCGCGGTCGGCAGGATCTCCGCGCCGACGAAGGTGGCCACCGCCGGGTCCGGCAGGCGCAGATCCACCTTCATCCGGGAAATACGGTTGAGGGTCGCCGCGCCGCGGCTGCCTTCCATCTCCATCTCGTCGGGCTGGAAGATGATGTCGAAGGTCTCGCCCGGGGCGACCTGCTTCGGGGCCTTCGTATCCACGCGGACATTGACGTCGAAGCTGGAATCCTGGCCCATCGGCGCACCATTCGTGGTGCACTCGGAGGCCACGACGCTGCGCTTGTCAACGATTGCGCCGTCGACCTCAGTCGGCACCGGCTCCGGGTCCGTGGTGGGCTCGGGCTCCTTCGTGGGTTCCGGCTCCTTCGTCGGCTCGGGATCCTTCGTCGGCTCGGGCTTTTCCGTCACCGTCACCGTCGTCGGCTCCGGGGTGACAGTCACCGTCGCCGGCGCATCCTCACTCAGGTCCTTGACGATAGCGGTGCTGAACAGGGTGGCTTTCTGCCCCGCCGGGGTGGCGGTGCAGTTGACGACGAGCGGGAACCCGATAACCACGCCGAGATCCACCTGGGCGGACACCCGCATGGTGAGGAAGTTCTCCGGGGCGTTCGTCTGCGCGGAGGCCTCATCGTTGCGCACCGTGCCGACGATGCTGTCCCCGGGATTACCGGTGGCCTCAAACGTCAGCTTCACCTTCGGCAGGGTGAAGGAGGTGTCTTTGCCGTCGAAGGCGACAGTCATGCCGCCCTCCGCGTCGGCGACCTTTCCTGCGGGCCCGTTGCCGGTGACTTCGCCACCGCCCGACAGGCGCAGAATGCTGCCCTGGGCGTCGGGTTCGCCGGCGGCGTTGACGCGCTCCACCGTGGGGGCGGTGCCGCTCAGGCCCTGCCCGCCGTCAAGGAGTTCGGCGCGCACCAGGCGGGCGCGGGCCGCGTCCGGCAGCTGCAGGTCCACCTTGAGGCGCTGCAGCGCCAGCACATCAGCCGGCCCCTGCTTGCCGGACATCTCAATGGCCTGCGGGCTGAGCACCACGGAGAACTCTTCCCCGGCGACGACCTTGTTCGGGGCTTCCGTATCAAGGTTGACGTCGACCGCGAAGCTCTGGTCCTGGCCTTCCGGCGCGCCATTGGTGGTGCACTCGGTGGGGATCTTCGCCGCGCGCGGCACCATCACCGGCGGGGCGCCCGGGGCGGGGGCCTGCTCGGTGACGGTCTCCGTCACGGTTTCCTTCACCGTCGTCGTCACGGTTTCCTTCTCCGCGGGCGGCGGCGTCACAGTCACGGTTTCGGTGACGGTGGTGACGGTCGGCTTCGCCGGCTCCGGGTCCGGGGTCGTGGGCTCCGGGGTGTTGGTATCAACCACGGCGGTGGTGAACAGTGCCGCCTGGAGAGCCTTGGCATCGGGGGTGCAGAACACCCGCAGATCGACGGGCACCTCCACGAAGAACACCTCCGCCTTCGCGGTGACGTGCATCGACAGGAAGTTGTTCGGGTTGTTCTTCTCCGCGTCCTGGCGGATCCGGCCCACGATGTCGGTGCCTGCGGCACCGGCGCGGAGCTTCAGCTTCACGCCCGGCAGAGTAAACGAGGTCGTCTTGCCGTCGATGGAGACACTGAGCCCGCCGGGGGCTTTCTCCTGATCAACGGTCTGCCCGGCGCCCGACAGGCGCAGGAACCCGCCCTGGGCGTCCGGCTCGCCGGCGGCGTTGATGCGCTGCACGGTGGCGGGCGCGCCGCCCACGTTGACGGCCGTGTCGAGGACCTCGGCGGAGAGGAACTCCGCACCTTCGGGCAGTGCCATGTCGAACTTCAACCGGTCAATGGTCTTCAGTTCGGCCTGCCCCTGGCGGCCTTCCATCGTCATCGGCTTTGGCTGCAGCACCACCTCGAATTCCTCACCCGGGGCCACAGACGACGGGGCGGAGGTGTCGAGGCGGACCGCGAGATCAAACTGGCTGTCCTGCCCCATGGGTGCATCGTTGGTGTAGCACACGCCCGGCAGCTGGACTTCCTTGTTCACTGCCGTCGACGGCTCCGCCGGGGTGGGTTCCGCCGGGTCGGTGGGCTTCGGTTCGGCGGTGGGTTCCGCCGTGGGTTCCGCGGTGCGGGTGACGGTGGTGGTTTCCGTCTCGGTAACCGTGGAGGTTTCCTTCAGGGTCGTCGTCACCGTCTTCGTGGTGGTTTCCGTCGCCGTCGTCGTCTTCGTCGACGTCACCACCGCGGTGGAGGTTTCCACTTCCTTGCCGCTGGCATCAACGCGCGGCGGAATCGGCTTCGGCTCCACCTTCACTGCGGTCCCCGGCACGGGCACGAGCGCCAGCACAGACTTGCTGTAGTACTTGTACACGGCCATCTGGGATACGTAGATACCGGGCGCGAGGTCCCCCACCGTGAACGTGGCCTGCACGCCCACAGGCTTGTCGGCGCTCACACTGTAAGAGACGGTGCTGTGCAACCCGCGGTACTGCTCATTTGGGGTGACATCCCCACCCCAGCGGGGGTTGTAGTAGCCAAAACCAGGGCTGCTGTACGTCGCCCCGGTCGTCGCAATCACGCCCTTCGTGTCGGTCCGCTGCGCCGAATCCTCCACATATTCAAGGCCCGGGGCCGGGTTAATGCCCGCCTCATAGATCTCGCTCCGCGATGGCTCCACGTCGCTGACCGTGAGGACGACTTCCTCGCCGGGGGTGACGACAAGCGGCTCGTCGAGGGAGCGTTCCTCCCCGCCGGCGGTACCACTGTAGGTGCCGAAGTCTTCTTTGCCGTTGGTGGCTTCCGGCAGCGTCGTCGTCGCAAACGTCGCCCGCCGGTCGGGCAGCGGGTTCTTGTCCGCGGCGTCAATGTAGCGGGCGGTGATGACGTGCTCCCCCAGGGAGGGCACCGTCACCGTCACCGTCGCCTCCGCTGCGGGCTTCGGCTCCCCCTGCGGCACACCATCCAGGTAGAACTGCACGGTGCCGGACGACTGGCCGAAGTCCGCCGTCGCAGTCACCTGATCCCCCACGGCGGCCCCCTGCCCCACCAGAGTAAGGGCGGTGTCTTCAGCGTGGGCTTCGACCACCGTCTGCATCAACGGCGGTGCCGGCACCACGCCCAACAAGGTGGTCGCGGCGACGGCCGCCGCGAGGACGGTACGCCGCGAATGTGTCGACAGTGTCATTGTCTTCCTTTACTGACTTCCCAGTGAATGGTTTGTGCCATCAACCCTAGTGGGCGAGGCCTCAAACCTTCTATCGCTGTGACGTGCGCCCGCGTTAGTGCAGGTGCAGCTAGTCAACGTCCGCACACCCCGGTAGGGTGAACGCCATCCAATATCCATAGAGCAGGTATTTTCTGAGGACCACCATGACCCAAGAGTCTGCCCACGGGGCGGAAAAAATCGACCGGATGACCATCATCGGCCGCGATGGCCGCTGGTTGGCGTCCTGGGCGCTGCGCTTCATCGTGCTGGCCATCGCCGCATACATCGCCTTCCTCGGCCTGGGGAAGGTGTGGAGCGGCCTGCTGCCGATCCTGTTGGCGATCCTGTTGTGCACCGTCCTGTGGCCGCCGGTGCGGTGGCTGACGGAGCACAAGTTCCCCCCGGCGCTCGCCGTGCTGACCACCCTGCTGGGCGTGTTCGCCGCCTTCGGGGCGATCTTCTCCGCGATGGGCTCCTCGGTGACCGCCCAGTCGAAGGAGCTCTACGACAAGGCTTTCGCCGGCATCACCCAGCTGCAGCAGTGGATCCAGGGCCCGCCGCTGAACATCAAAACCGACCAGGTGAACAACGCCCTCGACGAGCTCGTCGACAAGTTGAAGAGCTCCTCCTCCGACCTGGCCACCGGTGTGCTGTCGGGCGTGTCGACCGCCTCCGAGGTCATCGTCACCGCCGTCATCGCGCTCGTGCTGTCGTTCTTCTTCCTCAAGGACGGCCCCCGCTTTTTGCCGTGGGTGCGCAGCACCACCGGCTCCACCTGGGGCTGGCACCTCACTGAGGTGCTCACCCGCACCTGGAACACCCTGGCGGGCTTCATCCGCGCCCAGGCCGCTGTGTCGCTCGTCGACGCCATCTTCATCGGCATCGGCCTGCTGCTCATGAAGGTGCCGCTGGCGCTGGTGCTCACCGTCATCACGTTCTTCGCCGGCTTCATCCCCATCATCGGCGCGATCTCCGCCGGCGCCATCAGTGTGCTCATCGCCCTGGTGTCCAACGGTGTCACCTCCGCCATCGGGGTGCTCATCCTCATCGTCGCCGTGCAGCAGCTGGAAAGCCACATCCTGTCGCCGATCCTGCAGTCGAAGGCGATGGACCTCCACCCCGTCATCGTGCTGCTGTCCGTCACCGTCGGCGGCGGACTCTTCGGCATCGTCGGCGCGTTCCTCGCGGTGCCTGTCGCCGCCACCATCGCGGTGTGGCTGCGCTACCACGGCGACCTCGTCAGCCTCCGCGCCGGGGAGAAAACCCTGGAGGACATTGAGCTGGCGACCCGCAACTCCACGAAGGGCGGCACCCAGGGCCTCGATGCTCTGCGCGGAAAGCTCGCGAACCTGTCCCGACAGGACCGCACCACCAAGTAGACCTTAGGTCTCACTTGATTCTTCACCCCCTTGCGCTGCCCATATAGTTGTGGGCATGTTCGAGCTCACCACCTGCCCCACCATCACCGCACAGACGATGACCTTGGGGATTTTAGGGGTGGTGCTCTCGGCCCCCGCATGGGGGTTTTTTCTGCGCGGAGTCGCCCAACTTCTCCGCCTCATCCGGGCGGGCCGGCCCGCCGACATGCCGCGCACCAACCAGCTGCCCCGCCGCCTCGGCACCCTCGTCAAAGAGGTGGCGCTGCACACCGAGCTGGCGCGCCGCCCCGTGGTAGCCGCCGCGCACTGGCTGGTGATGGTGGGGTTCCTGCTGGGCAGCATCGTGTGGTTCGAGGCCTACATTCAGACCTTCAACCCGCAGGGCTCCTGGCCGCTGATCGGCGATACGCACGCCTACCACCTGGTCGATGAACTGCTCGGCATCGGCACCGTCGTCGGCATCCTCGTCCTCATCGCGATCCGCCTCCTCGCATCCCGACGGGGCCGCGGTAGCCGCTTCTACGGCTCCAATGCCCGCGCCGCCCACTTCGTCGAAGCTGTCGTCCTCCTCGAAGGGCTCGGCATGCTGGCCGTCAAAGCGGGCCGCATCGCCACCTGGCCGCTGCTGTTCGGCAACCCCCACACTGACTTCCTCACCATCCACCTGGCGCGGCTGTTGCCCGCCAACGCCACCCTGGTGAGCCTGTTTGCCCTCATCAAACTGCTCACCGGCATGGTGTGGTTGTTCATCGTCGGCCAGCAACTCCGCTGGGGTGTGGCCTGGCACCGCTTCCTCGCCTTCTTCAACATTTTCTTCCAGCGCAACCCCGACGGCGCGCCCGCCCTCGGCAAGCTCAGCACCCCCAACCTGGAAGAGTCGCCCGTCGGCGTGGGCACCGTTCGCGATGCCTCCTGGAAAATGCTCCTCGACTCCGGCACCTGCACTGAGTGCGGCCGCTGCCAGGACGTGTGCCCCGCCTGGAACACCGGCAAACCCCTGTCGCCGAAGAAACTCATCATGGCGGAGCGGGACGCCGCCACCGGCGGCAGTTCCCTCACCCTCGTCGGCAACCACATCTCCGCCGACGAACTGTGGTCCTGCACCAACTGTGGTGCCTGCGTGGAACAATGCCCCGTCGACATTGAGCACATTGACCACGTTGCCGGGCTGCGCCGCTACCAGGTCCTCGAGGAAGCAGACTTCCCTCAGGAGCTGACCAGCCTGTTCAAGAATCTCGAGAACAAGGGCAACCCATGGGGGCGCAACGCCTCCGAGCGGCGCACCTGGATCGACACCGCCCGCGCCCGCGGGCTCACCGTCCCCCTCGTGGAGGACACCCCCATGGACGAGGTGGAGTACCTGTACTGGGTGGGCTGCGCCGGCGTCTACGACGACGCCGCTCAAGAAACCACCATCGCTGTCGTGGAACTCCTCAACACCGCAGGCGTCCCCTTCGCTGTCCTCGGCGACGGGGAAACCTGCACCGGTGACCCGGCGCGCCGCGCGGGCAACGAGTTCCTGTTCCAGATGCTGGCCGAAGCGAACGTCGCCACCCTCAACGAGGCCTTCGAGGGTGTGCCCGCCGGGCAGCGGAAAATCATCACGACGTGCGCCCACTGCTTCAATACGCTGCGTAACGAGTACCCCGACTTCGATGGCCACTTCGATGTCTTCCACCACACGCAGCTCCTCAACCGTCTCGTGCGGGCAGGGCGGCTGACTCCTATTCCGCGGACCGATGCCAACCGGCAGCCGATCACCTACCACGATCCGTGCTTCCTGGGCCGCCACAACAAGGTGTTCGATCCGCCGCGCGAACTGCTCGACACGATTGAGCCGCTCACCGAAGCACCCCGCAACCGCGACAATGCCATGTGCTGTGGTGCCGGCGGTGCCCGCATGTTCATGGAAGAAAAGCTCGGCACCCGCGTCGCGGATGCCCGCGCCGCGGAGCTCGAATCCACCGGCGCAACCACTGTGGCGGTGGGCTGCCCGTTCTGCCACACCATGCTGACCGGCGGGATGAAAGCCAACGGCGCGCAAGGCGTCGCGATCAAGGATGTTGCGGTGCTCATGCGCGATGCTGTCCGCGTCGACGGCGCACTCCCGGCTCCGCTGCCGCTGCAGCCCCTGGAACCCCTCGTCCGGGAGCCGAAGCGGGCCGACACGCCTGCGCCGCAGGACAGCGCACCGGCAGCTCCTCCGGCCCCGAGCGTTCCCTCCGCCCCCAGCGAAGTCGTTCCCCAGGCCACGGCTGCGCCTACTCCTCCGGGCGTCAGTGTGCCCGCGGCACCGGGCGTTGCTACTCCCCCTGCCCCTGGGGTGGCTACACCGGCGGCTCCCGGCAACACTGTTCCTCAGCCTGCTGTGCCTGCCGCCCCGGGTGCTGCTTCCCCTGCGGCTCCGGGAGTTGCGGTTCCCCCGGCCCCGGCAGCTCCGAGCGTCGCCATCCCCGCGGCCCCTGGTGCTGCTGCCCCGCAGGCTCCGGGTTCTGTCATTCCTCAAGCCCCCGGCGCGGCAGCTCCGAAGCCTGTCGCACCGGCAGCTCCTGGAGCGAGTACTCCCGCTGCCCCGGGTGCTGCGGTTCCCCAGCCTGCTTCCCCGCAGGCCCCGGGCATCAGTGTTCCCGCCGCCCCCGGTGCGACTGTCCCCCAGGCTCCTGGCGCGGCAGCTCCGAAGCCAGCCACCCCGGCTATGCCTGCGGCCCCGGGCGTTGCAACTCCCCCTGCCCCAGGTGCACCCGCGCCGGCGGCTCCAGGCAACACTATTCCGCAGCCCGCCGCCCCGGCAGCTCCCGGAGCAAGTACTCCGGCTGCCCCTGGTGTTAGCGTTCCAGCTGCCCCTGGCGCTGCGGTTCCCCAGCCCGCTGCCCCTCAGGCCCCCGGCGCGGCAGCCCCGAAGCCAGCCACCCCAGCTGTACCTGCGGCCCCGGGCGTTGCAACTCCCCCTGCCCCAGGTGCTCCTAGCGTCAGCGTTCCGGCTGCCCCTGGTATTGCTACGCCGCAGGCTCCGGGTTCTGTCATTCCTCAGGCCCCCGGCGCGGTAGCCCCGAAGCCTGTCGCCCCGACAGCTCCTGGAGCAAGTACTCCAGCCGCCCCGGGCGTTGCAGTTCCCTCTGCCCCGGGTGTCAGCGTTCCTGCCGCTCCTGGTGCTGCGGTTCCCCCTGCACCGGGTGCCGCTGTTCCGTCACCAGCCGTGCCGGAGTCTGCGGACGAGGAGTAGAGCTGAACTCCCGGGGTGTGTCACCTCGGGAGTTTTTCTATATCCAGATGCTGGCGATGGCCATGAGGAGTGCCACCGTGAGAATCGAGGCGCCGACAATGCGGAGGGCGGCGCGTGGGCCCCAGGTTCCCCAGTGGACGGCGATGAGTTTGATGTCGACGAGGGGCCCGATGACCATGAACGCGAGTTGGGCGAGGGCGCTTGTGGGAAGGGTGGCGGCGACAAAGGCGTCGGCTTCGGAGCACACGCTCATGAGGATGGCGAGTGCCATGGCTGCGGCGACGGCGATGCCTCCTGGCCATGCGGGCTGGGGAATGCCGGCGAGGGTGGCGGCTGCGGCGCACCCGATCACCACGAAAGAGAGGGTGTCGAGGATGTCGGGGGTGTGGTGGTGGCCGTCGAGGGGCCTGCGCCAGAAGCTGCCGATGATGAGGGCTGCTGCGGCGCCGCAGACGAAACGGGCAGCGACGATGCGCCAGTCGTTGAAAGCAAGCCAGGTGGAGAGCAGCACCAGGGGGTTGATGGAGGGCGCTGCGAGCATGAAGGCGACGGCGGCGCGGGGTGGGGCTCCTTTGTCGATGAGTCCGCGGGCGACGGGGACGCTGGCACATTCACAGGTGGGCAGCAGCATGCCGGCGGCCGCGGCGGCGGGCACGCTGCGAGGCACCCACCGCCAGGGCAGTGCGGCAAGCCCGTGGCCGAGGAGAACGAGCGGCGCGGCCTGGAGGAACAGGGCAAGGAAAAGAGTGAGCCACTGGGAGTGCACGGGCGGGGCGGTGGTGCGCCACACGAGGGCGAAGCCGAGGACAGCGACCGCCAAGAAAGCGGTGTAGTAACGGCTCATAGGTAGGGCCGCTGACGTGGAGGGATGGGTTCAATACTGCCCGTGAGAAGCAGCGGCTGTGTGCTGAGCTGCCCGGTGACGCGCACCCAATCGCCGGAGTGGAGGCCGACCGGTGGTGGGGTCGACAGCCGGATGCCGTAGGTGGTGGCGTCGGCAGCGCAGCAGACGATCCTAACGCGGGTCAGCCACCAGCCATCCCGCGCAAGGAGCTGCCCCTCCAGGGTGGCCGGGCCGGCAACATCAATACCCGCGGCGTCGCGGCGCAGCACCTCAACAATGCCGCCACCATCCGTGCCGGCCTCCACTGCCGTGACAGGGCCCGGCAACACCGGCCCCGGCAACAGCACGCCCGCAGCCACAGGAACTACCAGCACCGCGTGCAGCGGCCGCAGCCGCCCCGGCATGTCCACCACACCCCACATCAGGAACACGAACCCGGCGGCCAACAGCACCCACCAGTAGGCGGGCCGCACATACCAGTAGGCGGTATTCGTGCCCGCAACCACCAGGAACAGCACCCCCAGCGCGCAGAGAAGCATGCCACGCCACGGCCAACCACTAGACATAGGTTTTCATCATAGTTGTGTGACTGACGCTCACCCGACGTGGCACACTAGAACGATGAATGACAGCGCATTTCGGCCCCGCCGCATCTTCGACCAGTCGGAGAAGATGAAGGACGTCCTCTACGAAATTCGTGGACCCGTGGCCTCCGAAGCGGAACGCCTCGAACTCGACGGCCACCGCATCCTCAAGCTCAACACCGGCAACCCCGCCCTGTTCGGCTTCGACGCCCCCGACGTCATCATGCGGGACATGATCGCCGCCCTCCCCACCTCCCAGGGTTACTCCACCTCCAAGGGCATCATCCCGGCGCGCCGGGCAATCGTCACCCGTTACGAGGTGATTCCGGGCTTCCCGGAGTTTGATGTCGATGACGTGTTCCTGGGCAATGGTGTCTCGGAGCTCATTTCGATGGTGACGCAGGCGCTGCTCAACGACGGCGACGAGGTGCTCATCCCGATGCCGGATTATCCCCTGTGGACGGCGGCGACGTCGCTCGCGGGCGGCAAAGCGGTGCACTACTTGTGCGATGAGGACAATGACTGGAATCCCTCCATCGAGGACATTCGCTCGAAGGTGACGGAGAAGACGAAGGCCATCGTCGTCATTAATCCGAATAATCCGACGGGTGCGGTGTACTCCCGCCAGGTGTTGGAGGATATTGCGGCGGTGGCGCGCGAGTTCGACTTGCTGATCCTCGCCGATGAGATCTACGACCGAATTCTGTACGACGGTGCGGAGCACATTTCGATGGCGCAGGTCGCCCCCGACATCTTGACCATTACGTTTAATGGCCTGTCGAAGGCGTACCGGGTGGCGGGCTACCGTGCGGGTTGGATGATTCTCACGGGCCCGAAGAACCGTGCGCGCGGTTTCATTGAGGGTTTGGAGTTGTTGGCGGGGACGCGTCTGTGCCCGAATGTTCCGGCGCAGCACGCCATTCAGGTGGCGTTGGGTGGCCGGCAGTCGATTTACGAGTTGACCTCCGACGGAGGTCGTCTCCTGGAGCAGCGTGATGTGGCGTGGCAGAAGCTCAACGAGATCCCGGGCGTGAGTTGTGTGAAGCCGATGGGTGCGCTGTATGCGTTCCCGAAGCTGGACCTCAACGTCTATGACATTCATGATGATGCCCAGATGATGTTGGATTTGCTGCGGCAGGAGAAGATTCTGCTGGTGCACGGCACGGGCTTCAATTGGCCGACGCCGGATCATTTCCGGGTGGTGACGTTGCCGTGGGCGAATGATTTGTCGAAGGCGATTGATCGCCTGGGTAACTTCCTCGCCTCGTACAAGCAATAAAGGAGCAGGTCGATGGGTCGCCACCATAAGGCAGCCGGGCCGGATATGCCGGAGTGGGGTTCCACGCAGTGGCGCCCTTTCACTGCGCGTGCCACGGGCCGGGAGTACCGGGAGCCGTTTACTCCGGTGCAGTGGGCGTTGAGTCTGTTTTTGCTTCTTGCGGGCATTGCGACGGCGGTGGGCGTGGTGGCGTTGTGGCCATCGGATGCCCCGGCGAATGTCGCGCCCGAGTTCGCCACCACGTCTCCCCTGCCGCAGGCGCAGGTTGATGGTGTGGTGGCGGTGCGCGATGAGGGCAGTTGCCAGTCCCCGTCGGTGGGCCGCGTGTTTGATACGTCCCCGGTGGCGCCGTTGGCGGTGGGTGAGTCCTGTGGCCGCGCCATCGTGGACATCACCTCCGGCCCCAATGCGGGTAAGCGCACGTTGCTGCTGGTGGGTAACCACCCGGGCGATCCGCAGCTGGAGGAGGGGCAGAAGGTTCGCCTGTCGGAGCAACAGACCGCTGACGGGCAGGTGGGCTACGCGTTCACTGATTATTCTCGCGCCCCGAGTATGTGGTTCTGGGCGGCATTGACGGCGCTGGCGATCATTGTGGTCGGCGCGTGGCGGGGTGCCCGTTCGCTGATCGGTCTGGCGATCACGTTGGGTGCGGTGGCGGTGTTCCTGCTGCCGGCGCTGCTGCGGGGCGGCGACCCGCTGCTGTTGGCGGTGGTGTGTGGTTCTTCCGTGCTGTTCCTGGTGTTGTTCCTGGTGCACGGCTTCTCGTGGAAGACGTCGGCCGCGTTGGCGGGCACGCTGATTTCGATGGGCTCGGCGGCGCTGCTGGCGAAGTATGCGATCGCTTCGACCCATATTCGTGGTTTGGGCAATGAGGATAATTTGCTCATCCAGCTGTACTTGCCGGACGTCACGGTGACGGGCCTGATGTTGTGCGGCTTCATCATTGGTGCGCTGGGCGTGCTCAACGATGTGACGATCGCGCAGGCATCGACGGTCAATGAGCTTGCCGAGATTGAGCCGGAGGCGAACCCGTGGCGGCTGTTTAAGGGCGCGATGACGGTGGGCCGCGACCACATTGCTTCCATGGTGTACACCCTGGTGTTGTCGTATACGGGTGCCGCGTTGCCGCTGCTGTTGCTCGTGAGTGTGGCGGATCGCCCCATGGGCCAGGTGTTGACGTCTGATGTCATGGCGACGGAGTTTCTCCGGAGTGCGATTGGCGCGTTGGCGTTGGCGTTGGCGGTGCCGATTACGACGCTCATTGCGTCGTTTGTGGTGGTGGGTCGTCGCCGCCTCGCCGAGGTCACATAACGATCCAGCCGGCCTGGCGCCACGCGGTGGCGTCGAGTGCGTAGCGCCCGTCGATGATGCGGGGGCTGCGCACTTTTTTCTTTGCCCATTCCGGGTCAAGGTTGACGTAGTCGGGCCAGGCGGTGGCGAGCACCACCACATCGGCGCCGTCGAGAGCGCAGTCCACGTCGAGGTATCCGGGGGCCAGGGGGTCGGCGACGGCGACGTCGCAGTCAAGGGCGGCGGCGATGGCGAGCCCGGGAGAGTCGCGCACATCATCGGAGCCGGGTTTGAATGCGGCCCCCAGGATGGCGACCCGTTGGGGCTGAAGGGCCCTGATCTGGTCGATGACGCGGGTGCGGCGTTCGGTATTGATGGCGTCAACGGCCTGCAGGAGGTGGGCGGTGGATTCGGCGCCGAGGCTGGCTGCTTGGTGGCGGAAGCTGCGGGTGTCTTTGGGCAGGCAGCCGCCGCCGTAGCCAAGGCCGGCGGCGAGGAAGTGGGGGCCGATGCGGTGGTCGAGTCCGAGGGCGCGGGAGAGTTCGGTGATGTTGGCGCCGACGGCGTCGCACATGGTGGCCACCCCGTTGATGAACGACACCTTGGTGGCGAGCAGCGCGTTGGCTGCCCCTTTGACGAGTTCGGCGGTTTCCCAGTCGGTGTGGATGATGGGCCGCCCCAGTGGGGCGTACAGCTCATCAAGGATGTCGCCGTCGCCGCCAATGACGATGCGGTCGGGGCGGAGGGTATCGGCGACGGCGTGCCCCTCCCGGAGGAATTCGGGGTTCCACAGCAGGGTGATGGTGGGCGGGAGGGTGGCGGCCAGCGCCCGGGCGGTACCGACAGGCACGGTGGATTTCCCGACGAGGGTGTGTTCGCCCTCAAGGTGGGGGACGAGGGATGCGACGGCCGCGTGCAGGGCACTGAGGTCGGCTTCGTCGCTGCCGGGGTGCTGTGGGGTGCCGACCCCGAGGAAGTGCAGCCGCGCGGCGGATGCGGCGGCGGGGTCGGTGGTGAACCGCAGCCGCCCGGTAGTGGTGTGCTTCGCGAGGAGCTCGTCGAGGCCGGGCTCGTAGAAGGGGCTGCGCCCGGAGTTCAGTGCCTCCACCTTGGTGGCGTCGGTGTCGATGCCGATGACGCGGTGGCCGAGTTCCGCCATGCAGGCGGCGTGGGTGGCACCCAGGTAGCCGGTGCCGACCATCGTGATGTCCATGGCCCCCACACTAGGGTATGCCGAGGAGCCCCAGGGGCCCCTGGGGCTACACTCGGCGTGCGGCGGCGGTGCGGGTGGCGGGGTGCGTGTTTTCACGCTGCCCGTCTGTCACCCACACGGGTCTGCGGGTCACGGGGTCGCGGGCGAAGTACCCGCGGTGGGGTTTGGAGCGGGAGTCATCGACGTAGCCGTGGTGGTGGGCGCACACGTAGATGAGGTTGTCGAGGTCGGTGCCGCCGCCGTCTTTCCAGGCGCGCAGGTGGTGCACCTGGCAGCGGTGGGCGGGCACGTCGCAGCCGGGGTAGGCGCAGGTGCTTTGGTGGAGCCACAGCGCCAACCGCTGGTGGGCACCCGCGAGCCGCCGGGTGCGGCCCAGGAACAGCGGCACCCCGTGGATGGGGTCGTGGATCGCCAGCCAGGTGCAGCTGTCGTCGATGATGCGGGCGGCTTCCTCCGGCTGGAGGACGTCCCCGGTGCTGGCGATGAGCCCGTCGCAACCTTCGTCAAGTTCTTTCGCGGTGACGCTCACCACGAGCTGGGCCTGGGTGTCGCCGCTGGCGAGGGTGACGAGCGCATCGGCGGAGCGCTGCTGTCGGCTGCGGTCTTCGTCGTCGCCCCGGTAGTCGTTCGCCATGGCGGCGTCGAGCTGGGATTGGAGGCGGGCGGCGTAGTCCGGCGGCAGGTAGCCGCGCACGCGGCAGCCGCCCTGCTCGTCCTGGGCGTGGATTTCAAAGCTGCGCTTGGCGTACACCCGCTCCGGGGAGGGGGTGGTGCGCTTCATGGTGTCGGCGAGCTGCTTGAGGCTGCCGCCGTCGCGGCGGGTGAGGTAGTACTCGGCGGCCTGGTAGGGGGCGCCCTGCTTACGGGTGCCGCGCATCACCGTGTCGAAGGCATCGACACTGATCTCGCCCGCAAGGACAGCGCCACGGATCCGGGCCTGAGCCTCGCGCTCCTTGGCGTCCTTCTGTGGGGCGATGAGCTGCTCCCCGCGGCGGATCTGTGCCCGCGCGGCCGCCGGCGCCATGTCGTAGCGCTCCACATAGAAGTCCTCCGCATGGGGCGACTGCACCAGATCGCCGGCATTGTTCTTGGCGGCGGTGGCGGAGTAGATCGCGCACGCGACAGTGACCTCGTGCTTGAGCCGCTCGAGCTTGTCGGCGACATCCTGATCGAAGGTGGTGTAGTCGATCGTGGCGAGGAATGCGTCTTCCATGGGGGGACCTCCTTTCGCCACACAGTGTGTACCAGGTACGCCTGGAGATGCGGAACCTTGGTCCACAGGCTGCCGCCACCCCCTGTGAGCAGCACAAAGGGCCCGGGAGTTATCCACAGGCCCTTTTTTCTAGCGGAAATTGAGGTACGCCTTCGACGGCGTGGGTCCCCGCTGCCCCTGATACTTGGAGCCCAGGGAGCCCGCCCCGTAGGGCACCTCCGCGGGGCTGGACATGCCGAACAGGGCCAGCTGGCCGACCTTCATGCCGGGCCACAGGGTGATCGGCAGGTTCGCCACGTTCGACAGCTCCAAGGTGATGTGCCCGCTGAAGCCGGGGTCGATAAAGCCGGCGGTGGAGTGGGTGAGCAAGCCCAGGCGGCCGAGGGAGGACTTGCCTTCGAGGCGGCCGGCGAGGTGGGCGGGCAGGGTGAACTTCTCGAGGGTGGCCCCGAGGACGAATTCGCCGGGGTGCAGCACGAAGGGTTCATCTTCGGCGACCTCGACGAGGGTGGTCAGTTCGTCCTGCTGCAGCTTCGGGTCGATGTGGGTGTAGCGGGAGTTGTTGAACACCCGGAACAGGCGGTCCATGCGCACATCGATGCTGGACGGTTGGATGAGCTGCGGGTCGAAGGGCTCGATGACGAGGTCGCCGTCATCAATGGCAGTTCTAATGTCGCGGTCGGAGAGAAGCACGCCCCTCAGTGTAGTGGCCACACCCCACACCGTGTGTGGGAGTTTTTCTCCCACTTTTGCTAGGATTCGTGGGCGCACTTGCCCTAGTTCTCATATTTGCGAAAGCACCATGTCACAGAAGCGTTATAGCAGCGCCGCCACGACGGCGCGTCAAACTTCCCGCGGCTTGCCCGGGGAAAAACCTCCCGCAGTCATTGCTGAGGGCATCGGTATCACTGGCGATCAGGGGCCCGTTTTCGGGCCCCTCGACTTCAGTATCCCCGGCGAGGGACTCACGGTCCTGGCGGGCCGCGGCGGTTCCGGCCGCACCGCCCTGGCGTTGGCAATCTCGGGCCGCATGAAGATCGACTCGGGCCACCTGGAGGTGCTGGGGGAGACGAAGCCGCGCTCTTTCCGCCGCCACGTCGCGATCGCAGGCGTGGAGGAGATTGACCAGCTGGACCGCGACGTGAAGCTCAAGACCGTGTTCACGGAGCACCGCGCGTGGACCCGCCCCTGGTTGGCGTGGACCCGCCCGGCCGACGAGGAGTACTTCCGCTCTCTGTGCGAGCCGGTGTTCGGGTCCCGTTCTTTGCCGCCGCTGGACGTGTATGTCTCCCAGATTGGTGCCCTGGACCGCATTCTCATCCGCATCGCGCTGGCACTGCACCCCGCCGATGGGGCGGAGATCAACATGCTGGTCATGGATGACATTGATCAGGTCAAGGAGTACGACGACTGGATGGCGTTGCTCGCCACCCTGGTGCGCCTGTCGGAGCAAATGCCCGTGGTGGTGAACTCCGTCAACGACATTCCGGCGGAGATTCTCCCCGACTACACCCTCATTGAATTGTTTACTGACGCGGCGCACCTTCAGCCGGAACACACCGGCGCCCGCGCGATCCGCGAGGAGGACCTGTGATCTCCGGATTGACTCTCGGCACCGAACTGCGCCGTTTTCAACGCAGCAAACTGGGGCGCATCGCGATCCTGGCGCTGTGCCTCATCCCGCTGCTGTATTCGGCCCTGTACCTGTGGGGTTTCTGGAACCCCTTCGGCAAGGTCAAGGACCTGCCCATCGCGTTCGTCAATGAGGACCGCGGCACGGTTGTCTCTGGCAAGCCGCTCCACGCCGGCGACGAGGTCGTCGAGGGCCTGAAGGAGAACGACCAGATCAACTTTGATTTCGTCTCCAAGCAGGAGGCTCTCGACGGGGTGAAGGAAGGCGACTACTACTTCGTCGTCGAGCTCACCCCCGATTTCTCCGAGGCGGTGGCCTCCCCTGCCACGGGTGAGCCGCGGCGGGCGGTCATTAACACGATCTACAACGACGCCAACGGCTACCTGTCCACCATGATCGGCGAGAACGTCATGCGCACGATGCTGCCGGTCATCAGCAACAAGATTGGTGCGCAGGCGATCGACAAGGTGCTCGTGGGTGTGCAGTCCGCCGGCACGGGCCTCGACCAGGCGGCCCTGGGCGCGTCGATGCTCAACGATGGTGCGCAGCAGCTCGATGAGGGCCTCGATAAGGCGCTCACGGGCGCGCAGGATCTGTCCCAGGGTGCGGGCACCCTCAACACGAAGATGGGTGAGCTGGCCTCTGGCGCCGACCAGTTGGCCGATGGCACCGCCACCCTCAATGCGGCGGTGGGCCAGGCGACCGGGAAGCTCACCCAGCTGACCCAGGGTGTGGACCAGCTGGGCGGCGGCGTCGACCATCTCGCTGCGGGCGCCACCCAGATTAATGATGGGGTGCAGCAGCTGAAGTCCCGCCTGGACGGGATCACCACCGCGCAGGCATCGACGGCGAACGATGTGCGCCGCCTTGCCACCCAGCTGCAGGGGGTGCCGAACCCCGAGGTGCAGCGCGCCGCCGCCCAGCTGCAGCAGCTCGCCACCCAGATCGACACCCAGGCGCTGGGCCCCCAGGCTCCCGCCACCCTGCAGTTGCGGCAGCTCGCGTCCGGTACCCAGCAGCTCGCCTACCAGCTGGGCGACTCCTCCGCCCCGTTCCGTGGCGGCTTCGACCAGCTGCGCGCCGGCACCGGCGAACTGCCCGGCAAGATCGGTGAGTTGACCAGCGGTGTGCAGCAGCTCAACGACGGCGCCCAGCAGCTGAAGGAGGGCGCGCACCGCCTGCAGGCGGAGGGCACCACCCCGCTCGCCGAGGGCACGCTGAGCCTCGTGGATGGCATCAGCCAGCTCGACGAGGGCGCCGGCAAACTCGCCGACGGCACGGGCCAGCTGTCCACGAAGCTCAAGGAGGGCTCCCAGGCGGTGCCCCGCTGGACGGCCGCGCAGCGCGAAGGCACCGCCAGTGTGCTCGGCGGGCCCGTGGAGTTGACCTCCACCAACGAGGCCGGCTCGAACACCTTCGGCGGCGGCCTCGCCCCCTTCTTCTTCTCCCTGGCCATGTTCATCGGCGGCATGATCATCTTCCTGCTCATGCGCCCCATGCAGAACCGGGCCGTCGCCTCCGGTGTCGCCCCGCTGCGCGCCGCCCTCGACGGCCTGCTGCCCGGCGGCCTCATCGCCACCGTGCAGGCGGCCACCATCGTCGCCGTCACCCTCTACGCTGTCGGCCTCGATGCCCGGTACCCGTTCTGGCTGTACGTGTTCTCCATCGGCGTGTCCATCATGTTCACCGCCCTCAACCAGATGCTCAACGTGGTGCTCGGCCCCGGCCCCGGCAAGGTGGCTGCCATGGCGATGCTCATGTTCATGATTTTGTCCTCCGGTGGCCTCTACCCCGTGCAGACGGAGCCGGCACTGTTCCAGTGGCTGCACCCGATTAACCCGATGACGTATTCGGTCAACGGTTTCCGGGAGCTGATGTACGGCAACCTCGACCACCGCATCTGGGTGTCCTCCATCGCGATCGCCGGCTTCACCGCCCTGTTCATTGCGATCACCGCACTGGGCGCCCGCCGCGACCGCATGTGGACGATGAAGCGACTCCACCCCGCCATCAGCCTCTAATCCAGGCGCAACACGCCTGTCATGCACGGCCCGCTATTTCTGCTATAGTGGGACGCGCTGCCGATGTAGTTCAATGGTAGAACTCCTGCTTCCCAAGCAGGCGGCGCGGGTTCGATTCCCGTCATCGGCTCCAATTTTCATGACAACCCCTCCTGACCTGGCGCAATGCCGGGGCCGGAGGGGTTGTGTGCGTCTCGGGTTAGGCTGGCGGCATGTTCGGTATCGTGCCTACCCCGGATGGGGATTTTTGTCTCGTGGAGCGCGACGGCCTGGTGGTGGCCGCGGGCTGGGATTCCCCGGAGCGGATTGTGGCGCGCGCCCACCCGAGCCTCCGACCACCCCTCGTGGAGGGCCCGGTCGCGGCGTGGGCGGTGGAGGCCTACTACGCGGGCGAGGACCCAGTGGTGGAGGTAGCGTGGCGGGGCACGGCCTTCCAGGAGCGGGTGTGGGGCGCTCTGCGGCGCATCCCCCGAGGGCGGACTGTGACGTATGGGCAGTTGGGGCCCGCGCGGGCAGTCGCCCGGGCGGTGGCGGCGAATCCGGTGGGGCTCCTGGTGCCCTGCCACAGGGTGGTGCGGGCCGATGGGGTGGGCGGCTACGCGTGGGGTGAGATCAAGGGCCGACTGTTGGCGCGGGAATAACCCGGCGTGGCGGGTGTTGGGTGGGGTATGCGAATCGATGTTTTCACTGACCTTGTGTGCCCCTTCTGCCAGATCGGCATGGCGCGCCTCAATGAGGCCCTGGATGCCACCGGCATCGAGGCCGAGATCCACCACCACTCTTTCGAGCTGGACCCCACCCTGCCGAAGGAACCCACGCAGCCGCTCGTCGACGCGATTGCGGCGAAGTACAACATGAGCCACGAGCAGTCGGTGGCTTCGCAGGAGCAGATTGCCGCCCAGTTGGCGGCCGTGGGCGTCACCTTTGATTGGCGCAACGCGGTGTTTACGAACACCTTTGATGCGCACCGCCTGCTGCACTTGGCGGCGGCGCACGGCCAGGCGGAGCCGGTGCGGGAGGACCTCATGCGCGCCTACCTGGAGCGCGGCCTAAGCATCAGCGACCCGCAGGTGCTGCGCGATATTGCGGCCGCCCATGGGCTGCCGACCGCGGAGGTGGAGTCGCTGCTCGCGGGCGATGATTTCGCCGACCAGGTGCGCGACGATGAGCGCACCGCGCAGGCGATGGGCATCCAGGGGGTGCCGTTCATGGTGTTTGATCAGCGCCTGGCGGTGTCCGGCGCGCAGCCGGTCGATGTGTTTATCTCGGCGCTGCAGCAGGCCGCGAATCAATAATGTCCACCCCGGCGATGACGCCGGAGATGCCCCGCAGCGTCCAGATGAGCGAGACCAGGCTGGCGAACGCGAGCAGGCTGAACAGCCCTGAAGCCACCGGCACCCCGAGGGTGCCGAGGGCCCACAGGCCGGCGATGCTGGCCCGCAACAGCAGCCGCCAGCGGGGCGCGGGGCTGGGGCGCAGCCACACGATGCGCTGCCCGATGCTGGCGCCACTGCCGACAAGGGCCGGCACGTAGACGACGAGGAGGGCCGCCACCCCGGGCAGCCACTCCCACCCGGGCTGCTGCTCCGCGATGGGGGTGGCGGGGTCGAGCGCCCAGCGGACCACCACCACGAGGATGAACGCCAACTCGGCCGCGATGACCATGGTGAGGTAGTCGAGCAGCATACTGCCGGCCCGGCGGGCCCGGTGCACGGGGCGGGCGGTGGTGCGGGTGGCGCGCAGCTGGGCGGGGCTGGCCACAAAGTTCGGGATGAGTGCCGCGATCGCCACACCGACGGCCGTGCCGAGGGTGTTGGTGATGAGGTCGTTGACGTCGGCGACGCGGTACTGGCAGAACAGGCCGAAGTTGCCGGTGTATTGGGTGGTTTCCACCAGCAGGCTGACAAGGAAGCCGGTGAGGATGGCGCGCCCGGGCCGCAGTTCGAGGAAGTCCCGCAGGATCACCCCGAGCGGCACGAACAGGGCCACGTTGAACACCATTTGGAGCACGTCCCAGCTGGTGGCCATCTGGGCGGGGCTCATGCCCGCAAAGTGGTGGGCCATGTCGCGGAAGTACTCGGTGGGGTCGAGGACGACGATGTGGCCGCTGCGGGTGCATTCCTGCGGCAGGGGGAACAGGGTGTAGGCGATGAGTCCGGAGGCGTAGGTGAAGCTGAGGGCGGACCAGAAGGTGCGGCTGGGTGAGAAGCGGCCGTAGCGCTGGTATTGCCACACCACGAGCGGCAGGAACGCCACCGCGCTGATGCCCAAGCCCACGGCGAGAGCCACGAGGAACTGCTGCATTACTTCCACATCCTGTCGCCGAGGAGGGCAAACAGTGCGGGCACGACGAGGGTGCGCACGAGGAAGGTGTCGAGGATGATGCCGAAGCCGACGAGGATACCGACCTGGGTGAGGGTGATGAGCGGCAGCACCCCGAGGACGGCGAACACGGCGGCGAGGACGACGCCGGCGCTGGTGATGACCCCGCCGGTAGCGTTCACTGCGTGGACCATGGCCTGGCGCGTCCCGAGCCGAGGGGTGTCTTCCTTGGCGCGCAACACGAGGAAGACGGTGTAGTCGATGCCGAGGGCGACGAGGAAGAGGATGGAGTACACCGGTACCGAGGTATCCAGCCCGGGGAAGCCGAAGAGGTGGGTGGAGACGAACGTGCCGGCGCCGATCGCCGCCCACGTCGACAAGGCGGCGGCCGCGAGCAGCAGCAGGGGCGCCACCCAGGCCCGGAGCACGACCATGAGGACGAGGAACACGGCGAGGAAAATGAGCGGCACGATGACGGTCATGTCGCGCAGCGTACCGGCCTTATTGTCCATCGCCTGGGCGATCTGCCCGCCGACGATGGCGTCGGTGTGCTCCCGGATGGCCTCCACGGTGGCGGGGTCGTCGCCGTCGACGATGAGGGTGGCGCGCTGCCACTGCCCGTCGGTGCTGGTCTGCGGCTGGCCGACGAGCGTCACCCCGTCGACCGCGGTGGCGTCCGCGACGGCCTGCTCAATCTCCCCCGCCGGGGTGTACACCAGCACCGGGGAGGCGGCGGGCAGGAGCGCTGCCGCTTCCGCGGCCTCCGAGGGGGTGCGGAACTGCTCGGTGGTGCTCAGCCCCAGGCGGGTGCCCCACATGCCGCCGCCGAGCGCGAGCAGCACCACGAGCAGCGGGACAAGGAACGCCACCGGGCGGGCGTTGACGCGGGCCGCGACGCGGCCGAAGATGTTCTCGGCGTCGGTGTGCTCCCCGACGCGGGGGATGCGGGGCCAGAACAGCCGCCGGCCGCACACATCCAGCAGGGGCGGCAAAAGCCCGAGGGAGAACCCGAGGGCGATGAGCAAACCAATCGAGGAACTCAAGCCCAGGTTCGTCAGGCTCGGCACGCTCGCCAGCCACAGGGTTTGCAGCGCGAGCACCACCGTCAAGTTGGAGGAGACGATGGGCCGGATGCTGGCCCGCCAGGCGCGCCGCAGGGCGACCGAGTGGTCAGCTTCGCGGTGGAGCTCTTCCCGGTAGCGGCTGACGAGCAGCAGCGCATAGTTCGTGCCGGCACCGAACACGAGCACGGAGGTAATGCCGCTGGTGGAGCCGTCGGCGCTGAACCAGCCCGTGGCGTCCGCCAGCCAGGTGGTGACGATCGCGGCCGCCCGGTCGGCGAGCCCCGTGACGAGCAGCGGCACGATCCACAGGATCGGCGAGCGGTAGGTGAGGATGAGGAGCACGGCGACGACGAGGGCGGTGACGGCCAGGAGGGTGAAGTTCGCGCCCTTGAATGCTTGGGCGGTGTCCCCGGCGAAGCCGGCGGGGCCGGTGATGAACGCGTCGACGCCCTCCGGCGCGGAGGCCTTCACACTGCTGCGGAGCTCAGTGACCGCATCGGTGACTCCGAAGCCGCTGAGCGAGCCGTCGAGGCTGATCGTGGCCTGGGCGGTGGTGTCATTGACCGGGATGACGGGGCCGGCGGTCGCGCCGAGGGCGTCGGCTGCGCGCTGCGGGAGGTCCTGCAGTGCGGCGAGGTCGGCGCCGATGCCGGCGTCGCGGTGGTAGACCACAATGGCGGGCAGGGTGTCACCACCGGGGAAGCGGGCGGCGAGTTCGCCGGCCCGGTAGGAGTCACTGGTGGTGGGCAGTGTCTGCGGGGCGGTGGAGTTCGCGTCGCTGCCCGAAGGCGCGAGCCCAAATAAGGCGGCGATGCCGAGGAGGAAAGCGGCGATGACAAGCCAACTCACCTTATGGTCGTACTTTTTCATAGGGGTGAGTATGTCACATCGCACCCCGCAAGCAGTCGCTGCGTCGCATCGCCCGCCACCAGCCACACCGCGTGGATAGGGCGGGCGAAACGCACCGGGCACGGCACCTCGACCAGGCGCGAGTCGAGGCAGCGGCGCGGCAGCACCGACGGCGCGACGCCCGTCGCCACGAGCGCGAGGGCGGCGGCCGTCGTCGTCACGGTCGCGGCGGGCTCCACGCAGTCGATGGCGGCGTCCACGGTGGCGCGCGTCCCGGAGCCTTCCTCCCGGGCGATCAGTGGAGTGCGGGCGAGCTCAGCAGCGCTAATACTCGTGCCCGCCCAGGGGTGGGCGGGCGCCACGCACACCACCATCTCATCCCACCCGAGCAGGCGCCTGTTGAGCCCTACCGGCAGGGTGGGGGTTTCCACGAAGCCCACGTCGAGGTCGCCCGCGGCGACCCGGCTCAGCACCGTGGCGGAGTTCGCGGCCTCCAGCTGCACCTGCCCCGGGTAGTGCGCCAACCAGCCGGGCAGCAGGTACTCCGCCACCGTGAGCGAGGCCCCCACCCGCAGCCCCTGGCGGTGGGAAAGTGTCGACACGAGGGAGTCGAAGTCGCCGGCGGCGGCCAGCACGGGCCGCGCCCACCCCAGCACCACCCGGCCTGTGTCGGTGAGGACCAGCCCGTGGGGCGTGCGCGCCGTGAGCGCCCGGCCGACGCTGTGGCTGAGCGCCTGCAGCCGCGCGGAGCATGCCTGCTGGCTGATCCCGAGGGCCACAGCCGCCGCCGACACGCTGCCTTCCTTTTCCAGTGCGGCGAGTGCCGCCACCTGCCCAAGATCCACGCCCTTATCCTGTCTTCTGCCTGCGGGTACAACTGTTCATTGTAGGCCCACAGCCGGCGGCTGTTAGGTGCTGCGCGCACCCGCGGTGCACTGTATCCCCATGGAGAAAATCACCGCGAACCTCACCCCGAACTGGTTCGCCAGCGTCATGGGCACCGGCATCGTCGCCACCGCGGCCGCCGGCCTGCCGACGGACAACCCTGCGGTGCGCCTCTTCGCCACCGGGGTGTGGCTGGCCGCCAGCACCTGGCTCGTCATCCTGGTGATCAAGACCGGCGTGCACTGGGTGCGCTACCCGGAGGTGGCGCGCAGTCACCTGCGCCACCCCACCATGGGGCACTTTTATGGCGCCCCACCCATGGCGTTGCTCACCGTCGGGGCGGGCACCCTGCTGCTCGGGGAGCCGCTGCTGGGCGGCTGGGCGGTCACCATCGATTGGGTGCTGTGGACCCTGGGCACCCTGGGCGGGCTCGTCACGGCGGTGCTGCTGCCGGTGCTGACGTTCACCCGCAACGATGTGGGGCGGGAGGATGCGTTCGCCGGCTGGCTTATGCCGGTGGTGCCACCGATGGTGTCGGCGGCGACGGGCGCCCTGTTGGTGCCGCACACTCCCGCCGGGGAGCCGCGCCTGGTGCTGCTGCTCTCCTGCTACGCCATGTTTGGGCTGTCGCTGCTGGTGTCGCTCATCATGATCACCCTGCTGTGGAGCAGACTCGCGCACCACAACATTGGTGCTGCGGCGGCGGTGCCCACGTTGTGGATTGTGTTGGGGCCCCTCGGGCAGTCGATCACGGCGACGAATAATTTGGCCACCCAGGCGCACCTGGCGGTCTCCCCTGCGCTGGCGCGCGCCTTCGAGGCCATGGGGGTGCTCTACGGGGTGCCGGTGTTGGGGTTTGCGCTGTTGTGGGCGGCGATCGCGGCGACGATCACGGTGCGCACCATCGCCCACGGCTTGCCGTTTAGTCTCACGTGGTGGTCGTTCACCTTCCCCGTCGGCACCTGCGTCACGGGGATCACGGGCCTGGCGGCCCACACGGGCAGCAGCACCCTGACGGTGATGGCGTTCGTCTCCTACGGCTGCTTGGTGGCCGCGTGGCTGGTGGTGGCGGCCCGCACCCTGGCCGCCCACACCCGTTAGGCCTTCTCGGCGGCGCGGCGGGCGGCGACCACCGCCCAGCCAAGGAACCCGAGGAGCACCACGGGCAGCAGCATGAGCACAATCGCGAAGGGGCCGTCGCCGGCGAGGAAATACACCGCCACGCACACCACCGTCAGTGCGAGCTGCACCCCGAGGAACAGCCGCAGGATGGGGCGGGCGGCGGCGTGGCCGGCCTGCCACTGTTCTTCCGATTCCGTCAGCGGCGCCATCCGGATGCCGGCCATGCTGTTGCGCTGCAGCTGGCCGGTGGCGGCTTTCTCCGCGATGGCCCACATGAGGATCGCGGGCAGCAGCATCATCGACGCCATCGCCACGGCAAGCACACCATTCATGGGACAACCCCTTTTCCAACCTCGATAAGTCACTGTGCCCCCATAGTGACACAGGTGCGCGGGCGGGGGTGGGAAAAATGCAGCAGGTGCCCCCACGTGGGGGCACCTGCTGGTGTGTCTAGCTGCAGCGCACGATGGGCGCCGGGTCGTAGACGGTGGTGGTGGTCTCCCGGGAGACTTCCGCACCGGACAGATCCCGGATGATGCGCGTATCCGAGGTCGTGAACCCGGGCGCCCCGCTCGAGGGCACACAATCGCTTCCGCTGAGGTTGATCGGCTGCGGCTGGGTCTGCGCCCAGCGGCCCCCGTTGACGGATTCCACGGTGACGGTCTTCTTCCCCAACAGGCTCACGGTGACGTTCGCCTGGTCGGCGCTCGCGCGGATGAGCACCGGGTAGGGGGAGGTGTTTTTGAATTGGAGGTCGATGGCCCCCTCGTACACGGTCGCCTCACGCCCGGCCGGGTAGCGGCTGATGTAGTAGGAGTGGGCGGTGTGGGCGACGTCCTCCATGCCGGCGAAGTAGGCGGCGTTGTACAGCGTCGTCGCGAACTGGCTGATGCCACCACCGACGGCTTTATCCGCGTGCCCGTTCAAGATGATGCCGGATTCGATGAAGCCTTGGGCGGTGCCGCGGGGCCCGGTGTAGCCGTTGAGGCTGAACGTCTGCCCGGGGGCGACGATCGCGCCGTCGACCATCTGGGCGACGCGGCGAATGTTCACCCCGGAGGCGTAGGTGAAACCACCGGTGGTGAAGGAGCCGACGGTGTCGTCGAAGGTGGCTTTCTCCGCGTCGGCGGTGGTGAAGGTCGCTTTCTCGTCCTTGTACACGGCCGGGAATTCGCGCTCCTTGGAGCCGATGACCCGGTCGGTGAAGCCATCCATGGTGGCCTCCCAGTCGATTTTCACCCCATCCGCAGACGGGGTGACGGTCTTCGACCCGGAGACGAAGGAAATTTTCGCGTTGCGCTGCTCCACCTCGGTGGCGGACAGGTTTTCCGCCAGGAGGTCCTTGGCCTTGCCGGCATCGACCTGCGGTGCGAGCTGCCCGTCCTTCGGCTCAAAGGTGACGATGTCGCCCATGCGCTCAATGGGGATGATGCCGTCGATCCCGTCGCGGCCGGTGGCGATAATGTCGCCGGACAGGGCTTTCGCCGCCACCGCTTCCGCGGCGGTCACCGCGTCCGCGCCGATGGCGGGCTTCTTCGGCGTGGCCGCCAGGGTGAGCTCACTGTCCAACCAGTGGGCGGTCATCTGCTGCCGGACCTCCACGGGGTCGACGTCTTGACCGTCGGCCGCCTGGGTGGTCTCCACGCGGCCGTCGACGAGGCGGACCGCCCCATCGGTGGGGTCGGCGTGCAGGTCGGCGACGACCTTCTCGGCGGCCGGCCCGAACTGGGCTTGGTTGACGGTGGACACCAAGTCCACGGGGTGGGTGGTGAAGAAGCTGGTGATGCGCCGCACCGGGTTCCACGACGTTTCCCCCGCGGCATCGATCGTGGCGTCGACGTCGACGGTCAGCCCCGCCTCGGCGGGGATGAAGGTGGTGTCTTTCGTCCCGGCGTGCACCACCACAGGCGCGGCATCCCGGGTGGAGGCAATGCCCTCCAGGGTGCGGCGCGCTTCCGCGTGGTCCATGCCGCCGATGCTGGTGCCGGCGACGACGGTGCCGCGCGGCACCCGGTCCTTCATGAGCACAAAATCGGCGCCGTAGGCGACGCCACCGGCGATCAGGACGCCGAGCACGACGCCGCCGGCGATCTTCGCGCCGCGGTGCCGGCGGGGGTGGGGGCTGGTGCTTCTTTCCACGCGGGCTATCTTAACGCAGCAGCCGCCCGGACCTTCTCCGCCGACGCGTGCAGGCGGGCCGCATCCAGCCGGCCGGACTCCACCGCCCCCACCAGGCAGTCGGTGGCGTCCGCCACCTGGTCGGTGGAAATCCACAGCGCCACATCGGCGCCCGCGATGACCGCCTCGCAGGCGGCCTGGCCTGCCGGCAACGTCGCACTAATCGCTTTCATGCCGGACAGGTCATCGGTGTACACCAGCCCGTCGAAGGGCGCCCCGCCGGGGTAATCGCCGCGGGCCAGCAGGCCGTAGACCTCGGGGTTGAGGCTCGACGGCAGGCGCTCCCCGAAGTCGGGGACAATCATGTGGCCGACCATGGCCGCCGCCCCCGGCAGCCGCAGCACCTGCCCGTAGGGCAGCAGGTCGGCGGCCCGCAGCTGCGCCAACGGCGGGGTGGTCACCTCCCCGGTGTGGGTATCGCCGCTGGCATGCCCGTGGCCGGGGAAGTGCTTGAACACGGGCTGCACGCCCGCATCCAGCAGCCCCTGCCCGAAGGCGGTGGCGTACACCGCTGCGACCTGCGGGTCCTCGGAGAAGCTCCGGTCCCCGATGGCGGCGCCGGCGGGCCCGCCGTCGAGGTCCACGACGGGCGCGAAATCGACGGTGATGCCGGCGGCCCGCAGCCGGGTACCCAGATCATAAGCGGCACCCTGCACGGCCTCCGGGATCCACTGACTAGCCATGACACGCGGCGCGGGCAGCGCCCCGAACAGGCCGGATTGGCGCACCACGCGGCCGCCTTCGGCATCGATCGCGACCTGGAAGGGGCGGGGGAATTCCTCCCGCAGGGTGGCAATGGTGTGGGTGTCGCCGGCGACGAGGCCGGGGTCCGTCCAACTGCCAATGAAAATGCCGCCCACGCCCTGGGCGAGTGCGGTGCGGGCGTCCGCGTAGTCTTTCACCCCGACCATGAGGGTGTGGGCGGCATCCGCCCGCACATCAAACTCCGGCGCCGGCGCCTGTGTCGGCGCCGCAGAGGGGGTTTCCGTGGGCACGTGGGCCGTGGTGGTCGGCGGGGTGCTGGCGGGGGTGGGGTGGGCGCTGGTCTGGCTTACGGGGGCGGTGGGGTCGGTGGGGCTACAGCCCGTCACCAGTGCGGCGGCCACGAGTGCTGCACCGCCACGTTTCACGCCCGCACGTTTCACGCCCGCCGCTCCTTTTCTTCCTCGGTTGCACCATACTACGGTAGAGCACACGCACCCGCGCAGCCCTTGTGCGCGGAAGCAAGCCCCGACCCTTTCAGTATGTAAGGCGTGATGCACGTGAACGACACAGACCTGCGGATGCTCATCGCGTTCGACGGCTCGGAGGAAGCCCGCCGGGCATTGTCGTCCGCGGCGCGGCTGCTGCGCCCCCGGGCGGTCGACATTCTCACCGCCTTTGAGCCCCTGCACAAGCAGGCCGCGCGCGCCGCGGGTGGTGCGGGCATGAAGCAGGCCGACTGGACGCAGATCGCCGGCGACGACCCGGCCTACGCGGAGGCGCTGGCAACCTGCCAGGAGGGCGTGGCGTTGGCGGAAGAACTCGGCCTGGTGGCGCGCGCCCACCTCGTGGAGTCCACCACCGCGATCTGGTCGGCGATTGTGGATGCCGCCGAAGAACTCAAGCCCGACGTCATTGTGACGGGGACGCGGGCGGTGACGGGGATTCGTTCGCTGTGGCAGTCCTCCACGGCGGATAATGTGATGAACCACGCCGGCTTGCCGGTGTTCATCGTGCCCCCGGAAAGCTAGTTGTCTCCTTTTTCTCCCCGTCTGTGAAGGAAGTGTCGTGGCCTACGAGTCTGACTCTTTGACGCGCCGTTCGATCGGCCCGGCGCTCGCCGCGGCGGTCATCGGCGCGGTGCTCGGCACCGTGGCTGTTATCGGTGCCGCCCAGTTGTCGGCCACGGATTCCCTGCCGGCCGACACGGAAGTCACCGATGATGCGCTTCTCGGCGGCGTCGAGTACGGCTCACGCAACTAGCCGCCTGCACCTCGCGTGCTGGGCCGTGGCGGCCGCGGTGGTGTTCCTCCCGGGGCCCGCCATCGCGGCCGATACGAAGCACGATTTGGTGGCGGACCCGTGGCATTTTCTCGCCCAGGCGACCTCCGCCTATAGCGAGGTCTTTCCCTTCGGGCAGGTGCAGAACCAGGCGTTCGGGTACCTGTTCCCCCAGGGGTTGTTTTTCCTCCTGCCGGGCCCCGAGTGGCTCATCCAGCGCCTGTGGTGGTGGCTGCTGCTCTGCGTCGGCGCGTCCGGCATGCTGCGGCTCACCCACAAGGTGGGCATGGTGTCGCCGTGGGCGCGGGGTGCCGCGGTCGCTGCGTTTGTGTGCGCCCCCCGCATCATCGGGGTGCTCAGCACGATTTCTTCGGAGGCGTGGCCGGCGATGCTCACCCCCTGGGCGGTGGCCGCCGTACTGCGGCCACAGAGCCGTTTCGATGGGCTGCCGCAGGCCACCCTGGCGGTGGCGTGCATGGGTGCGGTCAACGCCACGGTGACCGCACTGGCGATCCTGCCGGCCCTCCTCGTCGTCGCCGCGCAGCGCAACCTCCCCCGCCTGCTGGCGTTCGGCGCGCTCCTCGTCGCGGTGAGCCTGTGGTGGCTGGTGCCCTTGTTCGTCCTGGGGGCGTACGCGGTGCCTTTCGTCGACTTCATTGAATCCGCCTGGGCGACCACCCGGGTGGCCAACGCCGCAGAGGCCCTGCGGGGTACCTCCCACTGGGTGGCGTTCGTCTCCGTGGAGCGCACCGCCGCCCACCACCTGGCCCTCCAGCCGGTGGCGATCATCGTCACGGGGCTCGTGGCCGCCGCCGGCGTGTTCGGTCTCGCGCGGCGGGGCGGCCGGACGTGGGTGGTGATGTTCCTCGTGGGCTTCTGCGCTATCGCCGCGGCGGCCGGCCCCTTCGGGCCCGCCTACCGGGAGTTCCTCGATACGACCGGGGTGGCGTTGCGCAACGTCCACAAGTGGGATGTGGTGCTGCGGCTGCCGTTGGCGCTCGGGGTGGGCTGGGCGGTGGAGGCCGCCTCTGACTCGACCCGGCGCGCCTGGGGGGTGCTGGTGTTGTTTGCGGCGCTGGCGCCGGTGGGCATGCTGTTGCCGGTGGGGGCGTATGAGGAGGTGCCGGAGGATGTGCGCCGCACAGCAGACTTCGTCAATGCGCACCCGGATGGGCGGGCGTTGATCCTGCCGGCGGCCCCCTTTGCCCACCAGGAGTGGGGGTGGACGCGGGATGAACCGTTGCAGCCGCTGTTGCGGGTGCCGTGGGCGGTGCGTGATGCGGTGCCGTTGGTGCATCCGGAGACGATCCGCGGCCTCGATGGGCTGCAGCGGGTGCTGCTGGCGGAGTCGGTGCCGGCGGACAAGGCCTTTGCGGCGGCCCGGAGTTTCGGCATCGGCCAGCTCATTGTGCGGGGCGATAGTCCCGGCACTCGGGCGACGGCGGCCCGCTTGATAGACCGCGCGCACCAGGCGGGTCTTCGCGTGACAGATTGTGGTGACTACCACGTGGTGGCCGTGCCCCCGGCGGCGAATCCGGGGCATGTGCTGCCGGTGCCGGCGGCTGCCGGCGGGGAGGCTGTGGCCCTCATCAGTGCCCTGGTGGGGGTGCCGGTGACGCTAGTGGACGCGGACCCGGAGATCGTCACCGATACGCCGGCGCGGGTGGCCCATAATTTTGGTGCGGTGGATCGGGCGGATAGTTCTTTCCTCCAGGCCGGCGATGAGGGTGGCGCCCGGGGTGTGGCGCGGGATTATCCCGCCACCTCCCCGGAGACGGTGCTGGCCTACGGCGGCGCGGATGTGCCGGGGTCCCCGGTGGTGGTGTCCTCGTCGGCCTCCGACGCGCAGGCTGTGGGCACGGATCAGGAGCGCGCCCCCCAGTACGCCCTCGATGGCGATGCACTCACCGCGTGGTATCCGGCGCCGGGGGATCGCAATCCCTCGTTCACGGTGCGGGCGACGACCACCCGCCCGGAGGTCACTGTCACGATCACGGGGCGCCCCGCCCAGCTGCAGGTCTCAGGCGCGGACCCGGCTCACCCGGTCCGGGTGGACGCCACCCCGGGTCTTCCGGTGACGGTGCGGGTGCCCGGCGGGCCCACCGATCAGGTGCGCATCGCGCTGCCGGGGTCCCGGGGCCGCACGGGCCTGGCGGAGGTCGACGTCCACGGGGTGGAGCTCGTGCCCCGCATCGAGGTGCCCCCGGCGACACACGCCCGCCTGTTTCTGTTCAGCCGCCTGCAGGTCGCAAGCCCCACCCTGGAGCGCACCTTCACCCTTCCCCGCAGCATGCGGTTGACGCTCACGGCCGACGAGTGTGCGCTGACAATCGATGGGACACCCGCCTCCTGCGGGGAGGTCACCCTGGCGGCGGGCACGCACACGCTGTCCACCCGCGCCCACTGGGTGATGCTGCAGGAGGTGGGCTACTCCCCCGCCCGCCCGAGTCCCCTGCCGGTGTGGAACACCGGGCTGACCCAGGCCCCGGGGGTGCGCGTCACCGGGGAGCAGATCTCCCTCGGGGCGGGCCTCGTGGGAAGTCTCAGTGCCACCCGCCCGGAGGTGAGTTTCGCGGGCGCCCGCACCTACCGGGTGGGGCTTGCCGCGGGCGGCGTGGTCGCGGTGCTCACGGTGGTGCTGTGCGGGGTGGCGGCGCGTCGGCGCGCACCCGCGCCACAGGACCAGCTGCCGCGTCCCACCCCATCCCGCCTGTGGCCCGCCTGGTGGGCGGGCGCGGTGGCACTCTGCGGGGTGGTGGGCGGCATCCCCGGTATTCTCGCGGGCCTCGTCACCGCCGGCGTGGTGGCGTGGTTCCCGCAGCGCAGGTGCCTGCTCGCCGCGGGTGGGGCGTTTGCTGCCTGCTGGTGGTTAACCCTGGGCCCCGGCTATACGGGGGCCGAGTGGCCGGTGGCGGCCGCCGGCTGCGTCGTCATCGCCAGCCTGCTCTCCACCCGCTCGTAGAGCAGCCACGCCACCGCCACCGTCAGCGGAATACTCAGCACCCCGGTGAGCAGGAACAGCGACCAACGGCCGCTGAACATCGGAATGGCGGCGTAGGCCATGACGATCTCCACCACCGGCAGGTGGACGAGGAACACGCAGTAGGAGATCCGCCCCAGGAAACGCACCCCGGACGCCGCCAACGCACTCGGGGCGGGACGCGCCGCGTACGGCAGCAGCACTAGGGCGGCGAACAGGGCGCCGGCGAGGATGCGGCGGCTAAACTCCGCCGGGCTGGGGTGGACGAGCCCCTGGGGGCCGAACCACGGTTGGGCGGCCACCCACAGCACCACGACGGCGGCGAACCACCAGGCGGCCCGCCAGCGGGCGGCGCGCCGCAGCCACGCGGGAAAACCGTGGGCCTCCCACTCGGCGGCGGCGATGCCGACGGCGAACCACAGGGCGAAGGCGGGTGGGAAGAGCTGCCCGTTGACCCCACCGGGGGTGTGGTGGGCGACGAACGGCACCCACGCCCACCCCACGGACGCCACCGCCAGCGCCACGAGCGCCCATCTGCGCCGCGGCAGCCACGGCAGCACCGCATAGAACGCCACCTCCACCGCCATGGACCACAGGTGCGTGAGCGAAGGTGCTAGCCCCGCCGGGAGGTAAATCTGGGTGAAGGTCACCGTCGCCGCCCACACCGCAGGCGAGGTGCCCCGGGCGGCGGGTACGAGGAGCATCACCCCGAGAACCACCACCACGTACGCCGGCACGATGCGGCGCACCCGCGCCCGCGCATAGCGAGCAAGCGCCACCCGGGTGCGGGGTGTGCGCCGGTGACGGCGCCACAGCAGGAACGCCGAGAGCGCAAAGAACACGGCGACGAAGTAGTCCGCGCGCGCCAACACCGCGCCCGCAGGGGACTCCGCGCCGATGCCGCCGAGGAACGCCAGGTGGGTGCCCATGACCCCGAACGCGGCGACGGCGCGCAGGCCTTCGAGGGAATCCAGGAAGGCCGGGCGGGGTGCGTACGATGGTGCAGACATGGCTGAAGCAAACCTAGTGGAAGGCGGCCAGCATGGGTAACCACCCCCCAACCCGGCGCCGGTGGGCGCGCCTCGCACTGGGCTGCGGCGCGGGGCTCGTGGCGTTTACCGCCCTCATGCCGGCGGTGCTCATCCCGCAGCTCAAGACGATTCCCTTGGACGCGGGCGGCACGACCTCCACGGCCGTGGCGACCGCGAGGTTGCTGCAGGCCCGCGCGTTCGCGACGAACACCCCGCTGGCGGAGCACGCCGCCGACCCCACCTGTGCTGGTGAGGCGATGCCCATGCACTGCTTCGTCGGCGAGGTGCCGGTGCAGGGGGTGCGGCACATTGCGGCGGTGGAGCCCTCCAACCGGGACGACATCACCCTGCGGGCCGGCAATGTGCTGCTGCGGACCGATATCCCCGAACCCGATGCGCTGGTCAGCGCCTCCGTCGACACGGTGACCCTGCACCGGCATGCGGCCTTCCCCGTCGACGAGCCCACCTCCACGTTCCACATGACGGCCCCCGACCTGGGGTTGGATGACACCACGGGTGGGTTTGTGCGCGACGGCCTGCAGTACCAGTTCCCCTTCGACACCGCGCCCCGCTCCTACCCCTACTTCGACACCACCGCGCAGGCCTCCTCCCCGATCGATTTCGTGAATGAGGAAAAAATCCACGGCCGCACGGTGTACCACTTCCACCAGGATGTCGGCGCCGTCGACATGTTCACCGCCACCTCCCGCGCCCTGCAGCGCGACGGCGCGCTCAGCGAACAGGACAAGGCAGTACTCGCCGGCATGCGGATGCGGTCGACCATGGGCCGCTGGTACACCCCGGAGGAACTGGCCGCCCTGGGCAAGGACCCCGAGGAGCCGGTGGTCATGACCCGCTACTACGCGGTGAGCAGGGACCTGCGCGTCGAGCCCCACACCGGGGTCATCGTCAATGGCCAGGAGCAGCTGCACTACTTCTTCGCCTCCTCCCCGGAGGAAGCAGAGGCCACCGCGCGGGCGCACTTCCGTGATCCTGCGCAGCCGACGAGCGCGGACCGCACGGCACTCGTCGTCACCGCCGCCTGGGATGAGGAGACCCAGGCCCGGCAGTTCGCCACCGCCGATGAGGGCGCCACCCGGCTCGCGTGGCTGTTCCGGCTCAAATTCTTCGGCCTGATCCTCGGCGTGGTCTTGGTGGCCTGGGGTGCGTATGCCTGGCGCCGCCGCGGCTAAATACCTGCCCGCCGCGGCGGTGGTGGCTGCTGCGGCCATGGTGCTGTGGCCCTTTGTGCTGCCGGGCAGTTTGCTTGCCCGCGACATGGTGGTGCTGCCGCACATGGCGCTGACCCCGCAGGCCCTCGGCCTGGCGGGTGCGGCGCGCGCCACCCCCCAGGACGCCCTGCTGGGGCTCGTCCCCTTCGGCCTGGAGCCGCTCGTCGTGCGGCTCGTGGTGCTGGGGGCGGCGGTGGTCGGCGGCCGCGCTGCCTGGGCGTCCGCCGGCCCCTGGGCCGCGGGTGTGCTCTTCCTCAACCCCTTTGTCGTGGAGCGTCTCCTGCAGGGGCACTGGTCGCTCGTCGTCGCGTGGTTCCTCCTGCCGGCCCTGTTGGCGCACATCGATGGGCCGTGGTGGCGGCCGGTGGCGGCCCTGTGGTGGGCGTCGCTCACCCCCACCGGGGCGGTCGCCGCAACCCTCATCGGTGTCGTGGCGGCCGGCAGCCACCGCCGCCGCCTGCTGCTGGGGGCGGCGGGTGTGGCGGCGAGCCTGCCGTGGCTGGTGCCGAGCCTGCTGCACCCCGCCGGCACGACGATCACGGCTGCGAGCGTGCGGGCCTTCGCCCCCTCATCCGTGGTGGATGTGCTGGGGATGGGCGGCATCTGGAACGCGGACGCCACCCTCACCGCCCGGGTTGGTGCCCTCGGCGCGCTCGCCAGCGTCCTGCTGCTTGCCGCGGCGTGGCGCTCGACCCCCCGCCGCCTGCTCGTGCTGTGGTTCCTCGGCGCCGGCGGCGCGAGTGCCCTGTGCCTGTTCCCGGGGGCGGCCGGCACTGTGCTCACCGCGCTGCCCGGCGGGGGTCTTCTCCGCGACGGGCAGAAACTCGTGCTCCTCATGCTGCCCGCCGCACTCGCCGGCGCAGCCGCACTCCGCGGGCGGCGGGTGGCGGCGGTGGTGGCGGTGTGCTGGCTCGCGGGCGTGTGGGGTGCCCCGCAGGCCATGGAGGCCATCACGCCGACCCGGCCCCCACAGCTGGCGCACCTTGTATCGCAGGTCGGCGAGCGCCGCCTGCTCATCGCGCCGCCGTCCACGACGGTGCAGTGGCAGGGCCGGGTGGTTGTCGATCCCCGCGGAAAAGTCCTCGACGTCGTCCCACCCGGCACCCTCGTCGTCGATGGCGAGACCGTCGACCCGCCGAACCCCGACTATGTGGCAGCCGCAGCCGACCCCGTGCACCGTGTTGGCGCGGTCCTCGACGACGAGGGCCTACACCTGCTCACCCCCATCGTCACCACACCCCGGCCCGCGTGGGCGGTGGCGCTGACCTGCGCGTGGGCTACCTGCGGGCTACTGCTTCTAGCAGCTGCGCGAAGTCCGCGCCGGCGGCCGCCCAGCTGAGCTGCTGTGCCTTCGCCTGCGCCGCCGCCCCCAGCCGGCCCCGCAGCACCGGGTCGTCCAGCAGCCGCAGGGTGGCCGTGAGCAGCTCCTCATACGTGTCCACCAGCAGGCCCGTGGAGCCATCATCGATGGAGTCCTGCAGGCCGCGCGCCGCCCGGTAGCCGACCGTCGGCACCCGGTGCTGTGCGGCCTCCATGACGGTAAGCCCCCAGCCCTCCTTCGCGCTCGGCATGAGGTGCACCGACGCCCGCGCCAGCAGGGCATGCTTGCCCTCTTCGGACACGTGCCCATGGAGGCGCACCACATGGCCCACCCCGCGGGCCTGGATATGGGCCCGCAGGCTGTCCTCCCACCAGCCGGACCCCACCACGTCGAGGGCCACCTGGCCGGGGCGGGTGCGCTCACAGGCGGCGGCGACATCAATGGCGTGCTCCAGCTGCTTGTGCGGCACCAGCCGCGCCACGCACACCACGTGGTGGGGGCGGGTGCGCGGCAGCTCCACCAGGGGGGCCGGCACCGGGTCGCAGCCATTACGGATAATGCTGATGTTCTGCGCCGGCACCCCGAGGCCCACGAGTTCCTCCCGACTGGGGGCCGACACCGTCACCCACGGGGTGCGACGGTGCACCAGGGGGCTGAGCCGGGATTCCAGAAACCAGCCCACCCGGCCCAACACGGCACCTGCGACGGGCCACTGTTCCCGGTGGCAGTGGTGGCTGAGCACCACGACCGGGGTGCGGGTCACCAGGCGGGCGAAGAAAGGAATGCCGTTGTGCACGTCGACAATGACGTCCGGGCCGCGGCGGCGGAGCTGCCGCCACAGCAGCCACGCCAGCGCCCGCGGGTACACACTGTGCCGGCCCCCGCCCCGCACGTAGGCCACGCCCTCCCGGGTGCTGCGCGCCGCTGAGCCCGCGGGGCGGGCGGTGCGGATCGTCACCGTGTGCCCGAGCCTGTGGAGGTACTCGGCGATGTGCTCCACGTAGGCTTCGCTGCCGCCCCCTTCGGGGTGGTGGCTGTCACGCCAGGACAGGAAGAGCACGTTCACCAGCGGTAGTCTAGCGGTACTCTAGGCCACTATGTGCCCCCGCCCCACCACCACCCGCCGGCGCGCGACGCTGGCGCGCAGCCTGCGGCTGCTCGCATCCTTCCGCTTTGAGCAGACCGCACCCGCCCGCTTCTACCGGCCGCTCGCCGAGGACACAGCTGAGCTCGTGGCGGGCCTGTGCGCGGACGCCGGCGTCCAGGCGACCACCGTGTTGGATGTGGGCGGCGGGCCCGGCTACTTCCACGAGGCCTTTGCCGCCCGGGGCATGGAGTACTTCTGCGTCGAGCCCGACGTCGGCGAGATGGCGGCCGCCGGGATCCGGGTACCGGGTGCGGTGCGCGGCAGCGGCCTCGACCTGCCCTTCCGCGACAACTGCATGGATGTGGTGGTCTCCAGCAACGTCGCCGAGCACGTCGCCGACCCGTGGGCGATGGGGGAAGACATGCTGCGGGTGGCGCGCCCCGGCGGGCTCGTGATCGTGAGCTACACCGTGTGGTTGGGGCCCTTCGGCGGCCACGAGACGGGCCTGTGGCAGCACTACCTCGGTGGGGCGTGGGCGCGGGACCGCTACACCGCCACCCACGGCCACCCGCCGAAAAACGTCTTCGGCGAGTCGCTGTTCGCGGTCTCCGCCGCGGCGGGCCTGCGGTGGGCTCAGCGCACCCCGCACGGGGAGCTGTTGTGGGCGTACCCCCGCTACCATCCGCGCTGGGCGTGGTGGGTGGTGCGGGTGCCGGTGCTGCGGGAGTTTTTCACCAGCAACCTGGTGCTCGTGCTGCGGGCACGCTAGACACACGACACCCCCGCCGCGACAACCGCGGCGGGGGTGTGGTGGGTTAGAGAGCGGCGCGGACGCGCTGCTTCAGCGCCTCGAACTGCTCGTGCACCTCGGCGGGCACCTTCGGGCCGAGCTTTTCCAGCCAGGCTTCGTTGTCGGCGATGTCGCCCTCCCACTGGGAGGGGTGCGCGGACAGCGCTTCGCGCACGTCATCGATGTCGACGTCGAGGCCGGTGAGGTCCAGGTCTTCGACGTTGGCGGTGTGGCCGGCCACCGTCTCCCGGGCGCCGACGCGGCCCTCGATGCGGTCGACGATCCACTTGAGCACGCGGGAGTTCTCACCGAAGCCGGGCCACAGGAAGCGGCCGTCGTCGCCGCGGCGGAACCAGTTGACGAGGAACACGGCCGGCATCTTGTCGCCGCCCTTCTTGCCCATGTCGATCCAGTGCTGCAGGTAGTCGCCGGCGTTGTAGCCGATGAACGGCAGCATCGCCATGGGGTCGTGGCGCAGGGAGCCGACGGGGCCTTCTGCGGCGGCCGTCTGCCCGGAGGCCAGCAGCGCACCGATCATGGTGGCGTGGTTCCAGTCGTAGGCCTGGGTGACCAGCGGGATGGTGTCGGGGCGGCGGCCACCGAAGAGGATCGCGTCGATCGGCACACCCTTGGGGTTGTTGAAGTCGTCGATCGCGGCGATGGGGCACTGGTCGAGCGGCACGCAGTAGCGGGAGTTCGGGTGGCTGGACAGCCGGTCGCTGTCCGGGGTCCAGTCCTGGCCCAGCCAGTCGATGAGGTGCTCCGGGTTGCCCTCCAGGCCCTCCCACCACACGTCACCGTCGTCGGTGAGGGCGACGTTGGTGTAGATGGTGTTGCCCGGCTCCATGGACTTCATGGCGTTCGGGTTGGAGGCGTAGTTCGTGCCCGGTGCGACACCGAAGAAACCGTTCTCCGGGTTGATGGCGTACAGGCGGCCGTCCTCACCGAAGTGCATCCACGCAATATCGTCGCCGATGACCTCGGCCTTCCAGCCCTCGATGGTGGGCTCCAGCATCGCCAGGTTCGTCTTGCCGCAGGCGGACGGGAAGGCGGCGGCAATGTTGTAGGACTTGCCCTCAGGCGAGGTGAGCTTCATGACGAGCATGTGCTCCGCCAGCCAGCCCTCGTCGCGGGCCATGACGGAGGCGATACGCAGGGCGTAGCACTTCTTCGCCAGGATGGCGTTGCCGCCGTAGCCGGAGCCGTAGGACCAGATTTCGCGGGTCTCGGGGAACTGGGTGATGTACTTGGTGTCGTTGCAGGGCCACGGCACATCCTCCTGGCCCTCGGCCAGGGGGTAGCCGACGGAGTGCAGTGCGCGCACGAAGCCGCCGTGCTCACCGATCTTGTTGAGCGCGTCGCTGCCCATGCGGGTCATGATCCGCATGGAGAGCACCACGTAGGGGGAGTCGGTGAGCTGCACGCCCAGCTTGGGGTGCTCGGAGTCGACCGGGCCCATGGCGAAGGGCACCACGTACATGGTGCGGCCCTTCATGCAGCCGCGGTAGTGCTCGGTCATTTCGGCCTTCATCGCCACCGGGTCGGCCCAGTTGTTGGTGGGGCCGGCGCCCTCCTCGGTTTCCGAGCAGATGAAGGTGCGCGACTCGACGCGGGCCACATCCTCGGGGTTGGAGCGGGCAAGGAAGCTGTTGGGCTTCTTCTCCGGGTTCAGGCGGATGAAGGTGCCAGCATCCACGAGCTCCTGGGCGAGGCGGTCCCATTCCTCCTGGGAGCCGTCGGAAAACTCAACCGCGTCGGGCTGCATGAGCTCGACGGCGTCGGCGATCCACCGCAGCATCTCTTCGTTGCGAGTGGGGGCCTCGCCCTTGAGGCCGGGGATGACGGTGTGGGACATGGAAGTCTCCTGACATTGAACTAACGTGCGCGGGAGGGGGGCCTGACGCAACAGGCATCCACGGGTTCACCCTAGCGCGCTGCGGGCCGAGTTGCAGCCGTTTTTTCGCCCGCCCCGGGCCGTGTTGTCATATCCAGTTCCATTGCCCCCGGTAGTCGCACATTTCCCCCACCTCGCTGTGGGCTACGCTACGCCACAGATGCACCGCAATGGGGGTAAGGATGGGGGTAAAACTCGTCAATGTGGCCGGTGGGACGTTTCCCAATCGGGCACCCGGCGGGCGCACCGTTCCCGCCCACACCACGCCCGCGGATGCCATGCGTGTGGTTTTCGCCCACACCCCAGCCCCACCCGCAGCAGGAGCGCTACTCGCGCACCTGGTGGCACTGGTGCTATCCGGTGGCCGACGGCACCTGGGGCGCGCACTGGGGGCGGGGAACAACAATTGTTTTCTGCGCTGTGAGCGGGCACAATGACCCACAATGACTAGTACTGATAATTCCCCCACCCGCCGCCGCCCGCTGCAGTCCGAGTTCGACACCGGCCTCGACTATCCCCGCCTCGGCGCGGTGAGCTTCCGCCGCGGCACGCTCACCGACAACCAGGAGAAGATGTGGCAGGACAACTGGCCCCGCCTGGGCCGGGAGCTCGCCGACGAGATCATTGATGTCGACGCCTGGTTTGGCCGCAGCGGCCACCCCACCATCCTGGAGATCGGCTCCGGGACCGGCACCTCCACCGCCGCCATGGCGCCGAAGGAGGCGGACACCAACATCATCGCCGTCGAGCTGTACAAGCCCGGCCTGGCGAAGCTGTTGGGCGCGACTGTGCGCGGCGAGATCGACAACATTCGCATGGTCCGCGGCGATGGCGTCGAGGTCCTCAACCGCATGTTCCCCGCCGCCTCCCTCGACGGGGTGCGGATCTTCTTCCCCGACCCCTGGCCGAAGGCCCGCCACCACAAGCGCCGCATCATTCAGTCCGGCCCACTCAACCTCATTGCTTCCCGCCTGAAGCCGGGCGGGGTGCTGCACGTCGCGACCGATCACGCCGACTACGCCGAGTGGATTGACGAGCTCGTCGATGTCGAGCCCGCCCTGGAATTCATGGGGTGGCCGTGGGAGGACTGCCCGCAGCTGACGGACCGGCAGGTCATCACCAAGTTTGAGGGCAAGGGCCTGGAGAAAGACCACATCATCCGCGAGTACCTCTGGCGCCGCCGCTAGCAGCAGCACCGGCGCCCCTCTTCTTCACCTCACTGCCCTTTCTCTTCTTCTTTTTTCTCTCTTCGCCTCTCTTCTTCTCCCCCCTTTTTTCTTCTTGTTGTTCTGATTTTTCTCTCCCTGGCCAGCCCCGGGGAGCACTCACCCACCTGTGGAAGGAGTTCTTGTGCAGAACTTCCCCTCGTATCCCGCGCCCGGCCCCAACACGCTGCTGTTGGTGTGGGACGCCCCGAACCTCGACATGGGCCTTGGTGCCATCCTGGGGTCCCGCCCGACGAGCGCCCACCGGCCCCGCTTCGATGCGGTGGGCCGCTGGCTGGTGCAGCGCGCCGAGGACCTGTCCCGCGCCACGGGCCTGGACATTCAGCCCGAGGCAACAGTGTTCACGAATGTGACCCCGGGGAGTGCGGATTCGATCCGCCCCTGGGTGGAAGCGCTGCGGAATGTCGGCTTCGCGGTGTTCGCGAAGCCGAAGATGACGGAGGATTCCGATGTGGATCCCGACATGTTGGCGCACATTGAGGCCCGCGCGGAGGAGGGCGTGTTGGCCGGCCTCGTGGTGGCCAGTGCCGATGGGCAGAACTTCAAGGAGGCCCTGGAGCGCCACACCGCCGAGGGCGTGGACACCACGGTGTTGGGTTTCGCGGAGCACGCCGCCTGGGCGGTGGGGTCCACCACCCTCGGGTTCGTCGACCTGGAGGACATTGATGGGGTGTTCCGGGAGCCGCTGCCGCGGGTGAACCTGGATCACCTGCCTGAGGGCGGCGCGTGGCTGCAGCCCTTCCGTTCCTTGGACAACCTCCTCTAAGCCACCCATGCGCCCGCCGCCATGCGTGAGGCGGGCCCGGGTGTAGCCCCGACTGTTGCGCTGCCCACCCCACGAGACCTCCTCGCGGGGTGGGTTTGCGCTGCCAGGGGTAGATTTTCGCAGGCGTGCCGGGGCGTGAGTTTCTTCGGGGGCACGCAGCCCACCCAGTAGAGTAGGGTGGTTGACTATCGTTTCTAGCGGAAAGGGGATGACGCGCGCAGTGTTTGAGAAGTGGGGTCATTTCGCCTACCGGCACCGCGTCGCCGTACCCATCGTCATCGTCACCATGATCGCGGCCCTGTTTGGGCTGTTCGGCACCCAGCTGGCGGATCTCATGAGCCAGGAGGGGTGGGACGATCCGGGGTCCTCGTCGACGCAGGCCGCCCGCATTGAGCACGACGTCTTCGGCCGCGATAACGGCGGCGACGTCGTCATCATCTACGAAGCGCCGCCGGGCACCACGGTGGACGACCCGGCGGTGTTTGATGCGGTGCGCGCGCACCTGCAGTCCTTGAAAGACTCCAACCCCGACACGATCGATGCGGTCACCACCTACTTCGACAAGCGCACCCCGCAGCTGGCGACGCAGGACAAGCACATGGCGTTTGCCGCGATCGGTGTGCGCGGCGACGGCGAGGACGTGCTGAAGAACTTCCGCGCCGTCGAGGACCAGCTCGTCGACCCGACGATTCCCGTCACCCAGAAAGTCGCCGGGCAGACCGCGATCGCGGACGCGCTCGACGATGGGATGAGCGGGGATATTTCCCGCGCGGAAATCTACGCCCTGCCCGCGGTGGGCCTGCTGCTCATCGTGGTGTTTGGGTCGCTGGTGGCGGCGACGATGCCGCTCATCGTGGGCGTGCTGTCCATCGCCGGCTCCTTGGGCGTGTTGGCGGTGCTGGCGCACGTCACCCAGGTCAACGTGTTCGCCCAGTCGGTGGTGACCCTGCTGGGGTTGGGCCTGGCGATCGACTACGGGCTGTTTTTGGTCTCCCGGTTCCGGGAGGAACTCGACGCCGGCCGAGACGTGCGCAGCGCCACCATCATTGCGACCGCGACGGCGGGCAAGACGGTGGTGTTCTCCGCGGCGATGGTCGCCGTCGCGCTCTCGGGGCTGCTGCTGTTCCCGCAGGCGTTCCTCAAGTCGGTGGCCTACGGCGCGATCAGTGCCGTGGGGCTCGCGGCACTGTTGTCGATCACGGTGCTGCCGAGCATTTTTGGCCTGCTGGGCACCCGCATCGACAAGTTTTCCCTGCGCCGCGCCCCGCTCACGGAGGAGCGTCTCGAAGCCTCCCTGTGGGCGCGGATTCCCGCGTGGGCGATGCGGCACTCCGTCGCCGTCACCGTCGTCATCGTGGCCGGCCTTTTAGCGCTGGCGCTGCCGCTGGGTGGGGTGAAGTTCGGCGGCATCAATGAGACGTATTTGCCGCCGGCGGATGAGGTGCGCGCCGCGCAGGAAACCTTTGATGCGAACTTCCCCCAGTTCCGCACCGACCCCATCAAGGTCGTCGTCACCGGCGCCGATAATTCCCAGCTGGTGCAGATCTACAACCAGGTCAACCAGGTCGATGGCATTACCGGGCGGTTCTCCCCCAGCCAGCCCACGAAGGACGGCACCACGGTGCTCGCGGCCGGCATCATCGACCGGGAGGATAACGCCTCGATCGTGGAGCAGCTCCGCGCGGTGGAGGTGCCCGACGGGGTGGAGATGTACATCGGCGGCAACCCCGCCCTCGAGGTCGAGTCCATCGAGGCGCTCTTCGACACGCTGCCGTTCATGGCGGCCTACATCGTCATTGCCACGTTCATCCTCATGGCGCTCGTCTTCGGGTCCCTCATCCTGCCGGCGAAGGCGATCATCATGACGCTGCTCGGGATGGGCGCCACCCTCGGGGTGCTCACCGCCGTCTTCGTCGACGGGGTCGGCTCCCAGGTGCTGGGCTTCACCCCGGGGCCGCTGATGAGCCCGGTGCTCGTGCTCATCATGGCGATCATCTACGGGCTGTCCACCGACTACGAGGTGTTCCTCCTCTCCCGCATGGTGGAGGCCCGGGAGCAGGGCCGCAGCACGGACGATGCAATCCGGATCGGCACCTCCCACACCGGCAACATCATCACCGCCGCCGCGATCATCATGATTGTGGTGTGTGGGGCCTTCGGGTTCTCCACGATCGTCATGATGAAGTACATCGCCTACGGCATGATCGTGGCGTTGCTGCTCGATGCGACGATCATCCGCATGCTCCTCGTGCCGGCGGTCATGCACATGCTGCGGGAGGACAACTGGTGGGCGCCGGCATTCGTCAAGCGCGCCTCGGAGAAACTGGGGCACGCCTCCGCGGATGATTTCTCCCACCTGACGCCGGCGGTGCCGGTGCTCAGCGGCACGGCCCACCTCGCGCAGGAGCCCGAGTCCCCGGTGGAGCACGCCGTCGTCGACGACGCGGCGGCCGCCCGCGCGGGCCGCACCACCGCCGAGGACGAGGAGCTCATTCCTTTCCAGGAGTTGCTGCGCCGCCTAGAGGACAACCGTTAGGGTGGGCCGGGCACGCGCCATCGCCCGGTGGCTTCTCCCCGTCGTCGTGGCGGCCGCCCTGGTGTTCTTCGTCGTCCGCTACTGGGATGTCATCGCCCAGGCGGCGGGCAAGATCCGTGCCGCGGATCCTGCGGCCCTGGCGGTCGCCTGCGTGGCGGCGGCGGTGGCCATCGCCGCGATGGCGGAGGTCAACCGCAGCTTGCTGGCGGCGGGCGGGGTGCGGGTGCCGCTGCGGTCGTGCGCCTCGCTGGCGTTGGCCGCCAACGCCTGGTCGGCAACCCTGCCCGGCGGGCAGGCGTTTGCCGCGCTGCTCAGCTTCAACGTCATGCGCAGCTGGGGTGCCTCCGCACTGCTGTGCTCCTGGCAGATTGTGCTTTCGGCGACGCTGAGCACCATGTGGCTCGTCGCCCTCGGGGTGGCGGCGGTGTTCGTCCTGGGTGCCAGCATGTCCCTGTCCTCCCTGGTGGCCACCCTTGCGGCCTGTGTGGCGGTGAGCTGGCTGGTGTACCTGCTGGCGCACCGCCCGGAGCTCATCATCCCGGTGGCGACCTGGGTGCAGGGGGCCATCAACTCGATCCGCCGCCGCCCTCGGGACACCGGCGTGGAGGAGCTCATCGGGCAGATCCGCCAACTGGATGCGGTGCACCTCTCCCCCGCCCGCTTCCTGGTCACCTCTGTGTTTTCTTTGCTCAATTGGGTGGCCGACGTGGTGGTGCTGTGGGCGTGCGTGTGGGCGGTGCAGGGCCGCCCGCCGCTGTGGGAGGCCGCCCAGGACGAGACGACGATCATGGGGGTGGTGCTCGCGTTCGTCACCTCGAAGATTGCGGGCACCGTGCAGGCCACCCCGGGTGGGATTGGCCCCGTGGAGGCGGCGCTAACGGGCACCCTCGTGGCCGCGGGCCTGCCGGCGACGGTGGCGTTGGGGGCGGCCCTGGTGTTCCGGGTGGTGACCTTCTTCGCGCTCGTCGCGATCGGCTGGGTGGTCTACGCCCTCGTCTACGTCGATGTGGGCAAGACGGTGCGGGCGTCCCGCGCCGCCGAGGGCCGGGGTTAAGGATTAGGCTTAAGGGCATCATGTGGAAAAACGTTGCCCTCGATGCTGCTGCCGTCGCCCTCTTCGCGCTGCTGGCGCGAATCGCGCACAATACCCCGGAGATGCCGCTGAGTGTGGGTGGCTGGTTCGGCACGATGCTGCCCTTCCTCGCCGGCACCCTCGCCATCTATCTCCTCCTGCCGCAGGTGCGGCGGGCGCCCGCGCGGCTGGGCAGTGGGGTGGCCGTGTGGCTCGGCACCGCGGTCGCGGGCCTGAGCATCTGGGGTGTGCGCCACGGGCACGTGCCCCACATCAGCTTCATCATCGTCGCCACCGTCACCTCCGGCCTGCTGTTGCTCGGGTGGCGGGGTGTGGCGGCGGTGCGCCGCCGCTAGCGGTCGTTTTTCGTAGCCCACTTCGCTCCCATCGTGAGGACCTCCCCCATGTCTGCATCGACACTGTTCCGCCACGCCACACTCCTCACCGGCCGTGCCGGTGAGGTGAGAGACCAGGGTGCGCTGCGCACCGAGGGGGGCATCATCACCCACGTCGGTACCACGGAGGAGGCGGCGGCCTGGCCGGCAGCGGAGCGCATCGTCGACTGCGGGGGCGCGCCGCTCGTGCCGGGCTACATTGACATCCACCACCACGGGGGCGGGGGTGCGGCCTACGACGACGGGGTGGAGGCCGCCCGGGTGGCGTTGCGGCAACACCGTGCCCACGGCACCGCCCGCAGTGTGCTGTCCTTCGTCACCGATGACTTGGACGTCATGGTGAAGCGCATCCGCGCTGCCGCCGACCTCGTGGAGGAGGATCCCCGGGTCCTCGGCCTGCACCCGGAGGGCCCGTTTTTGCACCCCAGCCACAAGGGCGCCCACCCGGAGCACCTGCTGCGGGACCCACTGCCGGAGGCCACCGGCCGCCTCCTGGAGGCGGCGCGCGGCACCCTCGTGCAGATGACCCTCGCCCCGGAGCGCGCCGGCGGGCAGGACACGATCGCCCTGCTGCGGCAGGCGGGCGTGGCGGCCGCGGTGGGGCACACGAGCGCCGACTACGACACGGCCCGCGCCGCCTTCGACGCCGGGGCCACGATCCTCACCCACGCGTTCAACGGGATGAATGGCATCCACCACCGGGCCCCCGGCCCCGTCATCGCCGCCCTCGGGGACGAGCGCGTCTGGCTGGAGGTCATCAACGACACCATCCACGTCCACCCCGCCGTGGTGCGGTCCCTGTTTGAGCAGGCCCCGGAGCGCATCGTGCTCGTCACCGACGCGATGAGCGCCACCTGCCACCCGGACGGGCACTACATGCTCGGCACCCTGGAAGTCGACGTCGCCGACGGCGTCGCCCGCCTCAGCGACGGCGGGGCGCTCGCGGGCTCGACCCTGACAATGGATCGGGCGGTCGCGAACGCGGTTCGCGCGGTCGGCGTGCCGCTCGATGTGGCGGTGGCTGCCGCCACCAGCCACCCGGCGCGCGCCATCGGCGTGGAGGACCGCTTCGGGCTGCTGGCCCCCGGCTACCCGGCGGATGTGCTGCTCCTCGACGAGGACACGCTGCTGCCGCGAGAGATCTATTTCGCCGACTAGGCACCTGCCCACACCAGCACCCTCGTGAAGGACATGTGGGTGTGCCCACACAGAGAGGAACACCCCACGATGCCCTTGAGCGATCACCCGGAACTGTTGAGTGCAGCCAAGACCGCACTCAACCTCGACGAGCATGGCGAGCCCACCGCACAGGCGATCCTGCTGTACATGCTCGCTGAAGCCTGGGAGGAGGAACTCACCCCAGAGATGCTCCTCAAGCCGCTCGTCCACACGATCTCGCTCGTGGATGACAGGCTCTCCGCCCTCGAGGGGCGACGCATGGGGCAAACCCAGGACCATCCGGAATCCAGGGCGCTGGCGGGAGATTTCGTCCACAAAGACACTCTGGCGTTTCTGCTGCGACACTCCATCCCCGAGCTTCCTACCAAGGTCAAGTCGGACGGGGGCGGCACGCCGCTGGGCATGCCGTGGGAACGCTACCGGCAGCTGCTCTCCGAGATGTATGCCCGCGACGGGGGTGCCGTGGCCGCCGCCCTCATGGGCGCTCTCGGGGACTCGGCCACTGCCGCCGATGTGGCGCCCCTCTTCGCTGAGGGCCTGAGCGCCCTGGGCGCCCACTGCGGGGTGGGCCCGTTCACTGTGGATTCCGTGCACACGGCGGTGGCGGCGGCGCGGGAACTGGAGGGCGCGATCAATGCCCGCGGGATGGAGAAGCTCGCCAAGGACGCAGCTGGCGGGGACATTGGTGCCGCATGGCGGCTGGAGATGCTTGACGCCAAGGGTTCGCCGGATGTGACGGGCGCGTTTGTCGCGGAGCTCGCGCACATCCCTTATGCGGCGAGCGACGGGCTGGGGTACGCCATGCACGCGGCCGCATTCTTGACCCAGATGGAGTTGGAGCTCGCGTGGCTGGGCCTGGTGCCGGATAGCCGGCACGACTTCGCGCCCGAGTAAACCGCCGCTTGGTAGCACCTTGCGCGCGTCCGGCCGCGCGCGATGCGCATATCGGCGGGTGATGTGGGTTTCTATGAACACTCCGGGTGGATTGTGCGCTTACCCCCATCCATGCGGTGTGGCCCCATTTGGCCACAAAGTACTATCTTTTAAACGCTGTACAGATGTGCGGGTCCGCTCATGCATCCTGGGCTGCAAGTACACATTCTCATCCAGTGGAATCACCCCCAACGGGGGTAATTTTGGCGTGCATGCGGCCACCAGATCGCTATAGTTTCTGCCATGGCTGACAACCTTCGTTTCTTTCCCCGCCGCCGGCGGGCCCGCCTGGGCCTGACCCTGGCCACCCTGACCACCGTGGGAATGCTCACCGCCTGCAGCGCGGGCAGCACCTCCACCCAACTCGACGACGCGCAGGGCAGTGACACCGTCACCATCGCCCTCGCCGCCCCGCCCGCAAGCCTGGACTTCACCACCACCGCTGGTGCCGCCATCCCCGCCGCACTCATGGGCAACGTCTACGAGGGCCTCGTGGCCATCGACGACGACGCGAACGTTCAGCCGCTGCTCGCGGAGAAGTGGGATGTCTCCGACGACGGCAAGACCTACACCTTCCACCTCCGCAAGGGCGTGACCTTCTCCAACGGTGACGCGTTCACCGCGGAGACCGCGAAGTTCTCCATCGACCGCGTGAAGTCCGATGCGTGGAGCAACGGCCTGAAGAAGAACATGGACCCCGTCGCTGACACCCGCGTCATCGACGAGCACACCCTCGAGGTCACCCTCACGGAGAAGAACTCCGACTGGCTGTGGAACATGGGCACCCTCATCGGCGCGATGTTCACCCCGAACGGCGTCGACGATCTCGCCACCACCCCCGTCGGCACCGGCCCGTACACCGTCACCAACTGGTCCGTCGGCCAGTCGCTGAGCTTCGGCGCCCGCGAGGACTACTGGGGTGAGAAGCCGAAGAACTCCACCACGGTGCTGCGCTACTTCGCCGACCCTGTGGGCGCCTCCAACGCGCTGCAGTCCGGCGACGTGGACATCATCTACTCCCTGCAGTCCCCCCAGCTGATGAAGGAACTGCAGGCCACCGGCAAGTACGACATTGAGGTCGGCACCACCAACGGCGAAGTCATCCTGTCGATGAACCAGCGCAAGGCCCCCTTCAACGACGTGCGCGTCCGCCAGGCCATCATGTACGCCATCAACCGCCAGGACGTCATCGACACCGCCTGGGACGGCATGGGCACCGACACCGGCGGCGCGCCGGTGCCGCCCACCGACCCCTGGTACGAAGAGTCCAAGCGCTACCCCTACGACCCGGACAAGGCGCGCGCACTGCTCAAGGAAGCCGGCGTCGCCGAGGGCACCCAGCTGACGATCTCCGTGCCGTCGCTGCCCTACGCGCAGGCCTCCTCCGAGATCATCGTCTCCCAGCTCGCCGAGGTGGGCTTGAACGTCACCATCGAGCCGGTGGAGTTCCCCGCCGTGTGGCTGTCGAAGGTGTACAAGGAGCACAACTACGACATGAGCATCATCGCCCACGTCGAGGCCCGCGACATTCCCAACATGTTCGGCAACCCGGACTACTACCTGGGCTACGATTCTGAGACCACCCGCCAGTACCTGGACGCCGCGACCCGCGACAACCAGGTGGACAACATGAAGAAGGCCGTCGACACCATCATGGAAGACGCGGCCGCCGACACGCTGTTCAACCTGCCGAACATCGTCGTCCACGACAAGGACATCGAGGGCGTCGACGCCACCAGCGTCGCCCCCGGCATGAAGCTGGCTGAGATCCAGAAGAAAGCTCACTAATTGATGGTTGCCCGCATCACCCGGCACGTGGCGCGCTACCTCCTCACCATTGTCTTATCCAGCCTGCTGATTTTCTTCCTGCTCCGGATCATCCCCGGGGACCCGGCGGAAATCGCCCTGGGTGTCAATGCCTCCGAGGAGCTGCTTGCTCTCAAGCGCGCCGAACTTGGCACCGACAGGCCCCTGCTCACCCAATATGTGGAGTGGATTGTGGGCCTGGTGACGGGGAACTTCGGCACCAGCCTCACCTCCGGGGCCGATATTTCTCCCCTCGTCGCCGACCGGCTGCAAGTCTCCCTCGTGCTCGTGGTGTGCGGGCTTGCCGTGTCGTTGGCGGTCGCGATCCCGCTCGGCACGTGGGCGGCCTATCGCTCCCGCCACACGGACGGCCACCTCATTACCGCCGCCAGCCAGCTGGGCATCGCGATCCCCAGCTTCCTGGCCGGTATCCTCCTGGTGAGCCTGTTCGCCGTGAAGCTGGGCTGGTTGCCCGCCAACGGCTGGGTTCCCCCCGCGGTGAACCCCACCCAATTCTTCCTCCGCCTCATCCTGCCGGTGTGCGCCCTGTCGGCCGTGCAGGGGGCGATCATGACCCGCTATGTGCGCTCCGCGGTGCTCGACATCCTCCGGGAGGATTTCATGCGCACCGCCCGCGCGGCGGGCAAAACCCACTGGCAGGCGCTCACCCGCCACGGGCTGCGCAACGCGGCCCTGCCGGTGGTCACGGTCGCGGGCCTGCAGCTCGCAGGCCTCATTGTCGGTGCCGTCGTCATTGAGCGCGTGTTCGTCCTGCCCGGGTTGGGCAGCATGCTCCTCGACGCGGTCATCAACCGCGACCTGCCGGTGGTACAAACCATCGTGATGATCCTCGTCGCCATCACCCTGGTGGTGAACATGGCCGTGGATATTGCCTATCTGCTTCTCGACCCGAGGATGCGCACCCGATGACGAAGCGTTTTCCCCTCTCCGGCATCGTCGGCGCGGTGCTCGTGTGCGCCATCCTCGCGATGGCGGCCCTGTCCTTCGCGTGGACTCCGTACGATCCTTTGCACGCAGTACCCAGTGAACGTCTCCTCGGGATGAGTGCCCAGCACTGGGCCGGCACGGACCGCTTTGGCCGGGACGTGTTCTCCCAACTCATGGTCGGCGCCCGCATCTCCCTCATGGTGGGTGTCGTGGCCGTCGGCATCGGCATGGGCCTCGGCACGCCCCTCGGCATCCTGGCCGGCATGCGCGGCGGGTGGGCCGACCAGATCGTCATGCGGATCTCCGATGTGCTGCTGGCGTTCCCGGCACTGCTCATGGCGATCGTCACCGGCGCGATCTTCGGCGCCTCCACCCTGTCGGCGATGGTCGCCATCGGCGTGGCCGGCATCCCCGGCTTCGCCCGCGTGGCGCGCGCCGGCACCCGGCAGCTCATGAGCCGCGACTTCGTTGCCGCCGCCCGCATCAATGGCGTGACGGGGGTGCGGCTCGCGGCCCGCCACATCGCGCCGAACATTGTCGGCATCGTCATCGTGCAGGCCTCCGTGGCGTTCGCGCTGGCGATCCTCGCGGAAGCGGCCCTGTCGTTCCTCGGGCTGGGTACCCCGCCGCCGGACCCCTCCTGGGGGCGCATGCTGCAATCCGCGCAGGCGGCACTGGGGTCCTCCCCCATGCTCGCCGTGTGGCCGGGCGCGGCGATCGCGTGCGCGGTGCTCGGCTTCAACCTCCTCGGTGATGGTTTGCGCGACTACTTCGACCCCAAGCACAAGGAGCGCCAATGATTCAGGTGAGTAACGTGGCCATTGGCGACATCGTCGCCGACGTGGAGTTCACCATTGGCCGCGGCGAACGCGTCGGCCTCATCGGCGAATCCGGCTCCGGGAAATCACTGACCGCCCTGTCGATCATCGGGCTGGTGCCCCCGAACCTGGCGGTGTCGGGCTCGGTCACCCTCGACGGGGAGGAACTCATCGGCGCCCCGGAGCGGCAACTGTGCCGCATCCGCGGCAAACGCATCGCGATGGTGTTCCAGGAACCGATGACGGCCCTCGACCCGCTCATGCGGGCCGGCGCCCAGGTGGCGGAAGTGCTGTCCACCCACCACTACGACGGCGATGTCGACGAGCGCGTCCGGCAACTCTTCGCCGACGTCGCCCTCGACGAGCGCCACATCCGCGCGTTCCCACACGAGCTGTCCGGCGGGCAGCGGCAGCGGGTCCTCATCGCGATGGCGTTGGCGAACTCCCCCGACGTGCTCATCTGCGACGAGCCCACCACCGCCCTCGACGTGACGGTGCAGCGCGACATCGTCGACCTCATCATCGACCTCGTCGAGGAGCGCAACCTCGGCCTGTTGTTCATCACCCACGACCTCGGCCTGGTGTCCCACGTGGCGGAGAAAATCGTGGTGATGCAGGCGGGCCGCATCGTGGAGCAGGGCCCCACCGAGCAGATCCTCACCCGCCCCAAGGAGGCGTACACGAAGGGCCTGCTCGCGGCCAGTGACTTGACGGCCCGCGACGCGGAAGGCCACCTGTACACGGTGCGCTCCGCGCAGGATGGCTCCTACGCCCCGGGGCAGAAGCTGGGCTCCCCGCAATTCCCGCCCCGCGGCGAGGAGATCCTCCTGGAAGCCAGCGGGGTGTCGAAGCGCTACACCTCCGGGTGGTTCCGCCGCAGCCACGTCGACGCCCTCGAGCCGCTGGACCTCACCGTGACCCGGGGCGCGCGGCTGGGCGTTGTGGGCGGCTCCGGGTCGGGCAAAACCACCCTGCTGAAGATCCTGGCGGGGCTGCTGGCACCGACGACGGGCACGGTGGCCCGCCACGGGGACCTGCAGGTGGTGTTCCAGGATCCTTTCGACTCCCTCGACCCCCGCATGACGATCGCCGATAGTGTCGGCGAACCCCTCGGCGGCCGGCCCCGCGCGGAGCGCACCGCCCGCGTCGCGGAGGTCCTCGACGAGGTGGGCATTGGCAGTGACGCGATGGCCCGCTACCCGCACGAGTTTTCCGGCGGGCAACGCCAACGCATCTCGCTCGCGCGGGCGCTCACCGTGCGGCCGAAGGTGCTGCTGGCGGACGAGCCGGTGTCCGCCCTCGACGTCTCGGTGCGGGCGCAGGTGATGAACCTGCTCACCGACCTGTGCGAGGCCTACCAGCTGTCGCTGGTGTTCGTCTCCCACGACTTGGGCGTCGTGCGGGAGTTGTGCGAGGACGTCATCGTCATGGATTCCGGCCGCGTCGTCGAGCGGGGCGCTGTGGCGGACGTGTTTGGTGCGCCCGCCACCGACTACACCCGCACCCTCCTGGCCGCCATCCCGCGGATTGGGGCGTGATGTACTCGCTGCGGATGCGCGCCAGCCGCGATGGCGCCCACATCAATGGCGCGGAGCGCCTCGCGGAGGCGGACGCTCTTCCCGGCATCGCGAGCGAACTCGTCGCCCGGGCACTCAACCACCCCAAGGGCACCCCGGACAGTATCCGGCTCTCGGCGGACGTGGTCGACGATGTCGAGTACCTGCCCCAACTGACCGTGTGTGAGCACACGGCTACAAACCCTGCGGAGGCCGACGCGATCATCCTGGGGCTGCTGGCGCACGTGCCCGCCCGGACCCGCGTCCTCGAGCTGGTGCGCAGTGTGACGGGCCTGCGGGGCGCGATGGTGGTGTCCGCGTCCACGGGCGACCGCCTGGAGGCCGACCCTGCGCGCGGGGTGCGGGTCAGCCACATTGACCATGCGGCCCGCACGGATTCCAGCGCGAAGAATCACCGCCTGGAGGCCCTGGCGTTGGCCACGAAGGTGCTCGCACCTGAGGTGTGTGTGGCGGAGGTGTGTATCTCCGACGACCCGGACTACACGACGGGGTATGTGTCGACGGGGCGCACCTACCACCGCATCACCGGCATCAAGGCCCCCGGGTCCCCGCAGGGTACTCGCGTGTTCGTCGTCGACGCGACCAGCCCCACCGACCCCCGCCTCGCCGATGCGATCGCCTTCTGGGAGGGCCGGGCGGTCGTGGTGGAGCCGTGAGCCTGGCGGCGCGTTCCCGGGCGCGCAACGAGGCGTGGGCGGCCGCGGGCCTGGAGCGCCGCTTGCGCCAGTTCGGCACCGCGCAGCACCCGCACGCGCTCATTGATGGGCGGCGGCTGACGCTACTGAGTTCCTCGAACTACCTGGGTCTATCGACCCACCCGCGGGTGGTGGCCGCAGCTGAGGCCGCGCTGCGGCGTTTCGGCTGCGGCTCCGGCGGCAGCCGGCTGACGACCGGCACGACGGAGCTGCACGCCGCCCTGGAGGCCCGCCTGGCGGAGTTCTTCCACGCCCCCGACGCCGTGTTCTTCGCGACCGGCTACCAGGCGAACCTCTCCGCCCTGCAGGTCCTCGTCGATGAGGACACCACCGTGTTTAGTGACGCGGCGAATCATGCGAGCATCATCGACGGGCTGCGGCTCGCGGGCGCGCGGAAGGTGATTTACCCGCACGGCACGCTCCCGGACACCACGGGCGTGGAGCGGGCACTCATCGTCAGCGATGGGGTGTTCAGCATGGACGGCGATACCGCCGACATTGCCGGGCTGCGGGGCCGGGGCGAGCTGTATATCGATGATGCGCACGCGACGGGCACGCTGGGAGCGACGGGGCGCGGCCACCTGGAGGGCTGCACCACCTGGGGTGAGGGCTACCCGGATGTCGTCGTCGGCACCGCGAGCAAAGCGCTCGGCGCCGAAGGCGGCTTCGTGCTCACCGACGGTGACACCGCCACCCTGCTGCGCAACCAGGCCCGCAGTTTCGTGTTCTCCACCGCCACCCCGGCGGCGACGTGCGCCGCGGTGTGTGCCGCCCTCGACGTCATCGACTCCGAGGACGTGGTGGCCCGCCTGCAGGGCAACATCCGGGTGCTCAGCGACGCGCTGCTGCACTACAGCCTCATCCCCGCGCCCGCCACCACCCCCATCATTCCCATCCCCATCGGCGCAGAGCAGGCCGCCGTGGCGGCCTCCCAGCGGCTGTTGGAGGCCGGGTTCTTCGTGCCGGCGATCCGCTACCCCACGGTGCCGCGGGGTGCGGCGATCCTCCGCGTGACGGTCATGGCGACGCACACGCCCGCCGAGCTGGAGGACTTCGCCGCGGTGCTCAGCAGTACGACACAGGAAACAGCCACAGCGTCAGCCCGGTGATGAGCAGCGAGCTGGCCACAAACCAGCCCGGCTTCTGCTGTTTCTCCCACATGTCTGCGGCGCCGACGAACAGCGCGCAGGCGGCGAGCAAGAAACCCAGCATGCGCAGCCCAAACGGGCCGAACACGTCTGTGGGCAGCACGAGCGGGGCCAGCAGGCCGAGCGCGACCAGGACGGCGTAGCGGATCATGACAGCACCTCCACGCACTCGGCGACGCGCTCGGCCGCGAGGTGATGGATCCCCAGGGAGAAGACAGTGAGCCCGCAGGCGAGTACCACGCCGGCCAGGTAGGGGCGGCGGAGGAACGCGCCGCACGCGAGCCCCACGAGCGGTACCACGACGACGATCACCGGCTCGGGGTAGCCGCCCAGCAGGAACGCCACCACCACACCGGTGGCCACAATGAGCATTACCATCGGAATTCAGCCTCCAGGGGTACCGCGTCGGAGAGGAACACGCCGAAGACCCCGAACCCCAGCCCCAGCAGCACCGCCGCGCCGTACAGCACCGCCACCGCGATGTCGGCGCCGCCACGGAATTCCATGCGGGAGGTGATGAGCACGAAGCCCGCCAGCAGGTAGGCGCTACCCAGCGCGTAGGCCATGAGTTCGGAGGACAGCTCCAACCCGAGGCCCAGGCCGGCATCGGCGAGGCCCTGGCGCAGCTCGCTCGTCCACAGCGCCCACAGCACGATCCCACCCAGCAGGTGGGCGGAGATGCTCAGCAGGGTGATCTGTTCCCGGCTCATGCGCCCGCCGCCAGGATTGCGCACACAATGAAGGCGAAGAACACCAGGAGGCAGTGTGCGGCGTAGAGGGGAATGGGAACGCCCTGGTGGGCGCGGGCGAAGCCGCCGGCACCCACCAGGGCGAGCACCCCGCCGGCGAGTGGGTGCGCGACACCCGCGACCGCGATGAGCGGTGGGGTGAACAGCAGCAGGTAGTAGTTCACGGAACTCCTCAAGGGCAGATTGACTAAGGCTAAGGTTGCCTTTGTCAACGGCCTCCGTCAAGAGATTCCCGCGAAATCATCCCTTTGTACCACCCCGCCGGGGGTGGTTACATCGGCATGATGGTGTGCTTCTTCGGCAGCGTCTCTTCCCGCTTCGTGTCCAGCTGCCGCAGCGCCTGCCGCAACGCCAGCCGCGTCTGCGAGGGCTCGATCATCGCGTCGATGAAGCCCCGCTCGGCGGCCCCGTAGGGGCTGGTCATGTTCTCGTCGTAGAAGTCCATGAACAGCTTCTTCGCCTGGGCGCGCATCTCCGCGGGCGCGCCTTCGAGCTTCGCGCCCTGGATCATGACGAACGCCGCCGCGGAACCCATGACGGCGATCTGCGCGGTCGGCCACGCGAGGTTGATGTCGCCGGTGAGGTTCTTCGACCCCATGACGGCGTACGCCCCGCCGTAGGCCTTGCGGACGATGAGCGAAATCTTCGGCACGGTGGCCTCCACGACGGCGAAGCCGAGCTTCGCGCCGCGGTGGATGAGGCCGGCGCGTTCCTGGTCGACGCCCGGCAGGTAGCCGGGGGTGTCGACGACGAAGATGAGGGGAATGTTGTAGGCGTCGCAGATGCGGATGAAGCGGGCGGTTTTATCCGCCGCGTCGGCGTCGATACAGCCCGCGAAGTGCATGGGGTTGTTCGCCACCACGCCGACGGAGCGGCCGTCGATACGCGCGAAGGCGGTGATCATGTTCGGCGCGAACTCGGGCTGCACTTCGAGGATGTTGTCATCGTCGAAGATCTTGCCCAACAACTCCTGCATGTCGTAGCCGGCGTTGGAGTCGTCCGGCATGAACGCATCGAGGCTGTCGTGGATGATGTCAGCGTCGCTGGGGGCGGCGAAGACGGGGCCGGGTTCGTCGCAGCTGCTCGGGAGGTGGTCGAGGAGGTCGTGGACGTAGTTGAAGGCGTCCTCCTCATCGACAGCAACGTAGGAGACGTTGCCGTTTTCCATCTGCTGGTGCGCGCCACCCAGCTCGGCGGAGGTGATGACCTCGCCGGTGACTTCCTTGATGACGTTCGGGCCGGTGACGTACATTTCGGCGCGCTCGTCGACGGCGATGACGAAGTCGGTGGTGACGGGCGCGTACACGGCGCCGCCGGCGCACTTGCCGAGCATGATGGAGATCTGCGGGCTGCGGCCCGACAGGGGCAGCTGCCGGCGGGCGATCTCCGAGTACATTGCCAGCGACGTCACCGCATCCTGGATGCGGGCGCCACCGGAGTCCTGGATGCCGATGACGGGGCACCCAATCTTGATCGCCATGTCCATGACTTCGCAGACCTTGCGGCCGAACGTCACGCCCACACTGCCGCCGTAGACAGTTTTGTCGTGCGCGTAGACGGCGACCGGGCGGCCGCCGATGCGGCCGTAGCCGGTGACCACACCGTCACCGTAGGGGGCGTCTTTCTCGTCGGGGGTGCGCCCCAGGGCACCGATCTCAACGAAGGAGCCGGGGTCGAGCAGCCGGTTGATGCGCTGCCGCGGGGTCGTCAGCCCCGCCGCGTCACGCTTCGCCCGCGACTTCTCACTGCCGGGATCCTGCGCCTTGTCCAGGCGGGCCCGCAGGTCAGCGAGTTTTTCGGCCGTGGTACTCAACAGCGGTTACTCTCCTTGCATCTGCTGGATACGGCGCGTCAGGTACGCGCCAACTTTCCCGATTTCCGGCTCGTCCACGATGGCGAGGTGATCGCCGACCAGCTGGACGATTTCCAAGTCTTTCACGATAGCCGACCAGCCACCGTCCGGGGCAATCGACGCGTAGCGCGGCTCCAACTCGATCGCACCATCGTGCATGCGCTCCGCGCGGAAGAGGGTGACCGGCACGTCCACGTCCGCCCAGTCCTCCAGGTGCACCTTGTCCAGCATGCGGTTGTCGACGAAGGACGCCCGCTGGTGCTCCAGCACACCGGCCGACAGGCCATGCTCGCTCGCGTCGGTGGTGGACAGGAACTCCGCCATCATCTGCAGCAGCGCGTCCTCGCCGGCGGTCTCCAGCATCTCGTAGGGCACGGGGAAGTCCAGGCCGTAGGTCTTCTTCGCGAAGGCCGAGTACCGCTCCCAGCGGGCGCGGGTTTCCTCCATCGTGTCGGGCACCGGCTCGCTCGGCTGGACGGTATCCAGCAGGGCAATGTGGGCGACCGTCACATCCGAGCCGACCAGCTGGTGCGCGACCTCGTAGGCGAGCGCACCGCCGAAGGACCAGCCGCCAAGGATGATCGGCAAGCCGTCGGAGTACTCGCGGATCTCATCCAGGTAGGCCGCGGCCCGTTCCTGCAGGGGCCCTTCGAGGCGCTCCACACCGTAGACGGGCACGTCCTCCGGCAGGCGCCGCATGAGCGGCTGGTACACCACCGAGGACCCGCCGGCCGGGTGGAAGAAGAACACCGCGGGCTGCGTGGAGCCCTCGGGGCGGGCCCGCAGCACACGAATGTTGCCCTCCACCTCAGTTTCGAGGCCTTCGCGCACCAGGTTCGCCAAGTCCTCGAGGGCGGCGGCGGACTGCACGTCGGCGGCGGTGATCTCCGCACCGGAGCGTTCCGTGAGCCGCTCAGCGATAGCGGTGGCGGTGGCCTCGTCGACGGGGGCAAGCTCACTGGTCACGCCGGCGGCGGCAGCACCCGTACAGGTCGCCCAGGTGGCGAACACGAGACGCTCCGACGCGTCACGAGGTGCCACGCCCACGCCCTGGGGCGCGGCGGACGGCTCGGGCGTGTCCGCGGCGGGAATCTCGGTGGTCTCCGGGGCGGCACCCCGGTTCGCCACGAGGTCCTCGACGATGGTGACGACGTCCGCGACGGAGGCGTCGCGGAGCGCCTGCACCTGCAGCGGCGGGATCTCAAAGTCGTGCTCGATGCGGTTCTTAATACGCATCCCCATGAGCGAATCCAGGCCCAGGTCAATGAGCGGCAGCTCACCGGGGAGGTCTTCGACGTCGAAGCCCATGGACTCGCTGACGATGGCGCGCAGCCGCTCCTCCACCGTCTCGGTGGCGGGATCCCAGCGGACGGTCTCCACGTGGAGTTCCTCCTCCACGGGCGCGGCCGGCTCCGCCGCAGCGGGCGCCGCGGGCACGAGGCTGCCGCGGGCGGCGAACGCCTCGGCGAGGAGCACGGACTGCTCCCCCATGATGCGGTGCACCGTCACCGTCGCCCCACCCAGGTGGGTGGTCACCACGGTCGTCAGCTCACCGGACGGCGGCAGGGTGGAGCGCTCCTCCACGGCGACGACCTCGAGGCTGGGGTCGGTGGCGGCGACCGCCGCCTCCACGAGCGCCGCGGCCGAGGGCACGAGGTCCGCGTGGGTGGAAAACGCCGCCGAACCGTCCGGCAGCCGCACCTGGTGGCCGGGCAGCTGGTGGCTGCCGGAGGACGGGCGGGCCGCCGTCCAGTACCGCTGGTGCTTCCACTGCACCGCCGGGCCGAAGAGCTTCTCCCCCGCGGAGGGGAACACGATCGGCTGGCCCGCCACGTACAGCTTCGCGAGCAGCTCCCGGAGGGAGTCGCTGGCATCGACCTTCCGCTTGAGCGCGAACAGCAGCTGGCTGTCGCCACTACCGGTCGCAAAGGCGGTGTTCATCATCGGCATGAGCGCCACCGGGTTCGGGGAGATCTCCACGAGCATGGTGTGGCCGGCCGCGAACGCCTGGGTGGTGGCGTCCTGGAAGTACACCGGGTAGCGGGTGCAGGTGAGGAAGTAGTCGGGGGTGTGCACGACCGCGCCCGCGGGGTACACCTGCCCCTGGTGCACGCTGCTGAACAACGGCACCTGCAACGGGCGGGGGGTGATCTCCGCCATTTCGGCGGCGAGTTCCGCGAGCAGCGGATCCAGGGCGGAGGTGTGGCCCGCACCCTTGACGTTGAGCAGGCGCGCGAACTTGCCCTCGGCTTCGAGTTTCTCCACCAGGGCGGTGACCTGCGCACGGGGGCCACCGACGGTGGTCATGCCGGGGCCGGCGTAGACGGCCGGCTCAATGCCCGCGTACTCGGGGTGGGCGGCCACGAACTCGGCCAAGTCCTCGGCGGCGAACTCGACGACCGCCATGGCACCCAGCTGGTCCTCTGCGAGGGACTTCTCCCCCTCGCCCATGAGCCGGCTGCGGTGGCAGGCAATGATCATCGCGTCGCGGGCGTCGAGGCCGCCGGCCGCGTAGGCGGCGGCAATCTCGCCCATCGACATGCCCATGACGGCCGCGGGGCGGGCACCCAGGTGGGCCAGGAGGTCCGTCAGCGCGATCTGGATGGCGGTGATGGTGACCTGCGCGGTCTCCGTGTCGTAGGTCTGGGCATCATCGTCGATGAGGTCCAGCATCGACCAGCCGGACTCCACCTGCACGATCTCATCCAGCTCGCGCAGGCGGGCGGCAAACACGTCACTCGTGGCCACCAGATCCTTCGCCATCTTGCGGTGCTGGGAACCGAACCCGGAGTACACGAACACCGGGCCGGGCTTCAGCGGCTGATCCGCGACCTCCACACCGATGGCCTTCTTACCCTCGGCGACGAGCCCCAGCAGGCGGCGCGCCTCCTCCGTGGTGGCAGCGGTGACGACGGCGCGGCTGCGGCCGTGGTTGCGGCGCGCCAGGCTGCGGGCGAGCAGCGGCAGCGCCGCGTCATCGACCCCCTCCACGTACTCGGCGAGCGCTGCGGCGGCCTGCTTGCGGCGGCTCGGCAGCAGCCCACTGACGGGCAGTTGCACCTTCGCATCATCGAGCTGCGGCACGCCCCGCGTGGAGGCCACGAGGCCGGGGTACTCCTCCGCGTCGAAGGCGGCGACGACGGCGTGGGCGTTAGTGCCGCCGAAACCGAAGCCGGAAATACCGGCCACCGGGCGGCCCGAGTAGGCGGGCCACTCCCGCGGATCCTCCACCACCTCGAGGTGCTCGGCATCGAAATCAATGTAGGGGTTCGGGCCCGCGTAGTGCAGGCTCGGGGGCAGCACCCCGTGCTTCATCGCGAGCGCCACCTTGATGAGGCCCGCCGCGCCCGCGGCGGATTCCGCGTGCCCAAAGTTCGTCTTCGCGCTGCCCAGCAGCAGCGGACGAGCGTTGTCCCGGCCGGCACCCAGCACCGCGCCCAAGGCACTCGCCTCAATCGGGTCGCCCAGAATGGTGCCCGTGCCGTGGGCCTCCACGTAGTCGACCTGCTGCGGGTCCATGCCCGCATCCAGGTAGGCGCGCTGCAGCACATCGATCTGGGCGTCCGGGTTCGGGGCGGTCAGCCCGTTGGAACGCCCATCGGAATTCACCGCGGTGCCCTTGATGACGGCCACGATGTCGTCGCCGTCGGCGACCGCGTCCCGCACCCGCTTGAGCACCACGAGGCCCACGCCGTCGGAGCGCACAAACCCATCCGCATCCTCACTGAACGCGTGAATCGCACCCGTGGGGCTAATGACCCCGAGCTCACCGAAGGCGGTGGACACAAACGGGGAGGCCATGATGTTCACGCCGCCGGCGAGCGCCACATCGCACTCCCCACCCCGCAGGGCACGCACCGCCTGGTGCACCGCCACCAGGGAGGAGGAACAGGCCGTATCCACACTCACCGAGGGGCCCCGGAAATCCAGGGCGTAGGACACCCGGTTGGCAATAATCGACGAGGCGGTCCCCGTCAGCGCATAGGGGTGCGCCTCCGCGGGGTCGGCGGCGATGAGCATCCCGTAGTCATTGTTCGAAGACCCCACGAACACGCCCACTGCCTGGCCGCGCAGCTCATTGGCCGGCAGGTGGGCGTCCTCCAGGGCCTCCACCGCGACCTCCAGCGCGAGACGCTGCTGCGGGTCCATGTTCGCCGCCTCCAGGGGCGACAGACCAAAAAACTCCGCATCAAAGGAGGCAATGTCCTCAATGTAGCCGCCGGTGGTGTTCGTCTCCGCCATGCGGCGCGTCATCACCTCATCGTCGGCGTACTCCGACCAGCGGCCCATCGGCAGCTGCCCCGTCGCACTCCGCCCCGCCGACAACAGCTCCCACATCTGCTCCAGGTTCCCCGCACCCGGATAGCGAGCCGCCATACCCACGATCGCAATATCGTGATCGGCGAGCTCCGCCGTCGGCGCCACCACCCGCGCCCGGGGGCGCGCGGTGCGCTCCGGGGCGCCGGAGACCAACCGCTCCGCGAGCGCACCAATCGTGGGGTACTCGTACGCAATCGTCGCATCGAGCCGCTGGCCCGTGAGGTTTTCTAGTTCGCCCGACAGGAGCACCACGTCGCGAGACGACAGGCCGAACATTTCCATCGGCTTATCGTCAGCAATATCGGCGACCGGGAGCCCCGAGGCAGCGGCCACCCAGTCGCGCAACCACGCTTTCAACTCGGCGACGTTGCGTGCATCCATGTCATAAGGCCTTTCCGTGAAGAATAATCACCTTGGAGAGTATCGCCCGGGGTGGGTGATGTGTTAGCCCGGCACGCCCGGGCGAAGACAACAACACCCCGCCGGGAGGCGGGGTGTGTGACTGCTTAATTCCAGGGGCCTGCGCCCTCACCGGGGGCGAGGATCTCTCCTGCGCCGACGCCGCGGGGGCACACGACTTGCTTGTACACCAGCTCTTCTTGCAGCGGGTTGTCCGTGGGCACCCGCTGGGCGGGGCCTTCCAGGCAGCGGCGCGGCGCGAAAGGCTTGTGCAGGACCGCGTCAAGGATGTCGTCGGCGATGTCGCCCAGGTAGACCTCGGCGTCCGCGTTGCCAGTCGCCCACTGCTCAATGACGGTGGCAATGTCGGAGCTGGCGGAGCTGCCCGACTCGAACACGGTGCGCACCAGGCCCTCGGGCGCGGAGCTGAGCTCGTGCGAGGTCTCCGACGACGCCGCCTGCGCGGGTGCCGCACACACCACGAGGGCCGCGGTGGCGGCGAGAATGCTCAGTTTCTTCATATCCATCCTTTCAACGTCTCCCCCGTGGACAACATACACCCGCAAGAAAAAACAGCCCCGCAGTCTGCGGGGCTGTGGCTACTAGCGCGCGAGGTACCGGGTCTTCATCACCCGGCGGGCGATCTTGCCGGAGGAGGAGCGGGCAATATCGTCGGGGGCGACGATGAGCACCTCACGGGGGGTAATGCCGTGGGCGGCGACGACGGCGGCGCGGATCGCCTCGGCGGCCTCCGCATCCCCATCCGTGCTCGTGCCGAGGTCGCGTTCGGCGACGATGATGAGCTGTTCGGTGTCCTCGTCGGCGTCGAGAGCGAAGGCGGCGACACAGTTGGGGCGGATGTGGGTGGAGGCGTGCTCCACCGTGTACTCGATGTCCTGCGGGTAGTGGTTGCGGCCCGCGACGACGATGAGGTCCTTGATGCGGCCGGTGATGAAGATTTCCCCATCGATGAACACGCCGAGGTCGCCGGTCGCCATCCAGCGGTCGTCGTCCGCCGCGCCCTCGGCGCGGGAGTTCTCCGGCAGGCGGGAGGCGAGCGTGTTGCGGAACGTCGCGAGGGTTTCCTCCGGGCGGTCGAGGTAGCCGGTGGCCATGTTGTCGCCGTGGCACCACAATTCACCGACCTGCCCGTCGGGCAGCTCGGCGCGGGTGGCGGAGTCGACGATGACGAGCTGCTGGGGGCGCACCACGGAGCCGTTGCTCATGAGCGCCACCCCGTCGTCGACGACGACGGCGCGGCCGGCGGCGAGTTCCTCCCGGTCGACGTGCACCACCCGGGGGCGCTGCGGGGTCTGCGGGGTGGTGACCAGCAGGGAGGCTTCCGCCAGGCCGTAGGAGGGGCGCAGCACCCCGTCCGGCAGGCCGAAGGGCGCGAAAGCGGTGAGGAACTGGTCCACCGCCTTCGGGGTGACGGGCTCGGAGCCGACGATGACGCCGTCGATGCTCGACAGGTCGAGCTCCTCCCCGTCCTCGGGCAGGCCGTAGCGGGCGGCGAGTTCGAGGGCGAAGTTCGGCACCACCGTGTAGGTGGTGAGCTCATCGCGGGCGTGCAGCTGGCGCGTCCAGCGGCGGGGCTGCTGGATGAAGTCCCGCGGCGTCATCATTTCCATCTCGAGGCCGAGGATGGTGACGAAGGCCGCCAGGATGATGCCCATGTCGTGGTGCAGCGGCAGCCAGCTGACGAGCCGCAGCGGGGTGCGCAGCTGGGCGGCGGCGAAGATCTGCAGCACGTTCGTCATGATGGAGCGGTTGCTCAGCACCACACCGGCGGGGGTGCGGGTGGAGCCGGAGGTGTACTGCAAAAACGCCGGCAGGTCGACGGGCGCGCCCTGGGAGTGGGCGAGAGCCGCCCGCCCCGCGTCAGTCGTCAGCGGGTTGACGTAGTCGGCGGCGACGGTGTCGGGCAGCGCGTCGACGGCGAGGATGCGGGGGCGCTCGGCGGCGGGCCGGTCGGCAAAGAGGCGGCGCACGGCGGCGGCCGCCGCCTGGGTGGTGATGACGAACTTCGGCTGCGCGTCCGCGAGCACCGCCGTGAGGTGGTCGGCGTGGCCGGGCTCGTTCGGGTCGTACAACGGCACTGGCACCATGCCGGCGTAGAGCGCGCCCATGAAGCCGAAGATGTACTCGGGCGCGTTGCCGTTGAGGATCGCCACCCGGTCGCCGATGGTGCCGGTCTGCTGCAGGCGGGCCGCGATGGCCTTGATGCGGGTGTTGATGCCGTCGCGAGTGTAGTCGACGGCCACGCCGTCGCGGCTGGCGGAGTAGTCCCAGAAGCGCAGGCAGTGCCGGCCGCCGTCAGTGTCCGCCTGGTACAGCATCTCCGACAGGCCGGCCAGCGTGAGCTGGGGCGGCAGGTTAATGTTGCCACGTTCGTCGAAGAACTGGCCGATCGCCTGCGACAGATCCATTTCGGGCTCCTTGAGATAGTGGGGGTGGTGTCTACTCTACTGAGCGCCCACCCCACGCGAAGTTGAGGAAACACTCATATTACCGGATGTGGCGTGTTGTGCGCGCCGGAAAAGGCAGTGGGGGTGCAACACTAACTGCGAGCCCACCCCCACCGACCGAGGGAGACACTTGTGACGTCGCGACTGCAGCGCGCCTTGCACCGAGTCCAAGCCTGCGCCATCGACGCCGCCGAGGCCCAGGAACGGCAGCGCGCCGCCGTCGCCGACGCCCGCGCCGCGGGCGCGACGTGGGAGGACATTGGCCGCTTCCTCGGCATCACCCGCCACGCCGCGGCCCGCCGCTACGGGCAGCGGCCGGCGAAAGACGAGCCGGACGACCAACTGCCCCTGTTTTAGGGCACGTCCGCGATGAGCCCGTTCGCCCAGTCAATGAGCCACTGGGTGGCCGTCACCCCGGGCAGGGCGTCCGGGTTCGTGGCGTACTGGGCGTGGATGCCCGTGTTCGACACGACCGCTTCGGCGCGCGCCACCGCATCCGTCACCCCGATGGGCAGGTCGCAGATGTGGTCGTTGGGGGCGCAGATTTCCCACGTGCGGTCGGCCAGGGTGCCGAAGCCACCGGCGCGGGGGCCGCGCATCGTCGCCCCCGGGATGACGAACTGCACCACGGGGTTGAGCAACTCGAGCGACACCTCGGCGCCCACTCCGGGCACCTGGTAGCCGGGGTCGATGCCGACGCCGGGCTCCCGGCGGCCGTCGGCGACGAGGGCGACGCCCAGAATGTTCTCCGCGGGGATCGGCTGCTCGGAGGTGCCGATGGTGTTCGCCATGTCGCCGGCGATGACCGCCCCCTGGGAGAAGCCCATGAGGAGGAACTTCGTCGCTGGGCACTGCTCGTGCATCGTCAGCAGCTCCGCCCGCAGCCGGGAGGTCCCCTCGTCGCGGCTTTCGTCGTAGCCCATCTCGTCCGGGGATTGCACGTTTTTGAACTGTGCCGTGTACGGCAGCGTCCACACCTTCACATCATCCGGCGCGTAGCGCTCCTGCAGGGGGCGGGTGACGGTGAGCAGGAAGCTCTGCGGATTGGCGTGCGGGTTGATGGGATCGTCCTCGGCACTGGATTCCCAGGTACCGGGGGCGGCAATCACTTCGACGCGGGGGCACCAGTCGGGCTGTGCCGGGACGGGCGGGGCCGGGGGTGCCACGAGCGGGGCGTCCTCGCGGGTGGTGACGTAGCGGAACACGCCACCGATGATGAGGAGCACGACCACGAGGGCCGCGAGAATCGTCAGGCCTTTTTTCACGCGAGCCTCCTAGGGGCAGAACGCGCGGGTCGCCGCGTCCGTGATGGTGGCGGCCGCCGCCGCGGGGTCGACATCGAGGTAGCCCTGCTCCTGCAGCTGGCCGGCGAAACCCTCGACGAGGTAGCTGGTGGTGCCGTTGGACTTCGCCAGGCACACGTCCTGGGCGATGCCCACCAGCTGGTCTTCGACGCCCTCGACGCGGATGCCGGGCAGGTCATCCAGGTAGGCCTGCTCCTCGGCGGGGCGGCCCGGGGCGACGGTGGGGATTTCGCTGATTTCCCGCGTGCGGTCCTGCGGGGCGGGCGTCGTCGTGGTGGTCCGCGCCGGCGCGGACGAGGAGGAGGGCGCGGCGGGGGCGGCGGCGGGCGGCAGGGGGGCGACGGTGCTGGGCACCTGCTCCTCCTCCGCGGCGCTGCCGCAGGCGACAAGCCCCGCGCTCAGGGCGACGAGGGCAATGAGAGTGGATCGGGACATGCGTACTCCTTGCATATGCACGTCTGGCCCCGCGGCGTGAGAACAAGCCGTGGGGCCAGAGACTTCTGGGCGGGTTACTTCTTGTCGACGTGGACGATGCCCATGAGCTGGCGGATGGTGCCGTGCTGGAAGTCCATCGTCAGGCCGCCGGCGGGAATGTTGGTGATGTCGGAGGTCGGCCAGCCGAGCTCACCCTGCTCCCAGCCGCGCTTGCCCCACTCGTCGCGAATATCACCGTTGGTGATGAAGTGCGCGCCGGTGGCGGGCGACCAGTAGAAGCTGCCGTTGTCGAAGTTCTGCAGCACGCCACCCGGGATGGCGATCTCGTTGCTGGTCGGGGCGCCGAGCTTCGACTTCACGGTGTTGATGGCGGTGTAGCGCTTCGCGATCTCACCCTTGACGACGAAGGCCTTGTCGCCGTTGCGGACGACGTAGCCGTTTTCGAACTGCTGCACCAGCAGGCTGTCGTTGTTGTCGGGGCCGGCGACGGGCTCGGAGATCGGGTAGCCGAGGAGGCCGGCCTCCCAGCCTTCCTCACCCCACGCGTCGAACATGTCCTTCGGCATGGCCTGCGCGCCGGTCTCCGGGGTCCAGTAGATGGAGCCGTTCTGGAAGTGCACGTAGCGGCCACGCCCGTCGGGGGTGATCTGCTCGTTGGTGATGGGGAACCCGAGCCAGGACTCAGGGCCGCCCATCTCCGAGTAGCGGGCGCTGATGCGGCCGATGAGGACGTGGGCGCCGGTGTCGGCGGACCAGAACGCACGGCCGGCGGTGAAGTCCTCCGCCTTGCCGCCGGCGAGGTCGTACTCGTTGTTGATGCAGGTGCCGAACTCGCCGGACTTCGTTGCCTCGGCAATGAGCCCGACGGGGGTGCAGTCCGCGCCCCGGTCTTCCTTCGGCACGCCCAACGCGTCGGCCATGTAGGGCCACGCCTCGGACATTTCGAACTGCCAGTAGGGCCAGTTGTGCACGCCGGAGGGGCGGAAGCGGGAGATGACGTCGACGCCGGCGCGCTTCGCGCGGTCGACGAACGTCTGGGTCGTCATGCGGGACATGACCTCCAGGCCGATGCCGGCCATGTTGGAGGGGCCGGTGGCGACGGAGCCGGGCTTGCCGTAGTCGTCGGTGCCGCTGCCCGCGGACACGTAGACGACCTTGCCCTTGAGGGCTTCGATGCCGAGCTTCGGGTCGTTGTCGACCCAGCGCTTCGTGCCCGGGGTGCCCCACATGGCGTTCGCGTCGTAGCCGCCGCCGTCCTGCAGGGCGCCGCTAATGCCCATCGGCATGCCCAGCGAGGTGGTGTCCAGGTACCCGGAGAACGAGCCCACGAAGTCGAAGAGGTCGGGGCGGTGCTCCGCGAGGTTGATGGCGGCCGTGCCGCCCATCGACAGGCCCGTGATGGCGCGCTTGCCGTTGGAGCGGTAGCCCTGCTTGAGCACCGCCGGCAGCTCCTGGGTGAGGAAGGTCTCCCACTTGTAGTTCTTGCCGTTGTCCGGGCGCTCCCAGTCGGTGTAGAAGGAGGCTTCGCCGCCGACGGGCAGGATGACGTTGACGTTGCGGTCAGCGTACTGGGTGACGATGTTGGTGTGCTGGGTCCAGCCGTTCTCCTGCTCGTTGGCGCGCAGGCCGTCGAGTGCCCACACCTCGGGGAAGGTCTTATCGGGCTGGGAGAACCAGTCGCGGGCCAGGAGGATCTGCACCTGGATGGGCTTCTCCGGCATGGCGGCGGAGCGGATGTAGAGGGCGACGCGCCGGTCGCCGAGCCACTCCTGCTTCTCCACGGACACTCCCTCCGGGAGGCCCTCAATCTTGGGGAAGTCGGTGCGCAGCGGGGTGCGCTCCGGGGCGGAATCGTCCTGCAGGTAGTCGGAAATGCTGCTGGAGGACCCAAACAGGGAGCTCTGGGCGCCGGCCGGGAGGGTCAGGGCGCCCAAGCCGACGGCCAGTGCCGCCGGGATGGCGAGGTAGCGCCGCTTCGGGGACTGAAAACTGTTGCGCATGGGAGGGTGTGACGTCCTTTAATCGTTGGGCGTGCGACTCCACACCAGGTCGCAGAAGCTCGCCACCGAAGGGTGTGCCGCCCGGGGGTTCCCCTCCCCCGGCCGCCCCGGTGGGCGTGTGGATCGCGTGGCCGCGGGCGCGACCAAAACTTTCCTCAAGTTTAAGTTGAACTTGAGACTTTTGCCAGGGGCGCACCCGGCGTGTCAGAAAAAAATCCCCGGAACTTCCTTGCCGTTCCGGGGATGACGCTTTACCAGGCGCCCATGACGTCGAGCACGCGGCCCTTCGTGCGATGCAACTGGTCGGTCCAAATACCCCAGTTGTGCACACCAGCCGGCGTGTACTCCACCGTCGGGTTGAGGCCCATCGCCCGGGCCTTCAACTCCCACGCCACCGTCGAATTCCGCGACAGGAACTCCAGCGCCCAGCCCATGACGCGCGACGCCAAGGGGAGGTTCAAATCAGCCGGAGTCCACAACCCCGTCGACGCGGACACATAGGTGTCGATGCCGCGCAGGCCACCCATGTTCCAGAACGGGTCGTTTTCAAAACGCCGCGGCGACAACACCGAGGTGTACATGGAGTTCAGGTTGAACCCGCCGGTATCAATGAGCGCCATCCGCAGCAGCGTCTGCATGCCCGGCGCCGTCGTCGTCAAGTACCCGGAGAAGCTCAACGCCTGGCGGAACTGGTTCGGGTGCCGGGACGCCAAGTTCAGGGCGGCGGTGCCACCCATCGACAGGCCCGCAATGGAATTACGGCCCGGGTTCACCCCAAAGTGCTGCTGCAGGTAGCCGGGGAGCTCCGCGGTGAGGAAGGTCTCCCACTTGTAGATCACCGGCTGCGAGGAGCTGAACGTGGCCGGGGCATCCCAGTCCGTGAAGAAGGAACCCGCACCACCAATCGGCATGACCACAGTGATATTGGAATCCGCATAGGTGGCGGGGGCGTCGGCGTACACCGTCCACCCCGTGAAGTTATTGTCGGCCCGCATGCCGTCAAGCAGGTACAGGCCCGCGTCGCCGCCGCGGCCCGCCGGCTGGATGAGCACCGGGATGGCGCGGCCCATGGCCGGCGACCACACGTCGCAGCGCTGCACCCAGTAGCCGGCACCATCCCACTCGCAGGTACCGGTCGCGTCGGGCCGCAACCAGTCGCGGTTGCCGGCGTGCGCCGGCGGGGCGGCAATCGTCAGCGCGGTCGCGGCCGCCACCGCCACAGCGGCAACCTTGGTGCCGAGGGCACGCAACAATCGTCGGGACATGGTTCTCCTTGGCCATCGGGCCCCACAGAAAGGGGCGGGAATTTCTCCAGCTACATCGTCGCTTGAGACCGAATCGTTACCTTAACGTACACCGGCAGCCCCTGGCCACACATCTTCTCCTACCTATGATGGGCATCACCCGACCACCCCTGGGCACAAAAAATGCGGGATCGGATGATCTCTGCCATCCAATCCCGCACGAGCCCCGGTGGCGACTAGCCCAACCCCGGGATCACGTACACCGCCATCGCGATGCACGCCATCCACAGCACCGCCAGGGCCTGCAGCACCCGGTCCGACAAGGCAATCTCGTCCGGCGCCCCACCGTCACCACGGTCCACGTCGGCCGCGTAGCGCAGGATCGCCACCGTGAACGGCACCATCGAAATCTGGTACCACACCCCCGCCGCCGGCGACACCGCCACCTTCGACAGGTTGAAGCCCCACAGGGCGTAGCTCATGACCACCGCCGTCGCCGACAGGGTCCACACGAAGCGCAAATAGGTCGCGGTGTAGCCCTCCAGGGACTTGCGGATCTTCGCCCCGGATTCTTTCGCGAGCAGGATTTCGGCGTACCGCTTGCCGGAGGCCATGAACAGGGAGCCGAAGGCGGCCACCAGCAGGAACCACTGCGACAGCGCAATGCCGCCGGCGACACCGCCAGCCATGGTGCGCAGCATGAACCCGGAGCTCACCAGGGCGATATCGATGACGGGCTGGTGCTTCCAGCCGAAGCAGTACCCCAACTGCAGGGCAATGTAGACCGCCATGACGATCGCCAAGTTCACACCCGACGTCGCCAGCAGACTCACGCCGACGGAGGCGACGATGAGGACCACCGCCATGATGTACGCCAGGTTCACCGGCAGCATGCCGGCAGCGATCGGCCGGTAGCGTTTCGTCGGATGCGCCCGGTCGGCCTCCACGTCGCGGGCATCGTTGATGAGGTAGATGGCGGACGCCGCCATGCAGAACACCGCGAACGCGATGCCCACATCGATGAGGGTGCGGTGGTGGAACAACACATCCCCGCCGGCGGCCGCCGGGGCGGCCAGCACGAGAACGTTCTTCACCCACTGCTTCGGGCGCAGCGCTTTCACCATGGCGTCCGGCAGGTTCTTCGGGGGTTGCGCGCTCGCCGGCGGCTCCACGCCGGCGGTATGCGGCTCAGAGCCCAACAGTTGCTCACTCAACGGAAATCCTTTCGCGCCACCAGGGCGGCCGTGGCGGCACCCACCGCCGCGCCGCAGGCAACATCACTGGGGTAGTGGACGCCGAGTACCATACGCGACGCCATCATGACAGGCACCCCCACCACCGGCCACGGGGTGCGCAGAATCACCGCCGCCGCCACCAACGCGCCCGCGGTGGAGGTGGCGTGGCTCGACGGGAAACTGTAATTGCTGGGGGTGGCAACACCGACGGTGATGCGGGGATCGTGGGGGCGCCGGCGGCGCACCACACGCTTGAGCACCACGGAGGCGGCGTGGGAGACAAACGCGGAGACGCCGACGGTGGCCCAGCGGTGCCGGCGGTCGAGCAGCATGCCCGCCCCCGCCAGCGCGAACCAGCCGAGGGCGTGCTCGCCGAAGTGGGACAGCCCGCGCGCTGCCTGCAGCACCCGGGGGGTGCCGCAACGCTGCTGCAGGGCGACCAGGAGGTCTGCTTCGCGGTCGGTGAAACTAGCCAAAGATCTGCTCCCAACTGCGCAGGGAGACCAGCTCCGGGTGGGCGGCCCGGTAGCGCTCACGCAACTCGTCGAAGCGTTCCGCCACTTCCTTCTGCAGGGCGTAGGCCTCCTTCGCGAGCGCTGCGGCCTTCGCACGGTCGCGTTTGCGGTAGACGACACCACGGCCGTCGGCGGTGGTGACGGTGGCGCCGTCGACGCGGCTCAGGCTGAACCAGCGGGCCTCGATCGGCGCGAGGTTCGCCTGCGGCACATCATGGTGGGCGGGGTCCTGCTCACTCAGGGAGTGCTTGAGCCCCTTGAGCAGCCACAGGCCCTTTTTCACCGGGGCCAACCGGCCACCAATGTCCTTCGTCGGCACGCCGGGAATGCCGCTCGGCTGCGGCAGGTCCGCCGCCGTCGGCAGCACGACCGCATCCGGGTAGGTTTTCCGAATGGCGGCGATGCGCGGCAGGGAGGTTTCGAGAATGTCGAAGAGGTGCTCCGGGCCGGCGAGGAAGTCCCGCATCGCTTCGTTCTGGATCGCGACCGTCGAGTACTCCAGGCACAGAAGGTGCTTGAACGTCGCCTTCCGCATGGAGGCCACGAGCCCCTTGGGGCTGCCGTCGTGGTCCATGGCGGCGACGATGAGGCGGTTGCGGAGGTGGAAGTAGGCCTGCCAGTCGATGGCGTCGTCCTTGTCGGACCATGCCATGTGCCAGATCGCGATACCCGGCCACGTGGCGGTCGGGTAGCCGGCCTTCCCGGCCCGCAGGCCGTACTCGGCGTCGTCCCACTTGATGAACAGCGGCAGCGGCTGCCCAATCTCCTGGGCCACGCACCGGGGGATCATGCACATCCACCAGCCGTTGTAATCGACGTCGATGCGGCGGTGCAGGTCGCGGGAGTCCTTGACGTCCGGGCCCTTCGAGGTGTTGTCCTTGTAGGACAGCGGCATCTCGGAGAAGTCGTGGTCATAGTGCACGTGCGGGGCGGAGGTCCACATGAAGCTGCCGCGGTCGATGACCTCACCCATGGAGTGCAGGTGGGAACGCTCCTGCAGGTTGAGCATCTGCCCGCCGATGAGCATCGGAGTCTTCGCGTAGCGGGCGGCCTGCAGGGCGCGCAGCACACTGTCGGGCTCAATGGCGATGTCGTCATCCATGTACAGGATGTAGGGGGACTCCGCCCGGCCCGCGGCACCGGTGCCGTCCGGGCCGCCGAGAGCCTCGTACATGATGCGGGAGTAGCCGCCGGAGCCGCCCAGGTTGCCCTGCCGGAACTCGAAGAAACGCTCGCCGAAGTGGGCGGTGGCCTCTGCGTAGCCGGGCTCGTCGGCGGGGTGCTTGGTGCCCTGGTCGGGCATGATCACCGCATCAATGACACGATCAACCGCCGGGTCGGAGGCCAACGCCTCGAGGGCAGCCACCGCGTCGGCTGGGCGGTTGAACGTCGGAATGCCCACCGTCACCCGGGGGTCGAAGGGGCCCACCATGTCGCCGCTTGGCAGCCGCTGCGGGCCGGGGGCGACCGGCGCCCACCAGCCGGCGGACAGCAACTCCACATCCGTGTCGGCGGTGAGGTCGAACCAGTACCAGCCGCCATCCTCAAACGGCGCCAAGTCCAACACGAACTCAGCCACCCCGTCGACGGTGCGGCCGCCGCACCCAATGCGGGAGCCGTCCATCTTGGAGCGGTACACCTCCACGCGGGCGGTGCCGGACACCTCCACCCGGAGCACCACCTGCGACAGCTGCGACCAGCGCCGCCAGTAGGAGGCGGGGAACGCGTTGAAATACGTCTCGAAGCTCACCTCCGCGCCCGCGGGAATCCGCATCGCGGTGCGGCTCTCCCACGTGCAGCGGGAACCGCCGGCGGTCTCAAGGAGGTAGAGGGAGCGCACGTCGTGCGGCTCGCCCGCCCGGGGCAGCAGAACCCGTTGCAGTTGTTCAACAGCCTGACTAGCGCTCACGAAAGACCCTTTCCATACGTGCACTCATAACACGCCTAGCCTACTGGCTCAGCCCGGCCCCACCCGCGAGCTACACGGCTTTGACGCCCCGCAGCACGAGCCCCCGCGGAAAGTTCGACACTGGCAGTCGTGGAAGTTTCCACTCGACACGGGTGGAAACTTCCACCCCTTTCTCTCTGAAACTTCCAACTGACAATGGTTACGCTGGCCCCATGAGCACGTACAGGCCGCGCGTCATCGACGCCCAGATCCGCCACGGGCTGTCCACGGCCGGCGCCGTGGAGATCCATGGCGTCCGCGGGTGCGGAAAGACAACGACAGGGACGCACATCGCCGCAGAGTCCCTCCTCGGGGAAGGACCCGCAGCCCGCTTCATCGACGACTGGCACCAGGCACCACAGGCCGCCGCCGTCCGCCACGCACTCGACGATCAGCGGCACACGGGGCAATTCCTCCTCGCCAGTTCGACGCTGCACGCGGAGACTGATCGCGTGCACCGGCTACTCATGCGGACGATGACCTGGGCGGAGTCAGGAGACGCAAGCGGCGACATCAGCATCCGCGCGTTGCTCGCGGGCGAGGACGTGCCCGCGCGTCTCAGCGACAACAACCTGCTCCCTGCGGTGCGCAGGATTGTGGTGGGAGGCTGGCCCGGGCGAGAGGCTGATGCGCCGGACGACGCGCTTGCGCGCAACCGCGCACTCCTCGAGGAGTTCATCAACCACGACTTCCCGCGCATGACACCCCGGCGCCGCCTGCCGGGGCAGTTCGCCGCCTACCTGGCCTCCCTTGCGGGCCTGGCTGCGCAGAGCACAACGAAGACGGCGGTGCTGCGCCGCACCAACGAGGGCTACCCGGTTGCACGGACGTCACTCGCCGACATCACCACCTTCCAGGAGCTCGCGGAACGCATGCACCTCCTGGAGTTGCTGCCCGCATGGTCCCCGGAATTGACCTCCGCGCAGGCGGCATCAACGAAGCCGACGTACCACCTCGCGGATCCGTCGCTCGCCGCCGCGCTGCTTGGCGCCGGGCCTGAGCGCCTCCTCGCCGAACCCCGCACACTGGGCTTCCTTTTCTTATCCCAGGTGGTCCACGACGTTCGTGTCTTTGCTGACGCACTCGGCGCCAGGGGTGTGTACCACTACAGGGACCACAAGAGGCGCGACGTCATCGACATCGTCGTCGAGTCCTCCACCGGCGCATGGATCGCCATCAACGTGGCACTCTCCTCGGCGATCGAGCGAGCTGCTCAGAATCTGCTGCGGGTGACGGCAAAGATGCGCCGGGCACCCACTCGCCTCGTTGTGGTGGTTCCCTCGAAGTGTTAGCTCCAGGTTTTTGGTAGGGGTGTTCCGGGCAGTTGGTAGCCCGTGATTCCGGCTATTTGGTAGGGGGTGCCCAGCGCGTTCGCGACCCCAGAGATTTTCATTTACAGGGACGAGCAGAACCGCACATAGGGCCGGTGGCGGAGAGCTGGCACTGTGCCGACTCCGCCCCTTCGTAGCGTGCGCAAGCGCGCTGACAGACCTGCGCAAAGCGGTCTGGCAGATCTGGGTACCCCGGTTGTGAAAATCGCTGCCCAGCAGAGTTCCCACACGTTCTCAGTGAGCCAACGTACGAGCCTGAGGATTTTCAATAATGACGAGGCGATAGGCCCTACCAACTACCCGGAATTGGCGCTACCAACTACGCGGACCGCCCCTACCAACTACCCCGATTTCACACCTCGGGGCCGGGGTATACCCGCAGCGATGGGGTGTGCGTGGTGCCCTTGGACCAGCTGGGGCTGTAAAACGGCACGACGAGTAGCCCCCGGACCACCCCTGGATCCGGGGGCTGCTCTCGCCCCACCGCTTACGGCCCCCGCAAGTGCCGCAGTGTTTCTCCTGCCGCGAACCGCGACATCGTGGACTCTCCTTCCGTGGCCCGGCCACGGAACTTGAATCTGACTTTGCCGTCACCATCCCGCTGGAACTGGCCCCGAGTCCGGTTCGGCCCCGCGTCCCGGTTCAGCCCATGATGCCTGGCACACAACAACGCGAGATTGCCGACGTCGGTTTTTCCGCCGTACCGCCAGGCCTTCAAATGATGCACCTGACACCGGGCACTCCCCTGATTACACCCCTCCGCCTGGCACACACCCTGCTCGGCATGCAACGCAATCCGCTGCGCCACCGACGCAAGCCTCTCCGTGCGGCCCAGTGCGATGGGGACGAAGGTGACCGGATCGTGGATACACAACCACCAATCCGCCTCATCGATCAGTGCCTGCACCTCGTGGCCATTCAACGTGCCACCAGTGCTTGCTAGATACTCAGCCTGCGTGCCCAACAACTCCTGGGCGGTGACACTGACCACCAGGGCAGGCGCCCCACTGCCCACAGTGATGGCCCGCTTTAAGCCCTCGATCGCAAGCCACGCCGGGTTCGGCCCCTCATCATCCTTCTTCTTCTTTGATTTCTTGGCGTGCCGCAAGGCTCCCTTCATCACGGCCTCCCCCTGGGCGATAAACCCATCGAGAAGACCTTTCGTCGTCGGATTGCACTTCGCCGTCAACGTGTACAAGCCATCAGCGTCCGTGGTGCTGCTCCAGTGCAAGCTTTCCGCACCCGGCTTCGCCGGCTCACGATCAGAAGCCGGCTCCTGCCGCTCCTTCAACATGCGCTTCGCGTCCTTGATCGGCCGGCCAGCCACCAGGCGGGCCAACTCCAACCGCGCGGTGGGGTCCTCCGGGGTGGCCTTCCCCTCATTGGCTTTCACCACCGCAGCATTGATGTCATCCACCGTGGCGTCACTCAGCACACCACTCAGGTGCATGTCGCGGAATTCTGCTTGCGCTGCGCGCTGGTCTTTGCGCACCGGCTTATACATCGACGCGCCCCGGGTGATGAGCTTCTTCGCCTCCCGGGTGGGCACAGCGTAGAGCTCTGCGAGGTAGTCCTCAGTGCGCGGGGAACCCACCTCATCGCCGGCGTGGTCTTGATCGGCGTAGTAGGCGTACTCAGCGATGAGGTGTTGGGCAGCACGAAGCTGCGGCTGCGCTTGTTCCATCGCTGCGCGCCGCTGTTCGGAGGTCATGCTGGGCATGGCCTGGGTGAGGCTGATCCAATCCATGCCGCACACCCTAAGAGCACGCCCAAGCAGAAATCTAGAGGGTGCGCGCAAGCCTGTGGACAACTCGCCCCACCCACACCGTTTGCCCAGGTTAGAGGGGGCGCGAACCTTGGTCCACAGGCATGAAAAAAGCCCCACCGAGGTGGGGCTTGTGGGCTAGGTGCGTTTCTGGAACACCCAGTTGCGCTGGAGGAGGAAGTTCAGCACGGTGGCCACAGCCTGGGAGAAGAACCAGGCGAGGAACATGCGGTAGTTGCCGTCGTAGACGGTGCGCACGATGGCGTCGACTCCGACGGCGGCGATGAAGCAGAACACGTAGGAGGCGGCGGCGCGGAGCATTTCCGCCTTACTCCGTTCGCCACTGAAGGTGAAGAAGGAGTTGAGGATGTAGGCGCAGGTGGAGCCCAGGATGTAGGAGCCTGCGCGGGCCGCCATGGGGGTGACGACGTGAAGGAGCAGGGTGCGGGATCCGTAGTCGACGCAGGCGCTGATGAGGCCGACGATGACGAAGCGGATGAGCTGGGTGGTCACGCCCTTGAGCGGGTTGCGGGCCCGGCGGGCGCGTTGCACTGCGGTCAGTGGTTTATCCACGGCTGGTCCCTGGGTGTTAGTCGGCGGCGACGCCGAGCAGCGGGGCGAGCTTGTTGTCCCACATGTTCAGGGCGCTGGCGATGGCCATGTGCATGTCGAGGTACTGGTAGGTGCCGAGGCGGCCGCCGAAGAAGACGTGGTTGGTGGCGGTTTCTTCGGCTGCTTTCTCCCGGTAGGCGAGGAGCTTCTCCCGATCTTCGGGGGTGTTGATCGGGTAGTAGGGCTCGTCCTCGGGGCCGGCGAAGCGGGAGTACTCCTTCATGATGACGGTTTTGTCATCGGGGTAGCTCTCGGCGCGTTCGGGGTGGAAGTGCCGGAATTCGTGGATGCGGGTGTAGGGCACGTCGGCGTCGTTGTAGTTCATCACCGGGGTGCCCTGGAAGTCGCCGGTGTCGAGGACTTCGGTATCGAAGTCAAGGGTGCGCCAGCCGAGGGTGCCGCAGGAGTAGTCGAAGTAGCGGTCGAGGGGCCCGGTGTAGACGACGGGCGCGTCGGGGTTCTCGGCGCGGAGGGTGTCGCGGACGGCGAACCAGTCGGTGTCGAGGCGGACGTCGATGAGCGGGCTGTCCGCCATGGCGTTGAGCCAGGCGGCGTAGCCGTCGACGGGGAGGCCTTCGTAGGTGTCGTTGAAGTAGCGGTTGTCGAAGGTGTAGCGCACCGGCAGGCGGGTGATGTTGGCGGCGGGCAGGTCCTTCGGGTCGGTTTGCCACTGCTTGGCGGTGTAGTCCCGGATGAAGGCTTCGTAGAGGGGTCGGCCGATGAGGGAGATGGCCTTTTCTTCGAGGTTGGTGGCGTCCTCGGTGTTGATTTCGCTGGCCTGTTCGCGGATCAAGGCACGGGCTTCGTCGGGGCTGTAGTACTTGCCGAAGAATTGGGCGATGAGGCCGAGTCCCATGGGGAATTGGTAGGCCTGCCCGTTGTGCATGGCGAAGACGCGGTGCTGGTAGTTGGTGAAGCTGGTGAAGGTGTTGACGTAGTCCCAGACGCGCTTGTTGGAGGTGTGGAACAGGTGGGCGCCGTAGCGGTGGACCTCGATGCCGGTGGTGGGGTCGGCCTCGGAGTAGGCGTTGCCGCCGAGGTGGTGGCGTTTTTCGACGATGAGGACGCGTTTGCCGGCGTGGCTTGCGCGTTCGGCGATGGTGAGGCCGAAGAGTCCGGATCCGACAACGATGAGGTCATAGGTCATAGTGCTTAAAGCTAGTGGGGTGTGGGTGGCGGGGCCCGCACGACACGCCAATCACAAAAATCACACTAGACATCTAGTTAAACGCTGGTATCATCTGCCACAACTCTATACTTTGACCCCATCGGAGATGTCTGTGTTTTCCCGCTCCCGCCGCCGCATCAGCGGCCCCACCCGCCGGCCGGTGGCCGCCACTGTGGCGGCTGCCGCCCTGGCCGCCACGGGCGGCCTCGTCTACGTCACCACCTCCGCCCCGCAGGGCTTCGTCGTCACCGACGGTGACGCCCCCGCCCCCATCGACGCCACCATCGAGGAAACCGCCTTCGCCAGCGGCGAGCCGATCGTCGTCGACGACGCCGCCATCGTCACCCAGGGCGAGGAACCGGGCCCGAAAACTGTCCGCGAGTTCACCCGCGAGCAGCCATTCTCCATGCTGGCCCTGACCTGGACCTCGGAGCAGGACATCGCCGCCTTCTTCCGCGCACAGCGCGCCGACGGCACCTGGTCGCAGTGGTACGACGCGGAACCCCTGTCGGAGAAGGAAGGCAACGGCACCCACGGCACCGAGCCGATCTTCCTCGAGCCGACGACCCGCGTGCAGGTGTCCACCACTGGCGTGGATGCGGTGGAGCCGCCGGCGGATCTCACCGCCGTGTTCATCGACGGCCACGCCGAGCAGGGTGCCGCCATTGAGCTCACCGCCGACTCCGACGGCCTGACCCGCGTGGTGTCCCGCAAGGGCTGGGGCGCGGACGAAAACCTGCGCTGCCAGAACCCCACCATCGACGATGGCGTCTCCGCCATCACGATCCACCACACCGCCGGCAGCAACAACTACAGCAAGGCTGAAGCCGCGGGCATCATGCGCGGCATTTACAAGTACCACGCCAGCAACCTCGGCTGGTGCGACGTCGGATACAACGCCCTGGTCGATAAGTACGGCACCATCTACGAGGGCCGCGCCGGCGGCCTCAACAAGGCGGTGCAGGGCGCCCACGCGGGCGGCTTCAACGAAAACACCTGGGGCATTTCCATGATGGGCGACTACTCGACCGTCACCCCCTCCGCCGCGACCATCAAGTCCGTCGGCGAACTCGCCGGCTGGCGGGCCTACGTGGCGGGCTTCGATCCGAAGGGCTTCGACGTCCACACCTCGGAGGGCACCTCCTACACGAAGTACCCCTACGGCACGAGCGTGACCCTGCCGAACATTTTCGCCCACCGCGACGTCGGCACCACCACCTGCCCCGGCGACGCCGGCTACGCCCAGATGGATGCCATCCGCGACATCGCCAAGAAGAAGCACACCGCCCTGTCGCAAGGCACCGACACCACCACGCCCCGCACCCGCGGCGGCGACACGGTGACCGCGCCCACCACGGCCACCACCCCGCCGAGCGGCATTACCCCCGCCGAGGGCGATGCGGGCCGGGCACTCGGCAGCATGGACAACCTCTCAAGCTCCGAGGGCACCACCGCAGACACCGGCGACAACCTCACCGGTGAGGACATCAAGGACTTCCTCGCCACCGTCGGCACCCTCGTGGAGACCGGCCGCCGCCTCGAGGAAACCACCCGCCCCTACCGGCAGTAAACACACGACCACCAGAGCCACACGGCCTGGTGGTCGTCTCATGTGTGCGCCGCTGCGGGCTGGCGCCGCAGCCACCAGCCCACGGCACCTGCGACCGCGACCACAACGGCGGCGGCCACCACAGCGGCAGCACCCATGCCCGCCGGGCCGACGGTGCGCTCCACGGCGCCGGCCATCCAATAGCCCACCGGCATGAGGCTCAAGCCGACGAAGGCGTCGACGGCGAACACCTTGCCCTGATCCGCGTGCGGAATCACCGCCTGCGCGGTCGAGGTGAAGTGAATGACGAAGCACTCCAGGCCAATGCCCGCCACCACAGCAGCGGCGGCCACCACCCACAACTCGTCACTGAGGAACAACGCCACCATCGGCGCAGCCTTCCCCACCTGCCCCAGCACGGCCGCCGACACCGGGTGCCGGAACGACACCCGCCCAAAGATACTCGCGCCCACAATGAGACCGGCAGCGAAACAACTACCGATGACGCCCCACCCGGCAGCGCCCCAGCCGACGGCCACGGCACGCACCGGCCCCCAGGTGGCGTACACCGCCGCCCACAGGACATTGATCACCGCGCACGACACACTCACCACCGCGAACCAGCGGGTGCGGGCAAACAACACCCACCCCGCCACAAGCTCGCGGAGGAAGTGCCGGGCCTCCGGGCGCGGCAGGGGCGGCAGGAACGACACCACGACACTCGCCGCCACGAACACGGCCGCCACCACCGCCGCCGACAGTGACATGCCGACACGGTGCAGCAGCCCGCCAGCGACCGCCGGGGCAACAACGCTCGCCACACTCACCGTGGTCCGCAGCCGGCCATTCGCCCGCACCAACTCCTCAGCGGGCACAAGCTGCGGCACGACCGACTGCAGCGCCGGCCCCACCAGCCCGGAGATCACGCCACCGCACCCGGCCAACGCCACGATCGCGGGCCGGGGAAGCTGCCCCGCCCACAGCAATGCCGCATAGGTGGCAAAGACGACCGCCTGCGCCACGTAACACACCTGCATCAACGTGCGGCGGGCACTCCTGTCCACGACTGCACCGGAGACAAACGTCGAGACCAACTGGCCAACAACCTGCGCGCCTAACGCCCGGGCCAGCAGCTGACCCGACTCGCCGTCCAGTGACACGCACACGAATGCGACCACAACGGGTCCCGCACTCGCACCAGCGGCCGCGCACACCCGCGCGAAGACAAACAATCCCAGCGGACTGATCCGCGCAGGGGGCACGCCCGCTGGGGTCACGGCAGTGGGTCTGTACGAACTCGCGGGAAGCCATTCGTTCCGCGAAGAGGAATCTTGCGGTAAAACTCACCCTTCTCCCGCGAAATCGGACGAGTACGACCGCCGGGCCGCACTGGAAACTTGCGGGCCGCTGCGGGAGCATGGGACGAGTACATGGGGTAGCCATAAGGCACGACCAAGGCCTCGCAATAGCACATACCGTCATGGAATAACTTGCTATCCCGCTCGGGGTACTCGTCGCCGAACCCAATGAACATGTGCCGCCAGTCAAAGACTTCGGTGCCATCCAGCTGGAGATACACCCAATGAATCACGTCATACGCATCCAGTTCATCGCCAAGGCGGTACGTCGACATACGCAGGATGTGACACTCAATGTCCTCCGACTCTGCCTCGACGACCTCAAAGGACTCGCCGCGGCAGGCCCACGTGTTCAAGAACCGGTAGGAGAGCGCTGCCTCTTGAGGTCCGAACGCAGGCTTCCCGTCAGCGGCTAGGTTGGCGTGCACCGAAGCGAAAGCGGTGAACTGAATCCCTTCGCCCTCGGCGATTGGGTGAATGAAAACTGAGTAGCCGTGCCGCATGTGACTCTGCACAACGTAGAGATAAACGACATAGTCGCCAGACTCAGGATCTTCCAGGAGTTGTATGTCAAGTCCAGGAGCGCCGATAAGCGCATCATAGATCAGTGTCATGACGCCACCGGCACGAAACGACGAATTGTAATATTCGATTGGCTTAAGTTCCGGCATCAGATCCCTTCCGCATGGGTTGCATGACTTCTTCCTTGTCGAGAGGCGAACGCTCGTCCCACATCCGTGCGACAAACTCCTTAAACTCCTTGGCAAAGCCAAAGAACTCTTCAACCATATCCGCGAGCGGCTCGACAGACTTGTTTGAATACCCGTAGGAGATTAGCCTTTTTACCTTGTACCTCATCCATGGCCCTTCAAAACCCACCCTCACCGGCATGCCCCGAAAGTGCTGCCGATAATTCACGTGGACCAGATCCTCTTCCTTGGCACCCTTCGGGCGCCTCATTGGCACCTGCATCTCCACACTGCAGTACTCGCTAATAACGGATTTCACCTCAATACGCACATTACGTTGCGTCATCCAGGAAACGTTCTCGAGCGCTACATCGTCTTTAAAGCCTCGCTCCAGCAATACCTTTCGGAGCCGATGCTTCACAACGGCCCCCGCGGAAATATAGCCGGGAAAGTAATACCAACCGTCCCGATCGGTATCATTCTCCCAGGGGACCTCCAGAAAAACATCCTTGTACCAGGCCTTAGCCCACACCTGCGTCCAATACTCGTCGGGATCTCCTCGAAATTTCGACCAAGGCTTGACAGAGTCCCCACAAGCCCGCGGAAGGTCTATTTCAAAGAATTTCCGATCCCAATTATAGTGGTAATAGGTAGAGCAGAGTGCCCACGCATCTAAAGCTGCTTGAATATCGTGAACATAGCGACGGACAGGAATGAGAGTGTCGTCGAACAGTTCACAAAACGTTCGACGTCCCTCGAGGGCCGTTTCCATTTTTCCGAGCAGATTCCAGGGAATTTCTGGTAGCAAATCGTCCATTACAACCACCTCTTCTTAGCGATTGACAATTTGATCGGCGAGCGCCGGATCGATATCCTTGAGACCAAAATTATACATGGCAATATCAAGACTTTGCGAGCCACCGTTCGCAAAGTGTCCGGTTGCAGAATCGATAATGTGCCGCATCTGACGGGGAGCCCTGCCAGAGTCGAACTCGAAGACATTCACATCATGATGAGGCTCACCACCGTTATAAAGAATCTGAAGATCCGGGCGTGTCCGCATGCGAATAGCCGGCCCACCATGAGTTTTTGAAAAGAGCCGCTGATCTGCGCGAATGTGCTCCACTTCCAGTGCTGCAGACGCATTCTGCTGAATTTGGATCGCCGTGGCATTCTGCACAGGATCTCGCGCGACACGACGCGGGACGAGATTACCGTCCTCGTCGAAGCTCCTCGACTTCGGCGCTTTCGAATCGCTCAAAAGACGATCCTCAGTCCGCCGGTTCACAGATTCGCGCGGGACGATGTAGAACATGTCCTTGGGGAGCACAACGTCGCTCACATCTTGCACGATGTGCCGCAGGCGGTCTGCCTCTTCTTCCGTCATGGGGGTACCATCATGACGTTGGGGGCGCTCAAGACCCGATTGGGGGCGCCACATGGTCGACACTTCCCAATCCTTGATATCGCGAAGTTTTTTCCCATCCACTTCGTAGATATGGAGGTTACCTTCCTTGCGATCGATGACAACATCATCATCCCGGATGGCAATTTCGACCCTCTGATTGTTTTGGTCGTAGTATTCTCCGTCTTCACCTTCCCTGTAGCACGGGATCAACGGGCGAATGTCGCGCTTGGGTCGACGGATAGGGATGATGCAACCCGCAATATCCTCGTAGTCCCACTCGTGATTCCGCCGCTTATTGTAAGCATTCTTGGCGACACCGAAGATCTTTTTGAACTTCGGCAGTGCCTTGATGAGCTTCACCGCCTTGCCCACAGGGACAAAGTTCACGAGTGAGCTCAAGCACGCCGCTGATTCACCTTCGAAGCACTCCTCAGCTTCGGTGATGCCGAGCAGATCCAACATGAGTTCTTGGAGCTCAGGTGCGACCTCAGCTGCAGCCTCTTTCAGCGCATCGTAGAAGCTCGGCCGCTCAATGTTGCCGACTTCCACTTCGTCTTGGTAGTCCCGTGCTTCCGAGGCCACCCACTCTGCTTCTTCTTTGAGGGCAAGCACTCGGATGATGTCGGCCTCATTCGCGGCAAGATCAGCGTAGTTGGCGTCTTCGCGTGCCTGTGCCGCTGCTTCCTGGGCGCGGGCGGCGGCTGCCGCACTGGCGATTTCGTAGTTCGTCGCAGTCTGCGCCGCAGCTGTTGCTGCTTGGGCGTCACGTTCTGCACGCGCTGCAGCGGAGTGCGCTTGGGCTTGGGCCTGCTGCGCCCTCGCCAGGTCGCGCCGTGCCTGCTCCAGCGACGCCTGTGCGGATGCTGCGGCGTCGGCTGCGGTTTGTGCTGCAGCACGAGCTTTTTCCGCATGCTCCGCCGCAGCGATGGCGTCGTGGCGTGCTTGGGCAGCTGATTGTTGCGCCCTCGCAGCGGCATTCACGGATTCGGCAACACTGTTGTCGATGCGCCCATGAAGTGCGGCGACACGCGCCTCCGACTGGGCGTTAATGCCGTCCAGCATGCGGGCAAGCTGCCGGCCGGCCGTCCAATACTCAACGGCGTCATCGGAACTACCGTAGACGGCCTTCGTGGCTGCCAGTCGCTGGTGCGGCCCGTCCGCGTCAAGGTTGTTGTAGCCCTCGACGTGTCCAAGTTCCGCGACGAAGGATTGCAAGCCTTCGCCCGTCATCGTCGCCGTGATCTGCTTCGGTTCGGCGGCGAGCAGCTCGTTCCAGCGCTCGAGTTCAAAATCTGCACTCGCGGCACGGTCTTCGTCGCCCGTGGCGCGCGCCTGCTCCGCCGTCCGCGCGGCGGCAGCTGCTAACTCGGTGACACGGGCGCGCGCTGCAGCATATCCGAGGGGGTGTTCGTCCAACGCTGCTGCGAGATCTTCCGGCGTCGAGTCCTGGGCCTCTGCCAAACGCTCCGCGACGGCCGGATCGTCGGTGGTTTCACGAATCGTTAGTGCCCGGATCTCGTTGATGTATTCGCCGGCATGGTCGTAGAGCCGCGCGGCGAAGAACTCGTACGCGCGGGGTGTGGCCCGACTGATGGTCTCTTGCGCAAGGTAGCTCAGGTAGGTGTCGGTCGACAGCAACGCCGCGAAGACCAAGTCTTCTGCCCGGCGGGTGGCCTCCTCGCCGCTGTCTTTGACTGCGAGCCACTCGGCGTGGAGTGCATCCAGCTCTTCTTGGGTGCTGATCTTCGCATCGTTTTCGCGGCGCTCAGCCTCTTCCGCTTCGGCGCGGGCCGAGGCCTCCGCGATGATGAGGTCTTCCTGCTGGATGGTTGCTTGCTCCCGCAGGGTGCGTGCCGCCTGCGAAATATCGCGGGCGATGCCTGCTGCGGTCTCGGCACGGGTTGCTGCCTCTGCGGCAGCGTCAGCCAACGCCTGCGCCTGCGTCGCCTCAGCATCAGCGGCGTGGGCCGCCTGGGTGGCGGCGTCTGCTTCCTCGGCGGCCGCAAGCGCATGGCTTTCTGCCTCTGCAGCAAGTGCTTCAACACGGGCGCCGGTGCTACGGATCTCTGCGACGAACGCATCCACCCGCCCCGCGGATGCCCGAGCGCGCGCAGCAGCCTGGGAGCTCCGGCCAGCCGCAGCGCGCGCAGCCTGCGCGTGCACCGACGTGCCGGCGGCAGCATCGGCCGCGTGGCTTGCCGCCGCAGCAGAACGATCAGCCGCTGCAGCAGCACTGTTGGCGTGCATGCGGGACTGGCCGGCCGCCTGCACGACCGCGGCGACGTTTCGGGAGGACTCGCGGGCGCGGCGCGCAGCGGACGCAGCATCCCGGGCCTTGACTGCGGCGTCGCGCGCTGCTTCCGCACCGCCTCGCCCGAGGCGTGCGGCGGAGGCTTCTGCGAGCGCTTCCGCCGCGTAGCGTTCGGTCGCGGCGGCCAGGGCACCGGCAGCGGAGGTCGCATCCAACGCCTGCGCGAGTGCGGCGGCAGCCTCATCGGCGGCGGCGCTTGCTTCGTCGGCGGCAGCGGCCGCTGCGTTCGCGAGCCGGGACGTGTGATTGGCGAGATCGCCAGCCTCGTGGGCGGCACTCACTGCGTGATCCGCGTGCTCCTGAGCCCGTGCGGCCGCCGCCGCTGCAGTATCCGCCAAGTCGGCGGCCCGGCGGGCGCGGAATTCTGCCTCGTCTGCGGCGGCAATCGCCGATTCTGTGTATTGGTCAACGATGTCCGCCCACGCGGCGACGCCCTCTTCCTCGACGTCGTGCAGCATCGCAATGTAGCGACCGTAGGAAAGGAACGCGTCATAGGCCTCCGCGTCCCCGGAGAGCAGCACTTCCTCAGCGGCACGGCGCAGCGCCGGACCTTCCGCGTCGGTCAGCTCGTAGAGCTGCCGTTCGTTGTCAATGGCTCGGGCCCGTTCATCACCGTCACTGAGGAGGGCAAGCAGGGGCTCCGGGTCTCCCGCAGCATCGGCGGCGAGTGCTTCTTCTGCAAGAATCCCGAGGGTGGTGTCCCCTGCGGTGTCGCGGGAGAGAATCTCACGCGCGTGGTCGCGGGCACCGACGAGCTGCAGCTGCTCGACTTCATTGTTGATGAACTCGTTGATCTCTTCGACGGTGCCGCTGCGCGCCAGATCGGTTTTGATCTCGGGGAGGCGTTCCCGCACACGCTTTGCCGCCGCAGCGTCATCTACGGCCACAAGGGCCGTGACAACACGTGGGGCACGAAGCATGCGAATTCCTCACGTCGGGGGCAGCGAGCAACTGCAGGAACAAGAGAAAGTGCCACAGGCAGTGGCGTTGAGCCGACCGCCAGCCACCACGAAGAGAAGTGACGTGGATGACAGCAGGCCTGGCTTTCCCACGACACTAGCAACGCCAATGCCCGACCGCAAGAGTTTTTCACACATTTTTCCGCCACCCGCACAGATCACCCACCCGCACCATTAAGCGCAGGCCGAACAGCCCTACAGCCAGCACGTAAGCACTATCGCGCCTCCGATAGCGCCGCACACATGCAGCGCAAACAGCGCAGCCGCCACCCCCATGCACCCCCACACATACTCACCCCCACCTACCCCCGGCCACACCACCATTGCCGATACGCGCACCCTTTTCGCCACATCCCCACCCCACCGCCGTGGGCGACAGAAACCAGGTCAGCTGTGCGGCGCGCCCGGGGTGGCATCGGGTGCGGGGAACCAGCGCTCAAGGACCCGGGCGACGCCGTCGGCGTCGTTGGTGGTGGTGACTTCGTTGGCGATTGCTTTGACGCAGTCGGGGGCGTTGCCCATGGCGACTCCCCACCCCGCCCAGGTGAGCATTTCTGTGTCGTTGGGCATGTCGCCGAAGCAGACGACATCCGTGCGGTCGGCACCGATGAGGCGGCTGAGTTCTTTCACACCGAGTTCTTTGGTGACGCCGGGGGCGGCGATTTCGACGAGCCCGTCGGGGAAGCTGTAGGTGACGTGGGCGAGGGTGTCGGGGATGGCGGGGGCGATGATGTCGTACATGTCCGCGGAGTTCAGCGTCGTGCTCCTGAGGAGGAGTTTGATGGCTGGGGTGGCGAACAGTTCTTCTTCGGGTTGAGTGCCGTGGTCGACGGAGTCCCAGGCGTGGTCATAGTCGGGGGCGGCGGCAAAGAGGGTGGCGGCGTCGTCAAAGGCGCTGCGGCCGGCGCGTTCGACAGCGAAGCCGACGCCGCCGTGGTCGGCGAACGCTGCGCGGGCTGTCGTGGCGAGCGTGCGCAGGTGCTCGGGCGCGAGGGTGTGGGCGGCGAAGATGCGGTCGGCGGCGGAGTCGTAGAGGATCGCCCCGTTGGCGCACACGCAGATGGGGCGAACGTCGAGCTGCTCAAGGATGGGGTAGATCCAGCGCGGGGGCCGCCCGGTCGCGAGCGCGAGGACGGTGCCGACGCGGGTCATGCGGCGGATGACGGCGCGGGTGCGGGCGCTGATGCGTTCCTGGGAGGTGATAAGCGTGCCGTCGATGTCGCTGGCGACGAGCAGCGGCAGGTGGCCGCGGTCCCCGGGGGCGATCATGGGGTATCCGTCGGCCCAGTGGCCCCGGCGCCCGCCGCATCAACGCCGCCGGCACGGCGTTCGCGGGCGCGGGCGATGATGGGTGCGAGGAACTCCGGCACGCCGTCGCGGTCGACGGGCCCGGTGACCCACTGGGCCCGGCTGATGAGTTCCGCATCTCCTCGACCCATGGCGACTCCGGTGCCGACGAGGTCGAGCATCTCCACATCGTTGCGCATGTCGCCGAAGGCGATGACGCGCTGCGGGTCAATGCCACGAGAGATGAAGAGCCAGTCGAGGGCGGTGGCTTTCGTGACCCCCCGGGGCATGATTTCGGCGTAGCCGTAGGCGGCGGAGAAACTCGCCCGGGCGGCGACGTCCATGGCCTGGAGGTGCTCGTTCAAGATGTCGGCGATGTCGGTGGCGGGGGCGTCGGCCTCGATGGTGAATTTCACGACCTGGCCGGCGGCGGTGTGCTCGTGGGAGGTCATCTGCGCCAGCGGCGTCCCGCCGCCCGCGACGCGGGCGGCATTGATGGCGTCCCGCACGCCGGCGACGGTGTCGGCGGCGAAGGAGGCGTCCATGATGATGGTGTGTTCCGCGGTGTCTTCCGTCAGCGGCGTGCCCTCCGGGAGGAGGGAGGTGTCGATGACAAGGGCGCCGTTAGCGCTGACGACGATGGGGCGGAACGGCAGCTGCACGAGGACTTTCTCGAGTTCCTCGGGGGCGCGGCCCGTCGCGAGGAACACCTCCACGCCGAGGTCGCGCAGCTCAGTGAAGGTGTCCCGCACGGCGTCGGTGACGACGCGCTCGTAGTAGATGGTGCCGTCAATGTCGCTCACAACAGCCTGCGGCAGCTGGGCGACGCGGCTGCCGACCCGGGCGGGCAGCCGGTCGCGGATCTGCTTGGCTTCGGCGATGAGCTGGTTGAGGGCGTCGAGGGCCTGCGGGGGCACGCTCGCGGGGATCTGGGCGGCCAGTGCTTTGAGCCGCCCGCCGGCGGCCGAGAGTTTCGCCGCCCCTTCTTTCGCGCCGCTGGCCGCATCGTCGGCCAGGGATTCCAGCAGCCCGCGGGCGGTGCTCGCGGTGGCGGCGGCCTGCGCGGCGGTTTTATCCGCGCCCGCGACCACCAGCTCCTTGGAGGCGGCGGACATGCTGCTTAAGGTGGCGGCGACGGTGTCGGCGAGGGCCTCGAGGTCGTCGCGCAGGTGCCGCACGCGGCGGCGTTCCGCCACGATGTCGTCGTCGAGTTTTTGTGCTTCCTCCAGGGTGAGCGCCCCGCCGCCGAAGCGGGCGGGCACCCACTCAGCGCCCTGCGGCAGCGGCCCGTGGGCTTCCGCGTAGCGGCCCCACATCGCCGTCAGCGCGTCACTCATCATGCCCCGCAGGTGCGCGGTCGCATCCGCAACGTCCATGTCCGCGGGCACGGTCCACGGCGGCAGGACCTCAATATCGATCGGCGTGTGGCTGCGGCCCAGGTTCTTCTTCCCCCACTTGGGCAGCACCCGCTGGGAGCCGATGAGCAGCACCGGCACGATCGGCACGCCCGCATCCTTGGCCATGCGCACCGCCCCGGTGCGCAGCTTCTTAATTTCCAGGGAGCGACTGACGGTGCCCTCGGGGAACACGCCGACGAGTTCGCCGTCTTTGAGGTAGCGGACAGCGGTGTCGTAGGAGGCTTCCGTGTCAATACGGTCGACGGGGATGTGCCGCATCTGTCGCATGATGAAGCCGGCGATGGGGTTGTTCCACACCTCAGCTTTGGCCATGAAGCGCACGAGCCTGCGGGAGTGCTCCCAGAAAGGGATGCCAACATAGGTGAAATCAAGGTAGCCGGTGTGGTTGGCCACGACCACCGCGCCCCCGGTGGGCACGTTGTCCACGCCCGTCAGTGTGAACTGCAGGTCCTGGGCTGCGAAGACGCCCTTGGCCGCACGGATGACTGCGTTGTAAAACCGGTCCTTGCGCATGTGAAACAGAGTACAGCACCACACCGAGCCCCCACCCCGGCAGCAAACACCTACGCCACCCGCACCTCACCACCGCCCGCACCGCCCGCACCCCGCGGGCCAGGACGCACCCCAGCCCGCGGGTGCGCCGCGCGCGTCCTCCCACCCCGCGCCCACGCCTCTTTGTCCCCCTTCCCTCCGTGGGCGCGATCATGGACGCTGTCCGCTTCTCCCTCACGCGCCGCCGCGCGCACTCCCGCAGGGCACGGCGGGCAGCACATGTGATGCCGTGAATGATTCCTCACCATTTCGCGCGCGCGAGTACACACCCCACACAGCGAGGCACACACGCCAGGAGGGCCCGCGCGGCGCGGATCGGGCAGGAAGGGCACCCCACCGCCACGTGAGAGCGTCCGCCCCACTCGGAAGCGGCGACACGTTGCCGCGCCACTGGAGGAGACGCTGCACCCGCCCGCGATGGGCAGCAGTTTTCCCACTCAGAGAAACCTCTGGCGCCAACTGAGACTGCGACTGCAAGTTGGGGCGAGTACTCCCGCGAGGGCGACCGTCAGAACCCGCACGCGCACCCACCCACGGATATCGTGACATGAATCACTTACCCACACATGGTGCCCACTTTGCCCACACAAACATCCATGCAGGCGAGGGAAAATCACCCCCACACGGGGGCGGGGCACAGGTGGCGCGCGGCACACCCGGGCATTGCCACGCATGCGCGCGTGGGCTTGAGTGTGGCGCGCACAGGCATACGCGCGCGGCCGTGACGAGCACCTCATTGCAGGTGATAGCGTGGCCGCATTGCCCCCGTTTTGGGGCACCCACCCTCCACGGTGCACGGGCCGGAGTGTTCCCCGGCGTGGTTTTCCCGCCGCACACCCGCCTGTATCGCCGTGTGTTCCACCTCCCCGGCGGGGAGGGTTCACGCCCCCTCGCCGCACTGTCACGAAAGAAAAGTGATCTGTCATGGTTAAGCCTCACCCCACCGCCCAGGGGTACCTCGCGCCGAGTGCCGCGCTCAACGCCGCGCAGCAGGAGAAGGCGTGGGAGGAGTTCGGCTCCGAGCACTACGACGTCGTCATCATCGGTGGCGGTTCCGTCGGCGCGGGCGCGGCCCTGGATGCCGCGACCCGTGGCTTGAAGGTCGCCGTGGTGGAAACCCGCGACTTCGCCGGCGGTACCTCCTCCCGGAGTTCGAAGATGTTCCACGGCGGCCTGCGCTACTTGGCGATGCTGGACTTCCGCCTCGTGGCGGAGTCGCTGCGGGAACGTGAGCTGTCGATGTCGACGCTGGCGCCGCACTTGGTCAAGCCGCTGAAGTTCGTCTTCCCGCTCACCCACCGCGTCTGGGAACGCCCGTTCATGGCCAGCGGTTTTGTGCTCTACGACTTGATGGGTGGGGCGAAGACGGTGCCGATGCAGAAGCACCTGAGCCGCAAGGGCACCCTGAAGCTGGCGGGCGGGCTCAAGGAAGACGCCGTGGTCGGTGGTGTGCGCTACTACGACACGCTCGTCGACGATGCCCGCCACACGATGACGGTGCTGCGCACCGCCGCCCACTTCGGCGCCACGATCCGCCCCTCCACCCAGGTTGTTGGCTTTGAGAAAGACGGCAGCCGGGTGGTGGGTGCCCAGCTCGTCGACACGGATACGGGGCGCACCACCACCATCCACGGCTCCGTGTTCGTCAACGCCACCGGCATCTGGAACGACGAACTGCAAAACCTCGCCGGGGTGGCCGGCAAGTTCAAGGTGCACACCTCCAAGGGCGTGCACATCGTCGTGCCGAAGGACGTCCTCGAGGGCGAGGTCGCGATGACCTTCGTGACTGAGAAGTCCGTCCTCTTCGTCATCCCCTGGGGCGAGTACTGGATCATCGGCACGACCGACACCGACTGGAAGCTCAACCTGGCGAACCCGGCGGCAACGAAGGAGGACATTGACTACATCCTCGACCACGTCAACGCGAAGGTGAAGCGGCAGATCCGCCCCCAGGACATCGTCGGCGTCTACTGCGGCCTGCGCCCCCTGCTGGAGGGGTCCTCCGATTCGACGACGAACCTGTCGCGCAACCACGCGGTCGCCCGCGTGGCGCCTGGCATGATTTCCGTCGCCGGCGGCAAGTACACCACTTATCGCGTCATCGGTGCGGACGCCATCGACGCCGCCGCCCAGGACATCCCGAAGTCCGTGCCGGAGTCGGTGACCACCCAGGTGCCGCTGCTCGGGGCGGACGGCTACCACGCCCTGGCGAACCAGGTGCCCGCCCTCGCCGAGGAAACCGGCCTCACCCAGGCGCAGGTCACCCACCTGCTCAACCGCTACGGTTCCCTCATGTTCGAAGTCCTCGCCCCCGCGGCCGATAACCCGGCACTCCTTGAGCCGGTGCCCGGCGCGCCCGCCTACCTCATGGCGGAGGTGGCGTACGCCGTCACCCACGAGGGCGCGATCCACCTGGAGGATGTGCTGTCCCGCCGCCTGCGGATCACCATGGAGTACGGCCACCGGGGCCTCGAGTGCGCAGAACCGGTCGCCCGCCTCATGGCGCAGTACCTGGGCTGGGACGAGGCGAAGACCGCCGAAGAAGTCAAGGTGTTCACCCAGCGCACGGAGGCGAACCTCGCCGCGGAGCGGGAGCTCACCGATGCCGCCGCGAACACGATTGCTGCTGACGCGCCGGATGCCCGCCCGAATGTGGACCTGAGCCAGGACCGCTAAGCGGCACGCCGGCAAAGCACCGCACGCCCGCGCGCGGCACGCCGACGCAGCCCCCACACAGCTGCTCGGCACCCCACACACGCACACCGCGCGCGGGCACCACACACAAGCACCACACACAGGAACCACGCGCGGGCACCGCGCATCAGCACCGCACTCCCGCACCGCACTCCATGGTGTGTCCACACCACCGCCGGCCCCGGAGGATCCACACACTCCACCGGGGTGCTCTCCCGGCGTGTATCACTGACATCCACACACCCAGTGACACACGCCGGGGACACCAGGCGGACGGCACCGCGGCACCGCGGGCGCGCAGAGGCACGGGCAGGGTCCACACACCCACCCGTGGCCCCACACCCCACGGGGAGGCCACCGCAGCCATCTCGCGATCCCGCGCACTGCCCACACAGTGCCGCTGACACACAACTCTTGGCCGTGACACCTCACACCAGTGGGGTGCCACACCCGCGGCGAATGGGGCGCTTCGGCGGGTGGTGTTCTTGTGTCCTCGTGTGTTCCTCGTGTGCGTCTCTTCTTCTCCCCTCTTTCTTCCTGATTCCACAACCACACAAGGGGTGATCCATACCCATGGAGCAACTCACTGGCATGCAGGCCTTCGGCTGGGAGTTCCTCGGCACGGCACTGCTTCTCCTGTTTGGCGCAGGTGTCTGCGCCGCCAACGGGCTGCGTACCTCCGGGGCGCGCGGCACCGGCTGGCTGATGATCGCATTCGGCTGGGGTTTCGCCGTGTTCATTGGGGCGTCCGTCGCGGACCCCTCGGGCGGGCACCTCAACCCGGCTGTGACGGTGGCGCTGGCAGTGTCGGGGTCAACCCCGTGGCACCTGGTGCCGGCCTATATTGCCGGGCAGCTGCTGGGCGCGTTCACGGGATCGGTACTCGCGTGGGCGGCGTTTAAGCAGCTGTTCGACCACAACAATGTCGACGGTGACGGCAACACCACGGGCGCGAACTCCGGCACGGGCGGGATGTTCTTCACCATTCCCGCCCACAACAACAATCTGTGGAACTGCGTCACCGAGTTCATCGCCACCTACGCGCTGCTGGCGTTCATCCTGCTGGGCCCGGGTGGTGGTGAGCTGGGTCCGATGAAGTACCTGGCGGTGTCGTTCATCGTGGTGGCCATTGGCTTGTCCTTGGGTTCCCCGACGGGCTACGCCATCAACCCGGCCCGTGACTTCGGTCCCCGCCTGGCGTATGCCACGGTGTTGCCGATCCCGGGGAAGGGCAGCGGCGAGTGGGGTTACGCGTGGGTGCCGATTGTGGCACCCCTGCTGGCCGCGGTCGCCGCGGGCCTCACAGCCGTCGCCTTGACCTAGCCGGTGCGGGCACCGCACTGGGCCTGCCGCCGCGCGGCCGCAGCGCACGCATACTGGGCGTGAAGGAGGTGCGCACCGCACCACCCAGCAGTCCACCGAGTTCCCCGCTCTTTCTTCTCTTCTTCCCCGTTCCTTTCTCCCCTTTCCCCTCTTCTCATCTTCTCTTTCTCTTCTTCCCCTCCTTCCCGTTCTCTTCTTCCTGTTCCCCACTCACCCCTGTCTCACACACAGTTCCACCTCCGCACCCCGACACGAAGGGCACACACCATGACGAAGTACATTGCCTCCATTGACCAGGGCACCACCTCTACCCGCTGCATCCTGTTCACCCACGACGGTGAGATCGCGAGCGTCGCCCAGTACGAGCACGAGCAGATCTTCCCCCAGAAGGGCTGGGTGGAGCACGACCCCATGGAAATCTGGGAGAACACCCGCCGCGCCGTCGGTGAGGTCATCGCCCAGGCGGATGTCACCCCGACGGACATTCTCGCGGTGGGTATCACCAACCAGCGGGAAACCACCGTCGTGTGGGATAAGACGACGGGTGAGCCGGTGTACAACGCCATCGTGTGGCAGGACACCCGCACGATGAAGATCTGCGACGACATTGCCGGCGAGGTGGGCCCGGAGAAGTACCGGGAGAAGACCGGCCTGTTCATCAACTCCTACCCTTCGGCGCCGAAGATCCTGTGGATCTTGGACAATGTGCCCGGCGCCCGTGAGAAGGCGGAGGCCGGCGAGTTGTTGTTCGGCACGATCGACACGTGGCTGCTGTGGAACCTCACCGGCGGCGCGGACGGCGATAATGGGCAGCCGGCGTTGCACTGCACGGATGTGACGAACGCGTCCCGCACCCTGCTCATGGACATCCACACCCTCACCTGGGATGAGGAGCTGTGCGCGGAGATGAACATTCCCATGGCGATGCTCCCGGAGATCCGGCCCTCCGTGGGGGATTTCCGCACGATCCGGGCCCGGGGTTCCCTGCCGGGGGTGCCGATCCGGGGCATCCTGGGCGACCAGCAGGCCGCCATGTTCGGCCAGGCCTGCTTCAGCAATGGTGATGCGAAGAACACCTACGGCACGGGCCTGTTCATGCTGCTCAACACGGGCACGAAGCCGAAGTTCTCTGAGCACGGCATGCTGACGACGGTGTGCTACCAGATTGAGGGGCAGAAGCCCGTCTACGCCCTCGAGGGGTCTGTGGCTGTGGGTGGTTCTTTGGTGCAGTGGCTGCGGGATAACCTGCAGATCATTCCGAACGCCCCCGCGATTGAGAACATGGCCCGCAGTGTGCCCGACAATGGTGGCGTGTACATTGTGCCGGCGTTCTCCGGGCTGTTCGCGCCCCGCTGGCGGCCGGACGCCCGGGGCGCCATCGTGGGCCTGACGCGCTTCGCGAACCGCAACCACTTTGCGCGCGCCGTCCTGGAGGCCACCGCCTACCAGACCCGTGAGGTTGCCGACGCGATGGTCGCTGACTCTGGGGTGGCGATCAACTCCCTCAAGGTTGATGGCGGCATGGTGCACAATGAGCTGCTCATGCAGTTCCAGGCCGACCAGCTGGGCACTGATGTGGTGCGGCCGAAGATCACTGAGACGACTGCCCTGGGCGCCGCGTATGCGGCGGGCCTGTCGGTGGGTTTCTGGGATTCCTTGGAGGTGCTGCAGGAGCAGAACAGTGTGGATAAGGTGTGGCACCCCACCATGCCGGAGGAGGAGCGGGCGAAGCTGTTCCACGATTGGAACCGCGCCGTGGAGCGCACCTACGAGTGGGAGCAGGACCAGCAGTAGCCCACCGCACACCCACCGCCCGGCACGCCGGCGGCGGCCCACCCCCCCGCCGCCAGCAGCACCCGCCCCCATAACCCATCAGGGGCCCGCCCCGGGCATCGCAGCGCCCATCGCCCCCGCACACCGCGGGGATGGTGGGCGCTGCGCGTTGTGTGGGGGCACAGCGCCCGGCGCCTGCACGGGGGTGAAGACCACAGCACCACAACTCAGGACTTGTCCCAGGGGAAGGCAACGGACACGGGGACCGGAAGGGATCCAAGAAGGAAGGGACCTGGGAGGATCACCAGGAAAGAAGACCAAGAAGGAGGGCCGGGGAGGGACAAGAGCGCCAGGAAAGGGCGCCCGGCATAGTGTGTGCCCACCGCCGAGGACACCCACAGGATGCCCGACCGCCATCCATCCCCGCGCCCCACTGCATCCTCCCACTCCTCACATCCTCCCGCTCCTCAATGCACCCACTCACTCCCCGAGTGTATGAGTGAAAGCAATACACCATGCCAGGACGAGGAAACCGCCGCTCGAACCAAGCGGCGCCTGTGCGCGCATGCAGCGGGCACACAAAGATGCACAGCCAGTGCCGGAACACCGGGCGGCGGCAGAGAATACGAGGCGAGCGACTGAGGGGCCAGCGAGGTGCGGAGGAAGTCAGCGACAGTGAGACGGGCGACCACTGGGACGGCACGCCGAGGCTGCCACAGAGCCCGAAGCCCGCCGCCGCTGCGGGGACAGCGCACTCTCACACGGCGGCACCCCACCGGGTGAGAAATTTCATTGCAAAACCCTTAACTTTCGGGCTTGCTTTTGAGAAACTGGGAGCATGACTCCACCGACTGCACCCGGTGCACAGCCTGCGCCACGGATGGCGATCGGCGCTGCACTCGGCTTTGTTCTCCGCTCTGCTCGGTCAAGTCCCGAGTTGTGGTGTAACGCTTCGTCGTCGTTTACAAGGAGTTTTTCGGCTACTTGATCTCAGCTACGCCACCATCGGCACCCCCTGATCGTCGCCGTCAGCCAGCTCTGCCTGCTCAGCCTGCTCTGCCTGCTTGCGTGCTTTTTCGAGGAACTTGTCAGTGTCCTCAAGCGTCTGCAACGCCATATACCGACG
>NZ_PPDL01000063.1 GCF_002994655.1 Corynebacterium sp. 13CS0277
TGATTTTCCCTTTCCTCCTGGTAGGAGGGGTCACGCGACACTCAAGTCGAGTGGACCGAAAAAACCGGGGCATTCCAACACCGAGCTCGAGGGCCTTGTTACGGATCATTTCACGGGAACGGGGATCCCGCGCCGCGAGGTACGCCACGTGCATCTCCGGTAGGTACTGGAGCGACTCCACCATCGTGAGCACGCCGCGGCGCTCTGCAATGGCACCGACGTAGACAGCCAAAGGTGCGGTTTCAGGAACACCGGCGTCCGTGCGGATGTCGATGCGGCCTGCGTCGCGGGTTCCCCACGCGCCCTTGCGAGGCGCATTCACCACCACACCGGGGGTGCGGGTCAGGCGGTGGGTCTTGCGGAAATTGTCCGCGAGTTCGGGGGAGACAGTGATGATGGAGTTTGCACCACGCATCAGGTCTTTTTCGCTAGTGATCCAGCCGGCACCGTGGCGTGCAGGCGGGCTGAAGACCTGGCCGGGGAGCCACTCGTGGGCATCGTAGACCCACTTCACCGGCGGCTTATTGGGGTGCTCGGCGTTGTAGAGCATCGTGTACTTCTGGGCACCCGCCATCGGGTGGCGATCGTGGACGTGAATCAAGTCAGGGCGCAGAAGCGTGAAGGCATCGAAGAAGAGCTTCTCGTAGTCAGTAATCTGCGGCCACAGGGAGCGCCACCCCTCGGGGCGGATCGCCATCAACTGATGCTTCTTCCGCTCCACTGCGTCCGTGGCGGCGCGGCGGCGCTTCAAGGCTTCAAGCTTGGAGGCCTGATAGCGAGAGAACACCGTACCAACAACGTCCTGCGGCATTTTCTTGGCGGCCACACTGGAGTGACCTAGTTTTTCGGCCCGGGCGACTTAAGCCATCGCTACGGATGATTCATGCTCGGCCCGAACAAGGGCC
>NZ_PPDL01000064.1 GCF_002994655.1 Corynebacterium sp. 13CS0277
CCACCCCCTTCTCAGCCTCAGCTCCGTTGCGCTGCTGATACTGCAGCTGCCGCACCGAACGGCCCGACGTCCGAAGATGCACCGCATGATGCATCAGACGATCCACAGTGGGAAGCGCTAGGTTCTTCGGCAGAATCTTGTCGAAGTTCCCTGGCTCCACATTCGTCGTGATCGCGATGCTGGTGTTCTCATACGCCGCCTCCACAAGCCGGAAGAAGCCCTCCGCAGCCTCCGCCGGCAACGGCAACATCCCGACCTCATCGATAACGACGAGGTCATGACGCAAAATCTTGGCGATCTCCGCCTCGATCCCACCATCGACCCGATACGCTGCGACAGCACGATACAGATCCTGCGCAGTAATCAACGTCGCCTTACCACCAGCCTCGACCAAGCCACGCGCACACGCCTGCGCCAAGTGCGTCTTTCCCGTGCCCGGCGGGCCACTAATGACGAGGTTTTCTGCCTTGTCCACCCACTCCAACGAGGTGACGTAACTCAAACTCCGCTGGGGAATCGTCGACAACTGTGGATCAAAGGTCTCAAACGTCCGCGACGACGGCACCCCTAAGGTCTGCAGCTTCCGCTTCAACGCCAACGCCGTACGACCATCGTTTTCCGCCTCCAGGCAGGCAAGAAGAACCTCTCCCGGCGACCACCGCTGAATCGTCGCATCTGACAACACCTCGGTATACACCTTCTTTAGATGCGGCATCCGCAAACTCGACAACAGCTGATCCACACGCGGCGACACAGCCTGAACACCAGTAGCAATAGTCATCTACCGATCCTCCATCCCACCTGCGGCGCATCCGACAACATCCGCGCCCGTCGTCTGAAGCCACACACTGCAATCCATCTCG
>NZ_PPDL01000008.1 GCF_002994655.1 Corynebacterium sp. 13CS0277
TCGGCGGTATGCCGGTAGGGTGGTTGCTGCAGGTTTTTGTTTCTGGTTTTGTTTCACACCTCTACTTGTAAACAGAAACCTGCTTTTTGTGTCTTAGGACACGCCGGGGGACTTTCCTAACACGGCCTAGTCCCGCTCGTCGAGCAGCCCCATGAGGTGCCGCAGAATCCGCCCGCCGTCGATGGCGATGCCGTTGTGCTGGAACTCGTTGGTCACATAGGTCCGGCAGTCCCGATACAGGGACGCGGTGTGCAGGGAGTAGTCCATGGGCACGAAGATGTCGTCAACGTAGACGGCAGCGGCCGCGGTGGCAGTGGCCTCCCGGAGGCTCTCCACGTCGTAGAGCACACCCCAGTCGTCCTTCGCGGCCAGCGCCTCCGCCTGGGCCTTCAGGGGCACCAGGGCCGGGTCCTCATCAAACATCCAGGGGTAGATGTGCTCACCGGTGAGGAAGGTGCCGCCGTTTTCGTCGAAGCACTCGAACTCCTCCCGCACCCGGTGCGCCGCCCAGGCGGTCGCCCCACCCAGCCCACAGCCGGCGTCGGCGTAGATCGCCTCGTGGAGCACCGCGTAGAGGGGGTTGTGGGCGAAGCTCACGCGCTGCCCGACGTCGACGAGGAAGTCGGCCCGCAGTCGCCGGCTGCCACCCCGGGTGGTAAACGGGTCCTCCAGGAGGTACGCCAGGTCCAGAAAGCCTGTGCCCCGACCAAGGGCGATGCCGATGGTGCGGAACCTCCGGGAACTCAACCGCTCCCCGGTGGGCAGAATTTCTTCCTCCCCGTCCAGGTGGCGGATGACGTCCTCGATCGTCTGGCGTGCGGCGGGGAACTGGGCGTTGAAGGCCTCGTGGCGGCGCCGCAGGGTGCTATAGGTGGCCCGGTAGATTTCGTCCGCGCTGCGGCCCACCGCCGGCAGGCCCCCGGTGAGCATGACCCGCTCCACAGCATCCGGTGCCAGCGACAGGTAGGTGGTGATGCAGAAACCGCCGAAGCTCTGCCCGAAGAGATTCCAGCGGTCGATTCCTAAAGCTGCACGGAAGTCCTCGCAGTCGGCGACGATGCCGTCGGCGCGGCAGTTGACGAGCTCCTCGACTGTCGGGGCCGAGTCGCCAAGCAGCGCCCCGGAGCGGCCCGTGCCCCGCTGGTCGAGGAGCAGCACCCGGTAGCGCGGCAGCAACGCCGCCAGCCACCCGGCGATCTGTTGGGGCCGCGGTGAGGCGAAGCCCGGCCCGCCCTGGAGGTAGACGACCATGGGGGCATTCTCGTTGCCGTCGGCGATGATCTCCCGGGCGAAGATTGGCGCCGCCCAGGGGCGCGCCATGCGGCGGACATCGTCCGCGGTGCGGTGCAGGTAGTGCTCGACGAGGGTGTGGCCCATCTGGCGGGTGCGGGTGCTCTCCAGGTACATAGTGCTCCACCCTAACCACGCAGGCAGTACTGCGACCCCGCACACGCCCCGGCACCGCCAACCTGAGAAAACATCCTGCGGGGTGCCGGCCATAGACTGCTCGCGGCGCGGGCTGGGAGACACGCCACCGTCCCAGTGCCTTCCCAGGATGGTGGACCACGCGGTCCCGCACAGCAGGACTCTTCCCCGAGCGGTACGCCCACGCATGGCACTGACCTCCTGGTCACACCAGGATTCCGACAGCCGCCCCCAGCAGCAGGCCACACAGGCGCAACCCAGGGCACTCACAGGAATTTTTATGAGCTTAGACACAAAGGCCATTTTTACCCCCACATGGGGGTGAATTTGGGCCCCTCGGAGCCATGCGTGCAACCCCATCCCCGCCCCGCCGCATACTCATCTGTTCCTTAGGTAGCTCTCATGCAGCTCTTAGTTTTTCCTCATTCCGGGGCCGAAAAATGGCCCTTCCCGGGCCCGCATATTCGAACATTGGCCGCCCGATCGCGGGCTGCACCTCGGCGAAAACGGCGAGTTCAGCACCGGCAGCACACCAGGCGTCGCCCGCACCGAGTGTGCCAATACCTGGGCTTTCCCCACCCAGCCCAGGGCCTTCGCAGCGGCGACGCTGACGATATCGCCAGCATCCAGCTACATCGGCCGCGCAGGCACAGCCGGGACAACGGCCCACAGCCCGCGTGCGGACATCCCCACCCCTTTCTCCCCTTTTCCCCTTTGAGCAGCGCAAACACCGCCCGGGAGGGCCTTGCACCAGGCGAGCGCACCCCGCACAGCCCACTTATTGGCACGCCTGGCGACGGCATGAGAAAACCCCCTGACCAGGAAAGTCAGGGGGGTTCTCGCCCGTGGAAGTCGATGGGCGTCAGGATGAAGAGAAGCGGGCGGGGACTCAGCCGTCCCCGACCACCAGTGACGCAGCGCCACGAATGCGCTGCTCACAGGCTATCTATGGGGCTTTTAGGCCTCTTCGGACTTGCGGCGACGGCCGACAAGGAAGATACCGGCAACAACCAGCAGGGCGCCGGCGATGACCACGCCGATGACGGACGCACCGGTGGAGGCCAGGGCCTGCTGCACCTTGCGCGGAATGCCCTTCTCAGCAGGTGCGGGCGGGGCCGGGGTCGGCGTCGCGGTCGGGGTGACCGTCGCCGGCGGCGGGGTCACAGTCGCGGTGCTCACGTTGGGGATCGGGATCGGAATCGGGATCGGGATCGGCACCGGGGTCGTCGGCGGCACGGTCGGCGGAGTCGTCGGCACCGGCTGGTTCTTCGCGGTCACAGTCAGGTTGTAGGACCATTCAGAACCGTCCTTGTTGCCGGACGGCAGGGTGATGACGAAGGGAGCAGAGCTCACAACATCACCATTCGTGGAGATCTCCTCCACGTAGTACAGGCCACGCTCCAGGCCGGTGAGCTGGGCAGAACCGTCAGCACCGGTGGTGACCTCCAGCGGCTCACCAACGAAGGGGCCCTGCGCAGCCTCAGCAGGAGTGAGCTTCAGAGCCTTCTCCCAGGACTCCTGAGTCAGCAGGTCGTATCCAGCCAGACGCTGCACCTTAAAGGTGACACCGGCAACGGCGGTCGTGCCGTCGTTACCCTTCTTCACCAGCGTCAAGTCAATGGTTTTCGCCGGGTCGATGGCGCCCACATTGATCTTGGACGCATCGACACTCAGGCCACTGACGACCTTGTCCGTGTCAGCCATCGCCATCGGAGTAGCGGACAGCATCAGCGCGGCCGTGGCGGCGGCTGCAACAGCCGAGCGCCAATTCTTTCCATGAGTCATGTGCTAACTCAAACCTTTCCTTCACCACCGACGGGGGTTAGTTTTTCTTCATCCTGCGATAAATCGCACGTGCACCCAAGATTAGCATCACGAGCAGGATTAGCACGACCGCTACCACCGTGAGAATCATCCACCACGTCCACACAATGGTGTTGTTTTTCGTAAACGCTCGGGTCTCTTCTTCCGGATCCATCGGCACCCGGTGTCCGGTGACGAGGAGTCGGTGGGAGTTAATGCCGTAGGGGGTACAGGTGATGAGGGTGACCAGATCGCGGCCCTCCTGGATCCCCAACTTGTCGGTCTTGTCGGGGAGCACCACCTGAATCTCGTCGACGAGGTACTTCATCTTCCGCCCGTAGGTGTTCAGGTAGAAGGCGTCGCCCTCCTTGACGGCGGTGAGATTGTCGAACAGAGTCGAGTTGGTCAAACCTGTGTGTCCGGTAAGAACACTATGAGTGGATTCGCCGCCCACCGGCAGGGAGGAGCCGAAGAGGTGGCCGATCGCACTGTCGAGGGTGTCGCTTTCCGTGCCGTGCTTGACGGGCAGGTTGACCCCGATCGACGGGATGACGATCTGGCTCATGGTGTCCACGAGCGCCAGCTGGCTCAAGTACTCCTGGTACTCGGGGCTCTTCAGGTCCACGCCACCCGTCCACGGGTCGTAGGTCGGCCCGTTGGAGTGCTGCCGGTTGTACTCCTCCGCGTGCTCCAGACCCTCGTAGACCTTGGCCTGCGGCTGGTCCTGGATGATGCTGGCGTACTGTTCCGCGATCTTGGCTTGGCGGTAGTTGTTCCACTGCATCGCCACCATCGGGTAGCTGAGCACCAGCACGCCGAGCAGCACGAGCACCAGGGGCAGGATCGTCGTCGTGAAGACGTTGCGCTTGCCCTTGTCCTCCGCTTGCTTCTCTGCGGCGGCGACCGAGGCTTCAATCTCGGGCTGGACTTTCGGCGCGGGCGCGACAGCGGCGGCGGCCGGCGGGCGCTGCGCCGCACCTGCGGCAGCCGCACCGGCCATGGCGGCAGGGCGCGCCTGGGGCCGCCGTGGCGCGCCAGCAGCAGCCGGCTGCGGGCGGCCCGGTTGCCCCGGTGCGGGACGACCTGGTGCCTGGCGCCCCGGCGCGGGACGGGCCTGCTGCCCGGGGGTTGCCGCACGCGGCGCAGCACCGGCAGGGCGCGGCCCTGCGGCCCCGGCAGCGGCAGCACCCGCGGCCGGGGCAACCCGGCGCACAGGGCGGCCAGGGGCGACACCCTGACGGGGTACCTGCCGGCCGGGCTGGGCAGGGGCTGCCGCGCGCTGCGGCATCGCGGGACGACCAGGAGCGCCCTGTGTGGGGCGCGGGCGCGCGCCCGGGGCGGCACCCTGCGGCGCGGCACCCGGCTGGGGTGGGCGCGGCGCGCCCTGCTGCGGGGGTCGCCCAGTAGCGCGGGGTGCGCCAGGAGCGCTCCCCTGCTGGGCGGCCTGTGCGGGGCGCGGCTGTGCCGGCCGGCGCGCGCCACCCTGCGGGGGCACAGGTCGCTGCCCCGGTGCCGTCCGCGGGGCCTGCGGCTGTCGCTGGCCTGGCTGCGGGGCGGGGCGCGGGGTGGGGTTCTGGCGCGGGGTGGGGTTCTGGCGCGGCGTCGGCCTGACGCGCCCAGTGGGCTGGCCTCCCTCCGGCGGGGTCACCGGCGGCTCGGCTGCTGTCACAGGACACCTTCCTCTCAGGTGAATCTCAGGCTCACATCATCGTACACGCCCACCTGCAGCACCATCGTCGCTGTTCACCACCACTTTTCGCGGTCTCGCGCGCATGTATTCGCGCCCCGGGAAGGGGCGGATCTGCCGCGCGGCGGCCAGGGCCATGCCCGAGGTGGGTGTCGGCGCGTGCGCGCGGGACGCACCCAGTGTTCACCCAGTGTTAGGGAAAAAGGAGGGCATGACGCTCACCGTGGGGATGTCTTAAGGTCTAGACCAATGACCGTTGCCAACGGCAGGCCACCCAGGGTGAACTAGGAGATGGACGGTGGAGCTGGTGTGCGTGCACGGCGTGCACCCAGGAAAGCAAGCACCCTACCGCACCAGCCTGTGTATTCCCTGGTCGTCTGCACAGGATGCATGCGCGCCGCAGGTCAGGAAGTTTTTTACCCACCGCGGCGCGGGCCTGTGTGACGGCGTGTGCCGCGGCGCGCCCCAGTGATTTATCAGCCTGCGTCGCCCACTGTCTGTTGTCTGTTCCCTTGTTGTGTGTGCGTTCGCGCCGATGATTGTTTGTCCAGGAGTTGTCCCAGTGTTTGTCACCCCCACCCACCCCACCACCACGACGACCCGCGCCCGGCGCGCAGGGGCACTGCTGGCCTGCGGTGTGACTGCCGGTGTGCTCGTGGGCTGCAGCACCGCGGAGGTGGACTCCCCCGCACCGAGCAGCACCGCTGCTTCCCCTACGGCGAGCGCACCAGCAACGGAGGCGGGCAGCACGGCCGCGCCCGCCGCTGCGCAGGATGTCACGGTCGACGTAGCGCCCGCAGAGGGGCTGCGCGCCGGCGATACCGTGGAGATCACGCTCGCGGGACTTAACCCGAAGGCGGGCTACTACGCCGCCATCTGCGCCGAGGATCGCCCCGAGGGCTCCCCGGTGCCGCTGTGCACGGGCGGCCGCGGCGACGCCACCGCGCAGGCATGGATCAAGGCCAGTGGTGGCACCATCACCCTGGCGGAGGACGGCACCGCCGTGGCGACTATTGCGGCCACCCCGGTGGGCGAGGGCATCGACTGCCGTGAGGATGCCTGCGGGGTGAAGATTTTCGGCGACCACACGGAAGGCTTCCAGGATGTCGCCTGGGTGCCGGTGACCTTCGCCGAGTAGCGACATCTGCACCCCGCCGTACCCCGCCACGCCCCCTGCTGCCCACAGGCTGCGGCCCTGGGGCTGCGGCACGGGCGGGCGGGGCGCCCGGGCGGGGCCGGTTACACGTCGTCGACGGTGTAGCTGCCCGGAGGGAACTGCGGGGTGGCGAAGTCGAAGTCCTGAAACTTCGCGAGGATCTTCTCGATCTGAGCCACATCATCCTGGGCGTGGGCCAGGATGTAGCCCTCCGCGTCGTCGCAGATGAGCTTGGCGCGCTCAAAGCCGGCCACGCCACCGCAGTCCTCCGGCGGGCAGGCGCGCTGCGCCTCGTCGACGTAGTAGCCGTGGGGGCGCTGCTCCACGCCGAGGACGCGGACACTCATCCGCCAATCGTCACCCGGGTCGTAGACGATCGTCGCCTCCGGGGACTGCTGGGTGAGCACCTGGCTGAGCTGCACCCCATCCGCCCGGTAACACAACGGGCCGTACACCTGCTCCCGGGAGGTAATGATCCGCACCGGCCAGGCTGGGTGCTCCACATCCACATCGACCGCCGGGGCATGCGGCACATCATCGCCCGCCACCTGCGCCAGCGCCGCCGCTGCCGTGTCGTCGTCCTCGGCGGCAGCGGCCCGCACAGCGGCCGCCACGCGGGCGGCCTCCGAGTGGGCTTTCGCCTGCTGGGCGGCCTCCTCCACGGTGGCCTGGGCGAGCTCCTCCCGCGCCTGACCCGTCGGCGCCTTGGTGAGCGTCTGCGCGGACACCGGCGCGGGGAACTGCAGATACCAGGGGTGGATGTTGTCCCAGCCGAACAGGCAGATCATGGCCGCCACGGCGTGCTCGACCGTTTCCGCCCAGGGCACCGCAATCACCCGGGTAATCGCCGGGGTCACCGCCGGGTTCGTGCCCTCCAGGGTCACCCGGGCCACCAGGTGCGGCTGTGTCAGCGCCCCCGGCACCAGCTGCAGCGGCTCGCCGGGGAGGAACACCTGGGAGGACTGCAGCGGGTGCGCGCCCGCCTCCTTCGCCGAGGCCACAAACGTGGGCAACACGCGCTCCTCCGCGGCGGCGGCCGCCGCCACCTCCCCCAGCGCCGCGGAAAACGTCGTGCGGACCGCCGGCGGCACGAAAGGCCGGTAGCGGGGCGTGGCCCCGTCCTCCAGCTCAATGGTGTCCAGGGCGTCGTGATCAATGAGCCACTTCAAGGTGCAGGCCGCCACCCGCAGCACCAGCTGCAGCGTCGGCAACTCCACCAACGCCTCCGCTTTTGCGGTGAGATACAGGGCGGTTTCGGTTTCCTCCACGAGGCCCATGTCCACGCCGATGCGCACCGCCGCGTTGAGCGCCGGCTCGTACTGGGCGCGGCGCACCTGGTGCTTACTCAAGTGGTAGGTGAGGAAGGACTCGCCCTCCACGATGTCCGTCACCACGTCCGCGGCGACCCGTCCCTCCTCGTCGAGGGCCACCGGGTCCTGCCGGTTGATGTAATCCACCAACGCCACCAGCGCCGTGTAGCGGGCGTCCTCCCCCAACACCACGTCCAACAGGGGGTAGGCGCCCAGGTTGAGCTGCGCGGCGCGCACCGCACCGAACTTCAGCACGTCGTACAACGGGTCCGGCAGCTGGTCGACGATCCGCTCCACGAGCTGGGCGTTATCCACCACCCACTCGATCTGCGGGGGAATGTCCTCCCCGCGCAGGGCGGCGCGCACAAAGTTGTACACCGCCGGCTCAATGGTCTCCACGACGGTGCCGGCGAACTCCGTCACCACGATGAGCCCCTCCTGGTCGGCCACGAACTCCAGGTCGTCCGGCTCCGGGTCGGTGATGTCCAGCTCGAAACGCCAGCCGTGCATCGGTGAGGCCTCCAGCACGAGAGTGCGCCCCGGCACCAGCAGCTCCGCGAGCTGCAGCTGGGTGCCATCAATCAGGTTGTCGTGCAGGTAGTGGTAGGCCGCCCGCCCCACATAGGTGTTGCGGCCACCGCGTGGGCCTTTGAGGGTGAGCACCGTGCGGGGGTGGGGTGCCTGCCCCAGGGAGACGACGAACTCGTCGACGATGTCGCACACCGGACGGCTGATATCGACCAGGGCGGTGCGGGTGACGTCGCATTTGTCGTTCGTCAGCGTGATCGTCTTGATTACGCGGCCGGACGCCGCAGGGCCGAATACGTCCCCGCAGCTCAGCCGTTGGGCCTTCGAAGTCATGCTGCCCAGTATCCCACCCACACTCCCCCACCGCCGGACAAGGCTCCCCTCACCCCCACCCCACCCGCAGGGACTGGGGTACCACGGGCACGACGTCAGGCCACGGCCCTGCGGGAACACTGCTTTCCCGGGGCCGTGGCCGTGACAGGCGTCGCGCGCGCCCTAGTTTTCGTCGGTGCTCAGCGCCGCCACGAAGGCTTCCTGCGGCACCGCCACCGAACCGATGGACTTCATGCGCTTCTTGCCTTCCTTCTGCTTCTCCAGCAGCTTGCGCTTACGGGAAATATCGCCGCCGTAGCACTTCGCCAACACGTCCTTGCGCAGGGCACGGATGTTTTCGCGGGCGATGATCTTCGAACCGATCGCCGCCTGCACCGGCACCTCGAACTGCTGGCGGGGAATGAGCTCCTTGAGCTTCACCGTCATCTTGTTGCCGTACCACTGGGCGTTGTCGCGGTGCACGATCGCGGAGAACGCATCGACCGGGTCGCCCTGCAGCAGGATATCCACCTTGACGAGGTTGGCCTGCTGCTCACCGGCCTCCTCATAGTTGAGGGAGGCGTAGCCGCGGGTGCGGGACTTCAACATGTCGAAGAAGTCGAAGATGATCTCACCCAAGGGCATGATGTAGCGCAGCTCCACACGGTCCTCGGAAAGGTAATCCATGCCCTGCATCTCGCCGCGCTTCGACTGGCACAGCTCCATGGTGGTGCCGACGAACTCGGCGGGCACAATGATCGTCGTCTTCACGATCGGCTCCCACACCTCCCGCAGCTTGCCGCCCGGCCAGTCGCTCGGATTGTGCACCATCGACTCGGTGCCATCCTCCGCCACCACCCGGTAGGACACGCTCGGCGCCGTGGAGATGAGATCCAGGTCGAACTCGCGCTGCAGGCGATCGCGGGTGATCTCCATGTGGAGCAGGCCCAAGAAGCCACAGCGGAAACCGAAGCCCAACGCCACCGACGTCTCCGGCTCGAAGGTGAGCGCCGCGTCGTTGAGCTGTAGCTTCTCCAGCGCGTCGCGCAGGTCCGGATAGTCCGCCTGGGAAATCGGGAACAGGCCCGAGTACACCATCGGCTTCGGCTCCTCGTAGCCCTTCAGCGGCACCTCCGCGCCCTTCGACGCCCAGGTGACGGTGTCGCCCACCTTCGACTGGCGCACATCCTTCACACCCGTGATGAGGTAGCCCACCTCGCCGGGGCCAAGGCCCTGACACTTCTTCGGCGTCGGGGAGACAATGCCGATCTCCAGTAGCTCGTGGGTGGCCCCCGTCGACATCATCTTGATCTTCTGGCGCGGCTCCAGCTTGCCGTCCACCATGCGGATGTAGGTCACCACACCGCGGTAGGTGTCGTAGACCGAGTCGAAGATCATCGCCCGCGCCGGCGCGTCCGCGCCCGCGTCACTCGTCGGCGGCGGCACCAGCTCACACACCCGGTCCAGCAGTTCCGGCACACCCTCGCCGGTCTTGCCGGACACCCGCAGCACATCCTCCGGCTCGCAGCCGATGATGTGCGCGATCTCCAGGGAGTACTTCTCCGGGTCGGCGGCCGGCAGGTCAATCTTGTTGAGCACCGGGATGATCTCAAGATCGTTTTCCATCGCCAGGTACAGGTTCGCCAACGTCTGCGCCTCAATGCCCTGGGCCGCATCCACCAACAGAATCGCACCCTCACAGGCCTCCAGCGCGCGGGACACCTCGTAGGTGAAGTCCACGTGGCCGGGCGTATCGATGAGGTGCATGACGATCTCCTCGCCGGCATGCTTGCCCGTGCGCGGCACCCACGGCAGGCGCACGTTCTGCGCCTTAATGGTGATGCCACGCTCACGCTCAATATCCATGTTGTCCAGGTACTGATCGCGCATGTCGCGCGCCTCAACCACACCCGTCAAACCCAAAATACGGTCCGCGAGAGTCGACTTCCCGTGGTCAATGTGCGCGATGATGCAGAAGTTTCGGATCTGCTTGGGGTCCGTGAACGTCTTCTCTGCAAAGTTGCCGGTCTTAGGCGCCATGTGCGAGCTTCACCCTTTCCTCATGATTAGGCCCTAACAGTACCCGACGGGCCCCTGCGCACACACCCTTCTTCCCGCACCCGCCCGCGCCCCGCAGCAACCACCCGCCGCGGCCCGCCCCGCCCCGCGCACGCACGCGACCCCACCCCACCGCGGCAGGCAGCACAGCACCCGCGGCACCGGCACGAACCCGCACCCCCACCGCGGCACGCACGCTGGGCATTCAGCCTACGGCGGGTTTAAGATGAGCCACATGTCACCCGCACTACCCCGCGGCATGTTCACCCGGCTCGCGCGGCGTCTCAACCCGCGCCGCGCACTCACCGCCCCCGGGCTGTCGCACTGCGACCTCGACGAGGGACTCGACCGCATCGCCCACCGCCTCGGGCTGGAATGCTCCAACACCGCCGTGGTGGCACACACCCAGCGCCCCCTCCAGCGCGAAGAGGTCACCGTCGTGCCCACGACCGCGGTGGCGCGCAGCATCTACTACGCCCCCGACATGGACGGCCAAGCCGACCCCGGCGAAGTGGTGTGGATGACCCTCGCCGACGACGAGGGCGACACCCAGGAACGCGCCTTCGTCGTGGTGGGCCGCACCCACCACGAGATCATGGCGCTGCTCATCTCCCCCAACGCCGAGCACGCCGAAGAAAAAACCTGGCTCGACATCGGCTCCGGGGTGTGGGAAAGCTCCGGCCGCAACAGCTGGGTGCGGCTCGACAAAGTCGTCACCATGCCCGAGGACGCCATCCGCCGCCAAGGGGCGGTCATGCCGCGCCGCCGCTACGACCGCATCGCGCACCGCCTGCGCAGCGAATTCGGCTGGAACTAAGCGCACCCACCCCGCCCACCCGTGCGCTGTGGCCCCACGGTGATGACGGCGGGGTCAGACGGGGGCCCGGAGTACATGAGGGGTTGCCCGGGGCGCTCCGGGGGTGTTCGCGATGGGTTCTCCCCCGGCACCTGCGGGTGATGGGTTTGGATTCACCCCACCCCGGCAGGTAGTCTTGTCCGCTGGTGCTTATCAAGGCGCCCGCTGCCGACACCAATGAACGTCGGCCGGTGGGAATTGCACCCTTGGGACAGACACCAAAAGTTCATTACCGTTGCGGCACACAGGCCTTTTCCCCTGAAGACGCGGGCAGGACCTTGGGTTCGCGCACTGCCGCAACATCACCGTCGGGCGAGCTGTACCTGCACGCCCCAGATTCCAAGAGGTTTTCACTCATGGCAAACATCAAGTCTCAGATCAAGCGTAACCGCACCAACGAAGAGGCCCGCGAGCGCAACAAGGCTGTGCGCTCCGCCGTCCGCACCGAGATCCGCAAGTTCCGCGCTCTCGTTGAGGCTGGCGACAAGGCTGGCGCCGAGGCGCAGCTGCGCGTTGCTTCCCGCAAGCTGGACAAGGCCGTGACCAAGGGCGTGTTCCACCGCAACAACGCCGCCAACAAGAAGTCCCGCATGGCGACCGCCGTCAACAAGATGGCCTAAGGTTCCCGCCGGGAACTTCTCCCCCGCTTGACTCACCCAAAAGAATCAAGCACCCACGCGAACACTCCGCACACACCCCACACATGGGGACCGTGTGACGGAGTGTTTTTGCATGCCCTGTGCCCCGTGACAGGCGCGGACGCTCCGCGTCAGCCCCGCACGCCCGTGAAGCGCGCGGGGCACAGATGACTAAGGCTCTACCCCGGGGATGATGCCGGCGGCTTAGCGGGCCAGTTCCGCGATGCGGCGGACGGCGTCCTCGATCGCGAACTCCGGGTCGGGGGCCTGCCCCTTGACCGCCGCATCCAGCTCGGCGACGATGATGACCGCCTCGCTCACAGCCTCCCCCGACCAGCGGCGCGCCACCTGGTGGGTCAACTGCACCGCATAGGGGTGCATGCCCAGCCGGGAGACGTCCGGCTTGCCCCGCGTGGAGTACATACGCGCAATCGCATCAACCTTGTTGGCCAGGGCACTCGCCAACTGCACCGGGCTCATCCCCAACTGCAAGGCCCGCCGTGTGGACGCCACCGCGCGGGCCGTCTTGCCCTGCACCGCATCGTCGGCGATATCGAAGCCGGACACCTCCGCCACGCCCTCGTAGTAGGTGCGCACACTCGCCACAGTGACATCCCCACCTGTGTCGGCCACCAGCTGACTCACCGCGGAGGAAATCTCCCGCAGGTCACTGCCCACGGACTCCAACAGCGCCAGGTTCACATCCGGGGTGACGCGCAGCTGATGGCGGGCGAACTCGGCGGCAACGAACTTGGACAGGTCCCGCGCCTTCGGGGTGTTGGCCTCCCACACATCGGCGATCTTCTGCAGTTTGGTGGCCAGCTGCTTCTGCCGACCGCCACCCGAGTGCTGCACGACGAGTGTCATCCCCGGCGCCAAGTCCACCGCGGCCGCGAGGATCGCGTCGGCAGCATCCTTGCCGGCGTCCTGGGCGCGGGTGATGACGACGACTTTGTCGTCGCCAAACAAGCTCGGGGAGAGCTGCAATGCCAACTCGTTCGGGGTCGCCTCACTCGAGGACAGCAGTGCTACCTCCACGCCGGGATTCTCGGCGCGAAGCGTCGCCACGATCTCGTGACGGGCCCGCTCCGCGAGGAACTCGTTATCGCCCAGAATCAGCTGCACAGGTTTCATCACGCACCCATAGTGCCACACCCCACCCACACCCTAGCCGGGCTGGGGATTCCCCCACCTCAGCGGTGGGCGCGCCGCTGGGTGCCGTCGCGCAGCAGCTCCCAGCCGGGAGTGACGATGGGAAGCCCATCGGGCCGCTGGTAGGGACGGTCGTTGCGGGCGGGCGTTTCCCGCACCACGATGGCATCGACGCGGGGGCCGCTGCGGGAAAACACCGGCCCGATGCGCGTGGCCGTCGCAGTCGCCGGCGCGCCCGCCGGTGGGGCGGCCATGTCCACGCCCGGCGAGTGGGAGGCTGCGGTATCGGCGGCCGGGTCTGCTGTGGTACCTTCTCCCGCCCCGCCCTGGGCACTCCTGTCAAGGGGTACTGCGGGCACCCGGGCGGCGTCCTCCACGGTGTCGACGATGAGGACGATCGCATCAGCCCAGGGCTCCGCGCGCGGCGCGGGCTGTTCCCCCGTTGCCACCCCGGTGACCACCAGTCCGGTGCCTAAGACTACGGCTGCGATCCGCCGCCAGGCGCGGGCGTGGATGAGGACCACCACCCAGGCGGCGATCATGACTGCGGCGGCCACCCCCAGCGCCCCGCCGGGGAGGTCCACCACCGGATGCGGCAGCTCCGCCAGCCGGGAAGCCACGGTGTGGATCCACCAGAGGAACGGCCGCAGCACCCACAGCACCGCAGTCGCCGCAGGCACCCCGACCCCGGGCAGCAAGCCCACAAGCGCCGCAATCAGCCCCAGCACCGTGATGGGGGCGACCGCTGCCGCGACCACCACGTTCGCCGCCACCCCGACCACGCTGATGCGCCCCACCATGAGCGCCAGGATCGGCATCGTCGCCACATCGGCCGCCACCGCCACCGCCACGCCCATGCTCAACCACGCGGGCATGCCCGTCGACGCCAGTGGCCGCAGCAGCAGCGGCTGCAGGGCCACGATGCCGACCGTCGCGGCAATGGACAGGGCAAACCCGAAGTTCACAGCCAGGTCGGTGGAGATGATGAGCAGCGCGAGGATCGCCACCGCCACCCCATGGATGGCCTCCTGGCGGGTCGCCGCCATCATGCCCACCAGGGCCAGGCTGCCCGCCACCCCGGCGCGCAGCACGCTGGGCTCCGGGCCGACGAGGACGACAAACCCGGCAAGGGCCACCCCTGCGGCCGCCCACTGCACCCGCCGGGAGCGGGTAAGCATCCGTCCCGCCAGCAGCACCGCACCGACGACGAGTGCGACGTTCGCACCACTGACTGCTGAGAGGTGGCTCAAGCCGGTGTCCTGGTAGAGGGCGCGCTGCGCGGGGTCTTGGCCCGTGACGTCCCCGAGCACCATGCCGCGAACCAGGCCTGCCTGCGGGGCGCTGAGTGCCGCCTCCGCGGCGGCGGCGAGACGCTGCCGCACGGTGGCCGCCACCGCCGCGAACCCCTGGGGTTGGGCGATGAGCTGCAGGGAGTCCTCACAGATCCCCAGTACGTGGGCCACCCCCGGCCGATCGGAGGCCACCAGGTGCCCGGGACAGGAGACCTCAGCGCCGACTGCTACCTGGGTGTCCAACTCCCCGCGCAGCACCACCGGCAGCTCCACCGGGTGCCGGGGCACCTCAAGGGTGAAGTAGTACGCCCCCTCACCGACCTGCTTCGGGGCCTGCGCCACCTTTCCTGTGAGCATGCCGGCCGCCTCGGGCTGGTAGGGCGACAGCCGTGCCGCCCGCAGCCGCACCCACCCCACGCAGATGGCGGCGAGCATACTTAGCCCGCACACCACCGCCTGGCCGCGCTGCCGCAGCAGCACCGCCAGCGCCACGATGACGCCGCCTGCCAGCAGCGCCCACAGCGCCCGCCCGGACAGCAGCAGCACCAACAGCACCACCCACACGCTGGCCGCGGCGGGCACCAGTCGCAGCTGCGTCATACCCGGATCCGCCCTTCAAACTGGGAGTACTTCGCCGGGCCGATGCCTTTGACCTGCTGCAGCTCCTCCACCGCGCGGAAAGGCCCCTGCGCGGTGCGGTAGTCGACGATCGCTTGGGCGGTTTTCGCCCCCACCCCCGGCAGGGTGGCCAGGGTGGCCGCGTCAGCGGTGTTGATGTTGATGACCCCAGCACCCGGCAGCGCTGCCGAGACACCCGCAGCACCGGCAGCGCCCACGCCTCCCGCACCGGCCACGGGGTCCGGCGGTGGGCCCTCACCATGGCGCGGCACCACCAGGTGCATGCCGTCGGCGACGTGCTGAGCCTGGTTGACGTGGGTGAGATCCGCCTCGGGCAGCACGCCGACCCGCGCCAGCACATCCGCCACCCGGGCCGGGCGCGTCGCATCCTGCCGCAGCTCCACCACCCCGGGGCGTTCCACGGCACCGGCCACGCTGACGACAAGCAGCCCGCCAGCGGCCGCAGCGCCGTCCGGGATGGGGACAGCAGTCGCCGGGGAACCCGCACCCGGTATCTGCTGGGCGGACAGGTCTGCCGCGGCACCCCGCCGCAGCAGCGCCTCCTGGTCGGCAGAGCCTGCGGGGACCACCCGCAGACTGGCATGGGCGATCCCCTCGCTCACCTCCCCGGGGTCGCGCATGCCGACCACCACGACACCGGCGGTGAGCAGCACGACGAGCACACTCGCGGCCACGGCGGCGCGGGTGGTGATGCGCAGCCGGGGCTGCGGGTAGTGGACGTGGAGGAGTTCTTCCTCCCCCAGCGGGCGGGTGAGTTCAGCAATCCTGTCGGTGATCATGCCCGCAGCCTAAGCCCGGACTCCTTCCCCATCCGCAGGTCAATTCGGGACATCGCGCAATCTGTGGATAACCGAAGCCGATCTGCGTGCCCACGGTGTGGACCACCGGGTGGGTGTGGATAGGTTCCTGCGCGCACCCCACAGACAGCAGTATCCTGCCGCACCCTAAGTTGCCTGGCTGCCCGCGCGCCAAGCTGCCGGGTGTGACTGTGTGCGCCGTGACGCGGCGGGGGCTCCTACTCGCCTGCGTCCGGGGTGTCCGCGCCGGGGACCTGGGGGTGCTCTGCGGCAGGAGCGGGTGCGTCCGCAGGGGCTGCAGTGCCGGTGGTGTGGGTATCGGCCGTGCCCTCCCCCGCGAGGGCCGGGGTGTCCTCAGCGGTATCCACGTCGTCGGTGAACACCACACTCACGGCGACGGCACCGGGGCCGGCGTGGACCGCCAGCACCGAATCCAACTCCACCACCATGATCGACGAGCCCTGCGGCAAGGCCTGCTCCAGGGCGTCGGCGAGCCCCCGGGCAGCCTCCCGGGCCTCAAATTGCTGAATCGCGACAAACACCGGCAGGCCGGCCGCGCGCTGCGTGATGAGGTCCACGAGCTTCGCGAACGCCTTGGACTGGGTGCGGGTTTTCGCCGCGATCTCCAGCTTGCCGTCCCGCAGGTGCATGATCGGCCGGGTCGCCAAGGCAGTCGACACGAGCGCATCCGCGGTCGACAGCCTCCCGGAGCGCCGCAGCGCATCAATCTTGTGCACGTACAACCACAGCTCGCTGCGCGCCACCGTCGACGCCGCCAGGTCGTAGCACTCCTCCAGGCCCGCGCCCTGCTGCGCGAGGCGTGCCGCCGCCATCGCGGCAGCGCCCACCCCCATGCCGATGCAGTCGGTATCGACGACACGGACCAGCCGGTCCTCAAACACGCCGGCGGCGGTGACGGCCGCCGACCAGGTGGAGGACAGTTCTTTGCTCAAGTGGAGGGCGACGACCCCCTCGTCGCCGCCGCGTTCCAGTTGGCGGGCGTAGGTGGCGACGAGTTCAAGGGCGCTGAGCCCGGCGGTCGACGCGTCGCCGCCGGTGCGCATCATGTGCAGGTCGACGACCGTGATCCCCAGCTCGGCGGCAATGTCGGCCGGCAGGTTGGCGGAGGAATCCACCACGACCCTCACGGGCATGGCGTCCACCCCTTTCTCAAGCGTCGTGACAGGTGGGTCGGCGGGCAGGACACACACCCATGCGCCCCGCACGGGGGCGGAGGCGTGTGTGTTAGAGGATCGTGGCGTCCGTGTCGGCCGGCAGGGTGGCGCGGCCTTGGGCCACACCCATGTTCCAGCCGTCGAGATACCACTGGGCATCCGCCACGGTCTCCGGGGTAAACCGCAGCTCCTGGGAGAAGTCCTCCTCCTCGCCGGCGCGCGGCACAAACCGCGGCCGGGCAACCAGCTGCGCCCAGCAGGTGTTCTTCAGCCCCGACAGCAGCGGGTACTGGGAATGCTCCAGGCCCAACAGGTTGCAGGTCAACGCGCTGATCGTGCCGCCGTGGGCGACGAGCAACACCGTGGAATCATCCCAGGTGTCCAGCTCACCCATGAGCTCGTCGACGACGGCCCGGGCGCGGGCAGCGACCTCCAGACGGGTTTCCCCTCCCGGCGGCGCCCACGTCGCGTCGTGCCGCCACAGGGCACGCGCGCCCGGCCAGGTCGCATCCACTTCCTCGTGGCTCATGGCCTGCCACTGGCCCAGGTGCGTTTCCCGCAACCGGGGGTCGGTGGTGACCTCCACGCCGAGGAGCTCGCCGACCGCGTCGGCGGTGGCGTGGGCGCGCGCCAAATCAGAGGACACAATGTGGGTGATGTCCTGGGTGCGCAGGTACTGGGCGGCGACCCGGGCCTGCTCCTGCCCGCGGGCAGACAGCAGCGTATCCAGGTGGCCCTGCATGCGGCCGGTGGCGTTGTACTCGGTTTCCCCGTGCCGCAGCGCGATCAGCCGGCGGCTCATAGCTCGTCAGCGTCAGGAGTCGGCTCCGCCAGCGGCAGCTCCTCCTGGGTCTGCGCGGCGCGCGCCGTCGCCAAGCCCTCCCACTCGGCGGGGCGGGTGTAGCCATCCACACCCTCAATGGCGATGAGCGGGCAGTCCGCCCACAGGCGATCCAGCCCGTAGAAGTCGCGCTCCTCGGTGCGCATCGCGTGGACGACGACCTCACCGTAGTCGAGCAGCGCCCAGCGGGACTCCCGCACGCCCTCCCGGCGCAGCGGCTTCGCGCCCGCCTCACGCATCTTCTCCTCCACCTCGTCAACGATGGCGTTGACCTGGCGTTCCGTGTCGGCGGAGACAATGACGAAGCAGTCGGTGATTACCAACTGGTCGGCGACGTCGATGACGGCGATATCCTCGCCGAGCTTCTCGGCGGCGGCCAGGGCGGCCACCCGGGCAAGGTCAATAGAGTTCTTCTGTGCAGGCACGGTCGGTGGCGCTACTTTCTCAGATGTTTTTTATTTATACAGTCGGCATGCTCCCCGGCGGGCAGCCCACCACACACAAGGGCGGAGCTCCGCGGGTCGATACACACGCGGCGATGCACACGGGGATTGGCAGTGCGATGAGGTCGGCTCACCACACGCCCACGGCGGATGCATCGCGGTGAAAGGTGAGAAGCGTCAACAGTAGCGACACCCCCACCCGTGCGGCAACACGCGGTGCGCACCTGGGGCCACCAGGAGACGTGACACCGGCCAGCAGCACAGACTTCACGGCAGTGGGCGCAGGAACCACGCTCCTGCCGGCCCTGGCGGTCGCGGCGCGGGCCGGGCGACCCGCGTCATGTCCACCGGCAAGTATAGCCCGCAGGGCCCGCCCCGCGCCCGGTGGGGCCGGGGAGAAACCGGTTATTTATGCCGTGGTCGGCGCAGCGCTCACGCGGCGGGCGGCCCGCCGCGCGCGCACCCGGGCGGCCAGCAGGCCGAGGATGATGACCTCCGCCCACACGACCACCGCCAGCACACCTAAGGGGCCGCACCACACAAGATTGTGGGCGTCCATCGGCTGGGCGAAAAACATCAACGTGATCCCCGCCGAACCATTGAGCCCCGCGTGGGCGAACACCGCCGGCCACACGCTGCCGCTGCTCAAGCGGAGCCACCCCAGCACCGCACCGATGGCCATGCACGCCACCATCATGAGCACAGGCGCGCGCCAGTCCCGCAGGTTGTAGTTGTAGCCCAGCAGCAACAGCGGGCTGTGCCACAGCCCCCAGATCGCCCCGGTGATCAGCACCGTCGGCCACACCCCCAGCGGCCGCAGCACGGTGGTCAGGTAGCCGCGCCACCCCAGCTCCTCCCCCAGGGCCAGGATCGCGTTAACGATGACGCCCAGCGGGAACAGCGCCAGCTGCAGCAGCACCTGGGTCTGCAGTGTCACGGACACGCCCGGCGCGACGGGCTGCGTCCAGCGGGACAGGTCGTAGTCCGCCAGCCCGAACGCCACGCCGTGGGCCACGATGAGCCCGCTGACCACGACCGGCAGATAGGCGGCCAGCACGAGGTATGCGACGAACCGCCACACCCGGTGCGGCAACGTCAACCCCAGCGCCGCCAGGCGGCGACCGGCAGGCGGGATCTTGAAGACGAACAGGCAGATGAGTGCCGCGGCCACCGGGGTCGCCATCATCACCGCCCCGGTGACCTGGAACCACAGCTGATCCGTCATGCTCGTCATCGTCATGGGGCGGTGCATCCACAGCGGGATCGCCACCAGCCACGCCAGCCCGAACGCCAGCACCACGAACGCACCCACAGCCGCCCACGGCACCGCGGTGAGCCCACCTGTGGGCACGCCGTGCGCGTCGCGGACCCGCTCATCGGGGCAGTCGCGCACCACCGGCCCCGTCCCCCACGCCCCGGAGGTCGGCACAGGTGCGGCCGCAGGCTCCCGCGCCACATCCACAGCGCGTGCTGCACGGCCGGAGTCAGGGGCATCATTCATGGCATCGTCCTTTCCGCAGGGCCCGCCGGCGGCGGGGTCGGATCGTCATCCACCTGCGGCAACGCCGCACCACTGCCCGCCCCGCGGGGTGGGAGGTGGTCCGGATAGGCAGGTGTGCCCCATGCTACGAGCGCGCTGGCTCCCCCGCCACAGCTCCCCCCACCACCCGCCCCTTGTGAGGCCGGCGACTGTGACTACCACGTCCGCCGACCCGGGGAAAGTGCCCTACTCGGCGCAGTTCGGGGCAGCCGGGTCCGCGGGGTCGCGGTACAGGCCCGACTTCGCGATGTACTGCACCACCCCATCCGGCACCAAGTACCACACCGGCCGCCCCGCCTTCGCCCGCGCCCGGCAATCCGTCGAGGAGATCGCCATCGCGGGGATCTCAATCAAGTGCACGCGCTCCTGCACCTCCGGGGGGAGGAAGTCCTCATGCAACTGGTAGCCGGGGCGGGTCACGCCCACGAACTGCGCCAGCTCAAACATCTGCTCCCAGTCACGCCAGGACATGATCCCCGCCAGCGCATCAGCGCCCGTGATGAAGAACAGCTCCGCGCCGGGGAACTGGCGGGACAAGTCCCGCAACGTATCGACCGTGTACGTCGGGCCCCCGCGATCAATATCGACCCGGGACACCCGAAACCGCGGATTGGAGGCGGTCGCCACCACCGTCATGAGGTAGCGGTCCTCCGCGGGGCTGACGGTGGTGTGGGCTTTTTGCCAGGGCTGGCCGGTCGGCGCGTACACCACCTGGTCGAGGGCGAAACGATCGGCGACCTCACTACCGGCCACCAGGTGGCCGTTGTGGATGGGGTCGAAGGTGCCGCCCATGATTCCGATACGCACCGGCACTCCTCACAGAAAAAAAGATCACAACACGTCGAGGTACACGCCGGGCCACGCGCCCGCATCTTTGTCGCGCACGTGCCCCGGAGCAGTGTCTTTACTTTAGCCGCCCCGCAGGCACCGGGGTGGGGTGCCTGGGTGCCGGGTGGCGACCAAGGGCTCAAGGTGTTGGTTCGGAGGGGTACGTCGGCGCGAGTCGGTGTTAGTCAAGGGCGAGGCGGAAGCCGGTGGAGTGGCCCTCCACCACCATCCCGAGACGCTGGTTGACGTGCAGCATCGCATCATTGATGCCGGCGTTCTGCGTCATCACCTTCGTCACCCCGGGCAGCATCTCCGCCACCGCGGCGAGTGCCGCCTGCTTGATCGCCAGGCCGAGGCCCCGGCCGCGGGCGTCCGGGTGGACGATCGTCACCCCCTGGGAGGCGATGTGCGGCCGCGAGCCCTGCGGCTGGCCGAACACGGAGGCCGCGAGCACCCGGTCTCCCTCGGCGATGAGCACCCCGCCGTTCGTACGGCCGGCGGCGATGTTGGCCTGCTGGATGGTGTCCAACAGCTCCCGGTTCCAGGTGGTGCGGTACACCGTCATGTCCCCGTGGGGAACCTCGTCCTCGGAGAGCTGGTACAGCTCCAGCAGGCTGTCGACGTAGCGTTCCGCAGGGATGGCGTTGCGGAAGCGGTGCAGGGTGTAGCGCTCCTCCAGGGTGGGATCGGCAGCCCCCTGGGGTACCGGCACGTGGGCGACGAGTTCCTCCAGGCCGACGGTGAAGCCCTGGCGCAGCAGCCACTCGGCCACGGGGTGATTGTGTGGGCTGGAGTCTGCGCCGATGTCGACCCAGGTCTCCAGGGACCGCACGCTGGGCTGCGCGGCCGCCACCGTGCGGGCGTGCGCCAGCAGTGCCGCGAGTACTTCCTCCGCGGCGGCTGCCAGCGGTTCCCCCGGCAGCGGCAGCAGCCGCTCGCTGAGGGTGAACTTCACGTCCAGCTGCTCCGGGAGGGCGTCATCGGTGTGCAGGATTGTTTCCACCCACCCCAGCGGCAGCACGAGCAGCCCCGGGTCGTGGGACGTGTCATCCGGGTCGGCGTCGGCGGGAAGCCCCAGCGGCAGCGCCACCGACTCCCCCAGGGCCGGCAGGTCGCTGCCGTCCTCGTCGATCGCCACCGCCACGGTGCTCTCACTGCGCACGGCGTTCGCCCAGTTCGCCATCGTCTGCGGCAGGGAGGCCGCATGATCGTCGGAGCCGAAGGCCTGCGCGGTCGCCAGCGCGTCCGCCATCACCAGGCTGTGCGCCAGCGCCGCCGGCTGCTCGCCACGGCGGGGAAGAGTCATGGGGAGAATCTGCATTCCCCCTTTCTATCAGCCACAGCCGACCCCGCGGCGCGTCGTGCACCACACGTGTTCCCCGCAGCCGCCCACCCGCGGGCGACGGGCGCGACGCCACGAGGACGTGCGCGACCCTCCAGCGCCCACCTCCGGCCGTCCCCTTTTTTCACCCCCGCCCGGGCAGCACCCAGGCTGGTGCTGGGGCTTGGCCGGGAGAGAACACGCAGGCCTGCTGCACAGGGGCTACTGGAAGCCCACCCCTCGCGGGCTGGGCGCGCCAGGCGCACCTGCCGACAGCGGCAGGCAGTGCGCGACGGTGGCCTGTGGGGCGCGCGCCGTGCCGCACTGGTAGAGACCGGCAGCAGCAACGCTGCCCCACGCGCGCGGCAGGGGCGGCGCCGGCGGCGTGCGCGGGCGAACGGGCGCGATGTGCACACGGCGCGCAGGCCCCTGCACGGAGGGTGCTGGCTCACATCACCGAGTGGGAGCAGAGGCGCAGAAGTATCGACGCTGCAGCCCCGCCACGGGGGTAGAGGGCTGCATTTTTGCCGCCCCACGTGCGAAAAGACCCGTGCTAGGTTGCAGGTGTGCGCGCACCGCGTGCGCCCCATTGGACGTTTCCCACCGAAGGATGTTGTTGCTATGAAGCTCCGCCGTACCCTCGCCGCCACCCTGGCCGCCACTGCCCTCATGGGTGCCACCGCCCTGCCCGCCCAGGCCGACATTGTCGCCGACGTGAAGGCTGAGGCCCTCAAGGCCTCCGTCACCGCCCTCGAGGGCAGCCCCTGCGCCGTGGCCAAGGTCTCCGCAAGTGCTAAGGGTTTCACCTACTACTCCGATGCAGTCCGCCACATCAAGGAGCAGGCCAAGGGCACCTCCCTCAAGGCCTCCACCGTGAACTCCCTGGCGAACCGCTACGCCACCCGCATGCAGACCTGTGACGCCGTCAAGCCTGACCTGGTGAGCGGCTCCAGCCAGTTCCTCGGCGGCTCCTCCGACATCGTCGACGCCCTGAGCGGCCTCCTCGGCTCCTCTTAAAAAAGACACACCCCACCGCGCGCCCGCGGGCGCGCGTGAGGCGCACCCATGACGACGCTCCGGCGCGGCGACCCTTCTTTGGTTGCCACGCCGGAGCGTTGCTGTGTTCATGCACCGTCTACGTACCCGCGTCGCATCCCGCACACGCGGTGCGGACACCACGCGTACCCCGTGCCCTTGGCCCCGCATGGCAGGGGTCGCGGCGCTCCCCGTGTGCATACCCACGTCCACACAATCGTGGGGAACGCCGCGACGGACCATCTCCGGCTGACGTGAGGTACAGGGGCACGCCAGCCGACGTCTTTTCTTATTCGCTCCCCCGGCTAGCGGGCGGCCCGCACGGCCGCCCCCTGCCCGTGGGGCGCCGGCGCCGGATGCGGGGAGGCCTCTGCGGCGCGGGCGAGCTGCTGCAGGGGGTGCTCATGGGTGCGCTCCGCGGGGGCGGGCTGGGTCGCGTGAGCGGGCGTGATCTGGATACGGCTGCCCAGCACCGCCGGGCGGTGCCAGTGGGCGCGGCCCGCCACGGGCACGATGCCGAGCTGCCAGCCGGCCGCCCGCATCGCGAGCGCCACCGCCTGATCGTCGCTGTAGATCCGGCGCACCCCCACAAAGTGGCGGCGAGCCTGGTTCATGGCCACCCGCAGCGCGCACGCAATCACCGACGGGGAGGCGTCGCGGGACTCGATGCTGGCGGTCGCGGTGGGGCCTGCGGCCGCCCCCTCGGGGCGCTCCAGGATGCAGCGCGCCTCGCCGGCCGGCCCGGAGACAGTCACACTAATGCGCTGCGCCGTCGCCGACACCGTCGGCATGACGCTAAAGCCGGCGGGTACTGCCTCCGGGAGGTCGTAATGCGGCATCGCCATGCAGGCGATGGTGTCGATGCTGCGCAAACTAAAACCGAGGCCGTAGAGCATCTTGCCGATCACGCTGCGCGTCGGCGCTTCGGCCGCGCCGGTGAGCGTGCAGGACTCAATCGCCCCACCCCAGTGGTGGGTGGCGGCGGCGACGAGCTCCTCGACGACGTCGCGGACCTCCGTGGAGACCGGGTCGCCCGGCATGGGGTAAATATCAGCACTCAAGGTGATCTCCATGAGCGCCGGCGGCAGGCGATCCCCGTCCGCGCCATAACCCAGGCCCCGGGGTGTGCCCTCAGCACCGGCGGGGGTGCGGATTTCTACCCAACCCAGGATCCGCAGGTTCACACTCGGATCTTCAGCACCCTGAGGAAGGCTGCCCGGCAGGCTGTCGCCCAGCGGGGGCACGTCCTGCAGGATCTGATCCTCGTCAGCAACGCAGACAAACACCTGGTGGCCGACGGGATCGGCCGTGATGTCCGCGAGCAGCTGCTCGAGGGAAAACGCCAAGTCAGGGTTTCCTGTGGCCTGCTGGCGGACCGCGTTACTATGCACCGCGAGCGCGCTTAACGCTTCGCTGGGATGTTGACCGGGGACGGGTGGGGTGACGGGGAGAATTCGCATACCCCAGTCCTATCACCCGGACTGCATAATTCTCCGGCGGTTAACCCCGCTGAGCTGCCCGTTTTTACCCCTGTATGTGGGAACAGACGTAGGACATCACCCCCGTCCACCACAGGCAGGGCTGCACATCTTCTAACCCATAAGCGGCAACTAATACGAGATGCTCACACGCCGCTTGAGCAGCGAAAGCGCGAGCGCACAGCACACATCGAACACGGGATAAGCGCCGGCCGGCACACACCCACCGACCCGCCACCACAGCCCACCCTGCGGGCTGCCAGCACCCACCCCACTACCCCCGCACTCATGTGACACAAGGTAAGCATTCGCCGAGGGTCATAAATATGCCCGCGGTCGATTTTGTGACATTTTTTGACGCGCCGCGCGAGCCCATTTTTCCCGCGTGCAAAAATCGGACACACAACCGAGGGGGATGCCACCACTCCACAGTGCCGACTATGAGTTAAGTGGCTGCACGCTGCATGAATGTTAAGAATCAAGCGAGCATGACCCCATCGATTCCATCCTGCGCCCCAGCAGAGAAACGACTGCGAAATATGGTGACACCTTTAGTGCATTATTGGTATGACTAAAGCCTGTGCGCGGGCACAATAGCCCTTTTATTCCCCCACTGGGACGGAAGATTCGATCTATGCATCGCGGGGGTACCCCGCCGCACACAGCCCCCAAGGCACCACGACCCCGGCCCCACGCGGTCAGTGCGCAGGGCCGAGGTCGTGGTTGTTCGCGCCACAGGGCGGCGACGAGCGCCGCAGCAGCAGTGCTTAGGGGCGAGTGTGGCCGTCGCCGACGACAACCCACTTCGACGTCGTCAACTCCGGCAGGCCCATGGGACCGCGGGCGTGCAGCTTCTGCGTCGAGATCCCGATCTCCGCGCCCATGCCGTACTGCTCCCCATCGGTAAACGCCGTCGAGGCATTGACGTTCACGGCGGCCGAATCCACGCCCTGGGTGAACGCGTCAATGACGGCGATATCGCGGGCGGCAATACCGTCGGTGTGGCCGCTCGACCACCGGGCGATGTGGGCGATGGCGCCCTCGACACCATCGACGACCTTCACCGCAATATCCATCGACAGGTACTCCTCCGCCCAATCGGCCCCGTCGGCCGGAATGAGGTCGTCGACATTCACATGGTCGAGGTTGTCCGCGTCGCCATGAATGCGGACGCCGGCGGCAACGAGCGCGTCGATGATCTGCTGCTGCGCGGCGACCGGCAACGCAGCATCCAGCAGCGCGGTCTCCGTCGCATTGCACACGCTCACCCGGCGGGTCTTGCCATTGAGCAGCATCGCGATCGCCTGCTCCAGGGCCTCGCCCTGACCGGAGGAGGCATCGATGTAGAAGTGGCAGTTGCCGGTGCCCGTCTCAATCGCGGGCACCGTCGCACCCGTCACCACCGCCTCAATGAGACCAGCGCCGCCCCGCGGGATCACCACATCCACCAACCCACGGGCAGTAATGAGATCCTGCACCGAGTCATGGGACTCGCAGGGCAGCAACTGCACGCACTCCCGGGGCAGGCCGTGCTCTGCGGCAACATCCTGCAGGATCGCCACCAGCGCCGCGTTCGACTGCGCCGCCGACTTCGAGCCCCGCAGCAACGCCACGTTGCCCGCCTTCAACGCCAAACCAAACGCATCCACCGTGACATTGGGGCGCGCCTCGTACACCATGCCCATCACGCCCAACGGCACCCGGTACTGCGTCAACCGCAGCCCGTTCGGCAGGCGCCGCCCGCCGAGCACCTCCCCCACCGGGTCCGGCAGATCCGCGACCTGCCGCAGGCCACCCGCGATGCCGTTGATGCGGTCCTCATCCAGGCGGAGGCGATCCACCAACGACTCGCTCATGCCCTGCGCCACGCCGCGGGCAATATCCTCCGCGTTCGCGGCCAGCACCTCCGCGGCACGCGCCTGGAGGGCATCCGCCGCGGCGCGCAGTACCGTATTCTTCGTCTCCGTCGTGGCGGCAGCAACCTGCGGGCAGGCCGCCTTCGCGGCCGCGGCCTTTTCCAGGACCTCCGTACGCTCGGCCCGGCGCGCGGGGTTGAGGCGGGCGGCAGTAGCTGCGTCAGTGTGTGCGTCCGTCATCTCGTCGCTTGTCGTCTTTCGCTTCAGAGTTTTTCTCCCCCGCCGGACGCTGCCACCGCGCAGGGTGGGACACGCTGCTGCGGGTGCGCCGGTGGGAGGTCAACGTGGGTTCGTGCCACACAGTTAAACACGTCTTCACCGGCACACAACGCCCACTGCGTCCTGTTCGTGTGGCACGTGCCCCCACGCCCGCCCCGCCCACGCGGGCGTGAGCCCCGCCGCGGGAGAAAAGTACTGCAGGTCACGCGGCTCACGCGTCGGTGTCGACGAAGCTCTCGGCGCGCGACTGAGCACGACGTCCGGGCACCGGTGCGACACCCCCACGCCCCACCCCCGAGGCGGCTGCTTCAGGACCCGCACGCGGCGACCCTGGGTCAATCGCGGAGGCAGCCCAGGGCGCTGGGGTGGGGTGTGTGCCTTCGCCGCTGGGCGGCTGCGGTGTGAGTAGGTGGTGCCGTTCGAGTGCCTGCGCCGGGCAGGTGACGAAACCGCAGCAGTCGCCGCTGGTGGCAACAGTATCGATACCGCCTGCGGGGTGTGTGACGTTTTCGACGTGCTGTTCGACTCCATGCGGGTGTGTGCGGCCATCGTTTCCGGTCACTGAACTAGCCTTGGTGCTTATGTCCCGCTACGACGCCCTCCTCGACGCTGTTGCTACTGCTCGCGCGGACGATCCGCTGCGGCCGATCACCGTACTGTGCATGCCCGGCGCCCGCGACGACATTGTGGTCGCGTTGGCGAACTCCGGCGCACAGGTCAACATCCAGGTCATCCCGTTTCCCGCCTACGCCCAGCAGCAGGCACGCCAGCCGGTGTGCCCGCCGCTGTTCGTCGCGCACCAGGTCGCCCGCATCTTGAGCGAGGAAGCACCTGAGACTGAAGGCGGGGAGACGGTCAACGCCTTCCACCGGGCACGCATTGGCCACTCGGCGGCGACGTGGCAGTCCCTGACGGACGTCGTCGGCCAGGTGTTGCGGCTGCCGCAGCGGCTGGCGGATCGTACCGAGGGCCGGCCCCTGCCCACCGAGGTGCTGCGTATCGCGCGGCTGGTGGAGGAGCGGGCCCACGACGCGCACATGATCACCCCGGCCGAGGCGTGGGCGCAGGCGGCCGAGGCGCCGCAGGATGATGCCCTGCGGATCGGCGTCGACCTCGTGCCCCTGCACATCAGCCAGCGGGAGTTCCTCGCCGCCGCCGAGGGCAACGGCAGCCTGCAGCGGGTGGAGACGGTGACGCTGCTGGACGACGCCGCCATCACCTCCGGCGGCGGGGAGTTGAGTGACGGCCCTGCCGCCGGCCACCCCCGCATCGAGGTGCACAGCTGCGCGGAGGAAATGGACGAGGCGGCCGTCGCCATCGCCGCTGTGCGCGAGGCCCTGCTGCAGGGCACCGCACCCCACCGCATCGCCGTGGCCTACGCCGACCCGTCGATGCTGCCCTACCTGCGGCGCGAAGCCGCCGAAACCCCGCTCGCGGGCCCCGTGCCGGGGCTGCGGCTCTCCGAGCCGCGTATCTCCGCCTTCCTCACTCTCGCAGAGCTGGCGCGCACCCCGGGGCAGATGGACATGGGGCTGCTCGCCGAGGCCTGCGCCACGGGGGCCATCACTGCCGGTTCCCCCCGGCCGTCCACCACTGCGCTGGAAAAGATCGCGCGGGTCTCCCCGCTGCGGATCCCGGAGGTCCCCCTCGTGGGCAGTGCCGCGGAGCAGGCCGCACTGGCATGGGCGCGCGCCGTCGAGAAGGACATCCAGGCCGTCGCCCAGGCGGCGACCTTCGAGGAGCTCGCAGCGGCCTTGAGCCAGCTGGCCCGCACCCACCTCACCCCGCCGCGCGGCGTGGAGGACGCCTCCTGGCCGCTGCTGCGCAGCGCGCTGCGGGAACTCGCGCTCCTGCCCGGTGAGCTCGGCAGCCTCGGGCTCGACGGCGCGCTCGACATCCTGCGCACCGCCCTCGCCCAGCCCCGCGAAGCCACCCAGGCGGGCCCCAGCCTCGGGCCCCTCACGCACGCCCTCGGACGCGACCTCGACCTCCTCGTCCTCGTCGGCACCTCCACGGCGACGCTGCCGCACGCCGTGAAAGAACGCTCCGCGATCACCTTCCATCAGGAAGACACCTCCACCGCCGCAGGCGTGGAGGACCAGCACACCATCCTGCGGCACCTCGTCTCCAGCGCGCGCCGCACCCTCGCTACCTGCTCCCGGAGCTCCATCATCGGTGGGGCGCGCCGCCCCAGCCGCTGGCTGCCCGCCCCACAGCCCACCGAGACCGGCTGGGCGCAGCGGGGTGCCGCCTGGCGCTGGCGGAGCGCTGCCGACCCGCAGCCCAACACCAGTGACGAATGCGCCGCACTGTTCGCCACCCGCACCATCCACGCAGGCGCCGAGGCGTCCGCAGGCGACAGCCCCAAGGACGTCCAGGCCCGCCAGGCCGTGGAGGCGGCGCTGAGCGCCGCCGACGGGCACGACTACGAGCAGCTGTGGCGCAGCTTCGCCATGCACACGGCACGCACCGCCGGCTTGAGCTTCGGCCAAGGGCGCGAATACAACGGCTACACCCGTCGCTTCGAGCGCATCCTCGCGCCGACGACGGAACTCAGCGCCTCCCGCCTGGAGACCTACGCCAACTTCCCCTACTTCTTCTTCCTCACCAGCGAGTGCCAAGCCACCCTCGGCGACTCCCCCTTCGACCCGGATCGCATCGACCCGCGCGACAACGGCGTGTGGGTCCACTGGCTGCTGGAGCAATTCACCAACACGTTCTGGGGGCTCGATCACCACAGCACCGCGCCCTTCGCCTTCCAGCCGAGCACCCGCACCATCACCGTGGTGCCCGCCCACGCCCGCGGCGACGACGGCCAGCCGCTCGACGACTTTGCCGGCCGGTTCCTCGACCGCGCCGAATTCCAGGCCCTCATCAGCGGCGACCGTGTCCACGGGCTTGCGAACTGGTCCATCGTCAACACCTGCGTGGCGATCGACACCGACTTCGTCGACCGTGCAGAACAGCTCCTGGAGCAGCTCACCCGGGATCTCATCGCCCGCATCGAACCCCAGCTGGAGGCCCTGCGCCCGGCCGCCTGCGCCGACGTCGTCGATGGCCTGCGCAGCCGTACCCGCAATTGGCTGCACCTGGAACTCGCAAGCATCCGCGACGGGTGGGTGCCGGTCGCCTCCGAGCTCGGTTTCGGAGCCGACGCCATCCAACACATCGCAGACGACGACCCAGCTGATGCAGCCTCTGTCGGCGTCGATGATGAGTCCGTGAGCTCCGGGTACGAGCAGGTGAGCATCCCCCGGATACGCATCGCAGCAGAATCCGCTGCGGTGCGCATCCGAGGCTCCATCGACCGGGTCCAGTTCCACACCACGACCCGGGAGATTCAGCTCATCGATTTCAAGTCCGGGCGCACCCCCAAGGCCCAAGAGCTCAGGCTCCAGCTGCCCTTCTACGGCGAAGCCTTCCGCCACACCCCCGACCTGGCAAACCCCGCCCCCGCACTGCTGGCTGTCTGGATGCTCGGCCTCGAAGGCCCGTCCGCCGAAACGGGCGCGGACGGCGACGTCGTCGCCCCGGCGCTGCGAGGCCGCTACATCTACCTGCGCAGCCTCGACAAACTCCCCGAAGCCTGCGACCTCACCGGTGCCGAACGCATCGGTTTCCTGCGCGTCTTCGACGCGCTGATCACCGGCATGGAGGAAGGCTACGCGCCGCCGACACAGTCGCCGAAGAAAGAAACCGGGGGGTACCGCTACCTCAGCGACGAAGAACGCCGCATCGGCTACACCTCCTACGACCGACAGATCGCCGCCCTGCGCGCTGAACGCCCCGCCGATGTCTTCTCCGCAGACACCCACGACTGACCGGAGGGCTCCTCATCACAGGGGCCGACATCCATCTCCTTAATCTCCCTTGTTTGCGCCCACGACCTGGACACACGAAAACCCATGAACTCCCCCGCCCTGCCTGATTCCCCCACGCCCCACGAGCCGGCCCGCCCAGTTCTGTCGGATGCCGCCGCCCGCGCAGCCATCACCCACGACACGCACACCACCTTGTTCGTGGAAGCCGGCGCCGGCTCCGGCAAAACCCACCACCTCGTCGAACGTCTCCTCACGCTGCTCATCGACGACGGCGTCGACATCGACAACATTGCCGCGATCACCTTCACGAAGAAGGCCGCTGCCGAGCTGTCCGAACGCCTCCACGACGCGCTCAGCGAGATCGCCCGCACCGGCCAGCTCGCCAGCCGCGTCGGCGGCCCGGCGCGCACCTTCGCCGACGAGGCAGTCGCGCGGATGCGTGCCGATGCCGCCGTGGAAAAGCTTCCCGGCGCCGCCCTGGAGACCCTCCACAGCTTCTGCCAGCGCATCCTCACCCGCTTCCCGCTGGAGGCGCGCATCCCGCCGACGTTCACCGTCGCCGACGCCTACACCACAACGTTTCGGCCCTATATCGTCGACGAACTCGTTGAGCACGCCCTCCAACTCGACGACGAGGACAACGAAGCGGGCCCCGCGATGGCTACTGGTGGGCGCTTCGGGACCACCTACCGCCACTCGACACCGCTCGACGTCGCGCTCCGCACCCTGCTCAGCGGTGGGGTTCGGCCGCGCACCCTGCGCGCGCTCGAGGACTGGATGGAAGCCCGCTGGAGCGAACTTGCCCACGTCCCTTGCGCAAGCACATCCACCTCGGATGAGGAGACCAGCGAGGCCGGGCTCCGCGACGCAGACATCGACGCCGCCATCGCCGAACTCACAGCGCTGCGGGCCGAGTGTACCTCTCCTGACACCGACAAACTCGGCGTCGCCGTCGGCGACTTCATCACCCTGCTGCACAAGCTGCGCGACACTCCGATGGAGGAACGCACCATCGAATCCCTGGGAAACGCACCCTCCGGCCGGATTGGTTCAGCCAAGGCCTGGGAGTGCCCCATCGAAGGGAGCCGCGCAGAAGCCAAGCAGATCCACGCCCGGCTCGAGGGGCGGATCACGCTCGCGAACGCCACCCACGTCATGCTGCTGCGCGACGAGCTCGTGCGCCGCGTGCCGCAACGGGCACGGGACCGCATCATCAGCGGCCAGCTGGAACACCACGACACTCTGTTCCTCGTCGATGACCTGCTTCACCGCAACCCTGAGGTGCGCGCCGAACTCCACGACACCTACACCCGGATCCTCATCGACGAGTTCCAGGACACCGACCCGGTGCAGATGCGCATCGCCCGCGCCATCACCGACGACCCCGCAACCGGCCGTCCAACCCCGGGCAGCCTGTTCACCGTCGGCGACCCCAAGCAGGCGATCTACCGCTTCCGCGACGCCGACATCGACACCTACATCACCGCCCGCACCGAGCTCGGCGCCACCCAGCAAACCCTGGACACGAACTTCCGCTCCGCGCCGAGCGTACTGACCTGGATCAACGATGTGTTTGCCGCCTGGATTGACGGCATCACCGCCGACCAGGCCGAGGCTGCGCAGGAGGCCGCTGACAGCGGCATGCCGGTGCCCCTGCAACAGGCTATTGACTTCCAGCCGCTGCAGCCCGCACCGACCACGAGTAATGCTGGCTGCGGTGCGTACGTCCTCTACGGGAAAAACCCCGACGAGGGAGCCGAGCGCACCGCCATCGGCACCATCGCCCCGCAGGTGCCCGACGCCGAAGGCACCACGGTGGAGACCGCCCACAACCTCATCGTCCGCACCATCCTCGCCCTGCAGCGGGGCGACACCCACGCCGGCGGCACCATCGAAGGGCTCGAGGCCCTCGACGGCACCCCACGCGCGCTCGACGACATGGTCATCCTCGTCGACGCCCACGCCAAGGCCCGCGATCTCATGACCGCCCTCGGTGCGGCCGGTATCCCCTACCAGTCGGAGGGCTCCACCCTGGCCTACGCCGGCGCAGAGATCGAAGCGCTCCACGCGGTGCTCTACGCCCTGGCCCACCCCACCGATGCCTTCGGAACCGTCGCCGCCCTCCGCAGCCCGCTGCTGGGAGTCAGCGACGGCGAACTCGCCGCCTGGTCCCACGCCCACAGCGACCCCGAAGCCCAGCCCGGGGCGCGCCCGTGGGCGTACGCCCACCTCCGGGCCGACGACGCGGCCACGCCTGCTGCCGAGGAGCACCCGGCCGTGACCCGTGGGCTCATCCGTCTCGCGGGCTTGCGGGACGACATCCGCGGCATGGACGTCGGCAGTGCGGTCGCTTTCGTCGCCACGGCCCTGAATCTGCGGGCGGTGGCCTGCGCGATGGAGGCCTACAGTGACGACGCGCTGCGCCGCATCGACTTCGTCCTCGCCCAAGCGCGCGCCTTCGCCGACGCCGGCAACACCAGCCTGCGGCAGTACCTCGCCTGGGTGGACACCGTCCACGCGCCCGATGCCGGCGTGCCGGTGCAAGCCACCGAATCGGCGCGCACCGGGTGCGTGACGCTCATGACCATCCACGCCGCCAAGGGGCGAGAATTCCCCATCGTCTTCCTCGACGGGCTGTCCACCCTCACCACCATGGGCGGAAAAGACACCTACGGCTTCTACCGCCCCACCAACTCACTCGAGATCAAAATCAAGGGCTTTGCCACCGCAGACTACGACAACTACAACGCCTACGAGAAAGCCGCCCTCGAGGCCGAACGGGCCCGCCTGTACTACGTCGGTGCCACCCGCGCGAAGCAGCTCCTCTTCGTCCCGCTAGTGCCACCCCTGACGAAAACCGGTGAGGTGTACTCGAACTGCAAAGGCAAGCGCCTGTGGGAATACCTCATCGAGCACCCGGAAACCCCGGCGGCCGCCGTCGTCGCCACCGCCCCGGACACCCGTCCCCTCGCCGAGGGGGAACGCGCCCCCTTCGACCCCGGCATCATCACCCGCCACGCGGAGACCACCGCCCGCATCAACCAGCTCATCGACGACGCCGCGACCGCGCCCCGCCGCCGCGGGGTGACGAGCATCGCCCACGACCCCCACACCACCCTGGTCGACCTGCCCGGTATCAACTCCCTGCCGCCGATCCCCGGGGCCGACCGCCCCGAGCACGGCACCGACTACGGCACCGCCCTCCACCTCGCGATGGAGCACGTCGACCACACCCAAGCCGACACGCACGCGGCTGCCGTCGCTGCTGTTGCCGCCACCGGGGTGCGGCTCAACGCAGGCCAACGAGCCGCCGTCATCCGGGACGTCGAACTGCTCCTAGCGGAGCCGACTGTGCAGGCCGCCTTCGCGGCCACCCACTACCGGGAGATGCCCGTGCTGGGCCGCCTGCCGGACGGCACCGCCGTCGACGGCGTCATCGACCTGCTGTACCGCGATGAGGCGGCCGGCGGCTGGGTCATCGCCGACTACAAAACCGACGCCGGCATCAGTGCGGAGACCCGCCGGGAGTACTTCCACCAGCTGTACACCTACGCCCAGCTCATCACCGAAGCACTCCAGCAGCCGGTCGTGCGCCTCGAGCTGCTCGTGCTGCGCACCGACTCGGTCACTGTGCAGACGGTGACGCTCTAAACCGGGTGGGGCGTGGTGCGCGTGCGCCGGCACCCGCCGTTGCAGCGGGTGCTTTAGGCGCGGGTGGCGTAGTTCGACAGGTAATCCGCGTGCACCACGGGGCGCTGCTGATCGGCCGGCAGCGTCGCCGTGTTGCGGCCCAGCATGCCCGCCAGGGTGTGGGAGTCATAGTTGACCTCACCGCGGCCAATCATCTGGCCCTGCGGGCCGTGGATCTCCACGATGTCGCCGGCGTGGAACTCACCCTGGAAATCGGTAATCCCCACCGCCAGCAAACTGTTCCCGCCCGCGGTGACCGCGCGCATCGCGCCCTCATCCACCCGGATCGTGCCCGAGACGTCAGCGGCGTACAGCGCCCAGAACTTCCACGCCGTCACGCGGTCCTCCTTCGGGTGGAACACCGTGCCCACCTGGGCATCACCCACCGCGGCGGCAATATTCGCCGCGCTGGTGAGCAGCACCGGCACCCCAGAGCGGCTCGCCAGGCGGGCCGCCGACACCTTCGACGCCATCCCGCCCGTGCCCACGCGACCACCATCTCCGGCCACCACGTCAGCCAAATCGTTGCCGTCGCGCACCTCCCCAATGAAACGGGCGGAAGGATCGGAAGGATTCTTGTCGTAGAGCCCATCGACATCAGAGAGCAAAATCAACGCGTCCACACTCGTCAAGTGCGCCACGATCGCCGCCAAGCGGTCATTGTCGCCGAAGTTGATCTCGCCGGTGACGACAGTGTCGTTCTCGTTGATGATCGGCACCACCCCCATCTGCCGCAGGCGCTCAATGGTGCGCTGCGCGTTGCGGGCGCGGGTGCGATCCCCCGCATCCGCCGCAGTGAGCAACACCTGGCCAATGTGGCGGCCATAGCGGCCGAAGCTGCGGCCCCACTCGTTGGCCAAAAACACCTGCCCCACCGCGGCCGTGGCCTGCTTGTTCGCCAAATCCTGCGGGCGGGTTTTCATGCCCAGCGGGGCCATGCCCGCCGCCACCGCGCCGGAGGACACCACCAGCACATCACTGCCCCGCCCCATGCGGGCCTGCAGGGCATCAACGAATGCGTCGATGCGATCCGGCTGAATCCAAAAATCGTCGCCGGTGAGCGAGGAAGAACCAATCTTCACCACGATCTTCTTCGCCGAGGCGATCTGCGCCCGCACCTGCGCCCCCGGCAGCACGCCCGGAGTCAGCGGCGCCGTAGCGGAGTCAGAGGGGTCGACCTGCGGCGTCGAGCCGGCAGAAGAACCAAGGGCAGAATCGGCGGGGGAATGCGTCACAGCGGCAATCAACCTTTTGTGGGTGTGAACAGGCGGCACCGGTGGCCGCCACCGATGTGGCACCACCCGGCAAAAAAGAGTCACCCCGGTTACACCCACACCGGCACGCGCGCAGCACGGCGACGAGGGGGCGCGGGGCGCACCCTGCACCAAACTTTAGCGGCTCACCCCCACCAGGGGACCACCCGCCCCCGGAAAATCAGACGCGACACCGCCCACCGGTGTGCAACCGGTGGGCGGTGACAATGAGGGATGTGGCTGCTGCGGCGGCTTAGCCCTGCCAGCGATCCCGGGAGGCTTCCTGCCCGTCGCCGAAATCGAACTCGTCGATGAGCCCGCGACGCACCTGGGAGGCACGCTTGCGCTCCGCGGCGGACACACGGCCGGTTTTCTCCAGGCGGATATCCGTGCCACGGCCCGTCAGCGTCGTATCCACACCAGCGGCCGTCATCGGCTCCCACTCGAAGGACACCGGGCCGATGGTGACGGTGCAGCCCTCCACCGCGCCGGCCTTAAACAGCGCTTCCTCCACGCCCAGCTTCGCCAGGCGGTCACCGAGGAAGCCGACCGCCTCATCGTTTTCGAAGTCCGTCTGGCGGATCCAGCGCTCCGGCTTCTCGCCGCGCACAATGAACCCATCCTCGATCTCCGGGTCGGCCTCAATGACGAAGTCGCGCTTGCCGTCGACGGCCTTCGGCCGCAGGATCACCTTGGAGGTCACCTTCTGCTTCGGCTGGGCGGCGCGGTGCGCCTGCACCATCTCCATCAGGGCGTACTTCAGTGGCTCGAGGCCCTGGTGCGCCACCGTAGAAATGATGAACACCGGCCAGCCGTAGCGCTCCTTCAACTCGTCGAGGAGGAACTCGGCGAGCTCCTTCGCCTCCGGCACATCCGCCTTGTTGAGGATGATGACGCGGGGGCGGGTCGCCAGGTCCCCCAGGCCCACATCGCCCGCCAAATCAGACTCGTAGGCGGCGAGCTCCGCCTCCAGGGCATCGATGTCGCTGATCGGGTCGCGGCCCGGCTCCATCGTCGCCATATCCACCACGTGCGCGAGCACCGCGGTGCGCTCAATGTGGCGGAGGAAGTCCAGCCCTAAGCCCTTGCCCTCACTCGCGCCCGGGATCAGCCCCGGCACATCCGCAATGGTGAAAGTATCGTGGCCGACGTTGACCACACCCAGATTCGGCTGCAGCGTCGTAAACGGGTAGTCACCAATCTTCGGCTTCGCCTTACTCAGCACACTGACCAAGGAGGATTTGCCCGCAGAGGGGAAACCCACCAGGCCCACATCGGCCATGGACTTCAGCTCCAGGATGATGTCGTGCTGCTCCCCGGGCTCACCCTTGAGGGCGAAACCCGGGGCCTTGCGGGCCCGGGAGGCCAGCGCCGCATTGCCGAGGCCACCATGGCCGCCCTCGGCGGCAATGTAGCGCATACCCGGCGTCGTCAGGTCGGCCACCTGGTTGCCGTGCTCGTCAAACACGACCGTGCCGGCCGGCACCTGCAACACCAGGTCCTCGCCGCGGGCGCCGTTGCGGTGATCGCCGGCACCGTTGCCGCCACGCTTGGCCTTGATGTGGGGGCGGAAGTGGAAGTCCAGCAGGGTGTGCACCTGCGGGGAGACTTCCAAGATGATGTCGCCACCGTGGCCACCATTGCCGCCGTCGGGCCCGCCGAGGGGCTTGAACTTTTCGCGGTGGATGGAGGCACAACCATTGCCCCCATCTCCGGCGATGAGGTGGAGGACGACGCGGTCAACAAAGCGGCTCATTCGCACGAGAATACCGGATGAGGGCGTCAAACGCCGCCCCCGCAGCAGTCACAGCGGTGACACCTCACACCCATCACCCGCAGTGCCCGGCAGCACACCAACCCCACCTCCGACGACGATGCCAGTTCGGCATCGACCCCACACATGACGAAACCGCCGTGGGTGACAAGAAGAGTCACGGGATGATCCGTGTTCTCTTCTCCTCACCGACGGCGGTGCGTCCGCGAAGAAAAAATTCTCGCTTAGGCAGCCTCAGCCGGCACGATGTTGATCATGCGACGGTTGCGCTTGGTGCTGAACTGCACGTGACCTGCGGTCAGGGCGAACAGAGTGTCGTCGCCGCCGCGGCCAACGTTCTCACCCGGGTGGAACGAGGTGCCACGCTGACGGATGAGGATCTCGCCGGCCTTGACCTGCTGGCCGCCGAAGCGCTTCACGCCGAGGCGCTTGGACTCGGAGTCGCGGCCGTTGTTGGAGCTAGATGCACCCTTCTTGTGTGCCATGGTATTTTCCCTCCTTTAAGAGAAATCTGGTAAAGCCGACGAGGCTTACTTGATGCCGGTGACCTTGATGACGGTCAGCGGCTGACGGTGGCCCTGACGCTTCTTGTAACCGGTCTTGTTCTTGTACTTGAGGATGCGGATCTTCGGGCCCTTGGTGTGCTCGACGATCTCGGCGGTGACGTTCACCTTGGCGAGGGCATCTGCGGCGGTAGTAACAGTTGCGCCATCGACGAGCAGAACCGGGGTGAGAGCCACGGACGAACCCGGCTCACCCTCGATCTTCTCGACCTTGACGAGGTCACCTTCGGCAACCTTGTACTGCTTGCCGCCGGTCTTGACGATCGCGTACATAGGAGGGCTACCCCTTATCTAGAAAGTCGGCTCGCGGGGCGCGTGTTCGCGCCAGCGCGAGTTGGACGAATGTTCACTGGCTGCCTTGCGGGCATAAGAAAAATGGGTACGGCTGTGCCGTGACCCGTATCAGCCGATGTGGCAGCGACTGTCCAAGAGTACCCGCTACCATACCGGAACGCCAAACTGTGCATTTTTGGCGCGTGTCGCAGACCGGCGGGCGCGGGCGAGTATGTACCCACAGTAGTCGCCCACCACAGGTGCGCGCGAACGCGCCCCCGGGGAGAGCAGAAGGCCACTGTGGGAGGCGCTGGGCGCTCCACAGTGGCCTTGCTCGGCGATCCTGCCGCTAGCTGGTGCTGCTACCGCGGCGGCGACGCGGCGCCGGGGTCTCACCCGTGGCGGCGGCCTTGCGGCGGCCGCGGCGCGCGGGCGCCGGGGTGTCCTCCGCCGCCTGTGCGGGGGCGTCGGCGGCCTTGGTCACGCGCCGCCGGGTGCGGCGGGCAGGTGCCTTTTCTTCCGCCTCCGGCTGCGCGGCATCCTCTGCCGTGGATGCGGACTTAGTGCTCCGTGCCTTGGCGCGGGTGGCCTTCTTCGCCGGCGCGGCGGTGGTGTCACCGTCGGCGCTGCTGCGGCTGCGGCGGGTGCGCTTCGGGCGGGTGGCCTCCTGCGCAGGCTCGTCCTCGCCGGCGATGACAGCGGTGCTGAGATCGCTGGTGACTTCGACAACCTTGACGGCCCGGCGGCGGGTCGTCGTGGCAGCGGCCTTCTCGCCGGCGGCGCGGCGCCGCGTGCGACGCTTCGGCGCGTCCTCGGCAGCCTCCACCGGTGCGGCGTCCTCGGCGGGTGCGGCCGCAGTGGCGGCACGACCCCGGCGGCCGGCGCGCTGCGGCGGCTGCGCGGTGTCCTCGGTGGGCAGTTCCTCAGCGCTGAGGTCCTCACCCAGGGCGACAGCAGCGACGCGGCGACGGCGCGGCGTGGCCTGGGCGCCGGCCTTACGGCGGCGGGTGCGTGCGGCGGGTGCCTGGTCGGCCTCCGGCGCGGTCGCATCCTCGGCAGGGGCCTCCACGGCGGCGGGGGCCTCCGGGGTGGCCGTGCGCTTGCTGCGGCGGCTGCGGGTGGAGGCCGTCACGAACTCGTCGACGTCCTCACTCGTGGCATCCGGGTAGTCCTCCGGGCGCGGCGGGGTGTCACTCCGGCTGTTGCCGCGGGTGGCGCGCTTGCGGCGCGGGGAGGCCTCGAACGCGGCAAGAGCTTCCGCGTAGGTGGAGAACTCCAGGCCGGCGGCGGCCACATCCTGCTGCGGGTCTTCCGCCGGGGTGGCGTGCACCCGCACATCCACATCGGCGTCCTCGTTCGCCACGGCCGCGCCGGCGCGCTGCTTCGCGCCGCGACGGGACGCGCCACTGCGGCGACGGCGACCACGGGAACCTTCTGCCGGCTGCTCCTGCGCGGATGCTGCGGCCGCATCCTCGGCGAGGTGGTCGGCACCGCTCGGCTCGTCGGGGTCTTCCTCGTCGGCCACGGCCACGGCGGCCGCCGCGATCGCGGCGATCGCGTCCGCCGATTCCTCACCCACGGGCGCCTCGTGCAGCTGGGCGGCACCGCGACGGCGCCGGCGACGGCGCGCGGAGGAGGACTCCTCCCCACGGGCGGGCGCGTCCGGCTGCTGGTTGTCGTCGTCGGCGACGATGCTGGCGGCCAGCGACTCGATCGCGGAGTCCACCTGCACGTCGCGCGCGGAGCCGCGGCCACGGCGCTCCTGCGGGGTGGTGTCCTCGGCGGCGGGCGCCTGCGTGCGCTGCTGCTCGGGGGCGTGCTCGCGCTCGTGGGAGCGTTCGTTGCGGCGCTTGCCCTTGGACTTGCCGCGCACGTGCCGCTCCGGGTCGTGGTGCTCCACCGGATCCTCGTGGATGACGATGCCGCGACCCTCGCAGGCCTCGCACTCGGTGGAGAAGGTCTCCACGAGGCCGGTGCCCAGCTTCTTCCGGGTCATCTGCACCAAGCCCAGGGAGGTCACCTCACTGACCTGGTGGCGGGTCCGGTCCCGGCCAAGGGCCTCGGTGAGGCGCCGCAGCACCAGGTCCTGGTTTTCGGGCAGCACCATGTCAATGAAGTCGACGACGATCATGCCGCCCATGTCACGCAGGCGCATCTGGCGGACGATTTCCTCCGCCGCCTCCAGGTTGTTCTTCGTCACCGTCTCTTCGAGGTTGCCGCCAGAACCGGTGAACTTGCCGGTGTTGACGTCGATGACCGTCATGGCTTCCGTGCGGTCGATGACGAGGGTGCCGCCGGACGGCAGCCACACCTTCCGCGACAGCGCCTTGTGCAGCTGCTCATCCAGCCGGTAGTAGGCGAAGACGTCCTTGCCGTCGTGCTCCTTCGGCTCGTAGCGGGTGAGCCGCTCCACAAGGTCGGGGGCGACGGACTTCACGTAGGCCGACACCGTGTTCCAGGCGCGGCGGCCTTCGACGACGAGTTCCTCGAAGTCCTCGTTGAACAGGTCGCGGACGACCTTGACGAGCATGTCCGGCTCCTCGTAGAGGGCCACCGGGCCGGAGGTCTTCTCCTTCTTCAGCTCCGCAACACGGGTCTTGATGTCTTCCCACAGGCCGTGCAGGCGCAGCACATCGGCTTCAATGTCCTTCTCCGCCACGCCTTCCGCGGCGGTGCGGACGATCGCCCCACCGGACTTCGGCACCACGCCGCGCAGGATCTCCTTGAGGCGCTTGCGCTCCGGCTCGGGCAGCTTGCGGGAAATGCCGGCGTTCTTGCCGCCGGGGACATACACGAGGAAGCGGCCTGCGAGGCTGATCTGGGTCGTCAGCCGGGCGCCCTTCTGCCCCACCGGGTCCTTCGTCACCTGCACGAGCACGTAGTCGCCCGCCTTGAGCGCCTGCTCAATCTTGCGGGAACGCCCACCTAGGCCGGTAGAACGCCAATCCACCTCACCAGCGTAGAGCACACCATTGCGGCCCTTGCCGATATCAATGAACGCGGCCTCCATCGACGCCAGCACGTTCTGCACGCGGCCGAGGTAGATGTTGCCCACGAGAGTGGCCTGCGTTTCGCTGGTCACGAAGTGCTCGACGAGCAGCCCGTCCTCCAGCACGCCGACCTGGGTGACCAGGCCCGGGTGGTCGGTGCGGCGGCGGTCGCGCACCACCATGGTGCGGTGCACCGACTCGCGGCGGGCGAGGAACTCCTCCTCGCTGAGCACGCGCTTCTCCCGGCCTTCCTTCCGGCGCTCGTTGCGTCGGCGGCGCTGGGCCTCCAGGCGGGTGGAGCCCTTGAAGCCCTTGGGCTCGGTGATGACCTCCACCTCGTCGTGCGTCGGCAGCGCCGGCGCAGCCGCAGCCTCCTCGGTAGCTGCTGCCGGGGCGGATGCCTCGGCCGCCACGTCCTCGGGGGTGTGCTCGGCGCCCTTGCCGCGGCTGGCGCCACGGCGGCCACGCCGACGGCGGCGGGGGCCGTCCTCGACGGCGTCCTCATCCTCAGCCGCCACGGCGGCCGGGGCGTCGGCGGCCGGGCTGTCGGCCGCGGGGGCGACGAACGTCGGCGGCTGGAACAGCGGGGCTGGGGCGTGCGCCTCGGCGAGCTGGCCGGCGGCCAGCTCCTCGTCCTCGGCGGCGCGGGCATCGTCCTCGAGCTCCGCTTCGCTGAGCACATCGCTGCGCCGGCCGGCGGGGACGAGTTTCTCGTCGACCTTCGCCTCGATCTGCTGGATCTCGTTGGCGACGTTCTTCTCTACCCGCTGGCGGATCTTGTCCTCCCCTGCGGCGGGTACAGCCTCCGCGACGTGTGCGTCGACGAGGAGGGAGTCGAGCAGGCGCTCGGCTTCCGCAGTGGACAGGGTCGACTGGGCGACCTTGACCAGGCCCACCACGTCGAGGGCGGCGATGACGTCCTTCGAGGGCACGCCCAGCTGCTTCGCCAGGGCGTGCACGCGGATCTTCGCCCCGAGCTGCGTGCGGTCGTAGGTCTCGGCGGCCAGCTGCAGCGGGGTGCGCTCCACGGCGGGGGCGGCAGCGGTCGCAGCCGCCTTCTTCCGCACAGTCTTCTTCGGGGCAGCCTTCTTCGGCGCCGCTGGAGCGGTGGCCTTGGCTGCGGGCGCGGTCTTCTTCGTGGCCGTCTTCTTGGCGGCCTTCTTCGGCGCTGCGGCAGTGATCGAGCCGGTCTTCGCCGCCGGCGAGGCCTTCCGGGTCCGCTTGGTGGCCTTCTTCTCCGGGACGACGACCTCGACGACGGGTGCGGAGCTCTCGGCCGCGGCAGCCTTCGTCGCCTTCGCAGTGCTCGGGGCGGCCTTCGTGGCCGCCTTCTTCGTCGTCTTCGCGGTCGTCTTCTTGGCTGCCTTCTTCGCCGGGGTCTTCTTCTGCGCGCCGGCACGCGTGCGGCCGCCGCGCGGCGACAGCTCCGCGGCGACCTCGGCGCCGATCTCGGCGGCCGGGGCCTGCGAGGCTGCCGGAGTGGATGCCGCAGCCTTCCGGCTGCGGGTGCGACTACGGCCCTTGGAGGCCTCGTCGGATGTCGATGTACGAGTGGTCTCAGCCACGAAAAATCTCCTTGATGAGAGCACCGCCGCGCACCCGATACAGCTCGGGGCCTGCGCGTGACGTGCGCCGCCTCCTGGGGCTCGGGTATGCACACCTCGCGAGCTCCACACAGGGACAACGACAGCACGGCCGCCTCCACGTGTCCCGTCGAGGTGATACTCGAAGGGACATGTGGGGCGCAGCCCAGCGTGACAAGTGGCCCACCACAGGCCGGGTTTCTTGTGAACGCACCCCGCGAACAACGCTGGGGTGTCGGCGCGCCCCTCCACGGGGGCGCTGGTGCACGGTCGGCGGGCTGCGCGACATTCGCGCGCCCACGGGTGATGTGCACCGAATGAGGGGGCTTCCCGCGATGACGCGGGAACGCTATGAAAATGTCACAAGGGGATAAAAGAAACCTGGCGAGAACACACTCGCATGCACCATGTGGTGGCACTCGCACGCACGGCGCGGGACCGGTGCACACCAGGCCAAGCCACACGGGGCTGGGGTGTGTCACGGGTGATGCGCGCCCAGGGGCGGGCGGTGCGGGGCACTGCGCGAACCTGATGTTCGCGGGCAGCGCCACGGAATAAAAAGAATCAGTAATGAACGTATGCAGTTGTAGACACGTTCCCACCTGTCGCCGCAGCTGCACACTGTGCCGCACGACAACGTCGGCGGTGGGGGTGCCCATGAATGGGGTGAATCGGATCGTCCGGAGGTGCCGCACGCAACCTGAGAGATCTGCTTCCTGCGTCGACCACGCCCGAACTTCACGGGCGCGGAGCGCAGAGGCATCCACGGGTTGGCATGCCGGCACACGGGTCCTGCCGTCCTATTGTTCCACACTGCACTCCCCCACACGACACCCCGCCCGCCTGCGCCCGGCGCGCGTCAGCTCGCACGCAGCCCCATCCACCCCGTCACGTGACGGCACACAGGGGGCCCGCCACCCCGCGCGGGAGCGTCACGTGACCGGCCGGGGCGGACGCACGCACGGCCGCACCATGGACGCCACCACACACAGAAACGACGGCATGTTTTCCGCCGGGGCAAGTATGCGACCGCCGGAGGAGACAGAATGTATGCGCCATCGCCGCATGCCAGGCCGCCATATATGGATGTTTCTTCGCGCCCGGAGGTGGCACGGGCGCGCCCACCTCACCTACACTTGCCAGTATGGAAAACAACGAGGATCTGCAGTCCACTCCGAGCACGCAGCCCACGGACCAGCCCTCCCCGGAGGAGGCGCGCGCACTCCTCGCGGACGTCGAGCACACCACCGCGCACACCCGCACCCGTGTGGCCGGCCTCAACCGCTGGTTACTCAGCCCCCTGGGTGCTGCCACCACCGCGGTGGCGGGGGCCGCGACGGCGGCCATCATGATCTACGCCTCGCAGGCCCTGCTCATTGCCTTCATCGGCGTCTGCGTCGTCGCCGCTGTCGTCCCGGCAGTGCTGCTGAGCCGGGGAGGCACCCGCGCCGCCTCCCGCAGCCCCCTGCCCGGCACCCCGGAGGAGGCCGCCACCCGGATGCGCCCCGCTGAGATGTGGACGATGGCGGCGTTTTTCCTCTCCCTCGCGCTCACGAACACGGTGCGCATGCAGGAGGGCAGCACGAAGCACATCGCCGCAGTCATCCTCGCGCTCGTGTGCGGGGCGGCAACCGCCGGCTACATGCGCGCGAGCATCGCCCGCACCTACCCCGTGGAGGAGGCGACCCGGTGACGCCCCCGACGGCCGCCTTTGACCCGGCGATTCACCCCATCGCACGCCTGCGGATCTGTGCCGCACTCGCGGCGGCGCGCGCCACCCAATACCAGCGGGAATGCAAGTTCCAGGCCCTGATCGACGCCACGGGGTTGTCGGCGTCGGCGTTGTCGAAGAACCTCAGCGCGCTGGAGGAGTTGGGCTACGTCAGCCGGGTGCGCGAATATGGCTCCACCCGCGCGAAAGATAGCGTGTGGGTCTCGCTGACCCCGGCAGGGCTGCGCGCTTTTGAGGCCCACATGGCCGCCCTGCGGGAACTCAGCGGCGCGGCCACAACCACCCCCTCCCCCAAGGGCTAACCCGGGCCGCGCCGCGGACGGCGGCACAAGGCCTTTAGCGCTCGCCTGCCTGCAGGGCCTGCGGCTGCCGGCCCGCCCGGCGCGCGAGCTCCAGCTCCACGAGCCCGCAGACGGCCGCCGCGGTCGGCACCTGCACCCCGGCCCGGGCGGCCATCCGCACCACCGCCGGCAGCTGCGCATCGAACTCGCAGGGCAGCCCGTCGAGGAAGTCGCGCTGCATCGACGTCGTGGAGCTCGGATCCAAGCCTTCCGCGAACCGTACCGTGGCCGCCACCGCATCCTCCGCCAGCGGGACCCCGCAGGCCCGGCCGGTGCGGGCGACCTCGTCGATGAGGGCGATGAACTGCTCCCGCAGGCCACCATCGGCGCGCCCCGCCAGGAGGACTCCCAGGCGGGCGCGGGCCGCGCAGCCCAGCGCCCCGAAGGTGGCGACGAACATGGCCTTCATCCACACGTCGACCAGGATGTCCTCCCTGTACTCCCCGCCCATGTCTGCGACGTGAAAGGCGTCCATGAGCCGCCGGGCGGCGGCGCGCGCCGCCTGCCCCGTGCCGGGCAGCGGCCCGACGGTGAGGCTGAGCGGGCCCGGCAGGAACGCCACCTCGGCGGGCGCCTGGTAGTGCATGAACCCCCGCACCACCCCGGGGATGACCCAGTGCTCCCCGGGGGTCGTCGGCCACACCGTTCCCAGTGCGTCCGCGATGCGCCCGGGGGCTTCCACCGAGTTCTGGGTGAGGACCACCGGCAGCGGCTCCACCCCATCGAACACCCCGGAGGCCACCACGTTCTCCCCGAGCGCTTTCGTCGCGAGGATCACGCACTCGGGGCGGTCGACCTCCGCGAGGGTGGCGACCGTCGGGATTCGATAGGTGGCGGTCTCACCGAGGTCGGTGAAGGTGAGCCCCTGGCGTTGCAGGCGCTCCAGGGTGGTTCCGCGGGCGATGAACGTGACCTCGTGTCCGGCGGCACTGAGCCGGGCGCCGAAGGTGCCGCCGACGGCACCGGCGCCAACAATTGCGATTCTCATGCGCTCCAGCATAAGAATCAGTGCCCTCCGCGCGCGGCGCGACTACCCCCGCGCCGCCCCTGTGGCCTTGGCGCCCGCGCGGCGACGCTGAAGCGTGAGGTCCGTATCGGTCGCCAGGGCTGCGGCCACGCCAAGCAGGATGAGCAGCACCGTCGGGGTCGCCATGACCCAGGGGGCGCGCTCCACGTAGCGGATCGACTCGCTGAGCACCACACCCCACTCGGGGGAATCGTGGGCGGCCCCCACACCTAGGAACCCCAGGCCCGCCAGTGCGAGCGCGTTGTGCGCCACCCGGGAGGCGGCGTGCCGGACGACCGCCGGCACGACCGTCGGCAGCAGATGCACACCGACCAGCCGCGCCCGCGAGGCGCCCGCCAGGCGGGCCCACTGGTAGTAGCCGGTCGTCTTCGTTTCCGCGACGACGGTGGCGGCGTGCGCGGCCAAAGGAATCCAGCCGACGAGCACCACGGCGTGGGCCGCGGTGACCAAGGAACCGCCGAAAATGCCCGCGAGCACCAGCCCGAGGAGCACCGCCGGCAGCGCGTTGAGCGCGTCACCGACCTGCGCGGCCCAGCGGCCCGACAGGCCCAGCACGATCCCCACCACCGCGCACACCGCCGTCACGGCCACGGCCGTGCCGATGGTGTACACCGCGCCGTGCGCCACCCGCGCCCACACATCCCGGCCCAGCTGATCCGCGCCCAGCGGCAACGCCAAGCTCGGGGGCGCGAGTCGCTGCCCGGGGGTAATCACCACCGGGCGGGCAAGCCCCGCCAACACGAGAAGCAGCGGCAGCAGCACCGCCACGAGGGGTACCAGGCCGCGGGGCTTGGCGTGCACCCGGGCGGCCGAGGTTTCCGTATCGCTGCCCACCAGCGGGGCCAACACCAGCTGGCGCACCAGGTGCGCCACCATGCCGGCCGCCACCCCAATGACCACCACGGTGAGCAGCACCACCTGCAGCACCGGCAGATCCTGGTTGACGGCCGCCCGCAGCGCGGTGGAACCAAAGCCCCGCATCCCGAAGGTGTTCTCCACCAGCACGGTGGAGGCCAGCAAGCCCGCGAAGAACAACACCACGAGCGGGGCCATGGTGGCCGCCGTGCGGGCCATGATGGCCCGGGCGGTGCGCCGGGCGCTCACCCCATTGAGCCGCCAACTGTCCACCCAGGTCTCCGCGGCGACCCCATCAATCGTGATGAGCGCGACGCGGCCCAACAGGCCCGCGGAAGGAATCGCCAGCGCCAGCACCGGCAGGGCGCTTAACCCCGTGACGGGGAACCATCGCACTTTCAGCGCAAAGGTCACCAGCAGCACGACGGCCAGCACGAACTCCGGCACCGAGCCCAGCACCGCCATCGCCGTGACATCGACAGCCCCACCGCGGCGGCCGTGGCGGCGCACCACCCGCAGCAGCCGCGGCAACGCCAGCACATAGGCGAGGATGACGGCCACGAGGGTCGCGAGCGCCGCCACAGTCAACGACAGTGGCAACCCCTCCCATGCGATGGCGGCCGCACTGCGACCCTTGTTCACCCAGCTCGTGCCGAAGTCGAAGGTGAGTGCCCGCCCCATCGACTCCCAGGGGGTCTGCGGCAGATCCAGCTCCGTGCGGATCGCCTCCAGCACCACCGGGTCGGGGGCGCGCTCCGCCTCGCGGGCGCGGAACACCGCCATCGCCGGATCACGGTCGCCGATCCAGGGAAACAGCGCCGCCAACAGCACGCTGCACACCACGAGGCAGACAGCGACCGCGACCTGCGGCAGGCTCCGTCGCAGCGCACGCGCCACACCACCTGCCCCGGCCACCCGGGTGGGCGCAGACGAGGAAGGAGACGCGGTCGGGGCGGCAGGGGCGGCGGTGTTCATAGGCGACACCCGCAGGTGGTGGGAGGAAACCACCCCGCGCCCGGGCGTGCGGGGCACCCGGACGCGGGGAGCGTCGACGATGACGTCGACACGGCAACAAGGAAGGTGAAGGAAGAGAGAAGGAGAAGAACGAGAAAGGAAATAGAAGAAAGAACAGGAGTGCGCGCCCTGGACGGACCAGGCCATGCTGCGGGCGCACGGTGGGGCTGCAGAGCTCCTGCACCCCTTCTTATGCGATTACCCTAATTGGTGCGGTGGGTGTCCCGCACGATGAGGGTGCGCTCGAAGGGATCGAAGCTCACGCCCTCCACGCCGTCGTAGGCGATGAGCGAGTACTCGTGCGCCAGCGGAATCACCGCGTTGCGGCCCACGATCTCCGCGCCGATGGCGGCCGCAGAACGGAAGCGGTCCTCCATGTCGGACTTCTCCGCGGCGGCCGCGATCTGGGCGTCGATGTCGGCGTCGCAGAACTGGCTCAGGTTGTAGGAGCCCTCACAGCTGTAGTCGCTCTGCAGGAAGCTCACCGGGTCGGCCGCACCCAGCTGGTAGTTGCGGGAACCGATGACCGCATCGAACTCGCCGTCCAGCAGGGCCTTCTCAATCGAGTTGTAGTCGGAGACCCGCACGGTGACCTCAAAGCCGGCGCTGCGGAGCTGGTCGGCCACCAGGGAGGCCACCTCCCCGAGCTCGGGGCGCTCCACCCAGGTCGCGAGCACGATCGGCTCCGCCCCGAGCGCTGCCGCATCCGCGGCACCCTCAGTCGTGTTGTGGGAACCAGCGCCCTTCGCCCACGCCGTGTCCGGCACGAACAGCGAGCCCTCGGCCACGCCCGCGTGGCCCTCGTAGACGGCGTCGACGATCTCCTTCGGGCTGATCGCCTTCGCGGCGGCCGCGCGGACGGATTCCTTCGCGAACGCCCCCTTGGCGGTGTTGAGGTGGAGGTACACACCACGGGGAATCGGCGTGGACTCGAGTTCGACGTCGCCGAGGCTGGACAGCTGCGCGATCGGCACCGCCTGCGCCAGGTTGACCTCCCCGCCGCGCAGGGCGTTGGTGCGGGCCCCACCGTCGGTGAGGAAGTCGACGTTGAGCGTCGTGATCTCCGGGGCGCCGCCCCAGTAGTCGGCGAAGGCTTCCGCCGTCGCCTTCGAAGTGCTCACCGAGGTCAACGTGTACGGGCCGGTGGCGTGGCCGACGACGTCCGGGGTGCTGGGGTCCGCCTCGTAGGCCGCGGCCGAGAGGATCACCGTGCCGGCGTCGGCGAAACGCTGCACGAGCACCGGGTCGTCGACCTCGCTGGTGACGGTGACGGTGTTGCCGTCCGCGGCGAAGGTCAGCTGCTTCTTCCCCAGGCCCTTCGGGCGGGAGGCCGCATCAAAAGCGGCCTGCAGGCTGCGCACCACGGCCTCGCCCGTCATGGGGGTGCCGTCCTGGAACTTCACGCCCTCGCGGAGGGTGAACACGGCGGTCTTCCCATCGGGGCGCTCCACCGACTCGGCCAACCACGGGGTGGCCACACCATCGCTATCGAGGCGCACCAGGGTCTCCGCGACGCCCATGCGGGTGGACAGCAGCGCGTCGTCACTAAACGGCGACAGCGACGCCACGGGCTCGAAGGGCAGCGCGATGGCGGCCGCCCCCTGCGGCGCATCCGCGCCGCCGCCCTCGCCGGCGCAGGCCGTCACGCCGAGCACCAGCGCCGGGGTCACCGCCGCGGCGAGCGCCCAGCGCGCCACCCGCGGCAGCGCGCGGGAACGAGGGGCAGAAGAACGAAAAAGAGAAGAATTCTTCACGAGGAGATCACTTTTCTAGGAAATGCGGCCGGGAACACTCACTCCCACACCAACGCCCACGTTGATGCGCGTCACACTGGGTGTTGCGCGGAGGGGTATGGGCGGGGTGAGCTGCACGGATACGGCCGCTACTTTTTCAACGAAATTCAATAAAAGGGCGGGAGCGAAAACATTCACGCCCGCCACGCGTGCAGGGCGCGCACGACGACCACAAAGGCACATCCGCGCGCAACGTACACACATTTACCATAAATCAACGCTTGTGGAAGAACTTTCCAGCAAGGGGGTACGCGACGGGGGTACACGCCCCGGGGCGCGTGCCCCGGGGCGTGGTCCAGATGCGCTCAGGCGCGCTCGTGTGCCCGCGCGCCCCGCGCGATGAGCGGCAACGCCACCGCCGAGGCCCCCATGAGCACGGTGAGCACCAGCCACGGCCACACCGCCGCAGGGCCCGTGACTTCCGCGCCGTCCAGCAGCGCGCCGATCACCAGGGAACTCAACAGCACCGCGAGACCACCGAAAGAATTGAGGAACCCGAAATAGCTGCCCAGGTTCTTCTCCCCCGCCACCACGCCGACAAGGTCGCGGGACATCGGCACCGCAATCATCTGCCCCGTGTGCAGGCACACCAGCATCACCAACGCCGGCACCAGCGCCAGCACACCCTCCGGGTGGAACCACACACTGGCGACGCCGACGACCAGAAAACCCAGGGCCTGCAGGCCGAAGCCCACACACACCGACCGGGTCTTGCCCATCGCACGTGCCAGGCGCGACATCGGCATCTGCAGCGTCAAAATCAACACCGAGCTGAAAACAAACATCCAGCCCAAGGCATCCGCCGACCCCGTCGCCCGGCGCAGCTCCGTCGGCAGGGACAGATACTGCTGGTTGTAGGCCATCAGCCCCGTCGAGTACGCGATCGCAAACAGGATAAACACCTTGTTACGCAGCACCTCGCCGAAGCCCTTGAGCACACTGTCCTGATGCTCCGTGACGACCGGCGGCACCACCAGCAGGTGGGAGACAAACAACAGGGCGAAAATGCCGGCCGCCACAAAACACGTCACCGGGAAACCCTGGTCGATGAGCGCCGCACCCACCAGTGGGCCTGTGAGCGCACCCACCCGGGAGAAAAACGCGTCCATCGCGAACAATTCGCTGCGCGGCATTCCGCCGGCTTTCTCCACCTCGCGGCCCGTCGCCGCGAACGCGGCCTCCGCCGCCGGGGAGAACAACGCCGCCGCGAAACCGATGAGCACCACCGACACCATGAGCATCGGCAGCGTCGTCGACAACCCGGCGAGCACAAACCCCGCCACACGGATCGCCACGCCGACCAACAGCACCGGCTTCACGCCAAAGCGATCCGCCAAACCGCCGCCGACGAAGAACAATCCCTGCTGGGAAAACGTCCGCAGACCCAGCACGAAACCGACCATGGCGCCGGTGGCCGCCAAGGAATCGGTCATGTAATTCGCCAGGAATGGCACCACGAGATAAAAACCGACGTTGAACATCAGCTGGGTGACCAGCAGCAGCTGGATCTCCCGGGGCAGGGTGCGGAATCCCGCCACATCGTGCGTGAGCGCTGCCCACAGCCCCTGGGCGCGGCGGCGGGGCCGGGCGCGGTCCTGTGAGCGGTCGCGGGTGCAATCACCCCCGGGGTAGGCCTGGTGGTGCGGGCACGGCTGGCTAACTGCCGCCCCATTGGGGTCGCACTGCAGGCACTCCCCATCCAGGGGACGCGTGGACTCCCCCGCCGGGCACTGGGGGTGGTTGTCGTGGGTGTGCTGTGTACTCATGCGCCCAGCACCTCCACGGCGCGCAGCATCACCGCGCGCGCAGGCGACATGCCGTCACTGGGGACCAGCAGGTCCCCTGCGGGGCCGGTCTCCACCACCCGGCCGGAATCGAACAACACCCACTGCTCGCAGGTACTGCGCGCAGCCTGCAGATCATGGGTGATGAGCACCAGGGCGGCATGCTGCTCGCGGAACAACTCCAACGCCACATCTCGCGTCGCCCCATCCAGGGCACTGATCGCCTCGTCGGCGAACACCACCTCCGGGGCGCCCACGAGGGCGCGGGCAATGCCGACACGCTGACGCTGCCCGCCGGACAATTCCTGCGGGCGACGCTGCACCACATCCGCCGGCAAACCCAGCCGCGCCACCAGGTCGGAGATCTCACCTGCGGCAGCCCGGGCGGCCGCGCGGCCCTGCCGAATCACCAGCGGCTCGGCGATGATGTCACGCACCGTCATCCGCGGGTTGAGGCTGGCGTCAATATCCTGCGGGATGAAAGAGAAACTCTCCGCGGGGCGCGCCTGGCCCGCACTCGGAGCAAGCGCGCCCATGAGCAGCCGCATCGTCGTCGTTTTCCCCGCACCACTGCGGCCCACCAGCGCGAGCCGCTCGCCGGCCCGCAGGGCCAGGGTGACGTCCTCCACGCGGCCGGGCACGGTGGCGTGCTCCAGGGAGGCCACCACGCGCGGGGTCTTGGCCTGGTCGCTGGTCACTTAGGCCACCTCCTCGGCGGCTTGGGTCCGCTCGTGTTCCTCCCAGGTGCGCAGCACCGCCCGATACACGCCCGCCTGTGCGCTCGGCTCGAGGGAGATGACGTGGTCACACAGGTAGGCCATCGCGGGGACGTGGTGGGACAGGAACAACAGGGTGGAGCCTTCACTGACTGCTGCCAAGGTGTCCAGCACCTCCACGATGGCAACACTATCCAGCGCGGAGGTCACCTCGTCGGCAATGAGCATCTGCGGGTGGCTGGCCACCGCGAACGCGATGGCGGCGCGCTGCCGCTGCCCGCCGGACAGCTGCAACGGGAAACGGTGGTGCAGGTCGGTGGGCAGCCCCACCGCGCCCAACACCGCCGGGTCCCCCACGAGGGCGACCTGCTCGTCGACCCGCATCAGCGGGTTGAGGGCACCGAAAGAATCCTGGGCGATATAGCCCACCCGGGCATCCGCGCCCGCCACCGCCCCGGAGATCTCGCCGGTGACGGTGGCCTCCGGGGGCAGAAAACCCCCGATGAGGGCCGCCAGGGTGGACTTGCCGGAGCCACTCGGCCCCATGACCGCCACCCGGGCACCGACCGGAATCACCACATCATCGACGTCGATGCCCACCTCCCCAGCCCTGCTGGGATAGCGCACACGCACGTTGTTCAGTACCACGGCATCCGCCGGGGCTGCGGCCGCAGCGGCCGCCTCATTCGTGACCATTGGGGTCCGGGTCATCTTTCACACACACTTCTGTGGGTCGTTTGGCCAACAAAGGGGGAGGCCACCGCCAGGCGGGCCCCAAAACACTCGTGAGACTCGCCGAAGCAGGCACCAGGACGTGCACAGGCCTCGTCGTGACAGCGGTGCAGGTCTCCTGGCTTCAACCCCGCCCACGTCCACCAGCCCGCACCCCGGCACGCGGGGGCACAACGCCCTGACACGCTCCAGGTGTGGCACCGAAAGCTTCCTTTTCTCTCGCGCCCCACGATGCCTTCCCAGGGGTTGCTCCCCCAGTGACATCTGCTGCCCCGCGGCAACCACAGCTGTGGCACAACGCGGCCGAGGACCACATGGTCTGCCCACCCCGAGGTGGCGGTGTGTACGACACACACGGTGGTGGCAGGAGGTCCAAAGCGACCCGCAGCGCACGCGGCACCTGCGGGGCAGTGGGACGCATCAGGCGGTGCCGATGCGGTGCGCACACCACGCACAGTAACCACCCCCACGGACGTGGAGAGGAGAAGAACTGTGCAGGTGAGGCGCAGTGCTGGTGGCGGGCGGCGTCATACAGTGGCGAGGACCGCTCCCGGAGTCGCACCGGGATTCCCTAGACGCACACGCCGTCACGCAAACTCCCCCACAGCATAGTGCACGGCCCGAAACCAGCCCCCGGGTGCCCCGGGTTAGCGCACCTCGCGGTCGCGCTGCCAGGGGCGCAGATCAATGCGCATCCGCACCCGCTCACCATCACGGTCAATGTACTCGCCACCGCAGGCGGCGAACATCCGCTGCGAGGCCACATTATCCGGGTCCATCGTCGCCAACAGCTCGTCCTCCGCCACGAGCTGCGCCGCAATCGGCAACAGCAGCCGCAGCGCCGTCACGCCCACACCGCGGCCGCGGTAGTCGCGGTGCACGAAATAGCCGACGTGCCCGCCGTTGCGCTCCAAGGTGTCGGTGAGCTCGTGCCGCAACTTCAACCGTGCAACGACCTTCTTTGCCGGGGAGTCGTAGTTCTCCCAGAGGAAAAAGTTCGTCTGCGGCACATGCCCCGCCGCAAGGTCCTCCCCGCGGGCCTCAGCCTCCCACTGCGGGGCGACCCGGCCGAGAAACTCATCCAGGCCCACACCCGCCTCGGGGTGGAGGAAACCGTTTTCCTCCGCGGGCACATCCTGCAAGAAACGCCACACGCGGTGCACATCGCTCGGCGAGAATTTCACCAACGACCAAGTCGAATCAACAGCATCCATGACAACCTCCAGCGTATGGACGAAAGCGAGCACCACCATGCGGTCTGTCCGACTCACGCGCACCCACTGTGCGTGAGGAAAAAACCAGGTAGCACCCACAGTCTAGCAGCGAGTGTGAAATACGCCGCATGGGTCAGTGGCGGCGCTACCTGGGGGCAGACACGACAAAAGCCCCAGGGGTGTCCTCACGGACACAGCCCAGGGCCAGGATGCGGCACCCGCCGCAGCACCTCTTAGAGGTTCGGGAACCAGATGCCGATCTCACGCTCAGCGGACTCGGGCGAGTCGGAGCCGTGGACGACATTGTTGTTGACCTCGAGAGCGAAGTCGCCGCGGATGGTGCCCGGGGTGGCCTTCGCGACCGGGTCGGTGCCGCCGGCCAGCTGACGCCACGCCTCGATTGCACGGGGGCCTTCCACCACGCCAGCGATCAGCGGCGCGGAGGTGATGAACTCCACCAGCTCGCCGAAGAAGGGCTTGTCTGCGTGCTCCGCGTAGTGCGCCTTCGCGGTCTCCTCGGTCGCGACGCGCAGGTCGAGGGCCACCAGCTTGAGGCCCTTGCGCTCGATGCGGGAAATCACTTCGCCCACGATGCCTCGTGCGACGCCGTCCGGCTTGATCAGGATGAGAGTACGTTCAGTCATGCGGAACATCCTACAGTGTCTGTTTTCACCCGCAGCCACGTACCCCCACGGGGGTAACCACGCGCCCGTGCCGACGCCCACCCACCTGTCCGTATCGCCTCGCCACACGCACCAGGGTGCTCCACGCCTGCCGTGAGTGTTGACGATCCGCTCCTCGACTGCCGTGGGGACATCGTGCGGGGAGCCCGCAGCTGCCGTGATTGGGGGCGATGAGCGCGCCCCGCGCCACCGTTGACGTCCCCTCCGCACGACGACCACGACCCCACGCATGCGCAGTTCGACCCCACCCATGCGCCGTTTTTGTGGGTGTGGAAACTCCGCTTGACGCCGCGTGGCCGGAGATGATCCGAAACGAATGGGCTGGTTGAGGGGCTTTTTGACATACCACCCACCGACCTATGCTTCGCAGCGCATGCGGTCCCTGTGGACAACCTTCCTGGGCTTTTGCAGCTCCCCTGGTCGAGGTGCGCGCATCCGGCTTGACTAGCTGTCACCACAGCACGCCGGGGCGACACCCCGCCCCACTCGACCACCACGGAAAGGTTGGTACCCACCATGTCCACCGCCACCACCACCCGGCCCCGCGCCACTATGTCGGCGCGCACCCGCCGCGCCCACGGCCCGGCCGCCTACCGCGGTCAGAGCGCCTCGCCCGCGGGCGCGCCCTCGACGTCGTGCACCCACACCGGCAGCACCCGCGCGGTGCCCGGGATGTGGAGCCGGCTGCGGAACGCCCGCGCCGCCCACGCCGAACTCACCGCGCCGACGCCGACCCAGGTGCCCATCACCCTCGATGCGCAGCAGCGCTACGGCCTGCTGCAGGCGCTGAAGAAGACCGCCCGCCAGCGGGGACGCACCCCCGGCCGCCGGTGGGCGGGCCCCCAGGCCTGGTGGCTGCCGGCACCCGCGCAGCGGTTCCAGCGGCTGCGTTTCGCCACGAACCGCTGCCGCCACCGCGACACCTCCGGACTGGTGGCCAATGCTTTCGCCCCGCCCTATGTCTTCCCCGGCCGCGCGGAGCTCACCCCGCAGCGCCGGTTCTTTCGCTACGGCACCAGGGGGTGGGCGGGCACGTACCTGCTGAACCGGGTGCACGAGCACGCCTTCGAGCTGAACACCGAGGTATTCCTGATGGAGGTGCTCGACCACGTGACGCGCTGCGCCGAGGCCTTGAGTTTCCTGGTGCCCGGGGACGACGAAGAGCTCGAGGCCCAGATCGACGTCCTGCGCCGCATGCTGCCCCTCGACGGCGACGGCGGTGAAGAAGAGTGGGACGAAGAGGACGACTGGGGCGACCTCGCGGCGGAGGCCGACACCCACCGGGGCACAGAGGACGCGGCCGGCTGGGTCACCGACTGGGCGGCCACCGTCTACGGCGACGGGCGCGCACCGCTCCTCGACGAGGACGATGAGGACTGGGATGAAGACGACGAGGATTGGGAGGAGGAGTTCGACGAGGAGCTGGAGGACGACGATGACGATACGGTCTCGGACGCCGCGTTCGCCCTGGTGCTGCAGCGCGTCCTCGCCGAAACGCGCCTCAACTCCCTCCGCCTGAGCCGACAGCTGCGCCCCGTCCTCGGGGACCGCGCCAAGGTCTTCGCGCGGCGCCAGCTCCTGGAGCCGTGCCCCTGCCCGCAGCACACCCTGCAGGCGCTGACGCACACGCCGGAGGACTACTACAGCTGGAGGTTCCTGCTCAACGCCCTCGGGTTCGACGCGACCCGCCGCGCACACGCGAGGATCCGATGACCGCCCGGCACCTCACTCCCGGGTTCCCCGGGGAATGCGAACGCCCGCCCCGGCATCGCCGCGTGCTGCGGTGGGTGGGGCGGGCGTGGGACACGCTCGTCGGCGGCTTCCGGATGCTGCGCGATCCGGGGCTGGGGCCGCTAGGTGTGCTGGGTCGTCAGCAGGCCCCGCTTCATGCGGGCAATGAGGTTGCTGCGCAGGTACAGGATGAACGCCCACACAGCGATGAAGACCAGCACCATGATCACCATGGAGTAGTGCACGAAGAACGCGCCGACAAGAGCCACGACCTGCAGGGCGATGTTCACCACCAGGTTGACGCGGGTGCGCTGGAAGAAGGCCCACACGAACATGACTACACCGATGGCGGTGACGAACAGCCAGTTCGCGGGCGTCCAGTACGCGCCGCTATCCAGGCGCCCAATGACGGTGAGCACCAGCAGCAACGAGATGGATTCCATCACGAGCGTGCCGGCCATGACGCCATTGAGGCCCTTGAGCGGATCCTTCGCCGGGGCATGTCCCGGGCCCAGCGGCCCATACTCGACGTCGCCAGCAGCAGGCGTGGGGGGCGTGGTGTCACTCATGCGGGGTCCTTTCCAAACAGGGTGCGGGCCTCGCCCGCAGTGACGACGGAGCCGGTGACAATCACACCGGAGCCGGAGACCTGGCCGCCGGGCTCGTCGGATTCCTCCGCGAGTTCCACGGCCAGCGCCACCGCACCCGTCAACGTGTCGGCGACGTGCACGCGCTCCTCGCCGAAGATTTCTCGCGCCATCTCCGCGAGCTCCTCGGCGGGCAGTGCCCGCGGGGAGGAGTTTTCCGTGATGACGACCTCGGTGAGGACTGGCTCCAGGGCGTCGAGGATGCCGCGGGCATCCTTGTCGCCAAGGACGGCGACGACGCCGATAAGGCGACGGAAGTCGAAGTCCCGATCAAGGGCCTTCGCCAAGGCCTTCGCCCCATGCGGGTTGTGCGTCGCATCGACGAAGACCGTCGGGGTGGCGCGGACTCGCTCCAGGCGGCCGGGGCTCTCGACTGCGGCGAAGCCTTCCCGCACGCGGTCGTGGTCGAGCAGGCGGCCGGGGCCGGCGCCGAAGAACGCCTCCACCGCGGCCAGCGCGCACGCGGCATTCGCCGCCTGGTGCTCGCCCGCCAACGGCAGGAAGATGTCTTCGTACTCCCCGCCCAGGCCCTTAAGGCTGATGCGCTGCCCGCCGACGGCGAGAGAGGAATCAATGACGCCGAACTCCTGACCAAAGCGAGCCACCGCCGCATCGGCCTCCACGGCGCGCTCCAGGATGACCTTCATGGCGGCCGGTTCCTGCGCGCCCACAATGGCCACATTGTCCGGCGGGGTGAGCAGGTCACCCATGTCCCAGCGGGGTTTGATGATGCCGGCCTTTTCGGCGGCGATCTCCTCGATCGTCTCCCCCAGGTAGTCCTGGTGATCCAGGCCCACCGGGGTGATGACAGCGACGTCGGAACGCACCACGTTGGTGGCATCCCAGCGCCCGCCGAGGCCGACCTCCACGACGGCCACATCGACCGGGGCGTCGGCGAAGGCGGCGAACGCCATCGCGGTGAGTACCTCGAACTTGCTCATCCGCGGGCCGCCGGCGGCCTCACTGCGGGCGTCGACCATCTCCACATAGGGCTGGATTTCCCGCCACGTGCGGACATAGTCCTTCGGCGACAGCGGCACCCCATCGATCGCGATGCGCTCGGTGACGAGCTGCAGGTGCGGGCTCGTCGTCCGCCCCGTCCGGCGGGCAAACGCCCGCACGAGCGACTCAATCATGCGCACCGTCGACGTCTTGCCGTTCGTGCCCGCCACGTGAATCGTCGGGTACGCCAGCTGCGGGGAGCCGAGGATATCCATCAGCTCCTCCATGCGGGACAGGGAGGGGTCGATGGTGACCTCCGACCAGCGGGAATCCAACTCGGCTTCCACCTGGGCCAGCGCCGCCAAGTCCTCAGCGGACACCGGCTCTTGGCTGCTTTCCTCCGCAGCAGCACCGATCGGCAAGGTCAGCCCCTGGTCGTCGACCCGGAGCTCACCCGTGAGCGGGGTATCGTCCTCCTCACCGTCCTCGTCGTGCTCAAAGTCCGAAAACCCCAGGCCCGCGGCCGCGAGAGCGGCTTCGACGGCGTTGCCGTCGCGCGGGATGTGGGCGTCCGGAATACCGGCGGCGGCCGCCAGCTGCTGGATGGCCTCCAGCTGATCCGGGGCGATCTCCTCCGAATCGGCCTCGGAAGGATCGGTGAAGTCCGCGGCGCGGTCGAGGTCAGCGGCCTCGTCATGAGGGTCGTGAGAGGTAGGCATGGTGGTGGGGTAAGCAGTCCTCAAATAAGAAAAAAGTCGGTGCAACGTCACTGCGGCACCGTGTGAACAGCACGTCGCCGGGTCACGCTCACAGGATAGTCGCCCACGCGGAACGCGGGCGTCGAGCTACAGGCACGACAGCTGCACAAACGCGTGGGGCCGGGGCGGGGTTGTTGTCTCACCCACCCCGGCCCCACGGCGCACAGAGGTTGTGTTACAGCTCGGCGAGGCGGGCGCTGATGCGAGCCACCTCTTCCTCAGCGATGGTGCGGCGGGCGCGGATCTTCTCCACGACGGCCTCCGGGGCCTTGGCGATGAAGGACTCGTTGGAGAGCTTCTTGCCGGTGGTCTCCAGCTCCTTGTTCGCGACAGCGAGGTCCTTTTCCAAGCGCTTGCGCTCCGCCTCCTTGTCGACGGTGCCGGAGGTATCCAGCGCGACCGTGATGGTCGCCTGGCTGAGACGAATCTCCAGCTCGGCGGAAGCCGCGAAGTCCTCTGCCGGGGCGTCGACGCGCGCCATGGAGCGCACCGCGTCCCCTTGGCCGGCGAGGTCGGCGGCGGCGAAGTCGATGGCGGCCGGCACCCGCTGAGAGGGCTTGACACCCTGATCGGAGCGGAAGCGACGCAGCTCCGTGATGAGCTTCTCCTGGTCGGCGATGCGGCGGCGGGCCACCTCGTCGGTGGCGACGCCACCGTTGGTGTCCTCTGCCGTCGGCCACGGGGCGATGCACAGCGACTCGCCGCCGGTCAGAGCCTTCCACAGGGCTTCGGTGACGAACGGCATCGTCGGGTGCAGCAGGCGCAGCACCACGTCGAGGCAGCGGCCCAAGACCACCTTGGTGTTCTCCCCTGCCGGGCTGGTGCCCTCCCGGGGGATCTGGGACTTGGCGATCTCCAGGTACCAGTCGCACAGCTCGCCCCAGGCGAACTGGTACAGGGCCTCGTTGGCCTTGGCGAACTGGTAGTTCTCCAGGTAGTCGTCGACCTGGGCGCGCACCTCTTCCAGGCGGTCGAGGATCCACCGGTCCGCATCGCTGAGCGCTGCGCGCTCCGGCAGGCTATCCACCCGCGCGCCGTTCATCAGGGCGAACTTGGTGGCGTTGAACAGCTTGGTGGCGAAGTTACGGGAGGACTGGGCGGAATCCTCGCCGACGGGCAGGTCCACGCCCGGGTTCGCGCCACGCGCCAGAGTGAAGCGCAGCGCGTCGGCACCGTAGCGTTCCACCCAGTCCATGGGGTCGATGCCGTTGCCGAGGGACTTGCTCATCTTGCGGCCGTGCTCGTCGCGCACCAGGCCGTGGAGGTACAGGTCCTTGAAGGGCACCTGGGGGCGGCCGTCGCGGCCCTCACCCAGGTTGCTGCCCGGCAGGGAGGCGGCGAAGGTGCCGAACATCATCATGCGGGCCACCCAGAAGAACAGGATGTCGTAGGCGGTGACCAGCACGCTGGTGGGATAGAACTTCTTAAGGTCCGCGGTGGCGTCCGGCCAGCCCATCGTGGAAAACGGCCACAGCGCGGAGCTGAACCAGGTGTCGAGAACGTCCTCGTCCTGCACGTAGCCTGCCGGCGGCTCCTCGTCGGGGCCGACGCAGACGATCTCGCCGTCGGGACCGTAGAAGATCGGGATGCGGTGGCCCCACCACAGCTGGCGCGAAATCGTCCAGTCGTGCATGTCGTCGACCCAGTCGAAGTAGCGCGGCTCCAGGGAGGTCGGGTGCACCTTCGTGTCGCCCTCGCGGATGGCGTCGCCGGCCATCTTGGCCAGTTCATCCACCTTGACGAACCACTGCAGGGACAGGCGCGGCTCGATCGGCTCGCCGGAACGCTCCGAGTGGCCGACGGAGTGGACGTAGGGGCGCTTCTCTGCGACGATGCGGCACTGCTCGGCAAGGGCCTCGCGGATCTTCACGCGCGCCTCGAAGCGGTCCATGCCATCAAACTGGGTGCCGGTGCCGCTGATGTGGCCGGTCTCGTCCATGATGGTCGGCATGTCGAGGTTGTGGCGCTTGCCGAGGGCGTAGTCGTTCGGGTCGTGGGCCGGGGTGATCTTCACCGCGCCGGTGCCGAACTCGGGGTCGACGTAGTCGTCGGCGACGACGATCATCTTGCGGTCCGGCAGGAAGGGGTGGTCCAAGGTGGTGCCCACCAGGCCCGTGTAGCGCTCGTCCTCGGGGTGGACGGCGACGGCAACGTCGCCGAGCATGGTCTCCACGCGGGTGGTGGCGACGATGACGTGCGGTTCGTCGTCGTTGAGGGAGCCGTAGCGGATGGACACGAGCTCACCCTCGACGTCCTTGTAGACAACCTCAATGTCACTCACGGCGGTCGTCAGTGCCGGCGACCAGTTCACCAGGCGGTTCGCCCGGTAGATCATGCCGCGGTCGTAGAGCTCCTTGAAGATGGTCTGCACCGCGCGGGACAGGCCCTCGTCCATGGTGAAGCGCTCGCGGGACCAGTCGACGGAGTCGCCGATGGCGCGCATCTGGTTGCCGATACGGCCGCCGAAGTCGCGCTTCCACTCCCACACCCGCTCGATGAATTCTTCGCGGCTGTAATCGAAGCGGTCCTTGCCCTCAGTTTCCTTGAGCTTGGCCTCCACCTTCGTCTGGGTGGCGATGCCGGCGTGGTCCATGCCGGGCAGCCACAGCACCTCGAAGCCCTGCATGCGCTTGCGGCGGGCGATGCTGTCCATCAAGGTGTGATCGAGCGCGTGGCCCATGTGCAGCTGGCCGGTGACGTTCGGCGGCGGCAGCACGATGGAGAACGCAGGCTTGTCACTCGCAGCATCGGCGGTGAAGTAGCCCGCCTCCACCCAGGCGTTGTACATGTCCGCCTCCACGGCGGAAGGATCCCAGGACTTCGGCAGGGATTGTGCTCGATCATCGGCGTTAGACATGGCAGTCATCTTAGCGGCTTGGCCCACCGCCTCCCCTACCGGCCGCAATACCCCGCGCCCGCGGGCGGGGTTCGCGACGGCCATCTCCCCCACGGCCGCCGGCGATGGTCACTTCAGCAACCGGACCCGGCGCCCCACCCGTGGGGCGGACGCCGAGTGTGCAGCATGTGTGTTTCGACACACCGCGACTCCAGTGCGAGAGCCAGCGCGACTGCATTTTTTGGCGGCGCCGCGGCCATCACTGAAGCAGCGCTTCATACCCCTTAGCGCTGGTACAGCCCGTGTTAGGCGGGCACATGGGCGCCATGAGCCGGGCGGGTGAGTCACCCGTGCAAGTTATACGGGGCGCGACATGGAACGCTTGAACAAGATTCAAAAAATCGAGACGCGGCGGCCTTCGCGTCGTAAACTCCCGAGTCATGTCCAACGCTGTAGCTCACCCCACTGACGACAACGCGCAGCGCCACCAGTCACTCGACCACCGCTTCTTCGGCCACCCCATGGGCCTGGCGAACATCTTCGGCGTCGAAATCTGGGAACGCTTCTCGTTCTACGGCCTGCAGGCCGTCCTCATCTTCTACTTGTACTTCAAGGCCACTGAGGGCGGCCTCGGCATCGACCAGAATGTCGCCACCGCCATCATGGGTGCCTACGGCGGCCTCGTCTACCTGGCCGCCATCGGCGGCGGCTGGGTCGCCGACCGCATCCTCGGCGCGGAGAAAACCCTGTTCTTCTCCGCCATTGGCGTCATGTGCGGCCACCTCTGCCTGTCCGCCCTGCCGGGCATTGCGGGCATGACCGTCGGCCTTACCCTCATCGCCCTCGGCTCCGGTGGCGTGAAGACGACGGCGTCGACCGTGGTGGGCAGCCTTTACCCGCGGACCGACTCCCGCCGCGACGGCGGGTTCTCCATCTTCTACATGGGCATCAACATCGGCGCCCTCTTCGGCCCGCTGCTCACCGGCTGGGTGCGCTCCCAGTACGGCTTCCACCCCGCGTTCCTCGTCGCCGCCGGCGGCATGGCGCTCGGCGCCGGGCAGTACATCATCCTGCGCAAGCGCACCATCGACGTGGACAAGTTCCACCCCACCAGCCCCCTGCCGCGCAGCGCCTACCCCCGGCTCGCAGGTGGCCTGGTCGCCTGCGCCCTGATCATCTGGGGCCTGTTCGCCACCGGCATCCTCACCGTCGGCCGCCTGTCCGACGCGGTGTCGATCGTCTCCCTCGTCGCGGCCGTCGTCATGTGGCTGCAGATGTACCGCTCCTCGCAGGTCAGCGACGTCGAACGCCACCGCCTGCGCGGGTACGTGCCGATGTTCCTCTCCACGGTCGCGTTCACCGCCCTGTTCCAGCAGCAGTTCACCGTGCTGGCGATCTACACCGACGAGCGCCTCAACCGCACCATGTTCGGGCACACCATCACCCCGGAGTGGATGAACTCCATCAACCCGATCTTCATCATCATCTTCGCGGGCGTGTTCGCCTCCATGTGGACCCGCATGGGATCCCGCCAACCGTCCACCCCGATGAAGTTCGGCCTGGGCCTCATCATCATCGGCATCGCCCCGCTGGTGTTCCTGCCCTTCGCGGGCGGCGGCCCGAACTCCACCCCCTTCATGGTCATCGTGCTCATCCTGTTCATCTTCACCATGGCGGAGCTGCTCATCGCCCCGATCGGTTTCTCCCTGGCCACGAAGCTGGCCCCGGAGGCGTTCCCCACCCGCATGATGAGTCTGCACTTCCTGTCCTGGGCGATCGGCACCGCCCTGGCCGGCACCTTCGCCGGCTTCTACCACCCGGACATCCCCAGCGACGAGCGCCTGTTCCACATCATCACCGCCGCGGTCATGATTGGCCTGGGCGTGCTGCTGTTGTCCATGCGCAAGCCGATTGAGCGCGCCTTCGAAGGCGTCGCCTAGGCACCCCACCACCGCGTTCGCCACCCGCCATCCCGGGCGGACACGCGCCCGGCACACAGCTCCGAACGCGTGGGTTTATCTCCCCCGCCCCGCCGCACCTCACTGCACACCACCTCCCCTCCCGGCAGGTGGCCTGAGGTCGGCGGGGCGTCGGCGTCTGGAGGGGACGACACGATCGCGGGGATACCCCGCCAGCCCGCGTTGGGCTGCCTGCACGCACAACAGCCGGGCCGCAGCCCCCACAGGTGGTGTGTGGGTGCGGCCCGGCTGTTGGCCCCCGGTGAGAAGGGGGTGTGCGCGGTGGACGCGGGTCGGCTTAGATGAGGCCGGCGGCCTTCACAGCGTCGCGCTCTTCTTCCAGCTCGCGGATGTTGGTCGCGATGCGCTCCTTCTGGAAGTCGTTGAGCTCGAGGCCCTGAACAATCTCCCACTTGCCGTCGCGGGCGATGGTCGGCAGGCCGAAGATGAGGCCCTCCGGCACACCGTAGGAACCGTCGGAGGACACGGCGGCGGAGCACCAGTTGTCGTTGCCCTGGACCCAGTCACGCATGTGATCGACCGCGGAGGAGGCGGCGGATGCCGCGGATGACTTGCCGCGGACCTCGATGATCTCGGCACCGCGCTTGGCCACCCGCGGGATGAACTCGTTGAGGTACCACTCGCGGTCCACCAGGTCGGAGACCTTCTCGCCATCGATGGTGGCCCAGGTGATGTCCGGGAACTGGGTGGCGGAGTGGTTGCCCCACACGGCGACATTACGGAAGTCAGCGGAGGGCTTGCCCAGCTTGGTGCCCAGCTGGGAGATGGCACGGTTGTGGTCGAGGCGCATCATGGCGGTGAAACGCTCCGCCGGGATGTCCTGCGCGTGCGCCTTGGTGATCAGGGCGTTGGTGTTGGCCGGGTTGCCCACCACGAGGACACGGATGTCATCGGCGGCGTGGTCGTTGAGGGCCTTGCCCTGGGGGCCGAAGATCTTGCCGTTGGCGGCCAGCAGCGCGGAGCGCTCCTCGCCGGCACCACGCGGCTTCGCGCCGACGAGGAAGGCGGCGTTGGCACCGTCGAAGGCCTCTTCCGCCTTGTCGGTGACGCGGATGTTACGGACCAGCGGGAACGCAGAGTCCAGCAGCTCCATGGCCACGCCCTCCGTCGCGCCGAGCGCCGGGGTGATCTCCAACAGGTTCAGCTCGATGGGGGTGTCCTTGCCGTACACGTCGCCGTTGGCGATGCGCCACAGCAGCGAGTAGGAAATCTGGCCGGCAGCGCCGGTCACGGCAATCTTCTTGGTTTCCGTCATGGTTTCTCCGTTACACGTCGAAGGCAGCACCCGCGCCAGCCGCACCCGGATTCTTTGTTTTTCAGGTGCGTCGACGCGGTGACCGCCGGGGGTCCCCGTTGTCAAGGGGATTCACAGTCGCAAGGTGCCTCCACCGCCACGCGCTGCGTGGGCCGTGGGAGTCACACGGCGGGCGAAAAGCCACACCACGGACACATCGAACTGCATCATGCACCTGCGACAGCGTGGGTCACTTTTCTTGCACCCAGCCTAGCGGGACAACACTGCCGCCCGTACTGTCGAGTGGCTCACATGCGCAGAGCCGCATTCCCTCCGCCGGGCTGGAGACGTCACCAATCCCACACTCGGCGGGCTCGCGTTCTGCGATTAGGGCACCCGCCCGCCCCGTGCGCGCAGGACCACCCCCACGAGGTGCCCCCAGATACGGCCCCGCGAGTGAATGGGACGCGAAAACCATGCCCGCCCACTTCCGCGTCGACTGTGGCGAATATCTCGCACACGTCGGCAGAAGCGCAGGATAACGCGCGGTGGACCCGCGGAACTACCCCCGAATAGGGCCACGGCGATGCAGCGCGGCGCGAATTCGTGCAGCATAGTAGCCAGGTTGTACGGACTGTCACCTCCATCAGGGTGTGCGCGGCCACCCGGCTACCCCCGCCCCGCGCGGGGATTCCCAGGTCACCCACACGCCCTCACCCCACCGGGTGGGGACACGGCCGGACCCCACCCGGGGCTCAGGCGGGTCAAAGAAGTGATAAAACACATGAGTGCGTTTGTCACTTCCCCCACGCATGACGACACACCACCATGCGGGTGGGGCGTGGCCGTCCACACAAGACTTCATGCACGCGATCCTTCCACGACGCCACCCCAGATGATGAGGTGCTGTCCAGTCGCGGTGTGACTGACTTCAATTCCATACTGCTTTTTTCTTTTCTTTCCCCACCCCGTCTCACATCGCCGCGCAAGCACGCGATGCACGGCGGGGCGGGCAGTGCCGAGCCTGCACACCACGTGCACGTCGTGGCCGCGGCACGAGTTGTTCATCAAACGCCTCGGTGTCGCCGCGTGTGTGGTCGGGTGGCACAGACACTCCCCGGACCCCCGGGGTACCTCCAGGCTTCCTCCGCGCGTCACGGGTGCCGCGCCGGACGCAGCCTGCGCAGGGCGGTACCGCCAGGTGCGCGCACCACGACGTTGTTGTTTCTTACAAGATTCTCCACCCACATTTTTGAAGGGATGAGGTTTGCCGCCTATGTCGACTGAGCAAGACCTTGAGCACGGCACTGTCACGGTGGACAGGGTCGTTTCCATCGCCCTGGAGTGCTTCGCCAAGCACGGCTTCGACGACACGCGTCTCGAATCCATCGCGCAGCGCTCCGGCATGTCCAAGCGCATGATCCATTACCACTTTGGTGACAAGCGCGGCCTGTACGTCCGCACCCTGCAGCTGGCGATTAGCCGCCTGCGCCCCGACGCCCAGGACATGGCCCTCGAATCGACCGTCCCGGTGGAGGCCATGGCGCAGATCGTCGACGCGATCTACGACCGCATGTCCCAGGAGGAAAGCTCGGTCCGGCTCGTCACCATGGAGAACCTCTTCGGGCAGGCGGACATGCTGCGCGGCGCGCCGCTCGCCGACCAGTCCTCCATCGTGCTGCAGATGGAACGCATCCTGATGATGGGCCAGGATGCGGGTGCCTTCCGCCCGGGCATCGCCGCTGTCGACGTGTACGGCATCGTCGCATCCCTGTGCATGTTCCGGGTGACGAACCGCGCGACGTTCGCCAACCTCTACGGCACCGACATGGCCGACGACGACAACGTCGACGGCATGCGCCGCCTCGTCCGTGATGCCGTGCTGGCGTTCCTGACGTCCAACATGCGCAACACCGGCGGCATGAGCTACCTGGTGGGCACCTTCGGGCAGACCGACGGTGGCGCCCAGTCCATCTACGAATAACCCCCACCGTCACGTGCACCCCGGCGCACCCATCGGCCGGACGCACCCACCCCACGCCCCGCACTCCTCCCCCGCGCGCACGCGCCCCCGGGGAGGACTGCGGGGCTGTTGTGTAAAGCCGCCGACGCGCCACCGCCCCAGCCCGAGCGACACACGCACAGGGAGGCCCAAGGCTTGAGCCTCCCACGACCGCTGGCGCACCCGCACGTGCGCACTGCGCGCCTTGCGACAGGGTCGGCGCGCGGCCCACAGCCACGCCGCGCGCACAGGCCACCACCACAGCGCCAGCAAGGCCCCACAGCGCGGGTAGGCACGTCGACTAGCCACGGTCGTGGCATGGCGCCCGAGCCTTCACACCCCACCACGCACAGACGCCCACACCTCCCCGAAAACAATCGAGGACGTGTGGGCGTCTGTACGGCGCTGGTTCGCGGCTGTTAGGCCGACTTCACGTGGCGGCCGGGGGAATCGATGAGGTTCTCCACGACAGTGACCTCCTCCTCGCCGGCCACGAAACCGGGGGTGACGATCACGCGGGCGACCTCACGGTCCGGCAGATCAAACATGAGCGGCGTGAGCAGCTCCTCCAGAATGGAGCGCAAACCACGGGCACCCGTCTTACGGGCCAGGGCCTTCTCCGCGATGGCGGTGAGTGCCTCATCTTCGAAGACGAGCTCCGTGCCGTCCATGGCAAACAGGGCGCAGTACTGGCGCACGAGCGAATTCTTCGGCTCGGTCAGCACCTTGACCAAGGACTCCGCGTCCAAGTTCGACACCGTCGCCGTGACGGGAAGACGACCAATGAACTCCGGGATCAGCCCGAACTTCACCAGGTCCTCCGGCTGCACCTGGGAGTAGATATCCAGCTCGCTGAGATCCGCCTTGGAGCGCATCTCCGTACCGAAGCCCAAGGACGATGCCCCGAGGCGGGTTTCGACGACCTTCTCAATCCCGGAGAAGGCACCGGCAACAATGAACAGGATGTTGGAGGTGTCCAGGTTGATGTACTCCTGGTTGGGGTGCTTACGCCCACCGGACGGCGGCACCGCCGCCACCGTGCCCTCCAGGATCTTCAGCAGCGCCTGCTGCACGCCCTCACCGGACACATCCCGGGTGATGGAGGGGTTCTCGCTGCGGCGGGCGATCTTATCGACCTCGTCGATGTAGACGATGCCGCGCTGCGCGCGCTCCACATCCATGTCGGCAGCCTGCAGCAAACGCAGCAGAATGTTCTCCACATCCTCGCCGACATAGCCGGCCTCCGTCAGGGAAGTCGCATCAGCAATGCAGAACGGCACGTCGAGCATCTTCGCCAACGTCTGCGCCAGATACGTCTTGCCCGAACCCGTCGGCCCCAGCAGCAAAATGTTGGACTTCGCGAGCTCCACCTCCCCCTCGCTCGCCCCACGGGACGAGGACGCCAGCTCCTGGTTCCGCAACCGCTTGTAGTGGTTGTACACCGCCACCGCCAGGGTGCGCTTCGCCTGATCCTGGCCGATGACGTAGCCGTCGAGAAACTCAGCGATCTCCTTCGGCTTCGGCAGGCGGGGGCCTTCCGCGCGGGCCTGGGCGTCCGCCTTGGCGAACTCTTCCTCAATGATCTCGTTGCACAGCTCAATGCACTCGTTGCAGATGTACACGCCGCCGCCGGCGATCAGCTTGCGGACGAGCTTTTGGCTCTTGCCGCAAAACGAGCACTTGATGAGGTCCGAAGCTTCAGACATGGATGGCTTTACCAGTTCCTTTAAAGGTGGGTGAACCCCACGCCACACCGCCGGCTGACAGGGCCGGCAAGCACCCGCACGAGGTGGTGTGCGTGGACGGTCGGGCTGGGCTGTACCGCACCACTTTAGCCGCACCGGGTGGGACACCCGGTGCAGGAAACACCCCACCATGCCCGCGTAACCGCCGCAGCGGCGGTGTCAGCGGGCACCAGTGGGGTGCGACGCGGCACGTCACGATCAAGGCGGTGGTGCGGCGCCCACAGATGAACTGTGAGACGTGACGTGCGCGGAAGGTGAGGTGACGCGGTTAGCGCTGCGCAGACAGCTTCCGGTACTCGAAGACCTGATCAATGATGCCGTAGTCCTTCGCCTCAGCGGCGGTGAGGATCTTGTCACGGTCGGTATCGATACGGATCTGCTCCGGGGTCTTGCCGGTGTGGTGCGCCAGCGTGGTCTCCATGAGGGTACGCATGCGCTCAATCTCCTTGGCCTGGATCTCCAGGTCGGACACCTGGCCCTGCACACCACCGGTGGCGGGCTGGTGAATAAGCACGCGGGCGTTCGGCAGGGCGGCACGCTTACCGGGGGTGCCGGCAGCCAGCAGCACCGCCGCAGCGGACGCCGCCTGGCCAAGGCACACGGTCTGCACATCGCAGCGCACGTACTGCATGGTGTCGTAAATCGCCATCAGCGAGGTGAAGGAACCGCCGGGGCTGTTGATGTACATCGTGATGTCCCGGTCGGGGTCCTGGCCCTCGAGGACGAGCAGCTGCGCCATGATGTCGTTCGCCGAAGCGTCGTCGACCTGGGTGCCGAGGAAGATGATGCGCTCCTCGAACAGCTTGTTGTAGGGGTTGGACTCCTTCGCACCGAAGGTGGACTGCTCCACGAAGGAGGGGAGGATGTACCGCGACGTCGGCATCGAGGACTGGTTCATGGTGAGATCTCCTAAAGCGAATGATGAGGGGTGAGCGAAAAAGACTAAAAAGAAGGCTCGCGGCCACGTACGCAGGGGACGTGCTTCCCCGCGCCGCCGCAGGCCTCGTGTGTGCTGCGGCGGGTGGTGCTCACGCCCGCTTACTTCGCGTGGGTAATGACGTGGTCGACGAAGCCGTAGTCCTTCGCCTCAGCGGCGGTGAACCAGCGGTCACGGTCGGAATCCTTGGTGATCTGCTCCACGGTCTGGCCGGTGTGCTCAGCGATGAGCTCCGCCATCTCCCGCTTGGTGTGGGCGAACTGCTCCGCCTGGATGGCGATGTCGGCCGCGGTACCACCGACACCGGCAGAGGGCTGGTGCATCATGATGCGGGCGTGGGGCAGGGCGTAGCGCTTGCCCTTGGTGCCCGCGGACAGCAGGAACTGGCCCATGGAGGCCGCCAGGCCCATGCCGTAGGTGGCGACATCGCAGGGGGCGTACTTCATGGTGTCGTAGATCGCCATGCCTGCGGTGACGGAGCCACCGGGGCTGTTGATGTAGAGGTTAATGTCCCGCGTGGGGTCCTCTGCGGACAGCAGGAGGATCTGGGCGCACAGCTTGTTGGCGATCTCGTCGTCAACCTGGGTGCCGAGGAAAATGATGCGCTCCCGGAGGAGACGCTCGAAGACGGAGTCGGAAAGGTTCATGCCTGCGGTGGCAGACATCAGCAGTTTGTCGCTCATGGTCTCTTCAATCTGTTGACGGCGGTGATTATTTCCGTGGCACGCGCCCGTACCGGGTGTGCTGACCCTCTGGGGAGTAGAGGTGTCAGCGCACCCCGCGCGGGGGCGTGCGGCTGCCTGACAGCCTACCGCCGGTGGTGGAGTGCGGGCGAAGAAAAGTGGCTTTTTTCGCCGATGTTCGCTCACAGCGCACGGCCGGCGGGAGCGTAGCGGCGTTTTGGGGTCAACGCGGGTAGGCGAAAGCCCCCAGGGGCCACAACGATAATGCTGGGCCTTGGGGGCTTCACACGGTCCCTGAGGCGCTCCCCGCCCCTCATGCGGGACGGGCGGCGCGGTGGGGGTGCTGCTTAGTTCTCCTCGGCAGCGGCCTCGGCGTCATCCTCGCCGTAGTACTCCTTGGGGTCGACAGATGCGCCCTCGGAGTCGGTGACGGTGACCTTGCAGATGGCGGAGGCGAGAGCCTTGCCGCGGCGCAGGTCGGCCATGACGGTGCCGAGCTGGCCGGCCTGGTTGAGGCGCTCGACGAACTCCTGCGGCTGCATGCCGTAGTTCTGCGCGGTGAAGACGATGTGCTGGGTGAACTCTTCGTTGGTCACCTCGGGCTGCTCGATCTCAGCGAGAGCATCGAGGAACAGCTGGGTGCGCACGTTGGTGGTGGCGGACTCGCGGGCCTGCTTCTCGAAGGTCTCGCGGTCCATGCCCTGGGCGCCGAGCACCATGTTGAGCATGTTCTCGTCGCCACCAACCTGAGCGATGAGGCTCTGGATCTGGCCGTTGGCCTGCTCCTCGATGAGAGACTCGGGCAGAGCGAACTCGGTCTTCTCCAGGGCGGCGTCGAGAACGGCGTCACGGATGGCCATGGCCTGCTGGGTCTTGGCACGCTCCTCGACGGTCTCGGCGAGGTCGGCGCGCAGCGCGTCGACGGTGTCGAACTCGGAGGCTTCCTGCACGAACTCGTCGTTGACCTCGGGCAGCACGCGCTCGCGGACGGCGGTGACCTTGACGGTGACCTGGCCGGTCTCGCCGGAGTGCTCGCCGGCGGGGATCGAGGCGTCGAAGGTGGCGGACTCGCCAGCGGACAGGCCGGTGACGGCCTCATCCAGACCCTCGATGAAGTCCTTGGAGCCGACCAGGTAGGTCAGGCCCTCTTCAGAAGCCTCCGGGATCTCCTTGCCGTCGACTGCAGCAGACAGGTCGATGGTGAGGATGTGGCCCTCAGCAGCCGGACCCTCCACAGCCTTCTCGGTGGCGAAGCGGGCGCGGAGACGATCGAGCTCCGCATCGACAGCAGCCTCGTCGGTGGCGACAGCGTCAACGGTGACGGAGATGTCCTCGAAGTTCGGGACCTCGATCTCGGGGCGAACGTCAACCTCGGCGGTGAACTCGACGAGCTCACCATCCTCAACCTTGGTCACATCGATGACCGGCTGGCTCAGCACGTTGAGCTCGTTGGCCTGCACGGCCTGGGAGTAACGGGACGGCAGCATCTCGTTGATGACCTGCTCGATGACCGGGCCGCGGCCGATGCGGGCCTCGATCAGCTGACGCGGGGCCTTGCCCTTACGGAAACCGGGCACCTGCACCTGGCGGGACAGCGCTGCGTAGGCCTGATCAAACTCAGCGGAGAGTTCGTCGAAGGGAACCTCGACGGTGATCTTCACGCGGGTGTCATTGAGCTTCTCGACGGAACTCTTCACGAGTCACACTCCTGGGAAAATTAACGGTGAGCCGCCCACCGCCAGCACCCGACCCACGCCGCACCAAGCGACGGCAGGAGATGGAATGCGCACAGCAGATGGCGACTCGGAAAACTACATGGTTGTTGCACTGAGAACGATGCCAGCCCAGCGATGAGCGTGTGGCGCTCATCGTGCACTCCCGCAGTCGCGTGAGCGCAAGGACTAGCACCCGAACCAACACCACGCTCCCGGGCCGACACTTTCCATCTGTGATGGTGGTCGGCCAGGCCGCGGTACTCAGCGTCGGGATAACAGGATTTGAACCTGCGACCCCCTGCTCCCAAAGCAGGTGCGCTACCAAGCTGCGCCATATCCCGGTCACGTCACGACCACTGGAGAAACCACCGCAGGTGACCACCAGTGCGTGGACGTGGCTAGCAGTCTACCCAGTATTGCCAGCACGCCCACACACCGGGGTCCACTTCCCCGCAGCATCCACGCCAACACCCCCTCCCACCTGCCCAAATGTCAAGCCCGAGCCTGTGGATAACTTCTCCCCACGCCACAGAACTTCGCGATCACGTGCTCTCTACTGCTCCCCCACCACCGCCGCCACCCACGCAGGCATGCACTACCCGAGTCAACCTCACCGTAGGGGCGCCACGTCGGATGTGTGGTGCGCGCACGCAAGCCCCCAAGCTCCACTCCCCGCACGTCCCACGCCCCCGCCCCGAGGACACAGACAGCGCGAGACTTGTGTAACCCGCCCGCGTCCGATACCATGCGACGGTGCGCGATAAGCGCTGGTCACGGCTCTAAGCAGTACCGTGGGAACGTCGTATAGTGGCTAATACCTCAGCCTTCCAAGCTACCCTTTCATATAATCGCGGCTTTCGTCAAACTTTTTTAAAGCCGCTGGTAGTACTTCCACCCCCGCCGAGTGCCCGCTCTGGTGTGGGGCTTTTTTGTTGCCGGTGCCCGTTTTTTCGGGGCGGTTTTTGGGGGTGTTCCCCCACCCCTTTAAATAACTTATTTATGCGGATATTGCATAACCCCCGCCACCCCGTGGGTACAGGGCAGTGCGGGGGCTACGGGCGGGCCTAGGGTCAGCCGACGACGAAGGTGAAGCAGGCCCGGATCTTCTTGCCGGCACCGAGGGTACTGCCGGAGGCGTAGTACATGTTCCCGTTGTTGCTGAGCATGAAGAGCAGCGTTGACGTGCTTCCGTGGACCTGGCCCGCTGCCTGCACGTGCCAGGTGGGGCGCGCCCAGTCCGGCACGGTGATGGGGGCCTTGGCGTCGTTGCCGGACTGCACCGTCACGACGTTGCCGGAGCGGGCGATACGCCAGCCGCCAACGACTGCGGTGCGCGTCTTCGCACCCTTGGCGACCTCCTTGTCTACATAAGCCTTCGACGCGGCGGAACTGTTTGCCGAGGGTGTATCGGCGACGGAGATTTGGCCGTCTGCACTGCGCGCCACGATGGTGCCCTTCTTGCCGAGGGCGTGGGCGTTGACGGTGCCCGTCGACGCGGTGCTGACTGCCAGCCGGGCGTCGAGGTGGCCCTTGTTGACGGCGTCGGCGCTCTCGGTGGGGTTGCCCACGCGGAGCGCGCCGGTGGAGCGGCGTACGGCGATGGTGTTGATGTTCGCCTGGTGGGGGTCGGCTGCTTTCACCCAGCTGGGCACGTCGGAGAGGCCTGCCAGGGTGTGGGTGTGCGTCTTGGTCGCGTAGTTGTCGGCGACCCACTTCTTGGGCACCGCATCGTCGTCGTACTGCGGGGGTGAGGTTTTGAGCGTGCCGTAGTGGGTACGGACGGGGATGGTGGAGTTCTTGATGGCCCAGTTGATGCCGTCGACGCGGCCGCTGACTTCGAGGGTGCCGTCGCTGCCGTTGCGTTGGAGGTCGCGGAGGCTGTGGGTGTGCCTGCCAGGCGCGCGGGTAGCGATCTGCCCGTCGACGTAGGCCTTACTGGTGGCAGACCACGTGTCCGTCGGCGGGGTAGCCACGGGGATCTGCCCGTCCTTGGTGCGGGCGACGATCGTGTCCTTTTTGCCTGCCGCGTAGGCGTTCACCCGGGCGCTGGTGCTCTTTCCGGGCTTGAGCTGCTCGTCAAAGTAGGCCTTGTTCACCGCGTCGGCCGGCTCGGTCGGAGGCCCCACCCGCAGTGCCCCGGTGGAGCGGCGCACCGCGATGGTGTTCACCCCCGGCTGGTGGGGGTCCCTGGCCTTCACCCAGTTGGGCATGTCCACGAGGCTGCTCACCGCGCGCACGGGGTTGGCGACCTCGGACTTGAGGGACGACAGCCCGATGCTGCCGGGCTTGATGCCGGTGTTGGCGGTCTCGGCTGCCTTGCTGGCAGCAGCCTCGGCCGCCCTCTTTGCGGTCTCCGCACCACCCTTGGCGTTCTCCGCCGCCTTCTTTGCGTTCTCCGCCCCGGTCTTCGCGGTCTCCGCGCCGCTCTTGGCTGTCTCCGCGCCGGCCTTGGCGGTGGCCGCTGCGGTGGCGTGGGCCTTCGCCTCGTTCCTGATGCGCTCAGTGTCGGCCTTGACCTGGTCGGTTGCTTTCTTCACCGCGTCGGTGGCCTTCTTCACCGCGTCGGCCTGCGACTTAGCGCTCTCCGCGCCCTTCTTCGCATTGTTCGCAGCCGTCGCCGAGGACGCGGCCTCCTGAGCCTTGCGGGTCACCGCCTCCTTGAGCTTGAGGTACTCGCCAGACACCGGCAGGGTCGCCAGGCCCGTGGTGTTGTCAATCTCGATCCACGCGCGGCCGGTGCGCAGGTAGTCGTCATCGTCAACGAACCTGCCCTCGACGCGGGCGGTGAACTTCCCTACTTCTCCCACTGTCGGTACTCCTTAAGCTCGGGCGGCAGCGGCCGGACGGCTGCCTGGGGGTATTGCACCGCAAAGTCGGTGCGTAGGTCCTCGATGTGCCTCATGGCGACTTGGAGGAGGTGGTCGGCGGAGGCGATGCGCCGCTGGAGGATGGTGATTTTCCCGGAAAGTTCGGTGAGCTGCCGCTGGGTTTCGGCGTGCTCCTCCTCCACCGCGTTCATCCGCTCGCGCAGTTGGTTGGCTTCCAGCAGGAAGTCGGCGGCGCGCTCGTCGGCCTGCTTGAGGTTGGCCTCCAGGCGCTCGTTGATGCGCAGCGCGGCCTCGGAGGATGCCTTCGCTTCGCCGCCGCGCCGGTTCTCGCGGGCTTGGAGCCAGCCCCAGAACCCGCCGGCGATGGCTACACCGATGCCGCTGATGAGGCTGATGATGCCGCTATCCATGCGCACCGCCTGGTTCCAGCCGGGAGGGCAGCAGGGATGAGAAGCTGCCGTTGACGAGGACCATGCCTGCCAGGGCGAGGTTCATGCAGGCGGGCATGACCAGCCCGGGGGCGTTGAAGGCGGCGATGGCGTAGGAGACTCCCCAGACGAACAGGAGGGTGCCGGCGAAGCCGGTGGACCACCGGTAGACGCGGAGGTTGGTGGCCCCGATGGCGCAGCCGACGGCTGCGGTGCCCCACAGCACCATCCAGAGCAGTGGGGGGAGTGCGGCCTCGACGATGTCGAGGGGTGGGACGACGTTGGGCCAGGGGGTCATCCACACGATGAGGCGAGCCGTGCAGAAGGCGGCGAGGACGATGCTGCCCAGGACCCGCGCACGGTCGGCCCCCTGCGCCCAGCTGTACGGCCCGCGCATCACTGCCCCCGGCGGGAGTTGTAGGTGTCCACCAGTGCGGCGAGGCTGGCGTCGAGCGCCGGGTCGGGGTCGACGGTGGCGGCCGGTGCCTGCGGCTCGGGTGCGGCGGGTGCCGGGGCTGCGGTCTCGCCTGTGTGGGGCTGGTGGGTGGTGTTGGTGCACCCGTGGCCGGAGTCGATGAACCCTGCGCGGGCTTCGTTGACCTTGGCGAGCTGGGAGGCGGACCAGCCGTTGGGGGTGCGGCGCACGCCGACGATCGTGGCGAGGAAGCCGACAGCCCAGACGGCGGTCTGGATGCGGGTGTCGTTCTGCGCCCACTCCTGGGAGGCAAGCCATGCGACGGAAGTGACGAGGAACCCGGCGATGGTGGTGACGGTGTTCGCGTGGGCGCGGTACCAGGGCTGGGTCTTGACCTGCTGGTAGATGTACTCGCCGGTGAAGTCGAGGATGGGGGTACCGACCATTAGTGGGCCTCCTTTGCTTCGAGTGCGTCCAGGCGGCGGGTGATGTCTGCCAGCTGGGTGAGGATTCGCTCGGTGTTGGCGCGCGCCACGAAGGCGTGGGCGTCGGCGTTGAGCAGTGCGTCCAGGGGGCGCATGGTGACGGTGCTGCCCTCCACGCGGGAGGGGTAGCGGGCCTGGATTTGGTCGAAGGACACGGTGGCCCCTTTCTGCCCCACGGGGGCGGTTGCGGTGGGGCCGCGCTTGATTTCGGCGGCCACCCGGTTGCGGAAGTCGTTCATGTCGATGCCGCCCGGATCCCACTTGCCTTGAGCGGCACCGGCCCATTCCTTGTGGCCGATGACGGCCGTGGCGGGTAGCCCCAGGTACCAGCAGATGGCGGCGCAGATGCGCACGTAGGCGTCGAGTTCGGCCTGCGGCCAGGGGCTGGTGCCATCGGACTGCGCCTCGATGCCGATACTCACCGCGTTGGCGTTGTTGGCGGGCCAGCCGGGGTAGGAGCCTTGGCCGGCGTGCCAGGCGATGCCTGCGCCGGTGATCGTGGCGACCCCGTCGCGGGCGAGGTGGATTTGGGCGCAGAGGCCCAGCTGGGGGTGGCGGGCGATGTAGTCCGCGCCGGTGGCGTTGTGGCCGGTGTGGTGGGCGACCACGCCGATGATGCGGCCGAAGTCGCCGTGCCCCCTATCACGCCAGCCGGGGTGCTCACGCACGGTAACGCCCCACTCGCGCAGCAGTTGGGGGAGGAACACCGGGTCGCCCCGGTGGTTGGGGTTGGGTTGCAAGACCCCTCCTGTCCTTCGTGTGGTGCACCGCCGCCGTCGTCGCCCCCTAGGGCACCACACTCCCCCGTGCGGTCAGTCCCCCGCACCCCACCCGCCCGGGTGCCGTTAGGACTTCGCCGGGGGCGGTGGGGCGAGCGCCGCGCGGCCGGCCAACGCCTCGGCGGCACGCATCGCGTTCACCAGGGCATCGATGGGGGACTCGGTGTCCTGCCTGCGCCCCAGGATGGGGGCGACGGACAACGGGGTGTTGACACCCCACTCGGCCTCCCACCCGGATACGACTTCGCTGATGACGGTGTCCCCGTCGGCGAAGCGCACCCGGTCGCCGATGCGCCACCCGGGGTAGGTGACACCGCCCTCGGTGACGTCGTCGCCGAACACGCACCCCAGGGCGTTACCAGCCCCCAGCTTCACGCCGACGCTGCCCTGGGAGGCGATCCACTCCTTCTCCAGGGCGTCGGTGGTGTCTGCCGTCCACGCCCCGGTGCCGAGGTTGGCGAACCGCTGCCGGTAGGCGAACGCCCCCACCGCGTCGAGGTTCACCGCCGCCCCGAGGGTGTTGTAGCTGACGGTGCTGCCGGCTTGGGTGGCTGCGGGGTTGATGTTCGCGTGGAACTGGGTGTACACCGGCCCGTCGTCGGTGGTGGCCTTGGCGACGTCGCCGAGCTGCACCCCTTTGCCGCCGGCGGCGGCCTGGTCGGGGGTGATGGCCTTGGCCTGCACCCCGGTGCGGGCGCGGACGGACAGTGGGGTGGCGTCGTCGGTGAGGAGGCGGTTCATCCACGCGTCCCACTGGGCGGCGGCGACGATCTCCGCCCCGTCGGGGGCGTTGTAGGTGGTCGACCACTGCCCCACTCCCCCGCCGCCACGGGTGGCGAACACTACCTCGGGGCGGTCGCGTTCCCGGTAGAGGTGCACCATGAGGCCGGGGACCTGGGGTAGGGCTGCGCGCGCGGGTGCGGCCGTCTCCTGGGCGGCGACCTTCCGCCGGTAGTCGTCGTACTGGGCGCGGGTCATGAGCCACCACTTGTCGGCGTAGTTGATGCCGAATACTTCCTGGTTATGGAGCTTTTTGTGGAGGTAGTCGATGATGCTGTGGGTGCGTAGGAGGTCCTCGGGGTGGGTGGGGAACACCTCGGGGTTGAGGCCCTCCGGGTAGTTCTTTTTATCCCACTTGCCTTTGAATTTTGGCACGTGGTAGAGGCTCTGGTACTCGCCCTTGGCCATGAGCGGGTGGCCGACGTTGATGTTCCACGGGAACAGTGTGGCGTGGAAGTAGTCCTCGGCGCTGAACTGCCCTCGTGCCCAGCGGGTGACGAATGCGGGCAGGTTGTTGACCAGCGAGTTGTCGGGGAGCCGGTAGAAGTCGTCGACGCCCATGACGCGTACCGCGCTCTTCCACAGCTTCTCGCTGTACCCCTTGGCGAAGCCCTTGAACATTTCTGCGTGGGTTTCGCGCATGTCCTCGTTGTCTTTGTTGGCCTCCGACACGCCCGCCTCATACGTGGCGCGGTACCGCTGGTAGATGATGGTTTCGATAATCCGGAAGGGGCTTTCCCCGGAGCCTGTCGGGTACATCGGCACCCAGCACAGGCCTGCCCTGCCGTCCTTGATGGAGTTGCCCAGCGCGTCGCGGTAGGCGATGCCTGCGAACGCCTCGATGGGGTACTGCTGCGCCTGGGTGAGGTCGTAGGGGCGCAGGTGCCCCACCTTCGCGTGGGGCCAGTACCCTTGGGCACGCTTCGCCGCGCACCACGCCTTGGTGGTGCCCGTGATCGCGAGGACGGGGCCGGACGTCGGATCCGGCGGGATGGTGGTGACGGGGATGTCGTGCTCCGGCAGCAGCATCCGCACGTCCGCGTAGTAGGTGGACTGCTCCAGGATCGGGCCGAGTACCCCGGCGACGCTATCGCCGGCACTGACCGTCGCCTCCACCTTGGGCATGGTGGCGTAGTAGCCGGATGGCAGGCACAGGTAGGTGGGGAGCTGCTGGGCGAGGGCGCGGGCGTAGATGATTTCGTACATGACCCGGTGGAGCAGGCCACGGTGCACGGCGAGCGGAACGTCCTTGCCACCGGAGGTGCTGGTGGTTGCCCCCGGGTCGGCGGCGAGCAGCCGGTGGAGGTGCTTGTCGTCGGAGGCGAGGGTGAGCGTCCACGTGGTGCGCCCCTGGGCGTCGCCGGCCTTGACTGCGGTGGTCACCCGCCCCGTCCAGTACTGCCCGTTGACCTCCAGGGTGACGGGGGCGGGGTTGCGGCCTGTCGCCGCCCACACGGGCGAGAGGTTGTGGTCGCCGGGGAGGGTGATGGTCGCGGTGTCGACCTGCATGTCGCCGTGGCGGCTGAACTTGGCGGACTGGACATCCACGATGGGCCGCCAGCGGGCGTAGTAGGTGTCCCACACCCTGAGGTCGGGCTTGAGGTGGCGGGTACTGCGAGGGCCGTGGGGGTGCGGTGTGCGGGCGGTGGGGGTGGGAGCTTTGCTTACCATGCTCGGGTGGACTCCGGGGTGAGGGTGACGGTGACGGTGGCGTTCTCATTGCGGGACGGGGTGCTGAAAGAGCAGCGGACGGGGAGGACCCGGCGGCTCTGCCCACTCAAGCGTGGGGCGAGCGGCTCCGCCCAGTAGGGCACGAAGCCGCCGAAGTGGCCGGTCTTACTACCGGCGGTGTAGGTGACGGACTGGGTGGCGGGCCGGGTGTCGATCGTCCACGTCGCCCCACTGCGGGGCGGCAGGGCCAGGGGCTTGGACTGCCCATCGTGGAGGTAGCTGAAGGTCCCGGTGTAGCTGCCGGCGATGGTGATGACGGGCCAGGCGGGAAGATCCCCGTCGTAGGGCACCGCGAGGCCTGTGGTGCGGGTGTTCTCCACCTCCGGGCCGGTGTACGTGTAGGCGTCGGGGAAGCGCTGCCAGGCGGGGTACGGCACGGCGAGCTGGACGTCGAATTGGGCGAAGCCCGCCGCCCCCGGGGTGCCGAAGGTGTCCAGCTGGGTGACGCCTATGTAGTACACCTCCACCCACCGGTACCCGTGGCGGGCGGTCCGCACCACCAGACGGCGAGGCTCACTACCGTCGCCAAGGGCGTTGAGGAACCTGTCGATGAGGTACTGCACAGTGGTGTCGGGAAGGTGGCGGGTACCGTCGCGCCCCACTCCCCTGGCCTGGAGTTTCAGCGTCAGAGTCGTGTTGGGGTGGCTGGTGCCCCGCCACCTGCCGCCGAACTGCTGATACCCGCGCTCGATGCTGGGCTGGGTTGGCCACCCCACCCAGCCCGCCGGTACCTCCCGGAGGTAGATGCCCGGGGCGTTGTGCCGGCGGGTGCGCGGCCCGTCGTGGCGGGCGTGCCCGTGGACGCGGGCCAGGGGGATGCCACGACCGTCGGGGCCGATGATGCTCACGGCGGGTTCAGGCAGCAGCAGCTCGTCACTCATGGTGTCTTATCCTTGTCGCGCCAGTGCGGCGGTCAGCGTGGTGTCCTGGTCGGGGTAGACGCTGTCGACGGCCTCCATAACCATGGTGCCCAGCGCCCCGGACTTCGTGGCGAGGGCCAACGCGCGGGCGAGGGGGACAGTGTTCTTGTGGCCTGCGGTAGGCAGCGCCCCCGCGATGCGGGTCAGGGCCTCAAGCATCTTCTCCTGGGTGTTGGCCTGCTCGGCGGCCTTGGCCTGGGTGGCCTTCTGGTACCCGGAGGACGCCACCGTCGCCTCGGTGGCCTCGGTCTGGGCTGCCAGGGTGGCCGCCCCGGTGGCGGTGATCGCGGACTCCAGGCGGCTGGTGGAGTCCTGCTGGCCTCGAACGTTGGTGAGCAGCCGGGACGGTGCCGCAGGGGTGTAGCCACCGTCGTCGATGGACCAGGACGCCCCCTGCTCTGCCAAGGTGCCGCCGATGCCCACGCCACCGAACCCGCCGTCGGCCTGGTAGGCGTCCATCGCGCTGCGGGTGGGGTCGAACCACGTGCCGCCGCCAAGGCTGAACACCAAGCCCCGGCCGCCGCCGGCGGCGGAGGTGGCGTCGGTGAGCGCGTCGGTCGACTTCCGGTTGGCGAAGGTGTTCTCCTCCACCTCCCGGGTGAGTTCCGCAACCCGGTCCTTGAGGGTGGCACCGATGGACAGCTGCTTCTCCCGGGCGGCTTTCTCCTCCTCCAGGCGGCGGAGTTCGTTGGCGTTCTCGGCCTTCGCGTTCTCCCGCTCTTGCAGGGCTGCGTGCCGCTCGTCCACGGCCCGCTTCGCCTCGTTGCCGGAGAGGTACCCCTCCAACAGCAGGCGGGGGATGCCGCCCAGCCCGTCGCCGAACTCCTCGGCGGTCTTGTGGTCGACGCCCATGCTCTCAGCGAGGGCGGTGGCGGCACCGGAGACGGGTGCACCGGCGGCCGCCAGGACAACGGCAACCTTTTCGCCGAGGCTCAGGTCTCCGAACTCGTTGTACGCGTCAGTGGAGTTGGCGTCCATGGTCTGCCACCCCTTGACCGTGTTGGTGAGGCCGGTGCCGATGTCCGCGAGGCCGGAGGCGGCCAGCGGGACGCCGACGAGCGCGCCTGCGCCGGTGGTGGTCAGCATGCCGCCGACACCCACCTTCACGGCACCGAGGACGGTTTTGCCTACGCCCCCGAAGAAGTCGCCCATCGCGTCCAACCATCCCATCAGGCCGCCGGCTTCCTCACCGCCGTAGCTGATGGAGTTCTGGGCCTCCGCGAGCCGCACGGACTCCTGCGCCAGCCGCAGGGCCTGGATGCGCGCGGCCTCCTGCGCGTACACAAGCTTGGTGGTGGCCTCCCGCTCCAGCATGGCCGCGTCGAAGGCTGTGAGCGCCTCCTGCGCGCGGGCCAGCCGGGCGAGGGACTCCAGCTTCAGGGCCTGAGCCTCGTTGTCGGCGATGGTGAGCTTACGGTTGGATGCGTCCTCCACGCTCACGATTGCTTCCGTGGCGGAGCGGCGCTCGTAGTCGTAGGCAGCCTGCCGTGCGCGGGACAGGTCGTACTCGGCCTCCCGCACCTTGAGGTTGGCGGCAGCCCGCTCGGAGGCTGCGGTACGTGCCGCGTCCTGCTGCGCGATCAGTGCATCGGTCAGCTCCACCTGGGCGCGCGCGGAGTCCAGGGCGGCAGCCCTGAACCGCTCTTCGACCTGCCGGCGGTAGGCGTGCAGCTCGTTGAGGCGGGCGACCTGCTCGGCGGCTTTTTTGAACCCGTTGGCTACGGACCCCATGACGGAGTTGAACGCCTGCGCCGGAGCGATCGCTTTCGCGATGTCCATCTCCATGCGGGCGCGCTCCAGCGCGGCGACCTTCTGGGTCTCCTCCATCCGGGCCTTGGCGAGTTTCCGCTCCGCCTGCACGACCTTCTCGGATGCTTTCTCGGCCTTCTCCGGGGCCTCGGCCAGCATCTTGTCGAGCTTCTTCTGGGCCTTCTCCACCTTGTCGGAGTCGACTTTGCCCTTCTTATCGGGCGTCTTTGCTTTCTCCAGGTCCTTGCGTGCCTCGGCGATTTTGTCGGCCCACTCGGTGTCCGTCTTCCCGACCTGCTTACGTGCCTCGGCGAGGGCTTTCTCAGCCTCGGCGACGTTGTACGCGGCCTCCGCGCGATCGTCCTCGGCCTCGCCCAGCTTGTTGAACGCGGCGATGGTGTCCTCGTTGACGTACAGCAGGACGTCGAGGGTGGGCAGCTTGAGTTTGCCCATCTGGTCGACGATGTCGCCGAGGCCGGCGTCGCGGAGGGTCTGCATCGCCGGGTGGGTGGCGAACGCCTCCCCCAGGGTGGGGGCGGCGGTGTTGTTGGCCAGGCCGGGGATGTTCACCGCCCCGCTGTAGACGCCACCGTTGGTGTTGGTGGCGACGGGGACGAAGCTGCGGACGAAGCCCGGGGATCCGCCGTCGCTGCCTGCTGCGGTTGCCCCACCGTCGCCGGTGTACTCCAGCTTGCGGTGCATGTGCTGGGTGAACTGGGGGTCGTCGGCACCGGTGGCGGGGCCGTCGATGTGCAGGCCGCCGCCGGTACCCCCGCCGGATTCGAGGCGGTGGCCGCCGATGGTGGCTGCCGCGTGCCCGTCGGTGCCGGAGTTGTGGTACCAGCCGACGGAGAAGTCGTCGGGGCCGCCCAGGCCCGGCTCGAAGCCTCGGGAGGCGAGGAACTCGGCGAAGTTGGCGGTAGCGCCGCGCCCGTCGAGCGGGTCGCGGCCGTCGGCGACGTTCGCGGCCATGGAGACCGCGCCGGTGCAGTCGGAGGAGTCGGATCCCCAGCCGCCCAGCCGGTAGGGGGTGCCCTCCCAGGGCCGCAGTGCGGACAGCACGTCGTCGGCTTTGCCGCCGTCGGCGAGGCGGGGCAGGTCCTTGGCGAGGCCTGCCAGCACCCCGGAGGGGTCGCCGTGGTTGATGGCGGCGAGGGTGGTGTCGAAGCGCTCGGAGGAGCGGCCGTTGATGACCCACTCCCCTTTATCGACCCAGGTGGTGGGGATGCCGTCTTTGCCGACGCCGAGGAACCCGTCGACGCGTTCGGTGCCGGGGCCGGTGGTGGGCAGGCGGTAGCCTGCGGGGCCGCCGATGCGGGAGCCGTCAGCGTTGGCGGGGATGCGCGAGCCTTCGGCGTTGGTGGGGATGCGGCCGCCGGTGGCGTGGCCGGTCAGGCGGGTGAAGAAGCTGCCTGCGGCGTTGAGGGTGATGGTGGCGACTTTGCTGAGCGCGGCGGGGCTGAGCAGCGAGTCGATTTTGTTGCGGACGACTTCGGCGTTGTCGTGGATGACGATTTCGCCCTCGGGGAGGGTGGTGATTTTCAGCCCGAGGTCTTCGAGGGCGCGGCGCTTCTCCCCCGTGCGGTCCTCGATGACGATGTTGCCCTGGGGGAGGTTGAGCACGTCCGCGCCGAGCTGCCGGAGGCGGTCCATGTTCTCCGGGGTGTAGTCCCTGATGAGGATCTCACCGTCGGGCATGCTTTCTGCCGCCAGCCCCAGCTCGTGGATGGCCTGGCGGGCTTCCTCGGTGTCGGCGATGATCGGGAACTCCGCAGGCTCCATCACGGACGCCTGGTAGCCGATTTCGTTGAGCTTGGCGACGACGTCGTCGGTGCGGGCGCGGAGGTCGACGGAGATGTTCTTCGCCTCCGGGATGTCCATCATCTGCCGGCGGATGCTGTCCAGCGTGCGGGTGGTTGCCGCGTTCTGCGGGTCGGCCTTCACCGCGAGCGTCTTGCCGTCGGGCAGCTTCTCGACCTTGAGGTGCAGGTCTTCCAGCTGCTTCTGGACGTGGGCGGGGATGTCGGCGGCGATGTGGAGTTCGTGTTTTTTGTTGTCGAACTCCAGGGCCTTGTCGCCCAGGATTTCCAGCGCCTTCGAGGCGTCCTCGTCGCCCTGGACCTGCACCTTCACCAGGGTGTTGAGGGGCTGGTCGAAGCCTGCGGCTTTCATGACGGCTTGGATCTCGTCGGCGGAGCGGCCGGCGGCGGTGAGGGAGTCGACGACGGACTGCCGGTACTTCTCCCACTCCTGGCGGGCGACTTCGATGACTTCGGTCTCCTGGGAGCCGGCGTTGCGGAGCTGCTCCATGCGGGCGGCGACCGCTTCGCTCATCTCGTTCTGGGTGGAGCGCAGGACGTCGAGGGTGTCGCGGGCGGCCTGCTGCGTCATGTCGAACTGGCCGGTGGAGCTGTTGAAGAAGTCCAGGCCGGCGCTCTTTTTCGACAGCTCTTCTACCTGCTTGTAGAACTCGCCGATCTCCTGCTGCATGTCCAGAGTGGTGCCGTTGAACTCGGCGTTGAGGGCGCGGGCGGTGCGCTTGATGGCGTCCTCGAAGTTCTTTGCCTCGTCGGCGGCGTGGTAGAGCTGCTCTGCCAGGCTGCGGGTGCGCTCGGCGGCGTCGTAGGCGGGGGCGGAGATGCTGGCGGAGGACTCGCCGAGTTTGCCGATGGCGTCGGCTGCCTGCTCGGCCTTGGTGCGGCCCTCGTCGAAGGCCTTGCCCTGGGCTTCGATGGCGTCGCGGGCGGCCTTGAGCTTTTCGATTTCCTTGTCGGCGTCGGAGCCGTAGTCGACAACGTTGGCGGCGTTGGCTTTTTCGCGGGCCTTGATTTCCTCGTCCAGGGCGTCAAGGATTTTCTTCCGGGCGTCGCCCTCGTTCTCGATGGCGCGGGCGGCCTGCTCGGTGGTCAGCGCGCCGGCGGTGATGGCGTCGCCCAGTTTGCCGGTCTGCGCCTCCTGCACGGCGAGCTTATGGATGTTGGCGTCGATGAGGTTGTTGGACGCCTGGAAGGCCTGCGCCCACCTGTCGGTGGCGGCTGCGGCCTCCGCCTGGGCCTGCTTGGTCTTCTCCACGTGCCCCAGCCACGCCCCGAGGGCGAGGGTGACGCCGGTGATCGCCAATCCGAGGGGGCCGCCGAGGGCGGTCCACAGGCCCGTGGCGGCGGCTTTCAGGCCGGCCATGCCGACGGCGGCGACGCCCGCGCTGCGGGACATGAGGGTGAGCTGGAGGCCACTGCGGCCGGCCTCCGCGCCCATCCGGGCCGCACCCATGGTGGCACCGAGGTAGGCCTGCTCGAGGGCCTTGAGGCGGGGGGAGGTGACGGTGACGGAGCGGATGAGAGCCTCGTGGCGCGTCAGGCCGGCGTTCGCGGCCTGGAGCTGGGTGGCGGTGGCGCGGAGCTGCTGCGCCCAGGACTGTGCCCCCTTGGCGGCGGATGCGAGCTTCGTGTTCGTGGCGTCGAAGCGCTTGCCGAGGGTGGCGTTCGCGAGGGCGGCTGCGGTGGCGGCGAGGGCGACCTGCTGCACGGGGGCGGGGAGGCCCTGCATGAAGCCGGTGGCCCGCTTGACGCTGTCGGTGAGGGAGTCGGTGGCGCTGGTGGCGCTGCCGAGGATGCCCGGCAGGGCCTGGAAGGCGGGGTTGAGGATCTCCGCGCCGAGGCGGCCGAGGGCGGCCTTGGTGTTGGCGGCCGCACCGGCGAAGGTGTTGCCCATCTCCTTCGCCGCGCCGCCCATGCCGTCGCGCATCGCGGCCTCGAAGGTGGCGAAGTCGACCTGCCCCTTGGAGACCATGTCGGAGACCTCGGCGCTGGTGACGCCGAGCTGCTTACCGATGAGCTGGAGGACGGGGATACCTCGGGACAGCAGCTGGAGCATGTCGTCGCCCTGGAGTTTGCCACGGGCTGCCACCGAGTTGAAGATCATGCCGATCTCCTGCATGCTCGCGCCGGCGATGGCTGCGGTGTCGGCGACGGTGCCCAGGGTGGTGGCGAGTTCCTTGCCGGGCTTGATGCCGGCGGCGACGGTGCCTGCTGCGGTGGAGGCGGCTTCGCCGAGGCCGAAGGCGGTGCCCTTCACGGAGCCGAGGGCGTCTTTCATGATGGCGGCGACGGCCTGGGTGTCGTGGCCGAGGCCCTTGAGCTTCGACTTGGCGTTGTCGATGGCCTTGAGGCGGCTCATGCCGCCGCTGAGGGCCATGCCGGCGACGGAGGCTGCGGTGAGGGCCGGGCCGAGCTGCTGCACGGCGGGCAGCAGGGTTTTCACCGCGCCGGCGAGGCTGGCGGCGTTGGTGGCGGACTCGGCGGCGACGATCGGCTTGGTGGGGATGCTGGCGGCTGCCTTTGCGAGCCGCTGGGTGGAGTTGGCGGCTGCATCGGCGGCGGTGGACAGTGCGCGAGCCTGGGCGGCGGCCTGGGGGTTGAGTTTGACGCTCGCGCCGGCGGCGGCGGTCTGCTTGAACGCGGCCCCGGTGGTCTTGGCGGTGTCGCCGAGGCCACGGACCTCCCGCTGGGCCTTGGTGACCTGCTTGGTGTCCGTCTTGAGTTTGAGGGTGGTCTTGGAGGTTTTTTCGGCGAGTTCGCCGAGGTCGACCAGCCCGTCCCTGGTGGTGTCGATGGCCTTGATTGCTTTGCCGGCGTCGACGGTGAGGTCAAACTTGAGTTCTCGGGACATGGCGGTGGTCTCCCTCCGGTGCGGGGGCTGGGTGCGGGTTTAGAACAGGGCGGGAGACGGGTAGGGGGCTGCCGGGTAGGCGGGTGCCGGGTAGGTGGGGGTGGGGTTGGTGCCCAGGGCGGTGGAGAGCCTCCCGGGGCGGGTGATGAGGTCAATGATGCGCACCTCTAGCCACCTCCAGGTGCGGCGGTCCAGGATGCCGGATTCGACGTCGAGGCCATAGATTTCGTGGAGGTCGCACTCGATGGCGTTCCACTGGGAGAGGACGGCACCCCAGGTGATGGTGGGGGTGCCGTCCTCTGCTGGGGTGGGGTTGTACCACTCCCGGATGCCGTAGTCGGCGAGCCAGGGGCCGCCGCCGGGGTCGTCTGCCGCGTAGGCCCCGGGGCGGGGGTCGTACCACCCGTACTCGGGGTCGTAGATCAGTCCGTCGGCGCTTCGGCGGCTGCCGTCGGCTCCGATGCTTTTCCCTCCGGGGCGTCCGCGTTGTCGGCGTCGCCGGTGTCGGCCTCGTCGGTGGTGGTGCCGCTGCCCTTGTGGGCGTAGTTGATGGCGGCGTCCGGGGAGGCCCAGAAGTACAGGAACGTGGCGCTCAGCACGCGGTCGATGATGTTGAAGTCCACGCCCCGGGCGGTGAGGTCGGCGAGGACGCCACCGGAGAAGGTGCCGGTCTCCGGGTCGAAGGCGCTGCCCAGCAGCGGCGGCACGAACTGGAGCAGGTCGAGGTCGGTGGTCTGCTTGCCGGAGACTGCTGCGCGGAAGCGGAGCACCTCGGCTGCGGTGGGGGCGACGGCGTAGGGGTGGCCGTCGACGGTGAAGGTGAATGCGCTCTTCTCGGTGTAGGCGGTAAGTTCGCCAAGGTCGTGGGACACGGTGGGGCCTTTCGGTGGGGTGGGCGGGGTCGCTGCACAGTATGTGTCCCTGGGTGCTGCGGTCAGTGCCCACCCCGGCCCCGGCTACTTCACCACTCGGAGGTGGGGGCGTGTGGCGGGCTGCTGTGGCGGCCGGCTGGTTGGCGCGAAGGAGTACCGCTCGACTGGGATGCGGATGGGTTCTTTCCGCGTCCAACCGCGCGAGGACAGTTGTTTCCGCAGGGACAGGTGCCGGTCGGCGTCGATGATGCCGAGCGCCCTGGCGCGCTGCACGGTCGCTGCCAGGGAGATGAGGTACTGGCTTTTCACCCGGCCGTAGCCTTCGAGGCGGAGGCCTGCGGACACTGCCGCGCGGGCGTCCGTCTCTGGCAGTAGGAACGCCCCGGCGAAGAGGTTTGCCTCGTCCTCCCGCACCCGCACGTCGGTGGGCGGGTTGATGCTGTGCAGCACAAGGTGCCCGAGTTCGTGGGCGCGGGTGAACCGGACGCGGCCGCCGTCCTCGCACTCGGTCGTGGCGACGACGGGGCGTTGGCTGGCATCCCACGGGGAGGACACCCCGTCGATTTTGCTGAGGTCGAGGTGGGGGTTGGCGAGCTTGGCGACGGGGATGCGGGCTGTGGCCATGGCCCGGGTGACGTTGTGGACGGGGCCTGTCGGCTCGACGCGGAGGAGGTTGCGGGTGCGCTGCGCGATCTCCTCGATGGCTTGCAGGGGCAGTGCGGTTGTCCGCTGTCCCGCGTCGACGGCGACGGGCACCCAGGGGTGGGTGATGGCTGCGCGTGCGGTGGCCTCGATTTCGGCGAAGGTGGCGACCACGCCACGCTCGGTGACCTTGGGGAGCTTCTTGAGGCGAAGGTTGAGATCGTCGGCGGTGTAGGTAGGGGTGGGGCGGTCGAAGAAGCCCTCCGGGGTGTCGGGGAGCCGGCGGGCGCGTTCGATGACGCGCTGGGGATCGCGCTCGCCGCGTTCGGCGTAGCTGACCATCGACTGCGGCACCCCCAGGAGGTCGGCGAGTTGCTCCTGGTGGAGGTTGAGGTAGGCGCGGAGGTCTTTGATGCGCTGGGGGCTAGTTGGCGTTGTCGTCAATGTTCACGTCGTTCCTGGTGTCGGTGTGTAATCCGGCGTGATGGCATCCCCCCTGGGGTGATGGTATACCACGCTTTTTCACACCGGGGTGCGTGCAGACAACGCGAGGGCACCGACCTCGAGGGCCACCACTCACACACCCACAGCCCCGTAGCGCGCCCAGACACCCCACCCCCAAGCAAGTGCACCCCCGGGCCGGTTCAACGCGCCCACGGGGCCACAGGGCCGGATTTTGCACACCCCTACGCCCCACCGCCGACAGCAGCGACGGGCACCACCCGGGGGCGAGGCCCACGCCGACAGGCGGGGCCACACGCCCCTGCCCTACAAACACTCCCCCGTGCGGCTTGGGATGGGGGCGCGGTAGCGCCAACCCCAGACCCCACCCAGGGCAGCGCTTCCCACCCAACCCCTCGCGCGCGTACCCCCCTCTTATGGGTGGTCTTTTCTCTTGTCTTATATGTGCCCAAGTTTTTTAACAACCCGTACACAAGTATCTTTACAACCCCTGACCAGCCACTTTACCCGATCGGTAAAAGTTTCCCACCCGTTGCCCCTGCTAGTGGGCACAACACCCCACCCCACCACACCAGCCCCCAACCCCACCCGTACCCAAATATCTTTACAACCCCTGACCAGGGGTTTTACCCCGCACCCAAAAAAGCAAAGCACCCCGCACCCTCGTCGAGTGACGTCCGCCGGAAATCAGTAGCGGCTCGCCACTCCACGGAGGAGTGCGGGGTGCAGGGGGTGTAGTTAACCGAGTGGTACGGGAAGGGGATTCGCCGCCGGGGGTGGTTCCCCGGCCTTAGCGCAGGGTGATGTTGGTGTACTGCCCGCTGTCGATGAGCTGGGCGGCGACGTCCACGGCCTCCTGCAAGCGGGAGACGAGGCGCTCGGCCTGGGTGATGGTGAACCCGACGGAGTGCCAGCGGTTGCCGTCGATGGCGACGTCAATCATCGTGAAGTTGTCCTCCGGGTCGTGGGAGACGTCCACGATGACGTGGGCGAGCGGGTCAGGGCAGGTGATGTGAGGCTGGCCGCCGCACTTGTCGCGGTTGTTCGGCTCGCTGTAGGTGGTCTTCACTTGATGAGTCCCTTCTTGGTCCAATCGTCGCGGATCATGGTGATCCAGGGAACGCTGCTGGGGAGCAGGTAGGTGGTGTGGCTGATGCCGATGGTGCCGTCGGCCTTGTCGAACATCCGGGTCTTGACCTGGAAGTACCGCTCATACTTGGCGTACGGGGTGTTGTGGAGCTGGCCTCCGGTGATGAGGATGCCGTCCTCGCGGAGCAGCCGGTAGAACGTCTGCTGGGGTACGCGGAGGATTTTGGCCACGGTACGGAGTCCGATGAGGCCGTCGGCGTCCATGAACTCGCGGGCGGCCTTGTTGTTGAGGCGCTCGGTCCACAGGTCGCAGGCGAGTTCCACCACTTGGGCCTCGTTGGAGGCGATTTCGGCGAGGAGCTGCTCGTTTTCGGACTTGAGGTCCTCGGCGAGGGCTGCCTGCTGGGCGGCGACTTGGAGGGCTTGGGCGTAGGTGGTGGGGATGGCCCACTGCCCGGTGCCGGTGCTGTCGTCGTTGGTGGGTGCTTGGCCGGTTTCGGCTTGGCGGGTGCGGATGGCGAAGTAGGCTTGCGCGGCGGCGACTTCGAGCTTGTTGGGGTCGCCGTTCATGGCGACGAGGTAGGCGGCGAACCGCGACAGCTCGTAGTCTTCCTGGGCCGGGCCGCGCTTCCCGGAAACTTTAGGCGATCGCCTAAAGTTTCCCTCTAGCTGGGCGTTCTGGTTCTCCGCGGCCTTCATGGCTCGGGTGAGGGGCTTCTGAAAATCGCCCCACCTGGGGTACCCCATGAGGGTCATGAGGTCGCGGGCGGACCAGTACTCGGTGCCATCTTCACGCACGTGACGGTGGTCGTCGAAGGGGGAAACGTTTGCCTCGCTAGCAACGTCGCTGATAGCGTGAGACTCACGCGGAGCCTCTACGGCTTTGTTTTGGTTGAGGCCCTTCACCTCTGGCGCGGCAACGCCAGACTCCAGGTGGAGGGTCTTCTGCATGTTCGAGGACATGCCTTCTCCTTAATTTTTCGAAGGGGCACCACCCGTTGAGGTGGTGCAGGTAGATGCGGTGGCGAACTCCTCCCGTACGTAATCGGATTAACTACGCGCCTATTTTAACCTAGAGACGCGTGCTAGAGCTAATCCGCATGCAAACATCCATGCAGGCCACAGATTTGCGATTTTCACCACACGCGCAAGCGCTTTCGACAGGCCACTCTACGTCACCATGCGGATACACTCCGAACTAGCCCTGCCGCACACTAGCTGAGCTGCTGTTTTACCCGCTACGCTGCCTGCCATGAGCGAAGAGACACCCCCCACCGCCGAGGGGACAAGCCTGGGCGACTACCTCCGTACCTTCCTCCCCGACGAAGAGCTGCCAGAGGACGAGCGCGCCGCTCGACGGGCACAGTGCGACGCCATCGTCAACCGCACTGTCACTTGGCTCGACCGGGACATGGACTGGCGGATCCCGTACGGGTACGTAGACCTAGCCGGCCGCATCGACGGCAAGCACTTCCGGGAGTACACCGACACCGTGAAGCAGCTCAAGCGGGAGGGGAGGCTAGAGGAGGCACTAGCCCTCCAGCTGCGCATTCTGGAGGCCGCGAACCGCTACCACCAGGCCAGCTACGAACTCATTTCAGTTCCACACCGCCGCGACTGTGAGCGCGAGGGGTGGCAACTGCCGAACTTGCAGGCCATCACCCACCACCGGAATACCATCGACACCGCGATCATCTACCGCAAGCTCAAGGACTACGACGGGGAGATCGCCGTCCTTGAGGGCTACCTCGACTACAACAGCGTGCTACCCGAGTTTGCAGACTCGTTCTGCCGTGTGCTTGTCGAGGAGCGGCTGGCGAAGGCGCGCCAGTTGAAGGCCAAGGCCGAGGCACGGCAAAGCCCCCAGGGTTAACAACCCCGGGGGCACCAGCCCTAGCAGGCGTCTACGCCGCCGCGTAGGGCACGGACGCCTTCGTGACGGCGTCGGTAAGCACCGGCTTGATGCGGCGCGGCGCGCACGAGGACTGCAAGTTCGCGGTGAACGTACGCATGTCGTTCGCGCCGCCGTCGTTGGTGGTGAAGGTGTTCGTCGCGGTCATCTCCCACCCCTCGTCGGTGCCGTCAGTACGCCAGACGCGGACGTCCAGCTGCCCCTCGGCACCCAGCTCGATGCCGGTGTCGTAGAGCAACTTCTGGGACGGCTCCAGCTCCTTGGCGTTGCGCACGACGGCGAACTTGCCGTTGCACACGACGGTGAGCTTACGGCTGGTCTTCACCTGGGACTCCCAGCCGTCGGAGTCGAGGTCGGAGGCGTCCACCGCAGACGTCTCAATGTTGACGGAGATCGTGTCGAGACCGCGCACGAACTTCCACGCGGAGTCGCCGTCGCCGGTCTTCTTGATCTGCAAGGCCCAATTTCGGTTGAGCAGCTTGTTCAGCTCACAGGAGCCGGGGGCCGTGGCGACAGTGGCAGCAGCCATTTAGTCCTCCTAGTCGGGGGCCAGCAGGAGCAGCCGATACACATCGGCCCGCTGCCACCGGCGGTTCTGGTCGTGGTGTAGTGCCCCCATCTGCGTGCGCCTGGAGAGTAACACCCGCTGGGCGGCGGTCAGTGGGAACCCCTGTCGGTCGTGCAGCGCGGCGAACGCGCCACCCATGATCCGCCTGAGCGCCTCCATGTCCCAGGGGGCTGCGCGGCCTGTCAGGGATACAAGGTAGGTGGGGTTGGCGTCGTCGCCGTCGCGGTCCTCCATGAGCACGCGTACGGCGATGGCGGCATCCGGCTGGTCTGGCAGGAACCCGAGGAACACTGCGGGGGTGTCCCCTGGTGCCTGCTGGTCGTCGTCGGGGTGGCGGCACAGCCCCACCGAGTGCAGGTAGGTGGCGAGTTGGTAGTCGAGGCCGTCGTGGCTGGCGCAGCCGACGGCGGTGGTTGTCCCGGTCACCGTGTGCCCCTTTCGATGGCAGCCTCCAGGATGGCGGCGACGCGCGGCTTCAGATCCTCGGCTGCGGACTCCAGGTACTTCGCCTGTCCCTCTAGGTGGGTCCAGGTCAGCTCCTCGTGCTGGCGGTTCGCGTACGGCAGGTTGTAGTGAATCACGCCGTGGAATACGCCGCCCTCTTCCGTGAGCATGACCTCGGCGGAGTCGCGGAGTGTGCCCTCCCGGTACGGCGTCCTCCCCTTGGCCTCTTTCGTCACTTCGTCGAGTGCGTCCTGGGTGCCCTTCTGCACGTGAGTGACAAGGTCCGCCTTCGCGGCCTCAAACACTGCCCTGACATCCATCAGCGCACCACCACCCGCACATGATCCGGTGTCAGCCCATTACCCGACACAGCACGCCCAGCAGACACGACCTCCAGCCGCCGGCCCCGGCCAAACACACCCGGGGCCTCCAGCACGTCACCCACCTTGGGCAGCGGGCCGTCAGGACGCCAGCAAATCCGCGCAGCGCCGACAACCTCCTCGCCACCCTCCGCACCGGCGACACGCTCCGACGTCAGCCGCACACTCGCCTCCACACGCTCCACCCCACCAGGAGTGAAACCCGAGGCGGTACGCACCCCGGGGGCGTGCACCAGCACCTCCTCGGTGAACCACCGGCGGTAGAAGTCCTCTAGTACGCGATCCACGGCAGCGCACCCCCCAACAGGCCAGCAGCATCCAGCACGGCCTCCACCTCCACCGGCACCCCACCCGCCAGCAGCAGCCCCAGGGCCTCCTGCCCGGCGGAAACGTCCACCGTGACGCTCGCCCCATCAATGGACGACTGGGTGACCACAGGGGACGCGCCCGCCCCACCGTCCGCCAGCCGGTCGACAACACCGGCGCGCACCAGCACCGACACCCACAGGGCGGCCGCGTGGCGGAACACGTCCTCGAAGCCGCCGGCAGGCAACCCCTCCGGGGTGGTGGGGTACACCGCAGCGCGAGTAACCACCCGCAGCCTGGCAGACACGAACGCCAAGGCGCGTGCCAGCACCACATCAGTGGGCGGCGGCTCCACCCCCTCCAGCAGGGGGCGAACATCCTCCACCCCCGCATACACAGTCAGCATGTTGAAAGCTCCTTCGCTTGTAGTGGTCGGCCGCTACACCTGGCTCGGGTCGTCGAACCACGCCATCGCCAGCTCCTCCACCCGGCTAGCCATCTCCGGCTCACGGGCGAACATGTCCCCCACCAGGTTGAACATCTCGCCGGTCTCCAGGATGAGGTCCGGGGTATCCACGCCCATCACGCCGAGGAGGCGCTGCGGGGACGGACGCCCAAGGAACGCGGCGAGGTTGTATTCCTCCCGGCCGAGGTACTGGTAGGCCATGAAGGTGCCGAACTTGGCCAGCTCGGACAGGTCGTCGAACACGCCGGGGTTGTAGACGTAGACGGCTTCCCCGGTGGGGCAGTCGACGCCCCAGTAGAGGGACTCGTCGAACTGGAAGCCATCGTCGGCGATTTCGGGGATGGTGGGGGCTTCGGTGGCGTCGTCCTCGTTGTCGGCGTCGGTGTCTTCGCCTGCGGTGTCCTCGGTGCCGCCGGTTGCCTCGGGGGTGGTGTCACCGCCGGCGGGTGCGGGGTCCCCGGGGGTGGTGGTGTCGGGGTCGCGGGTGTCCTGCTGGGCGGTGTCCTCCGGTGCCTGCTGTTCGTCGTCGGCACCTTCCTCGGCCTCCTCGACGTCGTCGGTATCGGTGTCGGTGTCGCCGGGGGTGTCCTCGACGTCGCCAGCCTCGTCAACATCACCCGGGGCGTCGTCCTCGGTGTCCTCGGCGTCGTGGTCGTCTCCGGCCTCACCCACAGGGTCCTCGCCCACGGGGGCCGGATCCTCGACGTCGGTGTCCTCCACGCCCGGGTCCTCGACACCGGCGTCAGCGTCATCGCCCTCGTCGGCGGGGTCCTCCACCGGCACCGCCGGGTCCTCCTCCCCACCAGGGGCACCATCCTCGCCGCCAGCAGCGCCCACAGCGCCCTCAGAGTCCACCGCCGGGCCTTCCACCCCAACAGACTCCTCCGAGCCGTCAGGCGCGCCGACAGCGCCGTCCTCGGCGGCACCAGCGCCCGGGGTGCCGTCCCCGACGGTGTCGGTCTCCTCGGTGGTCTCCTCGACAGCCTCCGCACCCTCGGTGCCCTTGGTGTCCTTGGTGTCGTCGGCAGGGGCCTCAGGCTCCACCAACTCCACCAACTGCGGAGCAGGCAACCCCAACGCCCCCACCAGGCCCGCCAACGCACCCTCCAACACCCGCGCCAGCCCCTCCACACGCGCAGCCTGCACCACCGAGCCGCCATGCACATCCCCCGCATCAAACAACGTCGGCACCACCAACGCGCCCACCGGCACACCCGCACCACCAGACAACGCACCATCGCCGCCCAGCCCCTGCGCGCACGCAAACAGCAGGGCATTCGCCACCCCCGCCGACACGTCAGCGACAGCCCCCTCCACATGCCGCTCCCACACCGGCACACCAGACACCACCGTCTCCGGCGACAACCCCAACAACACCCCGGCTGTAAACCCGGAGGCACCAGGATGCGACGCCAAGTAATCCGGCCCCACCCGGCCACCCACCCGCACACCAGCAGACAGGTAATTCCACGCCCCCAGCACAGGGCGGAAACGATCCTCCACCTCCCCATCCAGGAGGAACAGCACCCCCGCCACACCCTCACCCTCCGGCGGGCGCACAGCACCCTCCACCCCTGCCGCATACGCGCCGCCCACCACACGCCGCGTAGACGCAGGCGACGCCACCTCCCCCAACAGCGCAGCCCGCACATCCTCCAACGCCTGGGACGGGCGCACCGGGAACACATCCACCAGCACCTCCCCCACCTGGGTCGGCACGCGACGCGCCACCTCCCACACCGGCCACGGCCGAGCCTCCGCCTCGTCACGGAACGCAAACACAGCAATAGAACGCATAACCCCTCCTCAAGGGCAAGTAGTGATACACGAAAGGAGGGGCGCGCCACCAGGCACGCACCCTCCTCCCACGATGGTTATCCACCCACCGGCACTAGCCGTGGGTCTTGTTGTACTGGCGGGTGTAGTAATCCACCAGCAAATCCAGGTGACGCCACCCGCCATCGGTCGGGTTGGTGCCCACATCCAGGCTCTGCCACTCCGGGGTATCGAAGATGTCCTCCGTATCCCAGTAGCCCAAGTCGCTGAAGCCCACCATGCGGGCCACAGGCCCCTCCGCCAGGAAGTAGCTCACCGCCTCGTACTGGCTGGGGTACTGGGGTGCCTGCGGGTGCTCGTAAATCGCCTCACCCAACAGGAACGCCATACGGCCCTCGAGGTCGTGCTGGTAGGACTCGGCCACCGACTGGGCCAGGGTTCCGGCCCCCTGCTTGTCCGCACCCCACCAGCCGTCAGGCCCGTAGGCGGGGTCGTAGTAGTCATCACTGAAGAGGATCTCCTCCTCAGTCGGCTCCTTCGCCCCGTCGGGGGTGCCCGCATCCGCGTCACCCTCACCGGCACCACCATCGGCACCGGCCTTACCGCCACCGTCACCGGCAGGCGGCTCGGCACCCCCACCCTCAGGCGGGGACACCGGGGGCTGACCACCAGCCCCCTGCCCTGCTGCTGCACCAGGCCCAGCGGCACCACCAGACACCGGCGGCACCCCGGGGGCGCGCATCTAAGCAGGCTCGACGATCTCCGCGTCCACCGTCACCAGACCCTCCGGCCGGAACGCCTTCGCCCCGTACACCATCAGGCCCTTCACAATGTCAGCGAAGCGCTTCTCCTCCCGGGTCGTCTCCACCCGGGTGATCTGGTTGACGAACGTGACCGCCTGCGGCACACCCGCGATGATGGTCTCCTTCTTGCCGTTGACGGGCACGTTGTTGGAAACCAGGATGTCCATACCCAAGGCGCGGCCAACGATGCCGTTCCGCAGGCCCTCGGTCGTGCCGGAACCGTCGACGCGGGTGAAACGCGGGTCCATCATCAGCGCCGAGTAGAAGCCGGACCCGACCACACAGAACCGGCCGTCGGTCGGCACGGACTCCTGGTTGAGCGCCGCCGCCATCTTCACCAGCGTCTTGTAGGCGGACTGCTGGCCTTCGCCGACACGCTGCGGGTCATCGTCGACAACCTTCACCGCGCCCAGCTTCGTCTTCGCGTCCTTCTTCAGCACGCCCGCCAGGTAGCGGTCCACGCCATCGCGCAGCGCGATGGACGCCTGACGGGTAGCCGGGTCCTTCAGCGGGCCGGCCGCCTGCAACGCGGACACGTCCTCCACGCGGAACGCGAAGTACTGGCCCTGGTCCACGGTCAGCGTCGCATCGGTGACCGTCAGGTCCTCGATCTCCAGGTCCGCGTTCGCGTCGTAGGCGCGCACCGTCGGCGCACCAATCTGCCCCACGTGGACGGTGTCACCAACCTGGGCGACCTGCCCCGAGTAGGTGCTGTTCACGATGGACGCCTGCCCGTACACCAGGGACTTCTCGAAAGGTTCCATCAGGGCCGCAGCCCACACCTCGGGAATGAACGGGGTGATACCTGCTGTGGTGATAGCCATGTTTGCCTCCTAGGCTTCGACGCGGCCCTCCCGGGCCGCCTTGTTGATTTCGTCCCACCGGCCAGCAGCAGCCCACTCGGCCAACTGCTCCGGCGTCACCACCCCCGGCTTCCTCTCCGGGGACGGCTCGGCCTGCACGCCACTAGTACGGGCTACCACCTGGGTACGTACCTGCGGGTGCTCAGCCACCACAGACTCCATCACCTCCGCCACCTGGGCGTCGAAGTCATCGGCCTGCGGGTCAAGCGCATCCAGCCGCCCCAGCCCACGCGCCAGCGGCACGGCAAGGGCAGCATCAGCTCCGGCACGCTGGGCGGCGGCCTGCACCGCCTGCGTCACCGCATAGTCCCGGAGGCGGGCCGTAGCCTCATCACGCTCACGCTCCAACGCGGCGATCCGCTCCTCCGGGGAAACGTCTTCCCCACTATCACCCCCAGCCAGCCGGGACAGCCCCTCCATGAGGGACTCCAGGCGGGCCTCCTGCTCCGCGAGCTTCTTCTCCGCGTCGCGCAGCCCAGTGCGATACCGGGCCGACTCGGCGCGGAGCTTCTTCACCTGCTCGTCGCCGGCACTGTCGTCACCGTGCCCCTCGGGGTGCTCCAAACCAGCCTCGGGGCGTCCCGTGTCGGGTGCGGGCGAGCCGTCTCCCTGCTCGACCGTGCCGTGCCCTTCGCTCGCGGCGTCCTCCGTCACGGGGGTGGTGTTGTCAGCATCAGCGTCCACAGGTGTGCTCCCTTGCAGGTGGGGGTGATAGGTGGGGGGTGTGGCCCCGGCCCCTTGGTGCGGGGTTGCGGTGGGGTGTGTGATTCCGGGGCAGTGCACGCTGAACCGTTGTCACACCGTTGCCGCCGCCCCGCCGTGTGGAGGGGTGGGGGCCACGTGCCGCATGATGCCATGGGTGGGGGTGCGGTCAGTTGGCGGTGCGTGTGCCGGGGTGTGGGCATGAGAAAACCCGCCCCTGGGGGGTGGGGCGGGCTATGGGGTGACGCTTAGAGCGGGGTGTAGGTGAAGCTGTCGACCGGGACGATACGTTGCAGGTCTGGGTACAGCTCTGGGTAATTCGGCGGCGGGGTGAGCCTCCGAGCCCGCATTCCGGCCCACCGGCGCACCGGCCAGTTCGGGTATTCGCGGTCAACCCCGAGGACGTCGAACACATAGAAGCCTTCCCTCGCGAGGTACTCAAGGTAAAGCGCCCTCAACTCGGGGGACGCCTCCATGCGCTTCCGCATGGCCTCACGCTCGGCGTCGTAGTCGTCAATCGATGGGCAGGCCCAGGTTTTCATCATTTCCGGAGTCACGTCACCGATCCACTTGTCGAAGATCCTGTCGCCCTCGTCGATGTAGCCATCAAAAGTAGAGTTCTGTGCCTTCATCATGCACAGTACCTCCCCGTCTGCCAGGAAGGCGTGTGCTTTCCACAGCTCGGTGGCATCGGCAACCCACGCCTGGTCGACCACCTCGCAGACAGTGTCCTCACACCACTGGGCCAGCCGGTCGTCTGGCCACGGCACCGGCGACTCGCCGGCCGTTGTCAGCGGTGGCAGCGTCTCACCCGTAGGCAGGAACGTACACCACCGATCCTCCTCGAAGAAGGCCACGGCAAACACCTCCGGTGGGTAGTTCGGGTCGCGAGGCTCTAGAACCCTCACGACGTACACCCAGGCGGGGCCGTCGACGTCGAAGAACGAAACAGGGGGGTTAGACACGTTGCTCCTTTACTGTGCAGAACGCAATTATACCTCCCCTATTTTGCTCCACGCGGTTCACCGTGAAGACAGTTTGCCGGGGCAGCAGGAACTCCCGCTCGCCAGGAACGTCGGTGACTGGTGTGGAGCCGAACTTACCCGCGTCGAGATAAATCCCCTTGGTGCCCGCCGGCGCCTCGATCACCATCGTGATCTCTTTCGACATGGCCGGGTTTGCGGACACACTGGTGGACATGTACCCGTACTCGATGAAGTCGTGCCCCACGATAGACTGCGGGTCCGCCTCGGCGTCGAACACCCTGCCAGGGCTGTCAACGCACGTGGTAGCAAACTGGCCCCCACGGGTTCCGCGCGTCACCGTGACACTCCGGTCGAGGCGGGGGGACGCCTCGATGGCGCGATCGATGCCCGCCGCCGCTTCGTGGTGGACCGTACCGTGACTCTCGCGCTCGCTACCGTTGATATCCTGGTAGGCGGGGCCAGTGTAGGTTTTGGTCGCCTTGTACTCCTCGAGCGGCAGGCGCGAAGCCTCCGCCTGGTAACGCGTCGCAAACACCCTCGCGAACTTTTCATCACTCCACTGGACCGGTGTCTCATCCAAGGTTCGGCGAAACTCCCCAGTGTCGTCCACCAGGCGGCGCTCGTTCCAGTCCCACGTTTTCCGCCCACGGGCTGCCAGCTCCGCGCGCGCCTCGGCGACCGCCCCGTCACGTAGGCCAGACCCCGGAGTACCGCCCACACCGTAGAGGTCGTTCTCCATCAACGCGACCTTGAAGTGCGCGTCGTCAACCGGCATCCGGTGCCGCCTCGCCCAGCCCTCCAAGGCCTCCGAGTGGTCACCGTGGTAGCCAGCGGTGCGGAGCTGCGCGATGTACCGCAGCTCATGGTCCGCCGCCTCCGTAGGAGTGAGCACCAGGTGCCCCTGGCCCCACGACGCGTTTTCACCATTGGCACCAAAGGTCGCCATCGGGGCCTTAGTGAACCGCCCAGGGGTCTTCTCCCCACTAGTGAATTCCCACTCTAGGCGGCCGCTGACCGGGTGACGGATATCGTCAACCGCGATCCTCCCCCGACCCGCCACGCGGCTGAGCGCCGCGTAGTCGTCGAACGCAAAGTCAGCATCACGCCACGCCAGCGCCTCTCTCATCTCATCCGGATCCCACCTGACTTTTTTGTGCTTAATGTGTGCCTTATCCGGCAGCTCGGCAAATGCCTTGGCGGCACGTTCGCCGCCTCGCATCAGCACCTGCCCAAACTCTGCCGGGGGCACACCCAGCTCGTCGCGCAGGATCGACAACATCTGGGCCTGGGCCTCCGGCACACCCAACTGCCCCAGCAGCACCACCGAGTGGGCGGCCTGATCGTAGGTGGGAACGTCCAGCTCAAAGAACTCCCGCTCCAGCAGCGCACGAGCCTCAGCCGCATCGCCCATCGCCCCAGCCTTCGCCATACGGGCCGCCAGCTCGTCCCCGTCGACACCGTAGACGCGCGCGGCAATACCCCGCACGTAGTAGCCCTCCGCGCCGCCCTCCGCCGACACAGACGCCAGCGCACGGGCGGTAGCGTCCGTCAGCTGCGGCGCACGCCGCTCAGGCCACGGGGCGAGCTGCCCCACGGCAGGCGAAGCGGGCATCGGCGGCATCGCCTTCAACGCCTCCGCCTCGAAGCCCTTCAACGACTCCCGCACACCAGCACGCCCACGCCACAACCGCTCACGGTCATACCGGCGCACCAGCAGCCCCTCATGGGCCGCCACATGCTCCCGCACACGCCCCTGCCACTGACGCACCTTCCCACGCGCATACGCCCGCTCACTTGGTGTCGACGCCGCAGCCTCACGCCGCTTCCACCGCCGCACACCCCGCTCCAGGTACCGCTGCCGCTGCGTCGCCTCATACTCCCCCTCCGGCTGCTCCGCCGGCGGCTCCACCCGCATCCCCGGCACATACGCACTATCCGTATGTCGGCAGTTCGGGTGGTGGTAGCCGGCCGCCAACGCGTCGTCCCACGTGGCTACCGCCTCCACCTCCACCTGCGCGCCCGTCGCCGGATCCTCCACCACCCTGCGCCCAGCAGGCCCCGAGACCGCCAGCAGGCGGCCCTGGAACGGCAAACACAGGTCCGAGCACCCCTTGTGCCGGGACACCAACACCAGGCCCACACCGCGCTGCCGGTAGCCCTCCACGCGCCCAAAGTTCCGGGCACGGTTCATCCCCGTACGCACCGTCATCTCCGCGTACGAGTCGATACCCCACCGCCGGCCCAGCTTGTCGCGGAACCCATCCACACCCTCATCGGCGAACCGGTCCAGCGCCGCCTGCATCACCTGCACACGAGTCTGCGCCTGCGGCATCGACACCGCCAACGTCGTCGCCACCACCCTGCGGTACACCCCCTCCACGCTCCGCAGGATCGCCCGATGCTGCTCCGCCACAGCCTCCCGCACCTCCCGCACCGTCTGCACCAGCCCGGCGTGGGAGAACCCCTGCGGCAGCTGCCCACCACTGGTCTCCCAGAACGCCTCCACGTAGGCCCGCCCCAGCGCCTCCTCCGTCAGCTCCCCGGTACCCTGCTGCACCTCCCGCAGGATGCCCTCTACGCGCCGCCGCAACGCCGCCACACCCACACCCTGCCGCCCCAGGTACTCGGCAGTACCCGCAGCCTCCCGGCGCACCGCATCCGCCAGCGCGGCCGTAATCTCCACCGAGGCCGCCGCGTACACCGCACCTAGCAGCTCCGCAAACTCGTAATCCACCCCGGCCAACCTTCCTCTACCCTGCTCGTCCTACATCCCATCCGGGGGCATCAACCCCAAGGGGTCTCCCCCGCCGGCCTCCTCCGCGCGGATGCGCTGCACCTCGGTGGCACACTGCTCCGGCGTCCACTCCGGGTGCATCCGCTCCACGACGTACTCCGTCGACACCGCCCTAGCGTCCCGCAGCTCCCGCAGCGTCTGCGCCTTGTCCAGCTCCGTGTCCTGCACCGGCTCCGTCAGCGCCACGTTCACCGGCCGCGTCAACGGCGCGTACCCCCGCAGGGCAGCATCCACACCAACCCACGCGGTGACGAGCTGAGACAACCCAGCACGCCACATGCGGGCCTTCCGCCTCCACGTGTTCAGCGTCGCCGTGGACCGGGCACGAATCTCCGTCGCCGTCATCGCCCCCTGCCCCGGGTCCTGCCCCACCGTGATCGGCGACAGCCCCACCGCGTCGAACGCCCGCCGCGTCGCCACCTGCAAGGCCTGCTCGTACTCGGCTACACGCATCTGGAACTGGACCTGCTGAATCGTGGACCCACCATCCAGTCCCGTCGTAGCCAGCGGCCACACGTCACGCCCCCAGTCGAACGACAGGCCCCGCCCCGGCCCCGCATCCTGCATGTACTCCTCCGACACCAGCAGGCGGGCGCGGGCGGAATCCACCTCGTGTAGCAGGTCCGTGTAGATCTTGTCGATGTCTGCCCACACGTCGCCGGCGGCGGCGATATCGGACAACCCAAGGCCGCGCAGCTGCGGCCGGTCACGCCACGTCGGGTTGCCATCAATGTTGGGGATCAGTACCGCAGTCATGTGGGCGGTACCCGTCCGCACCCCACCCTCGGCGTCGACAAGGTCGGCGAGGAACGCCGCGCTCGGGTGCTCCGTCAACGGCATCAGCTGCCCCAGGTTGTCCCCACTGCCCCGGTAGAGGGCGTAGTCAATCCGGCCGGGGGTGTGCCGCTGCAACAGCCTCCACACCCCACCCCGCCGGCCCTCGGGGTCCTCGAACGCATCCCAGAAAGTGATCGCCGCCGGCCGCCCATGCCGCCACTCCACCACACCCCGGTCGGCGTCCACCCACTCCACCCACGGGGTGGGCCGCACCTCGGTGTCCCACACCACCCGGCCAAACACCCACCCCAGGCCGGCGCAGTACATGGCGGCGCGGGTCAGCTGGGCCGCCCACTCGTCGGTGGTGGTCTCCTCGACGAGCAGCTGCTCCGCCTCCGCATTCGCCTCGTCCTCCGGGTGCAGGGTGATCGCCGGCGGGGTACCCACCAGCAGGTTCGCCGACGCGGCGCACACCGCCAACGGCACCGGCAGATGCCGGTCAATCGTCGCCGACCCCGGGGTGCGGCGCGGCTTGCCGTACACCGCGCGGGCGGCCGCACCCCCGAGGCCACCGTTGAACTGCCAGGGGGTGCTCGCCGCCTGCTGGCGTGGGGCACGGGCACGCGCCCGGATGCGGTCCATGTCGCCTGACAGCCAGGCACTGTCTGCGGCGATCTGGGTAAACGCGTCGGCAACAGCCTCCGGCGGCCACGGGGTGTTCGGTGCGGGCATACTCATGCACCCACGGCACCACACACCCCAGTGCGGTCAGTCCCCCAGGGTGATGAACTTGCGCCACACGTGCCGGCACGACGCGACCGCGTACCTCAGGGCATCCACGTGGTCGTCGTTCTCCTTGATGGGGGCGTCCACACCCCGCGCAGCCTTCTTCGCATCCCACCGGTACGACGACAGCTCCCCCGGCAGGTGCTCGCACACGTCCGACACCACCAGCTGCCGGTTGACGAGCAGCGAGTCCACCGTCCTGATGCCGTCCAGCACCCGGTTGTCGGCCTTGTGGGTGACGATGTGGCGGGCGCGCAGCTCCTCCCGGAACGACGCGGCCGCCGGGTCGCAGTAAATAAACCTTGGGGGTGCGGGGAGGCCCCGCAGCCACCGCTGCAAGTCGTCCGCGAGTTGGGCGTCAGTCAACCGGCGGTGCGCCCCCGTCTCCAAGTTCGGCGACCACTCGGCCACCACCCACAGGCGGCCGTCCACCCCCACCGCGAGCGCGTAGCCTGCTGTCGGGTGGTTGGTGCCGTAGTCGATGCCGACGGCGAGGATCTGCTCCAGCTCCGGCACCTGGGCATCCGGCACCAGCATCTGCTCAGGGTCCCAGCACTCGTACACCGCGCCCTCGGCGGCCACCCACTCCGCGAGAATCATCCGCCGGTAGAACAGTCCGGTGAAGGTGCGCTCCAGGCGCTCAACGTAGGAGCGGGGAAGCCACGGGTTGTCGTGCAGCAGGAACCGCTCGACGTGAATGTCGGGGTCCGTGGCCCGGTCCACCACCGTGGTCTTCAAGTAGTGGGACCCGGTACCGGGGTTACACGTCGCCAGCAGCGACGACTCCGGCAATGACAGGCGGGTGAGCAGCATGTCCCAAAACGACTGCGGCCACGTCACCGCCTCATCGCCAAGGCACGTCGCCACCGTCATGCCCTGAATCCGCTGCCAGGACCGCTCGTCGGACGCGCCGATGACGGACACCTCCACCCCAAGGATTCGTGCCGTTGGCGCACCCTGCTTGTACTTGATGTGCGGGGCGACCACCGCGAAGTCGTCGTGCGACAGCAGCGGCACGAAAAGGTTCCGCCAGATTGTGTCGCGGCTGAACCCGACGATGATGACCGCCCCGTCCCCCTCGTGCCCCGCGATGCGGGCGAGCAGCCACCACAGCGACGCGTGGGTCTTGGAGGCGCGCACGCTGCCGTACCAGAGGTTCACGGGCGCGGTCGAGCGGGCGAGCGCCTGTTTCTGGCGGGCGGACAACGGCACGTTTACTCCAGGGGGTCGGGCATCGGGTCAGGCAGGGTGGGGGTGTCGTCCAACTCCGGGGTGAAGGTGGCGACGGCATCCCGGATGGCCTCCCGCACGTCGACGGACGCCTCCACCTGGATGGAGTCGAGGCCTAGCAGGCGGGCGCGCCGCTCGATGATGCGCACCACCCTGTCGACGGCGCGGAGGTTGCCGCCCACCGCGTCCTCCCAGACTGCGCGTTGGAGGCGGTCGAGGCGGGCGAGTTCGAGTTGGCGGAGTTCAGTGGCCTCGGTGGCGGGGATAGCCCGGATTTCCCTGGCTATGTCTTTCCACGCGGTGCCCTGGCTGATGCCGAGCACCTGCCCGATTTCTGCGTAGGTTGCGCCTGCTAGGCGCATCTGTAGGGCGCGCTTTGCTCGTTCGGCGCGTTCGTGGTCTTTGGGTACGTTCTTTTTGCGTTTACCCATGGGGTTTGCCTTACTCCTTCTCCGGGGCTATCGGGCGCGTGTAGGCGTGAGGTATCCCAGCACCTTGGGGGGTGCGGTCAGGTGCGGAGGATCGCGGCGATCGTGTCGGCTGCCGCGTCGGGGTGGGTGACGGTGTGGACGGTGACGCCTGCGGGCGGGCGGGCTGCGAGGTTACGGGCGGCGGTGGCGCGGCCTTTCGCCCAGGATTCGGATTGGGGGGTGGTGTGGTGGGCTGCTGCCCTGTCGAGCGCCCATTGCCGCGCGTGGGGGTTGTCGATGTAGACGAGGTGCGTGTCGTATCCGGCCTTGGTGGCGGTGGTGAGGAACTTCGCGTTGGCGAGGCGTGCGCCTTCGGCGAGGATGGTGGGGGGTTGTTCGGGGGCGTGTGTGAGGTAGTTGCAGGCGGCGGTGTTGGCGTTCATGGGGAGTGCGTCGGTCCCGGAGAAGGTGGGGCGTCGTGCGCCGAGTTCGATGCCCCAGAGTGTGCCGTTGTCGAAGAGTGCGTCGCGGGCGGGGTATTGGTCTTTGGGCATGGGGGTGCGGTCGAGGTGGGCGGTGATGCGCCGCATGGTGGTGCTTTTGCCTGCGCCGGGCGGGCCGATGAGGTAGATGAGCTGCATGGGGGTTAGTGTCGTTCGATCATGTGGCCGGTGTCGCGGTAGATGCGTCCGCGTGCGCGGTCTATGGTGTGGCGTCCGTGGAGTTCGCCGAGGTATTCGTGGGGGAAGGTGTTGCGGCGGACGTTGAGGGCGACTTCGGTGAGGGGGCTGGGCACTGCGGTGAGTTGTTCGAGTTGCTCGTCGATTTCCTGCCCGATGTAGTAGCGGCCTTTGTGGGCGGAGTGGAAGTTGCAGAGGCTGGTTTCGATGCGGGCGACGTCTGGTTGGCCGGCTGCGGCGCGGAGTTGCTCGGTGAGTGCGTCGAGGTGGCGGATGGTCTCGGGGGTGTTGTCTTTCGGCTGGGGGCCGTAGATGTCTTGGAGGCCTTTGCGGGGGCCGGAGGAGCCGTCGTGGCAGGCGTCGGGGGCGTTGATGGGGGTGCCGAGGCAGCAGGCGGACATTTCGGCGACCTTGTAGGCGAAGTAGCGGCCGTTTCCCCAGACGGCGAGGGCGCGGTTCATCATTTCTTGCCAGCCGCGTGTGCCGGTGTGGGGTGGGGTGAGCCACTGGATGGGGCCGCCGTGGTTGTCGATGTGGTGGAGGAGGCTGGTCCAGTGTTTGCGGAAGCGGGTGGGGACGCGGTGGTTTCGGCGTTCGGTGCCGGTGGGGTAGGCGAGGTGGGTGTCTGGGAGGTGTGGGCCGGGGCTTTCGGCGTAGGAGCGGAGGGTGCTGCCCATGTGGTAGAAGCCGGTGTGGCGGAGGAGGAGCCAGGCGGTGTGTTCGCGTGAGCCGAGGGCTTCGCCGACTCCGGTGATGACGGGGTAGTGGGGGTCGCTGTCGCCGGCGGCGAGTTGTTTGCGGTGCCATCGGACGAAGTCGGCTTGGCGTTGCTCGGTGGTTTGGTGCACAGGGAGGGTGCGGGGCATGCGGGGTGTCCTTAGGTGGGGATGTTGTAGTCGCCGTTGGCGAGGCGTTGGGCCATGGCGCGTTCGCGTTCGGTGCGTTTGCGCTGGCCTCGTGCTGTTTCTTGGGCGTGGGTGAAGCAGTCTTTCATGCCTTGGAGCGCGTAGAACACGATGCTGTACCGGTAGGAGTCTTCGGTGAGGCGGGTGATGGGGGTGACTCCGTGGACGAGTTCTTTTCCTTTGAAGAAGCTCGCGGTGGAGTCTTGGCATGGGAGGACGAGGTCGTATTCGGGGAGGTGGAGGTGGCCGCCTCTGGTGTGGCGTCGGAGGACGGGCATGGCGGAGACGACGGGGTAGTTGAAGTTGTCGCGGTGGTATGGGAGTTGGGCGGTGTCGTTGATGACGCCGCTGGTCCAGAGTTTGGCTTCGCCCATTTTCCATTCTGGGAGGACGTCGGCGAGTTCGGTGCGGTCTTCGCGGACGAGTTCGGGGGAGTAGTCGGCGAGGAGGGCTGCGCATTGGTCGCCGATGTGGTCGAGTTCGGTTTGGATGTCGGGGTGGTCGATGGTGGCGCGGGCGGTGTCGCAGTTTTCGCGGAGGCGGAGGGGGCGGCGGGGCCGGTAGCCGAAGGTTTGGGATCGGCTGTTGTAGTTGTTGGAGCGCTGGAGGGTGCCGAATTTGAGGGTGTGGAGTTGTTGGCGGAGGCGGGCTGCGCCGGTGATTTTGAGTTGGGCGGCGACGGGGCGGCCGGTGTCGGCGTCGAGGATGACGACGTTGCCTCTGACGGTGGGTTGGCGGTCGGGGACGGTGTCTCCGATGAGGGTGGAGGCTTCGTCGGGGCTGCAGACGCGTTTGGCGTGGAGGATGGTGTAGTCGGGCATGGGGTTAGGGTTCCTGGGTGGGTGCGGGGGTGTTGTTGGCGGCGGCGAGGAGGTGGATGACGATGGCGGCGTTGGAGTCGTCGCAGTCGTCGTGGTTGGTGGCGTAGGCGGCGAGTTGTTCGACTACCCAGGTGTAGGTGTCGTAGTCGTAGCTGAGGACGAGCATGCGGCTGCCGCGTTCGGCGTAGGTGGCGGCTTTGTCGGCGTCGGAGTGGGAGGTGCTGAGGCCTTCGGCGAGGGGCGCGTTGGGGGCGCTGTCGATGGCGGCTTTGCTGGGGTCGATGGTGCCGTCGATTTCGGTGGCGACGGGGAGGGTGGGTGCGGTGGGGGGTTCGGGGAGGGTGTCTTCGGCGAGGGCGCGGAGGTCGTCGAGGTCGTCGTAGTTGTAGCCGGTGCCGTCGAGGTCGTGGTCGATGGATTCGAGGAGCTGGAGGAGGGTGTCGTCGTTGTAGGTGCCGAGGTCGGCGGTGCGGTTGTCTGCGAGGACGATGCGGGTGGCTGCTTCGTCGTCGACGTCGATCACCCAGCAGTCGATGGTGTGCCAGCGTTCGTCGTCGGGGTTGTTTTCGGCGAGGAGGCGGGCGGCGGCGAGGGTGTGGTTGCCTGCGAGGACTTCCATGGGGCGGCCGGTGTGGGTGCCCTTGTTGACGACGATGGGCCGGTATTGGCCGTTGGCGGCGAGGCTGTCGGCGATGGCGGTGGTGTCGCCGCGTCGGGGGTTGCGGTGGTAGGTGTGGAGGTCGTTGAGGGGGTGGGTTTCGGGGCTGCCTGTGGTGTTGGGAGCGGTCATGGCCGCATGGTGTCACGGGTGGGGGCGCGGTCAGTTTGGCCGCCGGCGGGTGGCGCGGGCGTTAAAAAGCCCCCGCGTGGGGTTCGCGGGGGCTGAGGGGTGTGGGGGTTAGCGCTGCCAGTGGGTGATGGCACCGTAGAGGTAGCCGAGCATGATGATGATTGGCACCAGCATCCACGCGGGGTAAATGTGGTGGGCGGCGACGCTGAGGCCGAAGTCTGCGAGGAGCCAGAGGGGGATGATCGAGAGGGCGAGAATGGTGGCGTTGATGTTTTTCCGGGCGGGGCTGAGCGTGGTGGACATTTGGGGGTTCCTTTCGCTGGGGGCTATTCTGTTGCCCGGTGTGCCCTCCCCCGTAACGGGGGAGGGGCCGGCGGCTAGTCTGTCTTGGTTGGGAGTCTAGCCGTTTTCTTTTTCTTCGCGGCGGGCTTTCCGTTCTTCACGCTTTTCGGCGAGGGTCACGGAGCGGTCCTTGATGCGAAGTGCTCGGAAGGCGAGCCACAGACCTGCTACGGTCGTGATGGCTTTGCCGCCGAGTTCCAGGGCTTCTTTGACCTGGTTAAAGGTGTCAGGGTTCATGTTTCACCTCCTTTCTGATGTAACTTATCTTAGCGCGTAGATTATCCGCAGGCAAACATCTCCCCTACCTCACCCTTCGCACCCCACCATGCGCCCCTTCTACGTGGCGCGGGTGATGCGGAGGGCTTCGTCGTGTGCGGCCTGTGGCCACCCCTTGGCGACGAGGAGGACGTCCCGGGTGTGGAGGACTTTGGGCGCGCTGTCGTCGTGGGGCATCCACCCGCTGGAGTGGTAGGCGGTGAACGCCTTGAAGATCCCGGCGGGGAGGTAGGTGCCCCAGCCACTGGGCGGCTCTTCAAGCGTCTTGCTGTCTACCACGGTGAGGTGGATGGTGTGCACGGTGTCGATGGTGGCGGCGACGGTTTCCGCACCTCCGATGATGATGCTCCCGGGCGGGATCTTTTCCGGGGTGTCGATGGTGGTGGCTCCGCTGCTCCACTCCCCTGCCGGGGTGGTGGTGAGGATGATGTTCTCGCGCTTGGGGAGGGGTTTGCGGGGGAGGCTCTCCCAGGTGCGGCGGCCCATGATGATGCGTTTGCCTGCGGTGAGGTGGGCGAACTTGCGGAGGTCTTCGGGGATGTGCCAGGGGAGGCCTTCGGGGCATCCGATGAGGGTGCCGTTGGGGGTGTCGGCTCCTGCGAGGATGAGGGTGTTTGTGCGGGTGGGTGTCATGGGGTTTGCTGCGTCGTCTCCCGGGTTGGGGTGTGCTGCGGTGGCTGTGGGTGGTGGGCTGGGGGCCTTCCACGTGGTGGCTGTGGGGTTCATGCTTGGGGGTGATCCTGTTCTGTGCGCGCGTGGATCGCCCCCATGAGGTCGTGGAGGCAGGCGATCATCCGGGGGCTGATGGGGACGTATTCGCATCCCCGGCAGCCGGTGTTGATGAGCGCCCCGTAGGTGCCGTCGTCGCAGAGCACGACGGTGGCGGTGGTCTCCTGGGGGCCAAGGAGGCTGGGCATGGTGACGTCGTGGGCGTACACGATGGTGCGGCCGCCGGGGAGCTGCATTTAGTGCTCCTCGTCGTAGTAGTAGTCGGACAGCGCGTCGATCAGGTCGCCCACCTCGCTGCGGGTGAGCCGCAGCCGGCAGAGGTGTTCGAGGGGCCGGTGTGGGGGTGTGATGAGGAGTTCGGCTTCGTCGTCCTCCTTGCGGACGACTTCCAGCCAGGTGTGCGCCAGGTGCGCCGTGTAGGACTCCGCGAGGTGCGGTGGGGTGCCTGCGCGCTCGCGTGCGGGTGGGAGTGTGGTGAGCATTAGGCCTCGTCTTCTTCGGTGGCGACGCGGACGTACATGCTGTCGGCGCGCTGCACAGCTTCGTATTCGTATCCGTCGTCAAAGGGTGCGGCCTTGGAGTTGACGCGGTAGACGAAGCCCGCGATGAGGGTTTTGCGGCGCGCGATTTCCTGGGCGTCGAGGTCGGGGCGCAGCTGCTGCGGGGTGGCCTTGACCCACTCGCCGGGGTTGGCGAGGCAGGTGTCGCGTAGGGCGGTGAGCTGCTCGACGGCGACGCGGCGGGCGCGGTACTTCTTGCCTGGCAGGGCGTCGACGACTTCAAAGGTGGGGGCGGTAGGCATGAGGTGTCCTTTCAGTTGGTGGGGTTACGGTCGGGGGCTACTGGGCATCAGGGGGTGGGTCCAGAATGTCGGCTAGGCGGTAGGCGGATGTGAGGGGGAGGACGGTGCCCATTTCTGCGGTGCCTTCCGTGTCGAAGGCCTCGCGAATGCCCACGTGCACAACTTTGCTGCTACCCCACTTCATGGCCCACGCTACGACGTACAGCTGCTTGCCATTGCCGACGTGGGTTTCTTTCGTGCGCCTGGTATCGGCGTCGCGGAGCGCTTCGCGGATTGCCACGCCCATCCGGCCCACCGCATTCGGGGTCTCTCGGGCTTCGTAGGTGACTGCCCACCCGTCGGTCTTGCTGCTGAGCTTGAACGATGCCCAGATGTTTTCAGTTTCGCGGTCGGGCCTGGTGCCCACGGTGAGGGTGACGCCACCGAACACGGGGGTTGCGTCTTCGTCGTCTGGCCACTCAAGGGAGCGCAGGGTCACGCGGGCCATTAGGATGCCCCCGGCGGGAGAGTGGCGGCGTAGGCCTCCAGCGCCCTCAGGTGCTCAAAGGTTTTGAGGTAGGCGTCTACGTGTTCACGGAACGTCAGCAGCGTGGAGTTCCACATCGTGCCCATACTTCCCTTGTCGGCAAGCGCGGTGTCGATATCGTCGGTGAGGTCGGTGAGGTTGTCGGCCGCCTTCCGGAGTCGGTGGCGGGTGTAGAGGATGTGGTCGGCGAGGGAACTCCCCTTAGTGGGTGCGTCGTCCTTGTAGGGGTTGTACATGGGGGTCTCCTAGTCGTGGGTGGGGGTAGCGGCTTCGGCGAGCTGGCGGGCGATGCCTGCGGCGACGTCGTGGGGGAAGTGCCAGGTGTGGGCCTCGTCGCGGCTTGTGAAGGTGACCCGCACCTCGTTGCCGTCGCTCTCGCATCTGATGGAGTCGAACCAGTGGGTTCGCACTATGGTGCGCGGCGGGGTGCGGTGGCGCATTTCCCAGAGGGGTTTTAGCCCCGCTGCGACGGCTGTAGCCCCGTAGGCGAGGACGATGATGCTGCACACGCCACCGGAGGCGAGGAGGGCGATCTCGGGCCAGTTCACGGGGTGTCCCCCGGCTGGGGTGAGTGGAACATCTCGTAGCCGGCGGTGAAGAATTTCTCGGCGTCTTCTACCCGCATGGTGACCGAGTCGGTGAGCACGCCATCGTCGATGAAGATCTGTGCTTCGCCGTTGCAGTGCACCTCGGCCCAGATGCGGCCCTCCGTGGTGGGGATGAACGGGGTGTCGCACATTAGTCCTCCTCCCACGGGTCGATGTCGTAGCAGCGCATCGTCTCGCCCAGCATGTAGTGCAGGGCGGCGACTTCGTCGCCGCTCATGGTGATTTCGAAGCTGCGGCCGTTGCTGGGGCTGATTTCGAGGGAGACCTGGGGTTCCAGGTCCGGGCCGTATCCGCCCATGACGTCCACGGCTGCGGCCGTCCACACGTGGAGCTGGGTGACCAGGCTGCTGCCCTGCTGTTGGATCCTCACGGGGCGTCCTCCGCTTCGACGGACACCTGGCAGGCCTCTTGCAGTGCGCGGATGAGGGCGGGCACCTCGGTGGTGGAGAGCACCGCCTGGCAGGTGCGTACGCTGCCGCTGGCGCTTGGCACGGCGAGGGCTACGCCTACCGTGCCGAGCTGCGTGGCGGTGACGTGCACGGTGTACTTCTCGCCGGTGAGGTGCTCGCTATCCGTGCACGCGAGGTGCCAGCCGTACCCGTCGCGGGTCAAGCCGCTCATTTCTGCTCCCCCTCTTTAATGTCGATCATCTTGGTCAATGCGTCGCGCAGCATCTTCATGCTCTCCAGGTCCAGGGCCAGGGCTTCTTCGTATTCCGTGATCACGCTGACGTAGAATCCATCAAAGGGACCAAATTCAATCAACACGGTGTAGATGTGGCTCGAGGTTGTGCTGTTGAGTTTCAGCTGCAAGCCGCTGATCATCGTTCGCACTTCGCTCATTGCTTTCTCCTTTTCTGGTGGGGCTACCGCGCCGGCGGGGTGTAGGGATCGTGGTCGTAGAAGACGTGGTGCGGGAGCACGGTGCGGGTGTCGCCGTCGTCGGTGGTGACGGTGCAGATGCCGCCTGCATAGGCCTTGAGCGTGCCGCCACGCCCCTTGGGGGTGCGGGCGTTGTCGAGGGTGACCCTGTGGCCGATGTGCTTTTTGACGTCGTCGAGGGTGAGGCCGATCAGCGAACCCCGGAAGCTGGCGTACTCCCCCAGCCCCTCCTGGACGTCTTTCGCCCACAAGGTCAGCTCCTCGGCCCAGTCGTTGAAGTCCGATCCGACGGCGAGGGTGTGCCGCGTGCTGTCTGCCAGGCCGGCCATCACTTCGGCCGCGTCGTAGAGCAGCTCGACGACTGTCGTGAGCTTCTCCAGTGCGGCGTCGTACTTGGGGGACACTGGGAATGGGGTTTTGTACATGGGGAGCATGGCGGTTCCTTTCAGTGGGCGGCGGCGTCTGCCAGGATGGTGGCGACGGCGTCGAGGTCGGTGGGGGTGAGGCATAGGCCGACGCGGACTCCGCGCCAGTCGGTGACGGTGAGGGTGATGCGGTCGCCGTCGCGGCGTGCGGCCAAGGTTTGGGTGTGCCCGTCGCGGCCGGCTACGGGGGTGCGGATCTGCCAGGTGTGGGTGTGGTTCATCGGCGCTAGTCCTTACCGATGAGGTCGAGCACCCAGGCGGCGAGGAGCATGGTGCAGGCGAGGCAGGCGAAGGCGGCGAGGAGGTCGAGAGGGTTCACTTGGGGGCTGCTTTCTGGGGTGGGGCGGTTTTGAGTGTTCACCTAGTTGGTGGCGGTCTGTTCGCCCATGACGTCCCGGATGGCGGTGGCGAGGGTGAGGGCGTCGTCGCATCCGATTTCGAAGGTGATGGCGCAGGAGATGTGTGTGCCTGAGCTGAATCCGAGGCTGCACAGTTGGTCGAAGGTGTCGGCGGTGACAAGGATGCGGTCGCCGGGGTCTTCGCCGGATTCGCAGTGGCGGAGGGCGATGGCCTGGTGGCGTCTGCCCCCGGCGGCGGCCTCGAGGAGGCGGGCGAGCCCGTGGGCGTAGGTGGTGTTGATGTTGAGCCACAGTGCCCCGCAGTCGGTGGTGAGGGCGAGGATGAGCCAGTCTTGGGTGATGGCGGCTTTAAGCGGGGGGAGTTCGCGTTCGGGGGTGCAGGCGGGAATGGAGATATCCGCTCGCCCCGCGCTGATGGTGGCGTGGCCGGTGGGCGCGTCCAGCAGAGCGACGGCCAGCTCCTTCAGCAGCTCGGGGGTGAGTTTGCGGGGAGTGGGCGGCACTTCACCTTCGTCGAGTTCGCTAACGTCGGTGGGGTAGACGGCCTCCCACTGGTCGGCGAAGTCCTCGGGCTGGTAGGTGTGCCAGCGGGAGAATTCTTCGATGAGCTGGGCGCGGATGTCTTCGAGGGTGCCGGTGTAGAAGCGCTCCGCGCCGTATCGGTTGTGCTTGGTGACGGAGAGTACGCAGGTGTACATGGTGGTTCCTTTCTGTAGGCCTCGGCGGGGTAGTGGCGGTGTGTCTCGCGACGAGCGCCAGGGTGGGGGTTAGGGGCGGAAGGGGCTGCGGTAGACGTGGTGGGCGTGGTAGAGGTCGGCGATGACGCTGAGGCTGGCGCCGGCGTCACGTACACGTTCGGCGAGTGCCTCGGCCTCTGCGCGGAGTGCGCGGACGTGCGGGTCGTTGTCGGTCGCCCCGGGTACGTGGCGGACGATCGCGTCGGCTTCGGCGAAGAGGTGGGCCGCGTCTACCGCCCAGCGGGTGGCCTGGGGGCCAAGGTCGGCGGTGATGAGTTCGATGTAGGAGCGGAGGTTGGTGGGGTGGGTGATGGTGGCCATGGGGGTTCCTTTCTGTAGGCCTTGGGGGCGGTGTGCCGTCGCGGCTAGCGCCTTGGAGGGGTGGGGGTTAGTTAGTGCTGGCGGCGTGCTGGATGGTGGCGGAGATTTCGTCGTCCGGGATGCCCATGGCGTGGAGGGTGATGCACAGCATCTTCTGCTCGGTGACGGCGTCCTGGTGGGCCTGGAGGGTGGCGGGGTCGATGCCGCCGGCGGTGGTGTGGGCGCTCACCCCGTTGGTCATGCGCTCGAGGGTGTTGTCGAGGCCGGCCTGGATAGTGCGGCTGCTGCGGGCGATTTCGCGGGTGGCTTCTGCCAGTCGCTTGAGCAGGTAGGTGGTGTTCATTGGTTGGTTCCTTTCGGCGGGGTGGGGTGGGGTTAGTGGGTGGCTGCGTACTTGTCGGCGGCGGCCTTGATGGTGGTGTGGATGAGATCCTTGGGGGCGTGGGCCTTGGCGAGGATTTCGATGAGTTCGCGCTGGCGGGCGGCCTGGTAGTGCAGCTGGGTGATGCGGTCCGGGGAGATTGCGGTGCCGTCGAAGCCGGTGGCTGCGGCTTCGCCGGCCTCGGTCCAGGCGGTGATGCTGTCCAGCTCGCGGGCGATAGCGTCGCGCAGTTCGAGGATTTCGCGGGTGGCGTTCGCGAGGTCGTTGGCGAGGGTGTCGATGAGGGCCTGGGGGGTGGTGTTTACGGTGGTCATTGGGTGGGTTCCTTTCGGTGGGCTTCCCGCTTACGTAAGTTACTTTAGCGCGAAGATTATCCGCGCGGCAAATATCCGCGCGGTGGGGGTAAGGAAATCCGCGAACTCCCTGGTTGCCACTACCCCCTCCCCGCCCAGACTGGCCCCACCTCCCCGGCCTAGCGCGTCTAATATCCGCGCGCTTTCCGGTGGGCGGCTGCGTCGGCAAGCAGGCGTGCCGTACACCAGAGCCGCAGCTGGTGCGTCCTGCCGCCGCCGAGGTCCGCCTCCCACAAGCCCCCGCTCTTACGCACCGTCGCCACAGGGGCGGTGCGGGCGATGGCGACTACCTCCTGCGAGTACTTCACGATGCGGTAGCGCTGCCGCACAGGCCAGTCCTCCCCCTGGGCGACCGCTTCCCGGTAGTTCTCGTCCTCCTGGGCTACCAGCGCCTCCAGCCGGGCCTCCGCCTCGGCGAGGGTGGGGCACTCCTCCAGGAAGTCCCACCCCATGCGGGGGCTGCCAAAGTCGGTCGCCTCCAGGAAGTAGGTGCAGTGGATGGTCTTGGGGGTGATGCGGTGCATGGTGGTTCCTTTCAGTAGGTGTAGAGCGACTCGGCGAAGGTGGCGATGACCAGCCACATGCTGGGTTTTTCGCCGGGCGCGTGGGTGTGGATGATCGGCTCAGGCTTGGCCATGAGCCGGGGCACGTCGTCGTCGACCAGGGGCCATCCAGCGCCGGTGCGGGTGGGCGGGGTGAGCGCGTCGCAGATGGGCTTGAGGGTGGCGACGAGGTTGTCGGTGTCGCGGCGGCGGTTGTCGGCGGGCCGGTAGTGGAGCTGGACGACCGCGTAGGGCACGCGGGTGGGCAGGCGTAGCGCGCGGGCGCGGGTGGCGACCTCGTGGCGAATCTCCCGCACCAGCCCGGCCCTCTGGTGGTGGTGCATGCGGTGGTTCATGCTCAGCGGCGGGGAGGTCCACGACAGGGGCATCGTGTACACGCCGGTCGGCTGGGGGTGGGTGCTCATGTGGTCGTCCTCTTTGCGCGGCGGTAGCGGGCACGGCAGCCCGTGCAGTACCCCCGCGCGTAGTGCATCACGTGGCCTTCGGGGATCTGCTCGGGGTTGCGCGTCCACGGGTGGAGGGGCTTGTGGCACCCCTGGCAGTGGTGAGGGATGGTGGGGCGTGGCCGGTGCCGTTGGTAGCGGGGTGCTGGGGTGCCGGCGATGGCGGCGAGTTGGGCGGCCGTGTCGGCGTCCCCGGTGCAGTAGACGCCGGCCTGGATGACTCCGGCGGCGGGGGCGGTGGTACGCCCGTCGAGGCTGGTGCCTGCGTGGAGGGCCTGCGCCGCGCAGCGGGCGAGGGCTGGGCAGCCGGTGCACGCATCCATCGCGGCGAGGGCGTCGGGGTGGAACGCGACGGGCGGCGGGTCGGTGTACACCGGGTTGCCTGCGCACGGCAGGATCGGCGGCCGGTCAGAATGGGGGTTCGTCGTCGCCTCCTGCGAAGCCGCCCTGCTGGGGGTTGGTGGACGTGTTCCAGGCCTGCGCGGCCGGCGAGGGCTTACCGCCACCGCTGGTGCCAGACCATCCGCCGTTGGCGACGTTGTCGTCCTTGAGCCACCGGAGGTTGACGCCGAGGTCTTGGACGTTGCACTCGAGGCTGTACCGCTTCTCCCCGTCGCGGGTCTCGTAGGCGCGGTTGTACAGCTCCCCGACCGCGATCACGGGCATCCCCTTGGCGAGCGCCTTCGCGGCCTGCTCGGCGGTGTTGCGCCACGCGGTGCAGCGCACGAAGGTGGTGCACTCGGTCTCCCACTGCCCGTCGGCGGTCTTGCGGCGCTTGTCGTAGGCGATGGTGAACGTCGCGCAGGGGACGCTGTTGGGGGTGTAGCGGAGTTCAGGGTCCGCCGTGAGGCGGCCGAGGAGTACTGCTGGGGGGTTCACTTCTGGGGGTCCTTTCGGTACGCGTAGGGAATGTGCCGTTCGGCGCGGTGGTAGTCGTGGCCTGGTTGGTAGACGGCCTCGGCAGTGTTGTTCCGTACCCGGGTCCAGTACTGGTCGGGCGGGAGGGCGCGGACGCGGCCGGAGCGCTGTGGGGCGACGACGGTCTGGGAGGGGTGTGCGCTGCGGGTGGGGTACCGCATCCACACCCCGGGGTTGTCGCGGAGCTTGGCGGCGAAGCGGTAGACCGCGCCGGTGCTGGTGCGCTTGCGTGCCTGGTGGCTCATGCGGGCACCTCCTCGGGGGTGGGGATGGCGACGTCGGTGCCGACGACGCTGACGATCGTGGCGACGGCGGTGTCGGGGATGCTGCCGACGAGGCGGCCGTTGACGGTGAGGATGCTGCGCTCCCGGCTGCTGGGGTCGGGGCTTACCTCCCACGCGGAGAGCGCGGCGAGGCGGGCCGTCCTGGACCCCTGGGAGCGGTTGTTGGCCAGCCCCCGCACTTGGTGGCGGGTGATGCCTATGGCGGCCGCGAGGCGGGGCCAGAGGCGCTCTGGGACAGCGCGGGCGAGCTTCCAGGCGTCGGGGTACACCTCCTTGACGACGCGGCCGGCCCACACCCCGGAGGGGCGGTGGTGGTGGAGTTCGTGCAGCAGCAGCCGGTGGCAGTGGTCGTACACGGGGCAGCTGCCGCAGGTGCGGGCGGCGGCGGCGAGGCGGGCGATGTTGTGGTCGGTGGTGTGGGTGTCGTTCCACTCGTACTCGTCGGAGCGGCCGGCGCACAGGGGCATGTCAGTGGTGGTCATCGGCGGCGAAGCGGTTGGTGACGATCGGGTGGGTGGCTAGCAGGGCGAGCAGGGTGGCGGCGACGAAGCAGCCGGTGAGGATGCTGGCGACGCCGGGGCCGGCGATGAGCATTGCGATCTGTGCGATCAGCAGCAGGGCAGCGCCGATGACGAGAAAGGCGAGGGCGGTGGCGATGAAGGTGACTTCGGCGCGGCTGGTGTCGTCGGCGGGGGTGGTTGGCTCGGGGGCGCGGTGGCTGGTGGTCATGGGGGTCTCCTTGGTGTGTGGGGCGGCTGGTGGGGTGGGGGGTTAGCTGATGGGGGCTTCGGCGATGGTGTCGGAGATGTCCGATTCGTCGGCCCCGTCTGCGAGGGCTTCGCGGTGCAGGTCGCGGAGCCGTGCGGTGGCCTCCTGCCACTTCGCGTGCAGCTCGTCGAGGGCGGTGGCGTCATCGGGAAGCCGGCCGTGCTGGAGGCGCTTCACGTCGCACCAGAGCTGGGTGCCGATCTCGTGGGCGATGCGGTGCAGCTCCGTGGTCGTGGAGGTCATCTGGAGGCTGTGGTCGAGTTTCATGGTGTTTCCTTTCGGCTGGTGGGGTGGGGTTTCATCGCGTTGCATCGCGGCCCATCGCTTCCCAGCCGGTTGCCATTCGGTCGTGTGGTATGGGGCGCGGGGCGGCGGGGTTAGAGGTCGTGGTGTTCGGCGGCGATGATGGTGATGGGGGCCTGCTCGTCGGGTGCGGGGGCGGCGACGATGCGGTACCCGTCTGCGGTGGGGATCTTGGCGAGGGGTTCGGCGGCGGTGGTGTTGGTGGGCTTGGGCTGGGGGACGGTGTTCATGGGGGTGGTTCCTTTCGGTTGGGGTGGGAGTGGGCCGGTGTGCCTCCCGGCTAGCGGCCCTGTTGGGGTGCCTGGTTAGGCGGTGTAGGTGAAGGTCACCGGCACGTTTTCTTCGTCGGCACGGTTGGTGTCGTAGTTGACGGTGAGGTCGCCGGTGAGCTTCGGCGGGGTGATGCCCCGGCGGCGCAGGTCGTCCATGGTGTAGTGGCGGGACATGCAGGTGTAGGCGTCGAGGCGGCTGTGGTTGTCGCCCTGGGCGTTGATGGTGTCGAGCAGCGTCTGCTCGAGGTGGTAGCTGGTGAGCGTTGCGGCGATGCTGCCGATGATGGCGGTGTCGACGTTGGGGGCCTGGGCCTGCATCTTTGCGACCATCTCCAGGTAGATGCGCTGGAGGGTGTCGTTGGGGGTGTGGTTGGTGATGCCGTAGAGGGCCATGGGGGTTCCCCTTTCTGGGGGTTGAAGGGCGGGGGCCGTGGTGTTGGAGCCGGCCCCGTGTTCACTGGTTGGCCCGGCGGGCTTCCCTGTGAACATAAGTTACTTTAGCGCGTAGCTTATCCGCGCGACAAATCTACGCATCGCGGGGGTAAAAATCCAACCAAAGCCCAAGGTTAGAGCTACCCCCTACCCACTACACACCATCACCCTTATGCGAAGATTCTGCCGTCATCCGCCCCACGTGCGGCACCTTCCGCCACCCCTGGGGACCAGCCCCCGCACAGGGCCACTCCGGCTCCGCGCCACACTCCGGGCACGTCACCCACAGCGCCCCGTGGGCCACGTACGCGGCACGGACAGGCCCACCGGTCGGGGTGAAGTTACTGGCGGTGAGGGCGCGCACGGCGGACCCCTTCGCCGCATCCCTGCGCACCGCTCGCGCCTCCTGCAAGATCGCGCCGATGGGGTTCCTGGGCACGTCGGACCATTGGTACACCCGCATGACGGCCTGCTCGAGGGTCTCGTTGTCGAAGGCTGCGGCCCGTAGCTGCGCAGCCCACGCCACCACCATCGCGTCACCGGGGGTGCCGATGGAGCGGTCGAAGCTCGCCACCATGCCGAGCAGCCGCGTGGCTTGCCGCATGTAGTGGCCGGGTACGTCGTCGGTCATGACGCCCCCACGAACCCGAGGAGGGAGGGCTTGGGGCCGAGGCCTAGCTCGTAGGCTCGCTCCGCCTCCTCAAACTGGCGGGCGAGCCTCTCCCCCGTCTCCAGCCAGCCGGCGACGCGGGCGTCGTTGGGGTTGTCGAAGACCTGCCCACCTCTGGTTTTGTACATGCGCGGCCCGTTGGCCTCGGCGGCCTTGGTGTCGTTCCACCCCTGCCTGCGGCGCATCCAGTTGCGCCATGCCGCGTCCCAGTCACGTTTGCGCGCGTTGGGGCCGCCCTCGGCCTTCCAGTGGTCGGTGAACAGCCGGTGCTCGTGGTCGACGTTGACGTCGGGGCATTCCTTGGCGACCTGGGCGACGGAGGCGGCGGCGGGTTCGAAGTCGTCGGGCAGGTAGCACATCGGCGCGGCCGGGGTGGGTGCGGGCTTCTTGGGGGCTGTGCGTGCCGGCGGTGCGGGCTGCTGCCCCCAGGGGGCGCCCGTGTGCTCTGCGGGGCTGCTGGCGGCAGTGGTGGCCGGTTCTGGTGTCTGTGTGGCCGCAGGGGCGGGGGCGGTGCCCTGGTTGCGGAGGCGGACGTTGACCACCCAGACGACGCCGTCCGGGGTGTCGAGACGCGTCAGCCACCCACGTTTGCACAGTGCCGTCAGGGCTGCGGCGAACGTCGGCCCGGAGATGCCGAGCGCGGTCTTAGCCCGCGAGTAGGTCACCTGCCAGCCGTCACGGTGCCTGCGCAGCCACATATAGACGGTCTTGTCCCGGGGCAGCAGCTCCGGGTCGTCGATCAGCTCGTTGGGGATGATGGTGTAGGAGCCGTCCGGGTGAGGCTGCTGTTGGACGCGTGCAGGCCGCATCTATTCCACCTCCCCAAGTGCATCGGTGGCGTCGGCGCTGTCGATGTACCCGTACTTCTCGAGCTGCACGAGGCCCATCTCAATCTCGGTGGTGTCGTGGTCGAGGGCGTGGGCGATGGCGTCGACGGTGCGGAGATGGGGGTAGTTCGCCGCGTCGAGGTATGCGTAGATGACGCGGGCCAGGGGCACCAGGCGTACGTCGAGGAGGATGCGGGTGGGGATGGTGGCGATGGGTTCGAGGGGTTCGGCGTGGGCGATGACACCCAGCACATCAGGGCTATGCGGCACTGTGGTTCCTTTCTGGGAGCGGGGTGGAGCGGGGCGCACACCAGGGGCCGGCGGCGGGGCGCTAGCCCCTGGGGGTGCGGGTTGATTTAAGCCGGAACGGCTGCGCGGTCAGGCGGCGCGGGGGCTTCGGCTTCCTGCGGTGGTTCGGCCGGGGCCTGGGCGAGTGCTTTCGCGGCCTGGGAGATGCGCTCCGCGAGGTCAGCGTGGCCGCGCGCGGTGGCCGTCTTCCACAGCTCTCGGAGGCCGGGGACGTCCTTGTCTTCTGCCAGGCGGGCGAAGGTCTTCTCGAGGCCCGCCTGCCCGGTAGGGTCCGGGTCAACATAGGTGGAGGAGGTGGTGCTCACCCCGACCCCCATGTTGTCGAGCAGTGCTTCGATGGTGAAGTCCGGTAGGGCCATCTCGCCGCCGGGTGCGAGCTGGAGGCGGGTGGAGGCAATTTTGGTGAGGGTGAACTCCTGGGGGCGGCGGGCCTGGACGATGGCCTGCGCGTAGAACGGGGTGTCCTTCTGGCACCGCACCTTCCACTCGCGTTCGCCGGTGGGCTTGCCGTCGCTGCTGACGATGGTGACGTTCTCCAGCCGGGCGGTGACGATGACCGGGCCGGGGAACTTGCGGCACGCCTGCCACAGCTGGATGATGCGGGCCTTGGCGGTGTTCCAGAGGTCCATCGTGATTTGGGCGTCGCCGGTACTGCCGCGCCCCTTGTACCGCCGCCGGTTGGCCATGTGCTGCGCTTCGTCGGACAGCAGCGTCCACACCTCGGTGACGCTGTCGATGATGAGCATGTTGTAGCGGCCCTCGGGGGCGGGCTGGGCTGCCGCCCACTCGGTGGCGGCGAGGATGTCGTCGAAGCTGCCGTCGTGTTCGACGATGCTGTAGTTAGCGCCGGGGACGGCCGCGTATTCGTCGGCGGAGGACTCCCCCACTTCGATGAAGTAGGCGTCGCCGACGTTTTTGCCGCCGGTGGCCTGCGCGGCTGCCCAGGTTTTTCCGGATCCTTCGATGCCGGCGAGGAGGATGATGGGCCAGTGGACTTGGCCGGTGGGCTTGCGGACGGTGCGGCTCATCGCTCCACCTCCACGGTTGCGGGGGTGGGCAGTGCCGGCAGCTCGCCGCGTTCCACGGCGGTGGTGAGCATCTGCTCCGCGATGCGGGTGGCGGCCTGGTTCGGGCGCACGGTGAGCACCCCGGGCTTACGGGCGATACGCCACCCGGCGGGGGCCTGCCCGGTGGCCTCCCACTGTGCGAGTGCGTCGTTGGCCAGCGCGGTGAGTGCGGTGTCCTCCGGCTCGTAGACGACGAGGTCGGGGTGCGTCTCGGCGAGGGCCTGCGCGGCCTTGCGCTGGAGGTAGTCGGGGATGACCGGGGCCAGAACGTCGGGGTGTTCGGCGGCGACGATGGCGAGGTCGTCGACGACGGCGGTGGGCTTGGGGAAGCTGCGGCTCACGGTGCCGAGCTTCACGCCGGCTGCGGTGATGGCGGTGCGGGTGTCGCCGTCGGCCATCGCGGCGTGGGCGTCGCGCTTCTCGGCGCTGTTGATGTCGCCGAGGAGCTTCAGGAGTGCCCGTTGCAGGACGAGGCGGGAGATGGTAGCGTCATCAACGGCGTTGCCGCTGGTGGTTCGGCGGCTATTGCTAACCGACATTTTTGTTGGTTCCTTTCTGTAGGCCCCGGCATCTACGCGCGAGATGCCGGGGTTTCTGCATGGTTAGAGGCTTGCGCGTGCGCCCTGGGCGATGAACTCGTCGTAGGCTGCGCGGCTGATGAGCCGGGAGCCGCCGACCTTGATGGAATTGATCTTTCCGGTACGTGCGTAGTTGCTGACGGTTCCGTGGGACAGGGAGAGCAGGTCGGCGACCTGGGAGACGGTGTAGAAGACCTTGTGCGGGTCCTCGAGTTCCCGGATGGAGGGGGAGTGGTTCGGCATGGTGCCTGGTGTCCTTTCTGTGGGCGGGTGCCGGTGCGAAGTTTATCCGCAGTGGCTACACGACTAACTTAAGGTCCCTTAGCTGGATTTCGCAACCGCCCAGCTTGTTTGCGAATTTTGTCGCGAGTCGCATCATTTTGGGGCGTGCGCGTAGATGCTACGATCAGGCCCATGAACGTCTCCCCTACTCCCCCGCCCCCTGAGATCTGGCCACCAGGTCTCCTCCTCCGCGAGGCGCGCACGCGCAGCAGGATGTCCAAGCGTGGTGCCGCTGCCCTGGCAGGCATCTCCGAGACCCGGTACCGGCAGGTCGAGCTGGGCTGGTGGCGCTCACAAGGCGAGTGGGTGCCGGTGACCGTGCCGGCGGGCACCCTGTCGACGCTCGCGAACACTGTCGGCGCGGACGTGTCCCAGGTGCTCAAGGCCGCCGGCTTCGACGCGGCGACGGTGAGCCACTTCGATACCCAGCAGCAGATCATCCAGCTTCTGGAGGCCCTGCCCCAGGAGAAGCTGCACGCCGTCCTCGGGTTCATCCAAGGCCAGCTCCACAGCTAGACAACCCCCTTCCCCTTCCACACGCGTAAGCCCCGCCCCGGCACACTTGGTGCACGGTGGCGGGGTTCGCTGCATCCTAGGGGGCTGCGGTGATTGCTGGCAGCCCGACGACGTGGGTGAGGCGGCCGAGGGCTTCCCGGGCCATGGTCTGGGGCACGTGGAGGTACCGGCGGGTGGACAGCACGCTGGAGTGGCCGAGGAGCTGCACGATCACCTCGGGGGAGACCCCACCTTCCAGCAGGAGACTGGCTGCGGTGTGGCGGGCGCTGTGGAAGTCGATGCGGGGCACCCCTGCGCGGTCGAGCGCCTCCCGCCAGCGTTGGGTGACGTACCGGTCCTCCAGCGGCCGGCCGGAGGCGCTGGGCCACACGAGGTTGTAGGGACCGCCGGGGATGCTGGCGAGGTGCTCCGCAAGGGCGATGCGGGCCGGCTCAGGGATGGGAATGGCGCGGATTGATGCCTGGGTTTTCGGCCTGGTGAATACGCGGGTGCGGTTGCAGGGCCGCCAGTCGAACCCCGGGGGAATGTCGAGGGTGCGGGAGGGGCACCGGACAGCGGTGTGCTCGTCCTGGTTGTGGCACCGGGGGCCGTGGGCGTAGGGGATGGACTGGATCTGCCAGGACAGGTCGATGACGCCGGCATCGACGTCGACGCGGTCGCGTTCCAGGCCAATGAGTTCGCCCTTGCGCGCCCCGGTGAGCAGTGCGCAGGTCCACAGGGTGGCCAGGGGGTCGCGGGCGTCGTGGGCGGTGGTGATGATGCGCTTGGCCTCCTCGGCGGTGAGCGCGTCGCGGCGGCGGCTCTGCGCCCTGGGGCGCTGCATACGGGCGACGGGGTTGGTGTCGAGGATGCCCTCTTCGACGGCGGCGTCGAGGATGCGGGACAGGACGCTGTGGGCGATCTGCACGGTGCGGTCGCTGACGCCGGCCTTGCGGACGTAGGCGTGGAATTCGCGGACGTCGGCGGGGGTGATGGATCCTACGGGGATGTCGCCGAGGGTGGGGTTGATGTACCGGCGGATCTTGGAGCGGTGGTCGGCTGCGGTGCGGGGGTTGAGCCGGTAGTGGGCGTACTCGCGTAGGTAGGTGTCGCACCAGCGCGAGAGGGGGAGTTCGCGGGGGTTGGCGCGGAGTTGGGCTTCGCGGCGGAGTTCGCGGAGGGCTTGGCGGGCTGCGGTCTTGGTGCGGCAGGTTTTGGAGCGGCGGATGCGGGAGCCGTCGGGGCGGAGGGCGATGGTGGCCTGGGCGACCCAGTAGTCGCCCCTGCGGTAGACGGTGCCCTTGTGGAGCGTGGGGTTCATGTGTACCTCGTCTTGGAAGGGTGGTTGCCGAGACCCCGGGGTAAGTTATGCGGAGTCTCTACGCGGCATATTATCGCCGGTGCGTAGATTTGCAAAGTTTCTCCGCAAGTTCCTGCCGATTTGCCGTTTTGAAGACCCGAGGGGTGCGCCATTCCTACGCGCCATGTTGCCCGCACCTTGCCCGTGAGTTTGTGCAAATGCCTGTGGCCGCGTATCCTGGTCCGAGCCGACAAAGCCGCAGGTCATTGGGCCCGTGTGGGAACGTCGTATAGTGGCTAATACCTCAGCCTTCCAAGCTGAAGACGCGGGTTCGATTCCCGTCGTTCCCTCAAAACAACGCCCCTGGTCAGAGATGGTTTTTCTCCGACCAGGGGCGTTCGTCATATCGCTGCGCGCGCGATTCTTTCTTGTGCACGCGCATCCGACACAAGGTTTGAGTCGCGCGCCGGACACGGCTGGCGTTTGTGTCGTCCCCTACTGAGTGCGCGAGGGCGGACGCTGCCAGTGGGTCACGCCGATGTAGATGGACCACAGCAACAGCAGCACAGGGACAACCAGCACTGCGGGGTGGGCCTTGTGGGCGGCAACGCTGAGCCCGAAGTCGGCCAGCAGCCAAAGGGGAATGAGCTGCATAGCGAGGATGTACCGGTTGATCCCTTTGCGCGCGGGAGAAAGTCCGTTGGCCATGGGCAACTCCTTGATCTGTTGGGGGGCCTGCACGCCACACACGACACCAACGACAGGGCAGCGCGGGCAGCACGATTTCCGTACAGGGAGATTTTAACCGTGGATCCGGGGCGTGCGCCCGGCATGCAGCGGGGCCAACGACGGGGAGCTGCAGCATCACACAGACGCCCACACTCCCACCCATGAACACCCCAACCTCGTGGCGCAGCGCGCCCCACAGACCAACACCCGCACTCCCCCGCCACCTATCGGCCGTGATGACACTCCGGCCGAGATGCAGTCTTCACACTGCGCCCACACACGCACCACGTCCGGCAGGCGCGGCGCCCTGAACGACACGTTCCCGCCAGAGGCGCCGCGGTTGATGTCCCCCAACACCCCGGCACGAGCGCCCTGAGCGCAGTGCGCTCAAGCATGTACACCGAACGCGTTCAGGACGCGGTCCACTACCCCCAGAGAGCGCACCACTGACGCCGGTTTTCTCAGGTAGCAGTTCTCCTGCACATTGCCTGATATTCAGCATGATCACCGAACTATTCGCGGCAATGAAATCCATCGAAAGGTGGAATGCACCCTGCGCGACCTGCACTGTTGCCTCTCTCGCGTGCTGCACATTGGGCACCCGAGAGCGGAACCCAACTCTCAGACTTGAGCACAGGCGCCGCTCGAGCACCGCCTGCGACCGGCACGTTTACTGAGTTCGGCGGATGTGTCACAGAGTTTTCACATGTCACGAACCCGACGATCCTGCGCGCCACTGCAAATTACCTTGGCGCAGGTCAGCAAACATTGATAGCACGAATGCAGTCACAGAGACTCACCCACACATGCGAGTCGAACGGCGGTAAATTTCTGTGAAAATCCTTAACAAGACCTGAGGGTGACACTCATGTCAACATCGTTCAAAGGAACCTTTATCCCAAAATCCTAGGTCAGCGACAGGAACGAGCAAGCATCAATCCATGACCTTTTCTCAGATACTGCACGACTATTCTTTTTGCGTTAACCTAGTCGGCATGCAACCTAAGATCATTGACGCTGTGAGCGGTGTTGAGTTGTGGACGGCCCGGGAATGTGCGGAAGTTTCGGGTACGGCACGCGGCACCTTCACTAGCTATGCAGGCCGCGGCCGGGCACCTAAGCCCGTCGCCAAGCTGCACGGACTGACCTTGTGGGACTCGCGCGAGATCCGCGACTGGATCGACATGCGCAAGACTCCTCAGGCTGCAGGATAGAAGCTTTCTCACGACACGGGAATCTGCAGGAAATTACTACAGAATCCTTGAATGCTGTAAGAAGTTTTTCTTTCTCGTCGCTCCGCGCAGTGGGAACCCCACACCATCCCGGAAGATTTTTTCTTCCCCAGGGACACGGTGTGGGGTTTTTGCATACTTCGCACCCGACATTCTTTTTGACAAAGACTTCCCCACAGGCATTATCTCCACGACCCCACCGAGCGTTACACCCAAATCATATATTTCTTTGCCGCAGAATTGCTATTCCTTAAATCGGACCGATTCCTACGGTACCGTATTTTTTCAAAGCTCCTGCACGTGCCCGGCTGCACTACTGACACACCCCAAAGGTTAAGAACTACCTAAGATTCTCCCCGGCCAGCACACCTGCACCCCCTCTGCGCGCGGCCAGCATGCTCGCGCGCGCCGACGCTCCACCCCTTGTCCCTGTGCGAGCGGCCCGCGTGCGAGGGCCGGTACGTTCCACCCCTGCCCGCAGGCCCCACCCTCCTGGGCACCGTCGCACCTGGTGTGGTGGGCATGACGAAGGGCACCTGCCCGCGGGATGCGGGGCAGGTGCCCTTGAACATGTGTGGTGCGGGGGATGGCCGCACCGGCAGGCGTTAGGCCTCCGGGAGTGCGGGCGGCACGCCGGTCTTCTCAAAGTCAGCGAGGATGTCGATGCGGCGCTGGTGGCGCTCCTCGTTGGACCAGGGCTGCTCCAGGAACGCGTCCACGATGGCAAGGACCTCATCCTTGGAGTGCATGCGGCCACCGATGCCGATGAGCTGGGCGTTGTTGTGCTCGCGGGCGAGCTTCGCGGTCTCCACGGACCACGCCAGGGCACAGCGGGCACCCTTGACCTTGTTGGCGGCAATCTGCTCACCATTGCCGGAGCCACCCAGCACGATGCCGAGGGACCCCGGATCGTTCACGGTGCGGCGGGCGGCCTCGATGCAGAACGCCGGGTAGTCGTCGAGGGCATCGTAGACGTGTGCACCGCAGTCAATAACCTCGTGGCCTGCGGCGGTGAGGTGTTCGGCGATTGCATTCTTCATGTCGAACCCTGCGTGGTCCGCTCCCAAGTAAACGCGCATGGCCACCAGTGTAACCAACAACGCAGCGGCCGCAGATTTCTGCCCCGCCGGTGTGACTACCCCGCCCCAGCACCCCCGGATGTCCACTCGCTCACACTCCTGCGGCCCGTGACGAGGTGCGGCGCCCGCGAGCAGGCGTTTAGGGTGTATTCCGTGTCCCCCACCTCCCCCACGTCCCCGGTGTTCCCCCCGACCAGTACTCCCGCCCGCAGTGCCGGTGCCCTGCGCGCGGCGCCCGTGCCACGCATGCGCGTCCTGCTTGGCGCGCGTGCGACGGCAGTGACGGCGGTGCTCGTGGCGGGCGGCGTGCTGGCCGGGTGTGCGGCACCCGCAGGCACCGGGTCTGTGGTGCCCGCACCGGTGGCGGATTCCGCCCTGGACTCGCTCGTAGTGCTCGCGCCGGAGGCCCGCGCCGCCGAGCCGTATCACCGGGATGCGTTCGGGCAGCGCTGGAGCGACGACGTCCGCGTCGAGATGGGCCACAACGGCTGCGATACCCGCAACGACATCCTGAGGCGAGACTTGGACAATCTCAGCGTGAAACCCGGCACCCACGACTGCGTGGCATGGTCCGGGGACCTGCGCGACCCGTACACCGGGGAGGAACTCCACTTCCAGCGCGGCGAGGGCGGCACTGCGAGCAGTGTGCACATCGACCACGTCGTCGCACTCGCCAACGCCTGGGCGACCGGCGCGGACGCGTGGGATGAGGATCTGCGTCGCGACTTCGCCAACGATCCGGCGAATCTGCTGGCGACCTCCCAGGTCGCGAACAAGGCAAAGGGGGCGAAGGATGCCTCGCAGTGGCTGCCGCCGAACGAGGAGTTCCAGTGCGACTACGCCCGCCGGCAGGTGGCCGTGAAAGCCCAGTACGGGCTGGGGGTCACCCCGGAGGAAAAGCAGGCGTTGGCCACGGTCCTGGGGCGCTGCGGGGACGACGAGACCGGCCGCTAACTGGGCGGACTCGCGCGATTGTCAACGCTGCGGGGCACCGCGCACATGCGCACGCCCCGCAACCGGTGCGGCTGCGGGGCGTGCGTGTGGGGGTGTTAGTCGAAGGCGGGCCACTCGTCGCGGGAGCGCTTGAGCTCGAAGAAGTGCGGGTAGGAACCCAGGGTGACGGCCGCATCGAAGATGCGGCCTGCTTCCTCCCCGCGGGGGATGCGGGTGAGCACCGGGCCGAAGAAGCCCCGCTCACCGATCTCCAGCACCGGGGTGCCGACATCGTTGCCGACGCGCTCCATCGCGCGGGCCTGGAAGGCCCGCAGCTGGGCGTCCATCTCTTGCGTGTTGGCGACGGCGGCATACTCGGCCGGCAGGCCCACCTCGGCCAGTGCCTCGGCGATGAGGCCGTCGTAGGCGCCGTAGCCTTCCTTGCCGCCCTGGCCGCCGTTGTGGATGAGGGTGCCGAGCGCGGTGTAGAGGGCGTCGACCTTCTCCGGGGCCTCGAGGGCCACCTTGGTGAACACCCGGGCCGGACCCCAGTTCGCTTCCATCTTCCGCTGGTAATCGGCAGGCAGTTCCTCCCGACCCTCGTTGAGGACCGACAGGCTCATCGGCACGAACGTGACCTGCACGTCGCGGACCTTCTCCACCTCCTTGATCCACCGGGACGTCACCCAGCAGAAGGGGCAGGACACGTCGAAGTACAGGGTCACGGGGGTCGCCATGTGGGGGTGCTCCAATGCTTGAGAAAAAGGGGAAGACGGGGACTGTCGGGGACTGTCGCTGGGGTGGGGGTTCACGCCGGGTGCGGGTGATGCGCACGCGGCAGTCATGGGTTCCAACGCGGTGGCCTGCGGGTGATATTCCATCCCCGCAGGCGCGGCGGGTGGAAGGGGGCGGCGTTGTTAGAGTGGGGCCATGACGTCTTTGAACCTCACACACGCAGAAGCCCAGGCCCGGGCCGACCTCGTGGCATCCTGCCACTACGACATCGCCCTGGATCTTTCCGAGCAGGGCGAGACGTTTGTCTCCGCCACGACGGTGCACTTCACGACCCGCGACGCCGGGTCGTTGTTTATTGACCTCCGCGCACGCGACATCCGCGAGGCCGTGCTCGACGGGGTGCGGCTCGACTCCCCCGACCCCCGGGAGGGCATCGACTTGGGCGAGCTCGCCGCAGGCGAGCACACCCTGCGGGTGGTGGCGGACTGCGAGTACTCCCGCACCGGGCAAGGCCTGCACCGCTTCGTCGACCCTGCGGACAACGAAACCTACCTGTACACCCAGTTCGAGACCGCCGACGCGAAGCGGGTGTTCTGCTGCTTCGACCAGCCAGACATCAAGGCGACCTACAGCATGCAGGTCACCACCCCGGCCGGGTGGAAGGTCATCTCGAATCCGCCGATGGAGGTCGCCCACACCGCCGCCGGTGACGTGCACTCCGGCCGGGTGGACTACCTGCTGTCGACCTACCTGGTGGCGTTCTGCGCGGGCCCGTACCACGAGGTGCGGGACTCGTGGACGGGCACGCTCACCCACCACCCGGAGACCCCGGCGGATCAGCCGACAGAACTCACCGTGCCGTTCGGCCTGTACTGCCGCAAGTCCCTGGCGCACGCCCTGGATGCGGAGCGCATTTTTGAGCAGACGAAGCAGGGCTTCGACTACTACCACGCGCACTTCGGCATGGCCTACCCCTTCGGCAAGTACGACCAGGTGTTCTGCCCCGAGTACAACATGGGCGCGATGGAAAACGCCGGCTGTGTCACCTTCCGCGACGAGTACGTGTTCACCTCGAAGACGGCGCACACGATGTACGAGCGGCGCTGCGACACGATCCTCCACGAGCTGGCCCACATGTGGTTCGGCGACCTGGTGACCATGCGGTGGTGGGGTGATTTGTGGCTCAACGAGTCCTTCGCGACGTGGGCGGCGGCGATCTCCCAGGCGGAGGCCACCGAGTACGACACCGCGTGGGTGACGTTCGCGAACGTGGAGAAGGCGTGGGCGTACAACCAGGACCAGTTGCCGTCGACGCACCCGGTGGTGGCGGACGCCCACGACATTGAGACCGTGGAGCAGAACTTCGACGGCATCACCTACGCCAAGGGCGCGTCGGTGTTCAAGCAGCTGCAGGCCTACGTGGGCCGGGAGCCGTTCTTCGCGGGTGTGCGCCAGCACTTCGCCAACCACGCTTTCGGCAACGCCACCTTCGAGGACCTGCTGGGGGCGTTGGCGCAGGCCTCCGGGAGGGATCTGGACGGCTGGGCGGGCGAGTGGCTCACCACGACGGGTGTGAACACCCTGGCCGCGGACACGGCCACCGACGGCGGCGTGTACACCTCCTTTGCGGTGACGCAGACGGGCGCGCAGCCCGGCGCCGGGGAGACCCGCACCCACCGCATCCAGATCGGCCTGTACAACCTTGTCGATGGCCAGGTGGTGCGCACCCACGCCCACGCCCTCGACATCGCGGGCCCCCGCACGGACGTCCCGGAGCTCGTCGGCCTGCCGGCCGCGGACCTGGTGCTCGTCAACGACGAGGACCTCACCTACGCCCTCATGGAGTTCGACGAGGACAGCGTGCGCTTCGCCGTGGAACACATTGACGCCATCGTCGACCCCATGGCCCGGGCGCTCGTGTGGTCGACGGCGTGGGAGATGACCCGCGACGGCACGATGAAGGCCCGCGACTACCTGGCCCTGGTGGGCCGGGGTGCGCCGCACGAGACGGAGATGTTCGTCCTCGAGTCGGTGCTCAGCAAGGCGGAAGCCGCCCTCGGCTCCTACGCCGACCCCGCCTGGGCGGCGAGCACGGGCGCACCCACGTACGCGCAGATGCTGCACGCCGCAGCGCTCGCCGCGGAACCGGGCTCCGATGCGCAGCTCATCTTCGTCCAGCACCTCACCCAGGTGCGCCTCGGCGACGCGGAGGCTGATGCGGTGCGCAGCATCCTCGCCGATCAGCCCGTCTTCGCGGGCCTCGACGCGGATGCGGATATGCGCTGGCGGGCACTGACCGCACTCATCGCCCGCGGGGAGCACACCCCCGACTCCGCGCGCGCCGCGATCGCTGAGGAATCCGCACGCGACCAGTCCTCCAACGGGCGGAACTGGGCGTGGACCGCCGAGGCCGCGATCCCCACGAAGGACTCCAAGGCCGCCATCTTCGACGCAATCGTCACCCGCGGCGCACAGATGAGCAACCTGGAGCTGCGCCACAAGGGCCGCGGCCTGCTGTGGGCCGGCAGCGACGACCTGCTGCTGCCGCTCACGGCCCGCTACTTCGACATCGCGCCGACGATCTGGGACACCTTCGAATCCGAGGTCGCGCTGCGCACCCTGACGGAAATCTACCCCCGCTGGGACGTCAGCCCCACCACGGTGGAGCTTGCCGAGGCGCTGCTCGCCGGCGACTACTCCGCAGGCTTCAAGCGGGTCATCGCCGAAGGTAACGACCGCCTCCAGCGGGCGCTGCGCAACCGCGCCATCGACGCCGCCTAAAGACCCGGCGCGCACCGCGCCCCACACGTACAAAGGCCGCTGGTGCCCACGAGATTGTCGTGCGGTACCAGCGGCCTTGCCATGTTCGGCGTTCCCGCCACGGGGTGCGGCGGGTGATCTCTGCCCGGGCGGTGAAGTCTTAGTGCGGGTGGGCGTGAGGGTGCGGCATGGCCTCCGAGTGGTTGATGAGCATGTTCGCCACGCGTTCCATGTGCTCCCACACGGCGGCGCGGTGCGCGTCGTCGAGGGTGTCGGAATCGATCTCGTCGAGGGAGGCCTTCATCATCTCCAGCCAGCGGTCGCGCTCCGCCTCCCCGATGACGAAGGGGTGGTGCCGCATCCGCAGGCGGGGGTGGCCGCGCTCCGCGGAGAACGTCTGGGGCCCGCCCCAGTACTGGGCGAGGAACCAGCGCAGCCGGTCCTCCGCACCCTCCCAGTCATCGACGGGGTACATCGGGCCGATGAGATCGTCCTCGCGGACCCGGGTGTAGAAGCCGTGGACGAGTGCCCGGAAGGTGTCTTCCCCGCCGACGGCGTCATAAAAGCTTTCCATGGTGCCCCAGTCTAGGCCGGTGAAAGCAGCACAGAAAACAGGCATGGAAAATGCTTTTTTAATTGCCGGGAGTCGCCTTGGCCCCTCCTCTTCCCCAGGCGCGCAGCACCCTCCACCGCGCGGGTGATTCACCCACCCGCGCCACACACCACCGGACAGCCGGCGCGCATCACCGGGGAAGATATAAGAGCCGCAATCACGGGATCCGGCAGCACGCGCCGCCGACGGCACCTCACTGCGGCGAGTGCACCTCATTTCCTGGCTTTTCCCCGGCCGGGGTTCCATCACCGTCCGACGACGCCGGCGCGGGCGCCGTCAACGCGCCCACGATGGCCGCCAACAGTGCGCGCCGCACCGCCCCCTGCGCGCCTGGTGCTGTCGGCACATGCACCCGGATCACCATGTGGTCGGTCTCCAGGGAGGTCACCCCATCGACGACCGGCTCCCCACGCACGAGGGAGGCATACTCCGGATCGGCCGCCACCTCCCGGCTTGCTGCCCCAATGGCCGCCACCGCCTCATCCACCCGGTTCGAGTACTCCACCGGTACCTCGACGCGCGCCACCGCAGTCTCCTGGGTGGAGTTACCCACCTGCGTGATCTGCCCGTTGCGGATGTACCAGCGGGTGCCTTCCGCATCGCGAATCGTCGTCACCCGCAGGGTGACGTTCTCCACGGTGCCGGACACATCCCCCACCGTGACCTCATCGCCCACCCCATACTGGTCCTCGATGAGCATGAACACGCCCGTGAGGAAATCCTTCACCAGGGACTGCGCGCCAAAGCCCAGGGCCACGCCCGCCACACCTGCGGACGCAATGAGCGGGGCCACATTGATGCCTACCGTGGACAGCAGCGTGATGCCCGCCCACGTCCACACCACGATCGCCACCGCGCTCCGCCCCACGGACGCCAAGGTCTGCATGTGCGCCCCCTGCCGGGGACTATCGCCCCGCTGTGCGCGCGTGCACACCGTCGTCACGAGCCGCCGCAGCAGCACGTGCAGCAGCAGCGCCACCACGAGGACCACGAGGACCTTCGCGGGTTTGTCGGAGAACGCGTCCCAGTGGGCGCGCACCCAGTGCACGGGGGAGGTTGCGCGAGCAATCAGGGGCAGTACTGCATGTTCAGTCACCATCACGGCATCCCAGGCTACCGCCTGCGCCCACAGGCGGTAGCTGCGGCCCGTGGGCGGGCGGGCACGCGGCAGGCCCCACGGCCGCCCGCCACCGAAGCTGGGCGTGGGGGTAGCGCCGGGGGTGTTTCCCGACCCCCACTTAGGTGACATAAATCCAGGCCACTACCCTCAAACCCTATGAATGCTGTACTCGTCGCTGTGCTGGTGATGCTGATCCTGTCGGTGTCCCGCATCCACGTCGTCCTCGCGCTGTTCATCGGCGCCCTCGTCGGCGGCATCCTCGGCGGGCTCGGACTGGACGGCACCCTCGTCGCCTTCCAGGACGGGCTATCCGGCGGAGCCAAAATCGCCTTCTCCTACGCCCTGCTGGGCGCCTTCGCGATGGCGGTCGCCGGCTCCGGGCTGCCGCAGCTCCTCGCGAACTGGCTCATCGATCGCATCGGGGCCGAAAGCGCTGGCGCGAAGAAGACCACCGAGGTCGCGGTGAAGTTCACCATCATCGGCGGCCTGCTGGCCATGGCAGTGATGAGCCAGAACGTCATCCCCGTCCACATCGCGTTTATCCCCCTCATCGTGCCGCCGCTGCTCGTGGTCATGAACAAGCTGCAGCTCGACCGGCGACTCGTGGCCTGCGTCATCACCTTCGGCCTGGTGACCACCTACATGTTCATCCCGATCGGCTTCGGTTCGATCTACCTCAACGAAATCCTGCTCGGCAACATCGAGTCCTCCGGCCTGGACGTCGACGGCATCAGCGTCATGCACGCGATGGCCATCCCCGCCCTCGGCATGCTCGTCGGCCTCCTCGTCGCGGTGTTCATCTCCTACCGCAAGCCGCGCGTGTACGCCGACCTGCCGATCGAGGGCACCAACACCTCCGGTGCGGCAAGTGCCGCCGCCGCGATGGATGAGCTGGAAGACCACGCCCCCATCTCCCGCTACCGGGTCACCGTCGCCCTCGTGGCCATCGTGCTCACCTTCGCCGTGCAGCTATGGATGCAGTCCACCGGCTTCGAAGCCGACTCCCTCATGGTCGGCGCCCTCGTGGGCCTGGCGACCTTCATGGTCACCGGAGCCGTGCGCTGGGGCGAGGCGGACAGCGTGTTCACCGCAGGCATGAAGATGATGGCCTTGATCGGCTTCATCATGATCTCCGCCCAGGGCTTCGCCGCCGTCATGAGCGCCACCGGCGCCATCGACCCCCTGGTCACCGGCACCGCTGAACTGTTCAACGGCAACAAGGCCGCCGCCGCCCTCGCGATGCTCGTCGTCGGCCTCATCGTCACCATGGGCATCGGCTCCTCGTTCTCCACCCTGCCCATCATCGCCGCGATCTACGTGCCGCTCTGCGCCTCCCTGGGCTTCAGCCCCCTGGCCACCGTGGCCATCATCGGCACCGCCGGCGCCCTGGGCGACGCGGGTTCCCCGGCCTCCGACTCGACGCTCGGCCCGACCTCCGGGCTCAACGCCGACGGCCAGCACGACCACATCCGCGACTCGGTGATCCCCACCTTCCTGCACTTCAACATTCCGCTGCTGCTCGCCGGCTGGGCCGCAGCCATGGTGCTCTAACAGCACTTACCCCACACCCACTAGGCGGGGCTCCACCCCCACGGCCACCGCGCCGCGATCGACCAGGTGGGGCCCCGCCCGGTCGTTGTCGTGTCTCTGTGCGCGCTCCAACACCTTGTACGCCCCGGCAGGTCCCCATCGTCTTGCCCCTTTTTTGTCGACACAGAGACACATGAAGGTCCCAGCGGAGAACCCTCTCTGCTGGGACCTTCCTGCGTGTCTACGCCCTCAACGGCACCCGACTGTGGCGTTGGGGCCGCCAGTCGGGGCGAGGTGGATGCTCTGCTAGCTCAGTGGTTGCAGGCTCAGCGGGCCGCCGGCGCGCTGGTAGACGCTGCCGCGGACGGTGTCGATGCGCACCCATGGGCCGCTGCGGCTCACGCGGGCAGTATCTCCCGGTGCGGGGGTGTCGGCGGGCGGCAGGAAGTCCAGCTGCGACAGCGCCCAGATGGTGCCCATGCCCAGCGCGATGCCTTCCACGGTGAGGACGTCTTGGTGCAGCAGGCTCGTCGGCACGCCGACAGAGCCGGCCTCCTTCGCGGCGGCGGCCCCCTGCTCGGCGAGGTCGCGCAGCACCTGCACGGGCACGTGGTCGACGAGCTCGAAGCCTGTAAGAGGCGGCAACGCCCCCGGCCACAGGGCCGCACCCCCGGCGGACAGCATCATCGGCGCCGCCTGGGAACCTGCGGCGGCGAGCTTCTCGGCGAGCGCAAGCGCCGACACCACCGTCCCGTCGGGTTGGGCGGTGCCCCCACAGCGGCGGGCCGCCACCACCTCGAAGGGGGTGGTGACGAACACATCGACGGTGTCGGGCTGCCCGGCATCCAAGGCGACGGCCCGCACACGGGCGGCGGCCTGCCTGTCGAGGCGCAGGGCGCGCTGCAACAGCGCGAGCACACCCTGCCGGGAAGAAGTCAACGTGATCACTTGATCTGCCACGCTTTCATAGGCAATCGCGCGCCCGGCCGCCTACCTCACGGCAGCTGCTGCCGTGGGGGCTTAAGGGGCACGCGAGGACAAAAGAGAAGAAGTTAGGAATCCTGGCCCGCGTCGGCCTCACCGTCAGGGGTGGTGCCGGCCCCGAGGGAGAGGACCTTCGCTTCGTTGGAGGTAATCGGCCGCGGCATCGACGTCGCGACATCCACCGCCACCTGCACACAGGTGACGATGGCGCACTCATTGCCGTTGCGATCGAAGATCGACTGGCGGGTGGTAAAACTCGTCGTGCCGATGCGGGTGACGGCCGTCGTCACAAGCACCTGGGTCGTGTCCGGCAGGATCGGCCGGAGGTAGTCGACCTCCATGTGCTTGACGAAGACGGCGGGGACGGGAAGCCCGCGGCCGACGAACTCCTCGACGGCGAAGATGTTGCGGGCTTCTTGGGCTAGTTCAATGTAGGCCACGTTGTTGATGTGCCCGAAGCGGTCAAAATCGGACCACCGCACATCAACATGAGTGGAATGTACGCTCTCATTCATGGTTCACCAGTATAGGCCCACCGAACGAAACAGGTCGGCCTGCCAGTGAATTTTTCGCACTCAGCGAACAGCACGATGCACAGGCCAACCACACCGACCCCTTAGGCGGCGGTCGCATCCCAGGCACCGGTATCGATGCCGGTGCCGCGGCGGCCCCACGCCTGCAGGGCATCGAGGTACTCCCCCTGCTGCCGGGCGAGGGCTTTGGCTGCCGCCCGGCGCGCCCGCCGGGAGCTGGCGTGCTGTGCGGCCTGGCGGCGGGCGGCCTTGCGTGCCGCGTGGTCGCCGGCGGCGGCCGCGACAGCCGGGTCGGGCAGCAGGCCCGCGGTGGCGGCGGCGGTGCTGGCGGTGGCGAGGAAGCTACGTTCCTCCCGCATGACCCAGCGCCAGACGGCTGCGAGGACGCCGACGACGAGCAGCATCTTGGCGAGCATGAGCGGCACCTGGATGATGCCGCCAGGCATGGGCGAGTTCCACAGGAAGTGCAGCCCGTAGCTGGCGGCGAACAGGCCCACGAAGACTGCGCAGCGCCGACCCAGCGCCCAGGGGTGGCTGGTGCGCCCGAGCAGCACCATGATGCCGACGCCGATGATGGCGGTGTACACCCAGTGGGAGGTGAACCCGATGGCGCTGCGCAGCAGCGTCACCGGCAACGCCCCATCGATATCGCTGGTGATGCTGCTGGCTGCGCTGTTGGTGGCGTAAAGGACGTTTTCGACGAACTGGAAGCCCAGGCCGACGAAGCCGCCGACGAGGAAGCCGTGGATGAGGCGGGTGTGGGTGGCCGAGGCGACGAGGACGACCAGCAGGGCCACCAAGCCCTTGGACCATTCCTCGGTGGTGGGCCCGGAGAACGCGGCACCCCAGTTTTCTGCAGCGGTGTCGTCCATGAGTGCCTGCACGATGCCGTCGATGGCGGCGTTGCCCATGAGCGACAGCCACGTCGACACCGCAGCCCCGCCGAGGAATGCGAGCACCAGCACCCAGCCGCGGCGGGCCCGGTAGCGGTCGAGGGCGAGCAGCACCCAGGCGAAGATGGCGGCCGCCACCACGATGAGCGGGGCGACCAGCCACAGCGCGTCGCGGGTGAGGATGACGCCGCGGGCGGTTTCGACGAGGATGCCGATGGTGCCGGCGGCGACCATGCCGACGAAGACCCACCAGTAGGCGGACTGGGGGCGGAAGAACTCATGCCCCACCGCTGCCGATGGTGCCCTGTGACCACCGGCGTGTGCGGTGGTCGCCACCGCCGGGGCTGCGGCGGCGGCCGGGGTGGTGTGGTCCGGCCACGGGGAGTCCGTCGGTGCTGGCTGCTGGTGTGCTGCGGCGAAGGCGTCCCCGTCCGGGGTGGCAGGAGTGAAAGGATTGTTCGGGGTGGTCATGGGCTAGTTCTCACCGTCCTGCTCGGCGGGGGCGAGCTCTTCGATCGTCAACGCGTTGGCAATGTCAATGAAGGGTTGCTCCTTGGTGAAGTCCTTCGACAGGGAGGTCACCGCGACGAGGGTGTCCCCGTGGGCGATCATCGCGCAGGGCCCGGCGGTGTTATCGCCGTTGTTCACGGTCTCGCAGGAGTAGGCCTCGTAACCCTGGTCGGTGGTCTGCTTCTCGTCAGAGAGGATCACCGCCATCCCGTCGCTCGACATCGAGGTCGCGGTGCGCTCAGCGGCGGTGCGGACGTCGCTGACCCCGGACACGATCCGCACCGACAGGGAATCATCTCCCTGGGTATACCGGGTGCTCGCAGGGGAGCCGGTGCGGTGTTCCTCCCACCCGGCGGGTGCCGGGTAGGTGACCTTGACCATCCCGGTGTCCAGCACAGCAGTGCCGGCAGCAACCGGGGTGGTCGGCGGGGTGAGGACATGGGCGATGGCGGCGGGCACGGCCCAGGTGCAGCCCAGGAGGACGGCGATGACTGCGGCGGGGGCGATATCGCTCACGCGGCGACGGCTACGCGGTGATGGTTGTGTCACAAGGTCTCTTTCGCGCTCACGCACAGCACCCCGCGCGAAGGTCCGCCGGGGTACTGCACGGTGATTGTCAGTATGCAAGGCGCTCACATTACCCCGCAGGCGTGCCCGGTTCCTAGCCGGAGATATGACAACAAATCACAGCGATACCCTGCACCTATACGAAAAAACGCACCTGTCCTGGTCAGTGTTCATTTGTGCTCGGGCACGCGCATGTGCCCGCTCGGGCACGACTCAACGAGGCGACACCGCGCCCGCGCCCTCAGCGCGCAGATCCACCAACAGCCCCGAGTGATCGGAGACCGCCTCCGGGGTGTCGTCACCGAACACGACCGCATGGCGTGTGGCACGCACCCCAGGAGACGAGAACACGTAGTCGATCCGCAGCGCCGCGGTGTTCTCCGCCCACCCGTGGATCTTCTTATGCACAGTGCCCTCCCCACGCACATCCGATGCCGTGAGGAAAGAATCCGCCCACGGGCCCGACACCTCGCCCCCGACGACGAGGTCGTAGCCCTCCCCTGCCACGCTGGCCGCGTTGTTGTAATCCCCGGCCAGGACCACCGGGGCCGACTGGGCCAGCTCCGCGAACTGGGGCGCGAGGAACTCCCACTCGGCACGGAACAGGTACTTATCCGCCCCCGGCTTCGGTGCCCCAATGGGGAAGCCCTGCACCACATCGCTGAAGGCTGGATCCTCCCACCAGGAATAGTGCCCAGATACCACCCACAGGCCCGCCTCCTCGCCGGCGGTGCCGGTGCGCGTCGGCAGCACCTCCACCCCGAGGCTCACACGCCGCCGCACATTGTCGTAGTCGAAGCCCTCGGCGTGCGGCAGCCGCACCACGCGGCCCGCGGGGCGGCGGGTGACAACGGCGATGCCTTCGTCGTACACCCCGAAGCCCAAGTGGGCGTCCGCCCACGCCCACTGCACATCCTCGGCCCCGAGCTGGCGGAGGATCCGCACCAGCAGCCACGCATAGTTGTCTTCCCGGATGGGGCGTTCGTTCCCGCCGAGGAAGTGGGTGGCCTCAAGGTCCGCGTAGGCAACTTCCGGGGTGGCTTGCGACTGGTTGACCTCCTGCAGGGCCACCACATCGACGTCCCAGTCGAGGATCGCTTGGGCTATGCGGTACAGCTTGGGGATTTGGTGTTCCTCCAGCCAGGCGTGCGCGTTGAGGCTGAGCAGCCGCAGCTCGCCGGGGGCGGGCTGGGGGTGCTGGGAGGAGGGGGTGTGGGGCGCAGTCATGCCTTACATCCTAGGCCTGAGTTTCACAATTTGGGTTAGTACGTTCCGAACAACTCCCGCTCGTAGTCCTGCCGCATCCGCTTCCGCTCATC
>NZ_PPDL01000009.1 GCF_002994655.1 Corynebacterium sp. 13CS0277
GTCGCGTCAGCCGGCACTGGATCGTTGAAAACAACGACCAGTGATCGGCGCTTTGGCATGCCCTCACACACCCTGCTAGGGAGGACCCGGCTGGTAGGCATGAGTATCACCAAGGACTACCAGCCGATTTGCGTTTAACATAGGAACACCCCCCGATAAAATCGGTGGTCATGAGCATAAACCGCCGCGGGCGCAGCCGCCTCGCTGTCGCCGCGATCTCAGTTTTGACCACCCTCGTCGTGGTCGCCGCAGCCCTCGCCGTGTACGGGATGCGCGGAGGATTCTTCGGGTCGAGGACCACCATCACGTCGACCACCCTGAAGGAATCCTTCAACAATATTTCTGAACTGGCGACCGAGGAATATGTGTTCACGAACGCCGGCAAACATTCCGAGAGCCACACGTTTAGGGGGAAGGACATCCCGCTCACGGAGACCTCGTTCGTCGTCACCTACGATGGGCGCGTCACCGCTGGTGTGAAGGACTTCTCCGCCATCGACACCAGCGTCAACCCGCTGACCAAGACCATCACCATCACCGTGCCCGCGGTGGAAGTGTTGAGCGCCAACATCGACGCCAAAAGCGTGCAGCCGTTCCACGAATCTAAGAGCGTGCTCAACCCGCTGAGCACGACAGATGTGTTCGATTTTGTTGCCAAGGAAGAGCGGGTTGTCACAGACAAAGCCATCCAAGGCGGGCTGCTGGACAAGGCCCAGAGCCGAGTGGAGGATCTCCTGCGCGCGCAGACCACTGCCCTGACGCAAGGCACCGAGCTGGAGAAGTACAAGGTGGAATTCACCGTCGCCCCGGCCGATAAGGCCAAGGACGCCGCCCCCGCGCCGAGCACCACCACCGCTGCGGAGTAACTTCCCCACCCCACGACCACCCACGCCGCCGGCAGGAGAACACAGTTCCTGCCGGCGGCGTCGTCGTGGTGGCAGCCTGCGGCCATGGGTGCACGGGGTGGGGTGTGCTCGGCCACCCCATCGCGCGCGGCGGGATCGGCGGGGTGTTAGCCGCCGAGGACGACGTCCCGGAGGATGCCCATCGGCAAACTCCCCGGGGCCAACGCTGCGGCGTGGAAGGCGCGCGTCGACATGCCGGCCGCTTCCGCATCCCGGCGCAAGTCCTGCCACAGTCGCTGCCCGAGGGCATACGAGGGGGCCTGGCCGGGCCAACCGAAGTAGCGGTGCAGTTCAAAGCGGCGGTTCGGGGCCGCCATGACGACGTTGCGGGCGAAGAACTCGTCGGCGTACTCGTAGGTCCACTGCCCGCCCTCCGGGGTGGGCTTGCCCAGGTGCACGCCGATGTCGATGAGGACGCGGGCGGCGCGGAGGCGCTGCGCGTCCAGCATGCCCATGCGGGTGCCGGGGTCTGCGTGGTAGCCCAACTCATCCATGAGGGCCTCCGCGTAGAGGGCCCAGCCCTCACCGTGCCCGGAGTTCCAGCACGCCAACCGCCGCCACGTGTTCAACTCATTTTGATTGCACATCGTCGCCCCCAGCTGCAGGTGGTGGCCCGGCACACCCTCGTGGTAAACGGTGGTGAGTTCCTGCCAAGTGTGGAAGGTGTCCTCCCCCTTCGGTACGGACCACCACATGCGGCCCGGGCGGGTGAAGTCGTCGCTGGGCGGGGTGTAGAAAATACCGCCGGTGCCGGCGGGGTCGATAAGGCACTCGATGGTGCGCACCCGGGGATCAATATCGAAGTGGGTGCCACCCAGGTCCGCGATCGCCTGGTCGGCGGTACACTGCATCCACTCCTGCAGCGCCTCCACCCCGTGGAGGGTGTAGCGTTCCTCCGCGTCGAGTCGACGGCACGCCTCCTGGGCGGTCACACCCGCCCCATAGAGGTCGGTGGCAATGGCATCTTGTTCCGCGGCGATGCGGGCCAGCTGCTCCGCGCCCCACTCGTAGGCCTCATCCAGGTCGACAGCGGCACCGACGAACTGGCGGGAGAACACCTCGTAGCGCTCCCGGCCCACCCCGTCCGCGGTGGGGGCCTGCGGCAGCAGGGTGGTCTCCAACCAGGTGGCGAGCTCCTCGCAGGCGGCCTGGGCCTGCGGGTCGCTGAACATGGACTCCGGGCCCACCAGGTCCCGCAGCTGGGTGACAACTTCCCCGATCTGGCGGGCGGCCGCCACCTGCCCCCGGGAGGCCGCCAGTTCCAGGGACTGCCGGTAGCCGGCCAGCGCCCGGGGAATCTTCGCCATGCGGGACGCCACCGCCTCCTTCTGCTCAGGAGTGTCCGTCGGCATGAGCAGCATCGTGTCGCGGATCGTTTGCAGCGGCGAGGCCAAATTATTCAGTGCCCGCAGGTCTTCGCCCATCTCCGCGAGTTCCAGTTCCACGCCCAGGCGGTCGACCAGCGCCTGGGCGGTGACGACGTCCACCCCGTCGAGCGGCTGCCCCTCGCACTCCCCGGAGGCGAGGGCACCGGCGGCGATGTCGTAGAGCTGCTTCGTACGGTCCGCCACTGCGGCGTGGAACTCTGGGGAGTAGTCCTCCAGCTCGTGGTCGAAGCCCGGCACACCGAACGCCGTCGCGGCGGTCGGCACGAGGCGGGCAAGATCATCCATGTAGGCGTCGCAGGCGCGGTCGAGGGCGCTGGGGTTCACGGCCGCATCGTGGGCAGCCGTGCGAGCAGTGGCGTCAGTCATGGGGTCCACTGTAACGAAGAGAACACCGGTACCTGCGGCGGGCACTGCCCAGCGATTGGCCGTTGCTACATTCCGGGGGCGTCTAAGAAACCCCACAAACTCGCCGCCTTCGTGCGGGGAGGATCTGCCCGTCGAAGAAACCTGGCGGGGTGTGTATGCCTCCTCCACTGCTGGCCTTGTGCGGGAACAGGTGGGCCCCCACCCGCTGGGGTGTGGTGGTGACGACCGGCATCGGGATGACCATCTCCCAGGGCCTCAGGGAGGACACGCTGCTCCGCTCGCCAGCACGTCGCGCACTGTGCACGCGTGGCAAACACCACGGATATTCACTGACACTTCTTCCCATAGTCGGCCACACCACAGCCTAAGGACTGCCATACTTGAAGAGGTCCTTATGCATCCCCCGTGCGGGGGAACACGAGGAACCATCCACACACCCCGCCCCGGCGTCCACCACACACCGCACGCCGGGCACACACCCCACACCCTGGAGGTTCCACCATGCACCTCGGCTGGCTTGCCGCCCCACCGGCGGCACCCCGCAAAACTCCCGCAGAAGTCGACCGGCTCTACCCGCGCCTGCGACTGCAGGTCTTCCTCGGCATCTTCATCGGCTACGCCGGGTTCTACCTCGTCCGCAACAACGTCTCCCTCATCGCGCCGCTCCTGCTCGACGCGAACGGCATCGACAAAGTCGGCGTCGGCATCATCGCCAACGCCGTCCTCTTCGCCTACGGGCTATCGAAGTTCTTCTCCGCGATGATCTCCGACCAGTCGAACGCCCGCTACTTCATGCCGCTCGGCCTGGCGCTGTCCGCACTGGTCAACATCGGCATCGCCACCATCCCCGTGCTCTCCGCCTCCGTCGGCGCATTCGCCCTGGTGATGTTCATCAACGGCTGGGTCCAAGGCATGGGCTGGCCGCCCGCCGGCCGCGTCCTCGTGCACTGGTACTCCACCAACGAACGCGGCTGGAAGACCTCCCTGTGGAACACCGCCCACAACGTCGGCGGCGCCGCACTGCCCGCCCTGACCGGCGCGGGGCTCGCGCACTACACCGACCAGTGGCAGGTCGCCTTCTGGCTGCCCGGCGCCGTCGCCCTCGTCGTCGCCCTCATCGGATTCCTCCTCATCCGCGACACCCCCGCATCCATGGGCCTGCCGCCCATCGAGGAATACCGCAACGACCCCGCCAAAGTCAGCGCAGCACCCGACGACGGGCTCAGCACCTGGCAGCGGATCCGCACCCACGTGCTCACCAACCGCACGATCGTCATGCTGGCCATCGCCAACGTCTTCGTCTACGCCCTGCGCTACGGGGTGCTCAACTGGATCACCGTGTTCCTCAACGAGAAACACCACGCAGAGATCGGCTCCGGCATGGTCGGCTTCGCCGCCTTCGAACTCGCCGGCATCCTCGGCACCCTCCTCTGCGGGGTGCTCTCCGACAAACTGTTCAAGGGCTACCGCTCCGGGGCGGGCATGCTGTTCACCGCCGGCACGGCAGTCTGCATCGCCATTTACTGGCTGGTGCCCGTCGGCACCCCCATGTGGGTACTCATCACCCTCGTCGCCCTCATCGGCGGCCTCATCTACGGCCCCGTCATGCTCATCGGCCTGCAGGCCATCGACCTGTCGCCACAGACCGTCGCCGGCACCGCCGCCGGATTCACCGGACTCTTCGGCTACCTGCTCGGCGCGACGCTGGCATCCACGGGCGTCGGCCTCGTCGTGCAGCACTACGGGTGGAACGTCACCTTCCTCGTGTTCCTCGCCTTCGCGGTCGCCACGGTGGTGCTCTTCGCGATCATCGGCCGCCGCGAGCGGGCACTCATGGCCGACCACGCGGCCCGCGTGCAGCAGCTCACCTAAGGGCGCAGGCCTGAACCCCTCGCGCCACACACTCACGCGCCGCACAGCGCGCCACCGCCCCGGCACCGCCCACCCCGCGGGGCCGGGGCGGAGGTGTATCCGCCGGCGGGTGGGCGCGCGACACGAGCGCCCGGCGCGCGGATGCTGCACCCCGCCACGCACGGGCACGTTGGGACACGTCGACGCAGGACAACACAGCACGCAGATGTGAGTTTGCCCACTTCCACCCACGAGGCGGGTCACAGTTGTTAACATCAGCCACACACGCATCATGACAATCATCGCCACCCCAGGAGGGCACCCCATGGGCTTCTTCGACCGCTTCCGCAGCAACCCCACCCCCGCACCGGACGACAACCTCTCCCGGTCCGCCGGCACCTACTTGCGGCACATCACCGAGGAGGAAGCCGACATCCTTAGCCACTGGTACGACATCGGCCGGGAGCTCTACGCCTTCGAAGATGGCGCCACCCTCGGAGAGATGGACGCGAAATTCTGCGCCGCCCGCGACGCGTACTGGGCCACCCCGAAAGAGGAACGCGAGGACCCCACCCCCTGGATCCTCGGAGCCGCCGGCATTGCAGGCGCCGCCGTCGCATCCCTCTCCAAGGAAGATCTCAGCTGGTACTTCCTCAGCGACGAATACGGCGAGGATCTCGTCGTCGGGCTTGTCACCGACAGCCACCAGATCACCGCCTGCCCGCGAACCGCCATGGAGAAACGCTGGATGCCCGACCACCCCTCCGGGCCCGCATTGTGGGTACAAAACTCCGTCGAAAAGCTCACCTCCGACATCACCAGCGCCCTCAACACGTGGAGCAACCATGACAGCCAAACCCTCCACGAGATCCTCGACGAGCGCGGCACCCTCGACGGCACCGTCGAACGCCACATTGTCGTCTTCCCCACCTCGGAACTCCGCTCCGCCGCCATGGGCGCCCTGACGCTCGGGGAGCCGGAATACACCTTCCTCATCCCCAGCGAACCCATCTACGACTCCGACGGCACCCCCGTCTTCGCCATGTTCCTCACGCCGACGAATGTCACCCCGCACGTCGAAGACAGCATCGTCCGCAACCGCAACCACATCCGCCAGATGATCGCCCCCTTCGAGGGACAGTACGGATACTGGACGCTCAACTAACACCCCACAACGCACCGCTGCCCGGCACCATGACTGAAGGTGCCGGGCAGCAGTCGTCTACGCACGCAACCGTCCGCCACGGGCGCGGCCTCAAGGAGGGCTAGATCATCAACCCAGCCTTGGCGAAAATCTCGAGCATCGTCCGCCGGCGCCGATGCTTGTCCACGAGGTAGGCGAAGAAATCCTCGTACTCCGCCACCGCCTCCGCGCCTGCGCGATGCGCCGCCTGCCGCATCTCCAGCAACATGGTGCGGGCCTTCCGGTAGGCCGGCTGCTTCGCCTCCTCCAACACGGACTGCACCACCTGCCCATACAAATCCAGCACATCCTCCGGGTGCTCCACCGCACGCAGCTCGCACAACTGGTAGGCGAGATCCTCGCCGAGGATGAACACCGGCTGAAACTCAGCCAGCCGCCACGCCTCATCACTCCGCCCCTGGCCCACCAGCCAGCGGATATAGCCCACCGGGTTGCGCTCCAGGAATCGCGGCTCCACCACATCCCGAACGAAGGCCTCCGCCTCCTGGCGGGCCTCGCCCGACAGTGCCGGAATCACCGACAGCAACCCATCGACAGACGACACCGTCCGCAGCCTTTCGTATGCCTCGCGCCGGAACTCGTACAACTCCTGCGCCGACATCTGGGGCGCCGCGAGCAGCGCAATCTCGTTGACCGCCTGATCCGCCAGCCACCCCGAGCTCAAGTGCGGCAACGCCTTTCGCCCCAAGGCCACGGCACGCTCCGGGAAACCCGCCTGATTAAGCGCGATCACAGAATCCCGCACCTTGGCGCCATTGTCCAAGTACGGTTCCACGAATGCTTCCAACGCATCCGCATCCCTCCGCACCACCGCCAGATCACGGCGCACGGAATCGAGGTACCACCGCTCCTGCCCACTGGACTCAATGAGCTGCTCAAACTCCGCCACCGCCGGCGCGTCCAACACGTCCGCATACTCAAGGATCTCCGGCGTGTAGAAACCCGAGACCCCCTTCGCATAGCCAGCGGAGAACATCCACTGCACCAGCCGCGACTGCGCTTGCGGCGACAAAGGAGCCAACGCCCGCGCCGTCTCCCCATGGGCAGCAAGCAGCCAAGCCAAAAAATCTCCGTGGTAGCCATCCGAAGAATCGGATACCAGCGCGTTCTCATCCACCGCCGCCAGGGCCCGCTCGAGCAACTCCAGCAACTCCGCCGACGGGCTTTCCTCCGCCTCCAAGCGCAACGCATCAACCGTTGGCCGCGCATCCAACGCCCAGACCCGCGCTTCACGATAACTGTAGAAGTCCCGGTGCGGCGCCAGCATCATCTCGACCAGCTGCTCCAGGTCCTTCAACCGGGCCGCCTGCTCAGGATCCAACGCCGATGGAGACTCACCACTGTCCACCCGCAGCGCAGCCTCGCGCAGCTGGTCACACACCTCGTCCAGCGCGGCGGCAATGAGCGGAACTCGAGCACGCACCTCGTCAGCAAGCGCATCCACGTCGAGCGCCACCGCATCAAACGAGCGCGCCTCGTGGCCCTCGACCGGATCATCAAAATTCATCGCTCGTCCTTCCCATGAGTCATATTCGCCAGCGGAACTCCGGCGTGCGCCGCACGCTGCCGCTGTACCAGTGACCAGTGTACAAAGCACCGGCAGCGGCCGGGCCATGTTTTCTCTACGTCGTCCCGCCGTCAGTGAAGCGCACGTGCAGCTCCTCCACCCAGCGGCACATCACCGCGACGGGCGCGACCAATTCGTGCAACTCCGCATTGGGAATATTCCGCCACGTGTCCAGCACCTGCACCACTGCGGACCCCAGCGTCGCATCGGCGACGTCCCCCAGATCCTTCCTGCCCTGCAGGCTACTCAGTTCCTGCGGAGTCAGCCTGCTTGTCACGAAGCGCTTCTCCGCCAGCTTCAGGAAGGGCTTGAGCAGGTCCAGCAGCTGTTCACTGGTGACGTCCGGAGTCTGGGCGAGCTGAGCGCTCGCCTGGCTGAGAGCCTCCACAATCCCTTCAGGCTCCTTCACCGGGGTGTTCTCGCGTGCGTCCTCCTCGACGGTCTCCGACGGGTAGTAGCTGATCGTGACTCGATCGAGGTCCTTTTCCATGTGCCGGCAGGCTGCACGGACAACGCCGAGGGATTGCATCGCCGAGAACGTGCCCCGCAGGTACACCGCCGGCGCGACCTCGCGCAGAATCACACCCTCCGGAACCTCGTTGCCAGTGGCGATGACGAAATTAGGATTGTTTCGCGCATAGGCGAGGAACGCATCACGCTGCTCACTGGCGAGATGCCCAAGCAACAGGTTCGTCAGCTCGGCCCAACTGCCCACAAAGACGTCACCGTCGCCCACATCGAAAGACCGCACCTTCAGATTCACCGGGCGGAAATCCTCCGCCAAAGTCACGGTGTCGTACTCCCGCATCGGGGGCGAAAAATCTGTCGAGGGCATCACCCAATAATCCAACGCCCGCTGGGTCAGCCGCTCAGTCCGGGCGGCCATCGCAGACTCGTCCCACCGCTCGGCGTTCTTCACGTCGTCGTTGAGCCGATAAGGAGTGACAGCGAATCCGCCGCGCATCGACTTCTTGTCAGCAAAACTGCGGTTGCTGTAGCTCGTGTTGTACCCCGTGATGGTGAGGTTTCCGAGGCTATGGATCCAGGTGCGGTGCACCCGTTCCCAATTCGGGCCGAGTTCTTCCCGCCACTGCTCCGTCAACGTCTGCGGCATGATGTGCTCCACCGAGAGCTCACCCGACTCGAGACCGCCTGCGACGTCCACCACGTCTTTACTGTCGGTGTTCTCCAGACAATGGAACAGATACGTGCGGTAGCTCTTCCGCAGCTTGTACACGGGCAAGCTCGCGAGCGAATTCGCCACATCCTCATCGCGCGGGAAGTAGCCCGAGGCGCCGTTGCGCTGCAACAGAGTGTGGATCAGCACGTCAGCGAAATCGACGTCCGGCTGACGCTTGCGCGCCAACTCGCGGTACAAGGTGGCGAAGGATTTATTCAGGCCCGTGGTCTGCACCCCGAACAGCATGCGCCGGGCGATATACGTGTCGACGATCTCGACGATACGGGTGAAGTCGGCGGGAGAAATCGTCCCCTCCCGCACTTCCTTCAGCACCGGCAGCATGAAGGGCTGCACGACATCGATGTTGAGGAGCTGGAAGCGCTTGAGTCGCTGATCTGCCGCCGGCACCCCTGTCGTCGCGTGGACGAAGTCCCGGAGGCTGATCGAGTACTCCCGCATCTCCTCCAACAGTTCCCGGGCATCCAGGTCGTTCTTCTTCCGGTAGTTCTGGAAGACCTCATAGACCCGGTCTTTGCGGGGTGCCTGCTCCAGCTTGGTCGTCAGATACGCGCGAATGAAGGCGTCCGTCTTGTACCCGACGTTGACCTCGATGACGTTCCAGTAGTGCTCATACAGGTGGCGCTGCGTCGCAATGTCCAACCCCATGAGGATCGCGTTACGGATCTTGTCCGCTTCGGCCAGCGCAAGCCCAGTCGAGTTCAACGACTCAAAGATGCGCTGGGGATCGTCCGTGGCCTGCAGATCGAGGTACATGACTTCGAGCTTCTCGAACGCCGACCACAGCTCATCGCCACTGATGTCGGAGGCACGAAGCCGACGCCGAAAGAAGCGGTAATTCGCCGTGATCGACGACGTCTCGATCGGCTCCCCTAAGCTTCCCTCCCCGAAAATCCGGTTGTATGCCTCCTGGTCATTTTTCACCGGCTTGAGCTTGATCTTCGCGCTCAGCTCCGCACAATCGTCATCCCGCATGAGGTAGGACTTCCGAATCCGGTGCGCAGTCCCCGGATCCAGATCAATCTCCCCCGCCGCTGCGCCATGCACCAACGCCAGCATCAGCAAACTCGAGGTCGTGATGCGCTGCTGGCCGTCGATAATGATCCTGCGGAAAGAGCCCTCGGGCTGGAAGACGACCACCCCGAAGAAGTGGTTCGCCAACCCCTTACGGGCGATGTCTTCGAGGTCTTCCACGAGCCGCTCGCAGTGGCGTTCCTGCCAGTCGTAGTTCCGCTGATAGACGGGGATGACGAGCTCATTGCTCGCACCATCGAACACCTTCGTCAGTTCGATCACATTGCCCTTCACCGTCTCCGCCTTTCGTCCCGTGGGGTGACACCGCGCTCGTCGAGCCGATGCATCTCCATCATTCTGCGCACTCACTATCCCACACCGCACAACCCGCCGTGGCCATGGCCCGCGCACCACGCCAACGCTGCGCGAACGCCATACCCACAACAGCACAAAGCCTGCCCTGGCGCGGGTGCGCGAGGACAGGCTGGGGGTGGGATGCACCCGGTGGGACGCCGGGTTAGACCGCGAGGTCGGCCTTCTGGAACTTCTTCAGCTCCGTGAAGCCGCACTTCGCCATCGCGCGCTTCAAACCACCCACGAAGTTGAGGGTGCCCGTCGGGTCAGAGCTCGGGCCGTGAAGCACGACAGCCAACGGCACCAGTTCTTCATCGTCGGCGTACGCCGCCATGGTGCCGCGCGGGAAGCGCGGGTGCGCGGCCACGGCGTTCCAGTACACGCCCTTGCCGCCGGCTTCCTGAGCTGCGGCCAGCGGCGCGCCGAGCACCACTGCGTCCGCACCGCATGCAATCGCCTTCACAGCGTCACCGGAGTACAAGATGCCGCCATCGGCGAGCACGTGCACGTAGCGGCCCTCAGTCTCGTCAAGGTAGTCGCGGCGGGCGGCAGCCACATCGGCGATGGCGGTCGCCATCGGGGTATCGATACCCAGCGCCCACGGGGAGGTCGTGTCGCCGCCACCGACGATGACGCCCGCCACACCGGCACGCATGAGGTGCAGCGCGGTGTGGTAGTCGTGCACGCCACCAGCGATAACCGGCACGTCGAGGGAACCGACGAACTCCTTGAGGTTGAGCGCCTCACCGGAGGGCTCCACGTGCTCCGCGGAGACGATGGTGCCCTGGATGAACAGGATTTCCGCGCCCGCCTTGATGACGACGGGGGCGAGCTCCCGGGCGTTCTGCGGAGAGACACGCACCGCGACCGTCGCCCCGGAGGCACGCACCTCGGCGATCCGCTCGGCGAGGAGCTCCTCGTCCAGCGGGGCTGCATGCAGGTCCTGCAGCACCTTGTTCGGGTCCTCCGCGAACGCGGCCTCACGCACCTGCGCCAGCGCGGCATCCAGGTCAGCGTGGCGCCCCCACAGGCCCTCCGCGTTGATGACACCCATGCCACCCTGGCGGTCCATCTCGATGACGAACTCCGGGGATGCCAGCGCATCCGTCGGGTGCGACACGAACGGCACATCAAAAGTGTACGCATCGATGTGCCAGGTGGTGTTCACGTCCTTGCTGCTGCGGGTCCGCCGCGACGGAATGATGGACACATCGTCCAGGTTGTACCCGCGACGGGCCTGACGCCCCATGCCGATTTCTACAAATTCTCGCATAACGCCTTCACTCTACCCGCCCACGCAGACCCAGCAGGGACGAATCCCCACGACGACACGTTATGACACGTCACCCCGAACGCGGCAACGCCGCCCCGCCCCACCCCGGTCACGGACGTGTGAAGGGGCGGGACGCAGGCGGCGCAGCAGCGGTGTCGACGCGGTCGACGGTTAGCGCTGGTAGTAGTTCGGCGCTTCCACCGTCATCTGAATGTCGTGCGGGTGGGACTCCCGCAGACCGGCGGCAGTGATCTGCACGAAGCGGGCCCGCTGCAGATCCTCGACCGTGGCGGAACCGGTGTAGCCCATCGCGGCGCGCAGGCCACCGACCAGCTGGTGGGTGATCGAATCGATCGGGCCGCGGAACGGCACCCGCCCCTCGATGCCCTCCGGCACGAGCTTCTCTTCGCTCTTCACATCCGCCTGGAAGTAGCGGTCCTTGGAGAAGCTGCGCTTCTCACCGGACAGGCCACGACCCTGCATGGCACCCAGGGACCCCATACCGCGGTACAGCTTGTACTGCTTGCCGTTGACGACGACCGTCTCGCCGGGGGCCTCCGCGGTACCGGCCAGCAGGGAGCCCAGCATGACAGTCGACGCGCCGGCGGCCAGCGCCTTGGCGATATCGCCGGAGAACTGCATGCCACCATCGGCGATGATCGGCACACCCGCCTCACGGGCCGGGACTGCCGCCTCCATGATGGCGGTGATCTGCGGGGCTCCCACACCCGCCACCACGCGGGTGGTGCAGATGGAGCCCGGGCCGATACCGACCTTGATCGCATCCGCGCCCGCCTCAATCATGGCCTTCGCCGCGGAACGGGTCGCCAGGTTACCGCCGATGACATCAACACGGTCACCGAACTCGCGCTTGACCTTCGACACCATCTCCAGCACACCCTTGTTGTGGGCGTGGGCGGTATCCACGACGAGGACATCGACGCCAGCATCGACCAGGGCTGCCGCGCGGTTCCACGAATCCTCACCCGTGCCGATGCCCGCGCCGACGAGCAGACGGCCGGAGGAATCCTTCGAGGCGTGCGGGTACTGCTCCGTCTTCACGAAGTCCTTCACCGTGATGAGGCCCACCAGCTTGCCGGCAGCATCAACGATCGGCAGCTTCTCCACCTTGTTCGTCGACAGCAGGTTCAACGCCTTCTCCTTGGAGACGCCCTCCTCCGCCACCACGAGCGGCATCGGGGTCATCACCTCAGAGACCTTGCGGGAGTAATCCTGCTCGAAGCGCATATCGCGGTTCGTGCAGATACCCACCAGGCGGCCCGTCTCATCCACAACCGGCAGGCCAGAAATACGGTAACGGGCGCACAGGGCATCCACCTCACCGATCGTCATGTCCGGGGTACAGGTCGCCGGGTTGGTCACCATGCCCGACTCGGAGCGCTTCACCATCTCCACCTGCTGGGCCTGATCCTCAATGGAGAGATTGCGGTGCAGCACGCCCATGCCACCCTGGCGGGCCATCGCGATCGCCATCCGCGACTCCGTCACGGTGTCCATCGCGGCCGACAGCAGCGGAATGTTCAGACGAATGTTGCGAGTCAGCTGAGAGGAGGTGTTGACCTCCGAGGGGATAACGTTCGACTCGTCCGGCAGGAGCAGCACATCATCGAAGGTCAAGCCAACGAGGGACACCTTGTTCGGGTCGTCGCCGCCGGTGGGAACGTGAGGAGCAGTCATGGTGAGGAAGAAATCCTTTGCGTGAAACGACAAGCAGTCGGTGGAGAAAACGACGAAAAAGAGAAGGAAACGGGCCAAGGACACAACCGGGACACCCGCAGCGGCGACACCCGCCACCCACCGTGTATCCGGCGGGAAACTGAGCACACCGAGCCGCTGACATCCACGTCACCCCACGCTCCTTAGCGGCGCACGCAACCGACCACGCAGGCCCACCCGCCGACGCGCACCGCGCGGCGGGCATCATCCCACCTGCGGCAAACACACACAGCCGAACAACATGGGGGACGCTGGTTGCTACTACCCTAGCGCGTTGACGAAGATTCGGCTCACTTGGTTTGCGCCCCCTCCCGGTACCCCCACGGCGCCACGTAGCAGGAGCGCTATCCCCGCCCGCCCCGGCTGCCGCACCCACTCTGCGAGTCTGCACGCCCACGCGCCCGACACAGCACGCCCACCAACACCTCCACATGCACAACCACGCACGTGTGGCGGGTAGCCCCGGGGGTGCTGCGGACCCGCAGGTCGCCGCCGCATATCCCCAAGACACGCCGAGTTATCCACAGGCTGGCAATCGCCACACTCGCCGGTTCCGGCCCCGGTGTTAGACTCTGCAACGTGTTCCCGAACGAATTGCCTCTGGACCCTTTCGCCAACGACCCCAACGACCCGGCGAAGCTGCTCGACGACCTTGATGACTTCCCGGTCATCACCCCGAAGGATCGTCAGGATGCAGCAGCCGACCTGCAGACCATCCAACTGGTCCGCCCCGTGCTGTCCCTGCGCGGCGTCGACGGCACCTGCTTTACCTGTGAAGACTGCGAGCAGGTTCACTACTACCCCTGGGACATGCTCGAGGCCGCTGTGCGCGCCACGATGAACGGTGAAGTCGCGCCCATCCACGAGCCTGCCGTCAACCAGGACCCCACCCGCTACGTCTCCTGGGACTACCTCCTAGGCTACGCCGACGGCATGATGCTGAGCTAACACCCCTTTCCCGCCCATCTTTCCCCTGTCGCGCACGCGCACCAGGGGAAGGTCGACGGCGGCTCGGCGCAGGCGCGCCCGCGGGAACACCACGACACACATGCGACAGCCCACGTCGCCAGGCACTGACTGTGCCGGCGCCCGTTGGCTGTTTTTCGTGATGTCGTCGTTAGTCGGCGACGCGGGTATCGATCTCCGCCACAATGCCATCATCGGGGCTGGCGACCGTGGTCTCCGCAATCGGGTCAATCTCGCCCACGTTCGGGGTGTCGACCGTCGGCTCAGGGATCACGACCTCCGGGGGAATCTCCACCGCCATCGTCGGCAGCTGCGTGGTGCGCTGCGGATCCGGTACCACCGGGTCAATCTCCGCCGGCGCCTGCGGGGCCACCGTCTTCGTCACCGTCGACACCACAGTCGTCGGGGCCTCAGACTTACGCTCCTCACTCGGCGGCTGCGGCGACGGGGTCGCCGTCACCGTCACGGTGTCGGTCGCGGTTTCCCGCTGCGTGACCGTCACCCGCGGCTGCTCCGCCGGCTTCGGGGTCGGCTTCTGATTGCTCAGGTCGTTGGCCAAGGCCTTCGCCTTGTCCAGCAATGCCAACGCGCCCTCGATATCACCGGAATCGGTGCGGCTTCCCGCCTCATCAAGGGTGGTCGCCAACTCCACAACAGCGGCATGGTCGCCAAAGATCGCGGTATTAGCGCCCCACAGCGGGGACCCCGGGGTGGCGTTGTGGATCGCCACCCCCGACCCTGCAATGAGCAGGGTGGCGGCGGCAGCGCCCACCAGGCCGGACATGAAGTTGCTGCCCCGGCGACGGCGACGGGCAGCCAGGTCGATGACCTGAGCCCCGCCCGCAGATGCGGTAGCGGTTGGCGTGGGTGCAGCAGATGCCGAAGGTGCGGCTTCGGCACCTGCTGCAAGTCGAGGATCGGCCGCAGCCGAATCGCCAAGCCCCGCGGACGCGGTTCCCACGGGCGGGAACACCGTCGTCGGCGCAGCATCCATCCCCGCATCGTCCACCAACACAGGGGCGGGCGGCATGGGGGCGGAGTCAATGCTGTGCTTCAGTTCCAGCAGCAGCCCGGCGAGCGGGTCCATCCCGCCGCTCGGGTCGGTACCCGCAGCCAACGCATCGAGGAACGCGTCATCTGCCGCGATCTCCCCAAGACGCTTGTCGACGAGGCCCTGGCCTTCGTCGTGTGCGTGCTTCATTGCTGCTCCTGGTCGTTCAACATTTTTCTCAAATTCGCGAGCGCCCGATGTTGGGCAACCCGCACAGCACCCGGGGTAGACCCCACAATGGCTGCTGTTTCCTCGGCGCTACGACCTTCAAACACTCGAAGGATGATGATGTCTCGCGCTTTGTCACTTAGTGCATCGAGCAGAAGGCGCACTCTGTTACTTCCATCCGCAACCAGCGCATATGCCTCAGGTGTGTCGTGCTCGAGGGCGGTTTCCGGCACCTCTTCTGTGGGCGAGGATTTATCCCTGCCCTGAAAGCGGTGGGCGTCGGCCACCTTGTTTGATGCGATGCCATACACGAACGCCATGAAGGGGCGCCCCTGATCGCGGTAGGTGCCGATCGACTGGGCCACCGCGAGACACACCTCCTGGGTGACATCCTCCGCGGTGGGGTGCTTGCCCGTCGACAGCCGGGCCCGCGTGTAGCGCAGCACCATGGGGTGGATGATCTCCATGATGCGCTGACTAGCCGCCCTGTCCCCGCCAGCGGCGGCCGGGACAAGGACGTTCAGCTCACTATCAATGGAGTTCATGTCGTCTTTGCTGTCGTGAAACGTGCGATGGGCAACAGAGCACACACCACCACACAGGCAGGCGTGGGCTCACCAGCGATCATCGGCAGCCACACAGGGGATCCCCGTGGTGCGGCAGGAGAACTGCAGCACAGCGCCGCCGACACGTCGCCGTGCATTGAATCGTAGCGTGGCGTGAAAACGTTTCATACCGGCTTGGCTCCGCACAGCACCCCGACACAGCGCCACCTCCCCGGGACGCCATCACCACGAGCCGCACACACCACCTGGGGTGTGCCCAGGTCACCGCGCCCTGCAGCCGCTCCCCACAGACCACCGTGTACGCATGCGCGCACCGAGGTGATTCTGCGCACCAGCAGCACTGCAGCCCCACGCTGCGCACTGGGGTTACACACGGCGCACAAGAAAACCGGACTGCGGCGCGTGTGGCGCAGCAGTCCGGCTTCAATCGTCTACGGGCACATCCTTGCCGCAGGCGGGGTGGATTAGTGGTGGTGGTGACCGTGGCCAGCGGCGGCCGGATCAACCTCCACCGGCTTGTCCACCACGGACGCCTCAGTGGTGAGCACCATGCGGGCCACCGAGGTGGCGTTGACGACCGCCGAGTGGGTGACCTTCACCGGGTCGATGATGCCCTGCTCAATGAGGTTGCCGTACTCGAGGGTCGCAGCGTTGAGGCCCTCACCGTTGCTCATCTCGGAAATCTTGGACACCGCCACGGCACCATCCAGGCCTGCGTTGTAGGCAATCCAGAACGCCGGCTTGCGCAGCGCACGAGCCAGAGCGGTCACACCAATCTTGGCGTCGCCCTCAAACTCGGTGGCGTAGGCGTCGAGTTCCTTCGCGATCTGCACCAGAGCGGAACCACCGCCGGCAATCACGCCTTCGTCGGCGGCAGCCTTCGCCGCGTTGATGGCGTCCTCGACGCGCAGCTTGCGCTCAGAGACCTCGGTCTCCGTGGCAGCGCCCACCTTGATGACGGCGATGCCGCCGGACAGCTTCGCCAGACGCTCGGTGGCCTTCTCCTTATCCCAGGAGGAGTCGGTGCTGTCGATCTCGCGGCGGATCTGCTCGCGGCGAGCCTCCACAGCCTCCGCGGTGCCATTGCCGTCGACGATGACGGTCTGGTCCTTGGTAACGGTGACACGGCGGGCACCACCGAAGTGCGCCAAGGTGACCTCCGGGAGGGACAGACCCACCTCCGGGTCGACGACAGTCGCGCCGGTGACGACGGCGAGGTCATCCATGAAAGCCTTACGACGATCACCGAAGTACGGGGACTTCACCGCGACCACCTTGAGGGTCTTCCGCAGGGAGTTCACGACCAGCATCTGCAGCGGCTCACCGTCGATGTCCTCGGCGATGATGAGCACCTGCTTGCCGGACTCGGCGATCTTCTCCAGCACCGGCAGGAAGTCCGGCAGGGAAGAAATCTTGTTCCGCACCAGCAGCACGAGGGCGTTGTCGAGCTCAGCCTTCTGGGCGTCGATATCGGTGATGAAGTACGGGGAGAGGAAGCCCTTCTCGAAGCTCACACCCTCGGTGACGTCCAGGGTGGTCTCCATCGACTGGGATTCCTCAACAGTCACCACGCCGTCCTTGCCGACCTTCTCCATGGCGGCGGCGACCATGTCGCCCACCTCCGGGTCGCGGGAGGACACGGTGGCCACGTTGGCGATCTCCGCAGCGGAGTTCACCTCCGTGGCGCGCGCCAGCAGCAGCTCCACGGTCTTCTCCGCGCCGGCCGCAATGCCCTTGTTGAGCTCAATCGGGTTCGCGCCCGCAGCAACGTTGCGCAGCCCCTCGTTAATCAGAGCCTGCGCCAGCAGGGTCGCCGTCGTCGTGCCGTCGCCGGCAATGTCGTTGGTCTTAATCGCGACAGACTTCACCAGCTGTGCGCCGAGGTTCTCAAACGGGTCCTCGACGTCGATATCGCGGGCGATGGTCACGCCATCGTTGGTGACCGTCGGGCCGCCGAAGGGCTTCTCCAGCACCACGTTGCGGCCACGCGGGCCGAGGGTGACCTTCACGGCGTCGGCCAGGGTGTCGACGCCAGCCTGAATGCCCTTGCGGGCCTGCTGATCAAATGCAATAAGTTTCGCCATAACAGTGTCTATCTTTGTCATCCCCCAGTGCGCCGCCCACCGGCACGCGCAGTGCGCGGGCGGGGTGACACCTGGGGGTCAGTGTGGATTTAAGAAATAAAAAGGGGGAAGAAGAGGAAGAAGAAAACCCGCCCGGCACCGCCGCACCCGGCGGCGCACCCCTCGTGTAGGGCGGGGCGCCGACGCAGCCGGGTGGTGCGAGCGGGGTGTCGAGAACGTCTTACTTCTCGATGACGGCGAGGATGTCGCGCTGGGCGAGGATGAGGTACTCCTGGCCCTGGTACTTGATCTCGGTGCCGCCGTACTTGGAGAAGATGACAACGTCGCCCTCGTTGACGTCCATGGGGACGCGCTTGCCGGACTCGTCAAAACGGCCAGCGCCGACGGCGATGACGGTAGCCTCCTGCGGCTTCTCCTTCGCGGAGTCCGGGATCACCAGGCCGGACGCGGTGGTGGTCTCAGCCTCATTGATCTGAACGAGAATCTTGTCTTCCAACGGCTTGATGTTGACAGCCATGTCGATGTCCTTCCTTGACATATGGGGGTAGCCACATACGTGGAGCGGGGTGTTGTTTATTCGCGTGGCCGCTGCGGGCTCACGCACTCAGCTATAACGCGTCGGCGATACCCCATCTTCCCGCCTGCGCCGGCCGTTGCCGGACGTGATGTCCTGGCGGTGGCTGCGGTGGCGTGGGGTACGTGACGTGCACAACCTCGTTAGCACTCTACCCTCGCAAGTGCCAGGGTTCAATGAGAGTTGAGCGTTGTTCGCTCAGAGCTTTCACGCCTGCCATCAGCCGCCCGCGGGCGGTAGGTTGGTAGCGACCGCGCGGGTGTTTCCCGCGCCCTGATGTTTCACCCACATTGCTCGTGAAGGGTTTTCGCCGTGCGCCGTTTCGCCGTGTTATCCAACCGCCCCAACTGGGAGCAGATTATCGCCGACGAGAACCTCGTCTACGACCTCGACGGGCCTGACGACACCGACCACTACTGGAACGAGGGCTACGTCTACGCGATGAAGCCCCTCGAGATTGAGGACGTGCGCGCCCAGATCGAGGGCCTGCACACCCTCTGCATGGACGCCATCGACTACATCAGCACCGGGGTGTTCGGGAACCTGGGCCTCACCCCGGAGTACTTCGCGCTCGCGAAACGCTCCTGGGAGGAGCACAAAGCCCACGCCGGCCGCCAGATGGACTTCTACGGCCGCTTCGACGTCATCCTCGACGACACCACGGGCAACGTGAAGCTGCTCGAGTACAACGCCGACACCCCCACCGGCATCGTGGAAGCCGCCGTCTCCCAGATGAGCCACTACCTGTTCCACTTCGACGGCGACGGCCGCTACCTGCAGTACAACCGCATCGGCGATGCCTTCATCGACCGGTGGTACGAGATCCTGCAGAACATGCCGACAGACTCGGAAGGGTACGTCGACAACGTCCTCTACTTCGCGTGCGTCCACGAAGAAACTGGCGAGGACGAAGCCAACCTGCGACTGCTGCAGCACACCGCGCAGATGGCCGGCTGGGACACCCGCTTCATCTACCTCGAGGACGTCGTCTACAACGCCGACGACAACTGCTTTGAGGACGAAGAAGGCCGCCGCATCACCAATATTTTCAAGCTGTACCCCTGGGAAGACATCGCCCTCGACGAGTTCGGTCAGGCCGTCATCAACTGTTTCGACATGACCCACTGGTTCGAGCCCCCGTGGAAAATGTTCCTGTCCACCAAGGTGCTCCTCGCCGCCCTGTGGAAACTGCACCCTGGCCACCCGAACCTCGTGCCCGCGTACTTCGGCTCCCCCGAGGACCTCACCCACTACGTGCAGAAGCCGATCTTCGGCCGGGAGGGCGACGGCGTCGCCATCATCCGCGACGGTGAACTCACCGGCGGCGAACCGGACGAAACCCCGGCGGAGAAAATGGTGTACCAGGAGTACATCCCCACCCCGAATCAGATCGACGAAGACGGCGTCGCCTGGAATCCCGTCATCGGCGCGTGGGTGGTCGGCGGGCACTGTGTTGGCTTCGGCATCCGCGAAACCACCGGCCCCGTCACCGACTACTACTGCAAGTTCACTCCCCTGGTGGTCGAACAGTTCTAACCGGGTCCGCCCCGCGGCTGAGAGTACACTTGGCCAGCAGACCCCAGGTTTTTGGGACCCTGGGACAACTCCCCCACACCTCGATGCGCAAAGGCCACAAGCAGAGTTGAAACACTATTCCCGCACCACGCTTCGCGCCGCGACCGGCTGCACCGTCCTCCTCAGTGGCGGGCTGGTCGCCTGCGGAACGGACGCGCCGCCGCCCGAGCTGCCGCCGGAACCGCCGGCCGCCGTCGCCCCCGCCGTCCCCGGCGAGGCCGAACAGGAAAAACCCAACAGTGACGCCAACGCCGCCGATGCTGCGCCCGCCGAGGGTGAGGAAGAGGAAGAAGCGGTGCGTGTCTGCGGCACCGCCGACGGCAGCCAGCAGCGCGTCGACGACGAGGAGTGCCTCGCCGCCATTGGCGACACCGACGACCCCACCGTCGTGCAGGAAGTTCACTACCACAACAACGGCAGCGGTATCCTCACGCCGCTGCTCTGGTACTACATCGGCCGCTCCTCTGCGTCCGGTTCCGGCCCCATCATCCCGGCCGTCGGTTCCTCCCTGGCGAACTCTGGCGCGACGAACACTCCGCCGAAGTCCGGTGTCATCGCGAAGAACGTCTCGCGGGACGCTCGCCCGTTCAGCGAGTCCTACCGGTCTGCGCAGACCTCCTCGAGGGTGAGCTCCACCGGTGCAGGTACCGGCAAGAAGGCCACGAGCGGCACCAATGGAACCACCGGCGGCACAGGCGACAAGAACTCCGCCAACCGTGGCACCACGGGTGGCACCAACACCGGTGGGACAAATACTGGCGGTACGAACACCGGCGGTACGAACAACGGCTCCGCCAACACCGGCGACTCCAAGTCGGGTGGCACCAATACCGGCGGCGCGAACACGGGCAGCGGCAGCGACGGCGTCACCAACAAGGGCACCTCGGATACGGGCCAGTCCCGCAACACCGGTGGCAGCGGCTCGCACTCTGACTCCCACTCGGGGACGAAGTCCGGCTCCAAGTCGGGCGGTTTCGGTGGCGGTAAAGCCACCGGCGGCCACAGCGGCGGATAGCCCGCACACGCCAACACCCCGGCACCTCACTGTTGTCATCCTGACGCACAGTGGCGGTGCCGGGGTGTTTCTCGTCGCGTTAGACCAGGGGGATTTCCACGTCGAGGGAAGGATCGCAGCCCACCGTCCAGGCGCTCGGCTGTCGGCCCTCGGCAATGAGCTGGGCGGCCAACGCGGCGATCATGACACCATTGTCGGTACACAGCTCAAAACGCGGCACCCGGAGAGTCACCCCGGCGCTTCGGCACCGATCGGCGGCGAGCTGCCGCAGACGACTGTTCGCAGCAACACCACCACCCAGCAGCAGCACCTTCGCGCCCGTTTCCTGGCAGGCTGCCACCGCCTTCTTCGTCAGCACATCCACGACAGCTTCCTGGAAGGACGCGCACACGTCGTTGATGTTGATCTCCTCCCCTGCGCGCTCCGCGGCCTCCACGTAGCGGGCCACAGCGGTCTTCAGCCCGGAGAAGGAGAAATCGTAGGCGGGGTCAGACTTCTTGCTCAGCCCACGGGGGAAGGCAATCGCCTTCGGGTTGCCTTCGGCTGCGAGGCGGTCAATGACCGGCCCGCCCGGGTATCCCAGCTTCAACAGACGGGCGACCTTGTCGTAGGCCTCGCCGGCCGCATCGTCGAGGGTGGAGCCCAACTCCCGCATGGGTGCACCCACCCGATCGACTTCCAGCAGTTGCGTGTGGCCGCCGGACACGAGCAGGGCCACCGCGTGAGGCAGCGGTTCCCCATCCACGTTGGCGACAGCAACGTGGCCGCCCAGGTGGTTGACGCCATAGAACGGCACACCCCACGCCGCGGCATAAGCTTTCGCCGCCGACGCCCCCACCAACAGGGCCCCCGCCAGGCCCGGGCCGATCGTGGCGGCAACAACGTCGGGGGCGGAAATCCCGGCGGTCGCCAGCGCATCCTCCATCACCTGGGTCATGGACTCCAGGTGCGCGCGGGAGGCGATTTCCGGAACCACACCACCGAAGCGGGCGTGCTCCTCCATGGAACTCGCCACCGAGTTGGCGAGGATCTCCACCTGGGGTTCCTCCCCCGGGGTGCATGTCAGGCGCACGATACCCACACCGGTCTCGTCACAGGAGGATTCCACACCCATGACGATGAGCGGGCGGCTGAGATCCAAAGCGGGTGCGGCGGTGGGCACTACGGTATCGGGCATGGGGCACATTCTATGCCGCACACCCCCACCCAGGGAGCATCAGGACTCGTCCTGCTCCTGCGGGGCCGCGTCCGTGGTGCGCTGCGGCTGCCGCATCATCGTGTACGCGTCCGCACCTGACGGCTGATAATAATTCTTGCGCGTGCCGGTAATGGTGAATCCGTAGGCCTCGTACAGGGCGATCGCGGGGGCGTTATCGGTGCGCACCTCGAGGAAAATCGGCCCGCCGTAGAACTCGGAGATCGCCACAAAGCGATCCATCAACACGCGCGCATACCCCCGCCGCTGGTAGGCGGGGTCGATGCCGATGGTGTGAATTTCGAACTCGCAGTCCTCAGGCTTACCCAGCATCGCGATGCCGGCGTAGCCGATGAGCAGCTGTTGGGGGTGGCTGCCGTCGAGGATGACCGTGTAGTCAGTCTGCGGGCTTGTCAGCTCATGGAGAAACGCCGCCTCGGACCAGGGATCGTCGCCCGGGAACAGGATCTGTTCCAACTCAGCACAGCGCTGCGCATCCCCGGGCTGCATGCCACGCAGGATCACCCCGTCACTTGATTCGTTGTCGGCCATGGGATTACAGGTTCTTCGGGATCTGGGCGTCGGGGCGGCGCAGATACAGCGGCACGACATCGATGGCGGGCGCTTGGACAAGAGCAGCCGGAGTGGGAATCCCCTCCGTGCGGGTCCCGGTGGCAGCGAGCTGCTCAGACAGGGCAGCGGGCACGCTGATAAGGGCGGCGGCACCGGTGACATCGGCCGGGGCGCTGACCTCGGGGCCGATGATGCGATGGCCCTCCGCGTAGCGGGCCCAATACACCTCACGTCGGCGCGCATCGGTGGCCACCAGGTCCGCGCCGGTCGCGATGGCAATGGCGTCGAGAGTACAGACACCAACGCAAGGCACCCCCAAAGCGTGGGCGAGTGCCTGGGCAGTAGCCATCCCCACGCGCAGCCCGGTGAACGGTCCGGGGCCGCAACCAACAACAACCTGATCGATCTCGGCCATCGTCATGCCCGCGTGAGCCAGCACCTCGTGCACGCGAGGAATGAGTTCTTCGTTGTGCTTCCGGCACTCCTGCAGAACGACCTCCGCGAGGACCTCCACGGACTCGGCGGGCACCCGCGTGGCCGCCGGCGGGGCGACCGCAAGATCCGTGTCGCGGCCGGTCACGGGGACGGCTGCGTCGTGGCGGACAAGCCCCACGACCAGCGTGGGGGTGGCGGTGTCAATCGCTAGGCTAAGCACGTTCACCACCCTAGCCCACCGGGGCACGGGTTACGCGCGCGGTGCGTGCCGCCACCGCCAGGAGATGATGCGGGCCTCGTCTTCGTCAAAGTCGAGTTCGCCCCCGCGCGAACCCTGGTGGGCGGATTCCCGGTCGATGACGATGTGCAGATAGCGCGACGCCAGTGACTCCACGAGCCCACCGCCCCATTCGGCGACGACAACGGCATCGTCGAGTTCACTATCAAGGTCAAGGGAGTCGAGCTCAGCGGCCAGGTCCACGCTCTGCCCCTCGCGGGCACCGTCAAGGAGTCGGTAGGCGTCAACATGGACCAGGTTCGGCCCGTCGCCGGCCGCGCGATGCTCCCGCGCCAGGACGAAGGTGGGGCTCGTGACCCGCCCCTTCACGTTGAGCCCCCGCGCGAGCCCCTGGGTGAAGGTCGTCTTCCCCGCCCCCAAAGGCCCCTCGAGGAGCACCACATCACCGGGGCGCAGCGCAGCACCAATCTCTTCGGCCAGTGCCCAGGTGTCCGCACGGGTGGCGCAGACTCGCTTGTTCACCTGCTGGCGCACGGTCCGCCCGGTGGGGCGGCAGAGCAGCTCATAGTTGATGGTGCCCATCGCCGCCGCGAGTTCCGTGGCCGTCATCTCCCCCGCGCTGCCATCACCGAAAAGGATTGCCTCGTCGCCGGCAGTAACCTGGTGCTCGTTGTCGCCCAGCCACACGACGATCTGATCCATGCACACCCGACCGACCTGCGGGTACCGGCGGCCACCAATGGTGACCTCCAGGTGACCTTGTGCATTGCGGGGAAGACCATCGGCGTAGCCGACCGGCACGACAGCGGTGTAGCCATCCGCAGGTGCCCGCCACGTCAAACCGTAGGAAGCGCCCTCCCCCGCGGCGATGGGCTTCACGACGACGACACGTGCACCCCACGTCATCGCCGGAACGAGGTGGTGCTCGCCACCGGGGGTGGGTTCCACACCGTAGAGGGCCACGCCGGGGCGCAGCATGTCGAAAGCGGCGGCATCGATGTCGAGGGAAGCGGGTGAATTCGCCGCATGGTTCACCGGAACCTCCAAGCCCTCCGCACGGGCCACAGCAATCGCCCGGTGCAACGCGTCGAGCTGTTCCTGCACGTGCGCTTGGGAGGCATCATCCAGCCCATCCGCGCAGGCAAGGTGAGTAAACAACCCGGTCACGTTCTCCTCACGCAGGAGGCGGAAGACGTCAATCCACTCCGACTCGTCCACTCCGGAGCGGTTGAGACCGGTATCAATCTTCACCGTCAGCCGGGCACCCAATCCCAGCACCCGGCGCGCGTGCGTCAACGACGGCACGGCCAGATCAATTCCTGCCGCCACGGCCGCCTCGATGTCCTGGTCGGGGGACCAGATCCACGCCAAGATTGGCTGGGTGATGCCCCCGGCGCGCAGCTGGTGTGCTTCTGCGAGGGTGGCGACACCGAACTGGTCGGCCCCGTGTGCGGCCATGACGGTGGCGACATCAACGGCACCGTGGTTGTATCCGTCGGCTTTCACCACGCACATCAGCTGCGTGCCCAGGGCGTCGGCACGCTGTCGGAGCACCCGTGTGTTGTGGGCAATCGCGTCGAGATTGATGGTGGTGTAGGCCAAATCCATGTCCCTGACAATAGTCGCCTCCGCGGGGGCTGGTGCGCCGCACCCCGGCGGTGAGGGGTGGCGGGTAGAGGCGGACGCTGGTTAGCGCTGTGTGTCGGCGATGATGCGGGCGATGGCCGGGGTGAGGTGCTCTGCCAGGTGCAGTGCGTCGATGGGTGCGTGCACATCTGCGGTCGCCTGCGCGTGGGCGTAGGCCGCCAGGGCGACTGCGGCCGCCTGTGGGGAGGCGGCGAGGAGTGCCCCCACGACTCCGCTGAGGACGTCGCCGCTGCCTGGGGTCGCCGCCCAGCTTGTTGGCGCGGTGATCACGTAGGCCGGCGCGTGGCCTTCGCTCACGATGGTGACGCGCCCTTTAAGCAGCACCACGCAGCCCAGTTCGCGGGCCAGTGACTGTACGGCGTCGACGCGGCGCGCGAACACGCTCTCGCGTCGAGCATCTGGGGGTACGAGTTCACAGGCCGCGGCGAGGCGGAGGTACTCCCCCTCGTGGGGTGTGAGTACGGTGAACTCCCCGCGTGCGGACCGTTGCCGAAGTCCCTGGCGGAGCGATTCATCGTGGGCCAGGAGGGTGACCGCGTCGGCGTCGACCACGAGGGGTTCCGGGGACTCCAGTGCCGCGTGGAGTTCCTCAGCCGCAGCGCTCTCGGTTCCCCTGCCGGGGCCGATCACCCGAGCGTCGCTGCGCCCTGAGGCGGCCACCACGGAGGGGAAGCGTTCGATGACAGACGCTGCAGCGTCGCCTGCGATGCGCACCATCGAACTCGTGGCCCGCACCGCGCCTGCGGCTGCCAGGACACCCGCACCGGGGTAGCGGGCGCTGCCCGCGTGGAGGGCGACTGTCCCCAGCGAATACTTGTGATCGCGATTCCCCGGCACGGGCCATACTCCGCCGGTGACGAGCCACATCTCAGGTCCAGCGGGCGAGTGGAGCTCCTGCGCGGCCAGCTGGGTGTCAATGCCCACCCCGCACAGCACCACCTCACCGCAGACTGCCGGCTGCAGGACGTGCACCGGCTTCAACCCACCAAACGTCACCGTCACGTCGGCCTCGATGCACGAGCCATCGTGGAGGTCCTCCCCCACGGGGCTTGCCCCACTGGGTACGTCCACTGCGACGACGGCCGTCCCTGCGGCCCGCGCTTCGGCCACGGCATGGGCCCACGTATCCCAAGGTGCCCGAAGACCACCCCGACCGCCGATGCCCAGGAGCGCATCAATCACGAGGTCGGCGCCGTCGACGACAGCGGGGTCCTCTGTGACCCGCAGCTGCCGGCGCGCCGCCAGCGCCGCCGTACCCTCCGCGTGCATGTCCGTCGAAGCCAACACAGTGATGTGCGCGCCCCGGCGCGCCAATTCGCTGGCGGCAAACAGTCCATCGCCCCCGTTATTGCCGGGGCCGCACAAGACGACGACCCGCGCACCGCTCACCCCGGTGGGCCGCCGCCGGGCGAGCACCTCTGCGCATTCGACGGCGAAGGCGAATGCTGCGGCTTTCATCAGTTCCAGTCCCTGCACACGCAGAAGTGGTTCCTCTGCGGCGCGCACCTGGTCGGGAGTAAACACGGGTACACCGACCACGGGCGTGCCCGGGACGCGCTGCGGCCCTGTCGCAAGCTCCTGTGCCTGCGGTGTGGACGTCACGAGCCCTTCATGGAGGACCAGACGGCGGGGGCGCGGGCGCACCGCCTTCGGCTGTGTGGCGGACAGTGGAACACGCGGGAACGTCGCCATGGAAACTCCAACAATGCATCGGGGCGGGGTGTGGGCCCAGTATAAGAACCTGCGGTGAATCTACGGGCGGTGCTGCAACCACACCGGCACAGCATCGTGGTGCTGCTGCGCCCACCCGAACAGCGCTGCAAGCACTGCCAGGATCGGGATCAGCCATCCCCACGCCGACGAGGAGCCTGCGGACGCGTCCTGCGTCCCACGCGGCGCAGGCGCCGTGGCCGTGGTGGTCACGGTCGTCGTCACGGGCGCCGGGCGCAGCGTCACAGTTTCCGTGGCGGTCGTCGTCACAGGTGCCGCCGGGATACGCACCGTCGTGGTGCGGGTGACGGGCGCGGACGGGATCTGCACGGTGGTGGTCACAGGTGCCGGGGTCACCGTTGCCGTCGCGGTGCGGGTCACGGTCGGCGGGGTTGCCGTCACGGTCGTCGTCGCCGTCACCGTGGCCGGTGCGGGTTCCTTCGTCACCGTCACGGGTGCGGGACGCACCGTCGTGGTGACCGGCTCACGCGTTGTCGTCTTCGTGACGGTGGCCGTCGCGGTCGTGGTCACAGGCGCAAGGGTCTTCGTCGTTGTCACCGTCGTCGGAACGGGTTCCTTGGTGACCGTCACGGGTGCCGGGCGCAGGGTCTCCGTGGCATGAACGGTCACGGTCGTGGGCTTCGGCGTGACTGTCACCGGCGCGGCCGTGGTGGTCACCGTCACCGGCTGTGGTTCCTTCGTCACCGTCGTGGTGCGGGCTGGCGCGGTGGTGGTCGTCGTGTGTGTCACCTCGACGGGGTCCGGGGTCACCGTCACCGTCGTCGTGGCGGACACGGTGGTCGTCACAGGCGCTGCCGTGACGGTGCTCGTCACTGTCGTTGGCGGCACCGGCGTGGTGTCTTTGACTGTCGGGATTGCCGGCCCCTCGCTCGAGACGTCAGGGATACCGGGGACCTGGATGCGGGTGTTATCGTCCTCCGCCGGCTGCACCGCACCCTTCGCCTCCGGGATCGGCAGACCCACCGTGCCCGCGATCCACGCTAGGTGCTCAGATACCGGGACCCAGAGGCCTTCTTCACCAGGTCCGACGGGCGAGTCATCGTTGCCCGTCGACAGCACACCCGACAGCGCCCCATCGACGAGAAGCGGGCCGCCAGAATCGCCCGGCCACAGCCGACCATGCTTCACCACACCGAGTACCAAAGCCGAGTTCGGATACTGGTATTCGCCATCGCGGATCACCACGCGGCGCTGCATCTCAACGTCGGAGACATGCAGCCGGTCATCGTCCTGCGCGGCCCCCAGGTTCGTGCCTTGCCAGTTGAGGCTCACGCCCTGATCGCGGGTGAACAGGTGCTCGCGATTGAGGGCCACGGGCGCGGCCGGCGCGTCGGCGTTGAGGTGCACAAGTAGCAAGTCTGCCGTCGTCGACGCAATGACTTCGACGGCGTGGAATCGCGGCCCAGAGCTGTCGACGCCAAAGCGGATCGTGCTGCGGCTGGTGCCGTTGACCCAAGAATTGGCCTGGTAGCAGTGGCCCGCAGTCAGTACCCATCGGGGCGCAATGAGCGTGCCGGTGCATTGCTCCTCATGGCCGGGGTCGCCCAGGACGAGATGCGCAGTCGCGGCAGCACCCGAGGTGGAGGCTGTCGCGACGGGGGCGTCCGGGTTCGGCACGTGGATGGAGACCTGAGCATCGGCGACGACTGGCCGGGCAACAAGGCTCACGGCAAGCAGAAGGCCAGAGATGCGAACTCGTGAAGACAACACGGTCAAAGGTGTCCTTTGGGTGGTCAGGCAGGCAGATCGGGGCACACGCGGACGTACGTGGGAGACATGGACGACCCCACACCACACACGATTGGTCAGACGTCGGAGTAATAGGTGTGTACCGAGTCAAAGTATACGACCACGCCACCGCCGCCGGAGCCACCAGAAGCACGCAGAAAAAAGGAAGAGACCGCCGTCTCACCTGCACATTCGGCGCAGGCAAGGACGGCGGTCTTTCACACTCGGCGTGTGCCGCGAGGGAGTTACTCGACGGTCACAGACTTCGCGAGGTTACGCGGCTTGTCGATGTCCTCGTTGCCGCACTGGCGGGCGATCTCCGCAGCAAGGAACTGCAGCGGAACAGTCGCCAGCAGCGGCTGCATGATGGTCGACGACTCCGGGATACGGATCAGCCAGTTCGCGAAGGGCTCCACCGCAGTGTCGCCTTCTTCGGCGATGACGATGGTCTTCGCACCACGGGCACGAATCTCCTGAATGTTGGAGACGATCTTGGAGTGCAGCACCTTCACACCACGCGGGGAGGGCACCACGACGACGACCGGCAGGTCGTCCTCGATGAGGGCGATGGGGCCGTGCTTCAGCTCGCCAGCGGGGAAGCCTTCAGCGTGAATGTACGCCAGCTCCTTGAGCTTCAGGGCACCCTCGAGGGCGACCGGGAAGCCCACGCCACGACCCAGGAACAGCATGGTCGGGATCGCGCCGAGCTCACGGGCGATGTCCAGAACCACCTCGTCCTGCTCGAGCAGCTCCTGCACCTTCGCGGGGATCGCGGACAGGTCAGCCCAGATATCAGCGATCTCATCCGGGTACTTCGTGCCCTTCGCCTGTGCGAGAGCCAGGCCCACAATGTAGTTCGCAGCGACCTGCGCCAGGAACGCCTTCGTGGACGCCACACCGATCTCGGGACCAGCGTGGGTGTAGAGCACCGCGTCAGACTCGCGCGGAATCTGCGCACCGTTGGTGTTGCACACGGCCAGCACCTTCGCGCCCTGCGCCTTCGCGTGGCGCACAGCCTCCAGGGTGTCGGCGGTCTCGCCGGACTGGGAGATCGCCATGACCAGGGTGCGGGAGTCCAGCACCGGATCGCGGTAACGGAACTCGGATGCGACCTCAATCTCGACGGGGATACGCACCCAGTGCTCGATGGCGTACTTGGCCAGCAAGCCGGAGTGGTACGCGGAACCACAGGCGACGACGAAGACCTTGTCGATGCTCTTCAGGTCCTGCTCGGTGAGGTTCTGCTCGTCGAGGACAACACGACCATCAACGAAGTGGCCGGCCAGGGTGTCACGCACAGCGTCCGGCTGCTCGTGAATCTCCTTGAGCATGAAGGAGTCGTAGCCACCCTTCTCAGCGGCAGCGAGATCCCAGTCGATGACGAAGGGCTTGCCCTCGGCGGCGGAGCCGTCGAAGTTCATGATGCGGTAGTCATCCTTGGTGATGATGACGACGTTGTCCTGGTTGAGTTCAACAGCGTTCTTGGTGAACTCAATGAACGCGGCAACGTCAGAACCGAGGAACATCTCGCCTTCGCCCACACCGACAATCAGCGGGGTGGAGCGACGAGCCGCGATGATGGTGTCGGGGTGATCTGCGTGCAGGAACAGCAGCGTGAACGCACCCTCCAGGCGGTTGAGCACCGCCAGGGCGGAGGCCTCAAAGTCGCCTGCGGTCTCGCCCTCGTTGTACGCCATCGCCAGCATGTGGGCGGCGACCTCAGAGTCCGTCTCGGAGAGCATCTTCACGCCAGCAGCCTCGAGCTCCTCGCGCAGGGGCGCAAAGTTCTCAATGATGCCGTTGTGCACAATCGCCACCTTCTTATCGAAGGAGTAGTGCGGGTGTGCGTTCGCGTCGGTGGGGCGACCGTGGGTGGCCCAGCGGGTATGACCGATAGCGGTCGTACCTGCCAGAGAGTCAGCTCCGACCTGCTCGATCAGAGCATCCAGGTTGGCGAGTTTGCCTTCCTTCTTCACCACATTGATGTGGCCCTTACCGTCCGCGACAGCGACACCAGAAGAGTCATAGCCGCGGTATTCCATTCGTCGCAGAGCTTCAACAGCGACGTTCAGGCCAGGGCGCTGGCCGACATATCCTACGATTCCACACATAGCGGCCAGCCTAGTTCACTCTGCGGGGTTTTGTCGCACCACCGCCGACAGCACGGTTCGTGCGTGTCAGCACATCCGCGACCACCACCGAAACGTCTGACCACTTGGGGGATTCAGCGCACCTGCTGGGGGCATCAACTATTGTTTTTAACCGTGGCTAGTGATTTGAAGAAGAACCTCTCCCGCCTCAGCAAGCGAGGCCCGCACCGCGTCCTCGTTGGCGATATGGACTACGCGGGGCTGCCCGGCAAGATCTACACCCCTGCCGAGGGCAACGCCTTGCCGGCCGTCGCCTTCGGCCACGACTGGATGACGAAGGTCGACAGCTACCACGGCACCCTGCGCCACCTGGCGAGCTGGGGCATCGTGGTCGCCGCCCCGAATACGGAAACGGGCCTGACCCCGAATCACGCTGGTTTTGCCCGCGACCTGACCAGCGCGCTGCAGGTTCTCACTGGCGTGAAGCTGGGCGAGGGCAAGGCCACCGTGTCCCCCGGCAAGCTGGGTGTCGTGGGCCACGGCATGGGCGGCGGTGCCGCTGTGCTGACCGCTGCAGGCCGCAGCCAGGTCAAGGCCTGTGCAGCCCTCTACCCCGCCGCCACGTCTCCCTCTGCGGAGGATGCTGCCCGCGTGGTGAACATCCCGGGTCTGATCCTGGGCGCTGGCGAAGACAGCCTGCTGGAGGCCGGCAACCCGGCCGCACTGGCTGAAGCGTGGAAGGGTGAGGTCTGCTACCGCGAGATCGACAAGTCCACCCAGGTGGGCTTCTCCGAGGCCATCGCTCCGAAGCTCGCACTCGGCCTGGGTCTGCCGCAGTACGGTGCCATCGACACCGCACGTGGCCTGCTCACTGGCTTCCTGCTCGCCACTCTCGCTGGTGAGCGCAAGTACCGCGACTTCGCTGACCCGGAGGCCTCCGCCAAGCATGTGACGTCCTACTGGGGCGAAGAACTCCACGAGAAGGCCACCCGCTACCGCAGCGATGACTAAGTCGTCACCAACCGCATAGCCACGCGGGTTCTCCCCCGCCACAGCCGCCGCACCACGCACACGATGTGCTCGGTGCGGCGGCTTTTCTTGGGGCGGATTACCAGCCTTTGTTGACGAGGCGACGCTGCGCTGCGGGAGTGCTGCGGTGGGTGTTGTTCCGGCCATTCATGTGAGGCTGCCGCCCTACTGTGGCCGCGGGACCCGTGGCTGTTGCCGCAGTGTCGCCGTTTTTCGTGCGATTCGACTGGGTTTGCTTGGCGATCTGGACGGTGTCTGCGTGTGCTTTCTCCACGATCTTTTCGAACGCTTCCATGCGCTCCAATGCGCGGGCACGGAAGCCCTCGAGGTAGTCGTCAAAGCTTTGGGTCGTGCTCACCAGCTGCCTGCCTTTCGGGGGATTCCTTTCACGGACGGTGGGGGTGCCGGCTGACCGGGCACGCACTCAGCTGCCGGCGGCGCCGGAGCAGGTGCGGGTTCCGGCGCAGGAGCGGGCGCCGGTGCCGCAGGCGCGGCAGCCGGAGTTGCGGCCGGTGCAGGCACAGGTGCCGGCGCGGGCGCAGGAGCTGCGGTCTGCGCGGGAGCCGAGGCAGCCTGCGGAGCAGGTGCCGCAACCGGCTCAGGGGCCGGTGCGGGAGCGGGTGCCTCACCGTGCGGGGGCAGGAAAGGCAGATTCAGCCCATCAAGTATCCCGTTGTCAATGGCTGCGCGAACCAAGGCACCGATGCCAGCAATCGCAGCACCCACACCCACCACGCCGAGAACGCCGCGCCCCACGGCACCCCAATCGATGGTGTCAATCGCATCGAAGATCTTGTCCACGATTGTCTTCGGGCCGCCGTCCACCACAACGAGCTCATCCTCATCGGTGGCAGTGTCAGTGTCGGTAGTGCTGTCACCCTTGGGCTCGGTAGAGCCCGTGGCCTCAGCATCCTTTCCGGCAGAATCTGCAGCGTCACCGGGGGTGGAGTCTGCGGAGTCAGTCTTGTCGCTCGTGGCGACGACGTCCTCGCAGTCTGCCCCGATCGTGGCTTCCTTCGTCGGCGGGCATGCCTCAGACGATGCGGTCTCAGTGACGGTCTGCTGCGGACACGAATCCGTATCCTTGCTCGCCCGCGCCGATTCCTGCACGGCTGCAACGTTCTTCGCGGCAGTGTTTTCACAGGAGCGGACAGCCGCTTCCTTCGCAGCGTGCTCCGCCGCCTTCGACGTTTGCTCCGGAGCGCACACTGTGTCTTCGACCGCGGGCTTCTGGGGATTCTCCTGCGGCGGGGTCACCGGGTTCGCCGGCTGGGTGGCCGGCTGCTGGGGTGCCGTCTGCTGCGGGGGCTGAACGCCCTGCTGCTGGGTGGACTGGCCACCCGGTGCGGTCACCGTGGTGCCGCCACCGCCAGAGTTTCCGCCGCCCGAACTGCCCCCGCCCGGGGACGAGGTGTCAGGGGTCGGACAGTCGGCAGGCGGCGTGGCCGGGCCGGTGTCCTCAGGAGTGCCCTGACCGGGAGGAGTGGTCTCCTCCGGCCCTTCCCGGGGAGGCTGCTGCTCCTTTGGAGGCGTGCAGTCCTCAGGCGGGTTCTTCGACTTGTCCCCGTCTTCCGGATTCTTCGACTTGCCCCCGTCTTCCGGCCCCTTCGGCGGGTCCTCCTCTTCGGCCACGCACTCACCGATGTCAGGCTTGTTCTTGTCACCGTCATCCGGAGTGCACTCACCGATTCCGAAGACACGGCTGAGGATTTCAGCGGCGATCGGCAGCAAGGCCATCGGCAGCGGCCGCAGGGGCAAGCGCAGGAGGGCACGCCCCATCTCCTTCAGGGCGATGAGGCAGCCTTCGACGGCCGAGTCGCGAAGACTACAGATCTCCAGGACGAGATTTTGGATGGCGTCGATGATCTGCCCGCCGATGGACGCAACCTGTTTAAACAGTGGCGCCTCAAGCACCGGGTTGAGCAAGCGCAGGAGGGTACGCACGGGGGCCAACAGGACCTGGATCGAGTTCATTGCCCCATCGATGAGAGCGTCCGCGCCGGCCACGATTTCTTCGATGATGCTGGCGCAGTGATCAGCGTTCTCTTTGAACTTTTCCCCGTCGGTGGCGCAGCGTTCCTGATCGTCGAAGAGTTTGCCGAGCGAATCGCTGATGCCGCCGGCCGCCACCCCAATGAGGAGATCCGTCAACAACGACATCGGGCTGCGCATCTTCGAGCCCCTGCCTTTGCGGCCCGCGAAGGCGCTACTCGCGCCCCGCAGCTGCCCCATGTCCATGCCATGGGTGTTGAGGTAGTCGTTGCGCGCCCGCTGCAGACCCTGGGTATCCGGGGTGTAGAAGCCCATGCTGTCGAAGGCGAAGTTGACTGCCTCCTGCGCGAGGGCGTCGATCGGCGTGCTGATGGCACCACGGGCGCTCATCGGGTCTCTCCCGTCGTTCCCATACCGCGGACATGCGTATGGGCGACGCTCGGGACCGCGGTGCGGTCATGCGCCTGGCTGTGGGCTTCGTCGGCGGCATCGATCTCCTCCACGGTGTGCCCGGCGGAGATCAGTGCGGCTTCGGTGTGGGCGATGGCGGTGGCGTGCCGCTGGTGCAGCTCCGCCATGATCTGGTTGATCTCGTGGGCGTGGTTGGAAAACGCCTGCCCCATGGAATCCGCATCGACCGCTGCGGGCGCGCGGGTTGCCGACGCCAGGTTCCGCAGTGTTTGTAGCGCGGAGTCCAGCGTGGCTCTCGTCTCCTGGGAGTCGAGAAACAGTTCTTGGAGTCCCATGGTGATGGTTTCTCCCCTTCTCGTCGTCGGTCATCACAAGCAGCCCCACAACGCGACTCCTCTGCAACACCCAGCCGCCGCGGTGGCGGCCAGGCTGCAGGAGTCCGTGCGTGGTGTGGGTCCACGGTGGTGGGCATCGGCGGGGTGCCGTGCATCAACCCTCGCGAGTCATGCCCAGGGAGACGTCCACCCGACATTGCTCCAGTCACGTGCCGAGTGTCGATGCGCTGTGCGGGCGCACCCACTGCACACAGAGACCTGCGGTCGGCACCTGCGGAAGGTGGTGGGGTGGAGTATCTCCCTCTGCTCTGCCTAGATACGAGTGGGGTGAAAAATGGTGCCCCCGGCACCGTGGAAAAAACCGAACCAGTCACCCCTCCCCCGCCCTACCTGCACTTTCCCACCAACACTGTGTCAGCAATCACTACCCGCGGCAGTGCGCGGCCCCGCCCCGGCTGAGCCACCACACCCCGTTGACGACGACACCCGCCGAGCCACCACAATCGTGGGAACCCGGCGGGTGCGAGCACTCCCCCGAAGGACACGGGGGAAGCGAAGAGAATCGTGCGGAGGTTTAGTCCTGCGGCTCGACGGCAGCGACCACCTGCGCCAGACGGTGGGTGATGTCGCGCGCCTGCTGATCGGTGGGGGCTTCCACCATGACGCGGAAGAGTTCCTCGGTGCCCGAGGGGCGCAGCAGCACGCGGCCCTGGTCGCCGAGCTCATTGACGACGTCCTGCATCGCCTTCTGCACGTTGAGATCGTCGAGGATGATGCGCTTGTCCTTCACCGGCACGTTGATCAGGTGCTGCGGGAGGCGCTGCATCGCGTTCGCGAGGCTGCGCAGCGACAGCTTGGTTTCCGCCATGCGGGCCATGATGGACAGGCCGGTGAGCACACCGTCGCCGGTGGTACCGAAGTCGCTCATGACGACGTGGCCGGACTGTTCGCCGCCGAGGGCGTAGCCGCCGCGGGCGAGTTCCTCCAGCACGTAGCGGTCGCCCACCTGGGTGGCCAGGGTGGTGATGCCCGCCTCCTTGAGGGAGAGCTTCAGACCCAGGTTGCTCATGACGGTGGCGACGAGGGTGGATTCGGTGAGCTTGCCGGCTTCCTCCATGGCGATGGCGAGGATGGCCATGATCTCGTCACCATCGACGAGGTTGCCTTCCGCATCGACGCAGAGGCAGCGGTCAGCGTCACCGTCGTGGGCGATACCCAGGTCGGCGCCGTGCTCCACGACGGCGGCCATGATGTCCTCCATGTGGGTGGAGCCGCACTCGTCGTTGATGTTGTAGGAGTTTGGGGTGTTGTGGATCGCGATGACCTCAGCGCCCGCAGCCTCATAGGCCAGGGGTGCGACCTCGCTGGCGGCACCGTTGGCGCAGTCAACGACCACCTTGATGCCGGTGAGGTCCTGACGCACAGCCTGGGTCAGGTGCACCAGGTAGCGTTCCTTCGCGTCCGGGGCTTCCTCGAGGACGCGGCCGACGCCGTGCCCGGTGGGGCCGGTCTCGGGGAGCTTCTCCATGGCGGCTTCGATCTCATCCTCCACCACGTCGGCGAGCTTCTTGCCGCCGGCGGCGAAGAACTTGATGCCGTTGTCGGGCATGGGGTTGTGGGAGGCGGAGATCATCACGCCCATGTCGGCACCGTAGTCATCGGTCAGGTAGGCCACGGCGGGGGTGGGCAGGACGCCCACGCGCAGCACGTCGACTCCCTGGCTGGCCATGCCGGCGGCCATCGCGGCGGCGAGCATCTCGCCGGAGACACGCGGGTCGCGCCCAATGATGGCGACGGGGCGCCGCTTGGAGGTGCGGTTCTCACTCGTCAACACGTGGGCTGCGGCGGCGCCCAGCCGCAGCGCCAAAGGCGCAGTGATTACTTGGTTCGCACGTCCGCGAACACCATCGGTACCAAAGAGTCGAGTCATGTGCCCCATTATGCCCCGGCAGGCCCAGCATTCCCGTATGCATAAGGTGCCGTGTCCCCCACATCGGTAGAACGCGCACGCCCACCGGCGGGCATGAGTAAACCCCGAGCGCACACGCACCAGGGGTGCTGCGGCCGGGGCTGAACTCTCTTCCGCTCGTCGGTTTACAGCCCGCACTCCTGCGGGGTGAGGCGATCGTCGTCGACCCACTGCTGCAGGGCTGCGGCGAAGTCCTCGGCGTAGACAACCGCACCGTCTTCGGTGGGGTGAATCATGTCCGGGCGGAGCAGCGCGTGGTTGCTCATGGCACTGCCACACCAGTCGGCGACGTAAAGGTTGTCGTAACGATCCAGTGCTGCGGCGATGGCTGCACGGGACTCGGGGATCCACCAACGGTCGCCGTAGGGGTTGGTGATGATGACAGTGCGGTCCGGGCCGAGGATCTCCATGACGGTGTCCATCGTCTCGCCCTGGATGTTGGAGTTCGTGCCGAAGCCGAGGAACACCACGTCCCGCAGCGCGCCCTGGGCGGCGTAGTCTTCCAGCACCGGCGGAATGGACACCAGCGCGCGGCTGACTTCACCGTCGACGTAGATGCCGGGGAACTTCTCCATGAGCGCCGGGGAGGATGCGAGCATCACCGAGTCACCGATGGCGATGATGTTGGAGCCTGCCGGCATGGTGCGCTGCGGGCCCTTCGGCGCCTCACTCGTGGGTGCGGGCGGCGGGGTCTGCTGCTGCGCGAGCTTCTTATATTCGGCAAGGTCCTTTTCCAGTGCGGACTGCGTCGGCGCGGTAGCCAGTGCCACGATCGCTCCCAGCACCAACAGGCCGACCACGCAGAGGCGGGCAAACGCGCGCCCCGCAGTAGAGCCGTCGGCAGTGACATGGTCGAGGAACTTCACCATGGTGCCTTTATAGCCCCCGCGGCGGATGGGTTCCTCAATCGCCAGGTAGCTCCACGCGGACACCGGCAGGCTGATCAGCATCGCGATGAGCCCGATCTCCCAGTACTGCCAGCCGGGCAGCAGGTGGCGCAGCAGCACCACGATCGGCCAGTGCCACAGGTACAGGGAGAAGGATCGCTCACCCAACCACCGCAGCGGAACAATGGAGACGATCTGCGCGAGCCAGCTGCGGCCCGCGACGACGCAGGCCACGAGGACTGCGGTGCACAGCGACGCCCCCACAAGGCCACCGCGGTAGGTGGCCGGTGCGGTGTCCGGCAGCACGTACATGAGCACGCCCAACCCCACGAGGGTGATGATGCCGCCCAGGTTGCGCAGCATCTGGTCCGCGCAAGGGTTCCGCTTGAGTGGCCACGAGTCTGCAGCCTTCGCGACCGGGGTGGTCAGCAGCAGCGCGGTCGCCGCACCGATGAGGAGACCGAAGGCGTGGGTGTCGGTGCCGTAGTAAACGCGGGTGGGGTCCGTCGCCGGGTCGTAGAGGAACGCCATCCACGCCGCCGAGGCGGCAGCACCAGCCAGGCACGCGGCGGGAAGCGACCATCCGATCTTCTTCCGCGTCAACAGCACAAACAGCAGCGGGAAGAACACGTAAAACTGTTCCTCCACCGCCAGGGACCAATAGTGGGCGAAGACCTGCACGCCACTATCGGCGAAGTAGGACTGAGAGCCAGCGATCTGCGTCCAGTTGTTCACGAAGAACAAGGTGCCGAAGAACTGGGTCGGCAACCCGACTGCGGGATCGCCGCCGACGATACCGGTAACAACCGTCATGATGACGAGCACGCTGACGGCCGCCGGCAGGATGCGGCGGGCACGGCGCACCCAGAACTTCTTGAGATCAATGCGACCCGTGGCAGCACGCTCACGGATGAGCAGTGAGGTGATGAGGAAGCCGGAGAGGACGAAGAACATGTCCACGCCGAGGTACCCGCCGGGCAGCAGCGGAGCGAAGAAGTGGTACAGCACCACCGCGCTCACAGCGATGCCGCGCAGCCCGTCGAGGGCCGGCACGCGGCGAATGCGGCTGTACTTCGTCGCCTGGGCGTCCGCCTCACTGAGGGGCTTGTCGACGGAGAGCACCTTCTCGGCGGTGCTCTCCACACGTTCGCCTACCGACTGTCCTGCCGTCGACGCTGTGCCCGTCCGGACGTCGACCCCTGGGGTCGGTTCAGAGGGACGGGACCTGCGCGCGCGGAAAGACACCGAAAGACACCTACTTAGAGTTCTGGAGAGAACAGTTCGACGATCCCGCCCCGGCGGCACCCTGTGCGCGGGCGGGAGAAAAAGACTTCAGAACAAGAGAAAACACAAAACAATCACCAGCCACATCGCACGGCGTGTGCCCCGGCACGGTGGTGCGCGGGAATCGCTGCGGTGGCTGATGAGCCTTTAGGGATGGTAGTCGCCCCGGGGGCACAAGTCACCTACAACTGATGCCCAACAAGGCCATCACCAGCACGAGCGCGGGCACCATTGTTCGTCCCGACACGCGTCCAAGATGGCCTCGTGCCATAGGAAACACCCGCGCCCGCGCGCATGGCGGGGAATGTGGGTTGCTCCACACGGGCGATACGTCACATGTGCAGCCGATGCCGGTGGGGCGGGCCTGCAGATGATGGGTATAAAAAACCACCCCGGTGCCACACAGAGTGTGCGACACGGGGGTGGTCGGTGGCCTGGGTGCCCCAGGCCTGGCAGTACCGCTTAGCGCTTGGAGTACTGCGGGGCGCGACGGGCCTTGTGCAGACCAGCCTTCTTGCGCTCCACGGCACGAGCGTCACGGGTGAGGAAGCCGGCCTTCTTCAGGGCGGCGCGATCAGCCGGGTTGTACAGGTTCAGTGCACGGGCGATCGCGAGGCGGAATGCGCCAGCCTGGCCGGTGGGGCCGCCACCGGTGAGGTTCGCGTGGATGTCGAACTGGTTCTCGCGGTCGATGAGGACCAGCGGAGCCTTGATCAGCTGCTGGTGCAGCTTGTTCGGGAAGTACTCTTCCAGGGTGCGGCCGTTGCAGATGAACTGGCCGGAGCCCTCCACCATGCGGACGCGGACGATGGCGCGCTTACGGCGACCAACGGTCTGGATCGGGCCTTCCAGCGGCATGACCGGAGCAGCGGTCTCGACCTCTTCAGCAACAGCCACGGCATCGCCGATGGTGTTGGTGAACTCTTCGGCGGCAGCGGCAGCAGCAGCGATGTCTGCAGCCTCGGCAACGGCGTTGTCGTTCATGTTCTCGGTCACTGGGCCACCTGCTTGATCTCGTAGGTCTCGGGCTTCTGAGCAGCGTACGGGTGCTCAGAGCCTGCGAACACGCGCAGCTTCTTGACGGAAGCGCGGGTCAGCTTGTTGTGCGGCATCATGCCCTCGATTGCTTCGAAGACAACGCGCTCGGGGTGCAGCTCCATGGAACGACCCAGGGTCATGGTCTTCAGACCACCCGGGTAGCCGGAGTGGCGGTAGCGGAACTCGCGGTCACGCTTGTTGGAGGAAATTGCAACCTTGTCAGCGTTGATGATGATGACGTAGTCACCGCAGTCAACGTTGGGGGCGAACTGGGGCTTGCCCTTGCCGCGGAGCAGGTTTGCGGCCTGCACGGCAAGACGACCCAGAACCACGTCGGTGGCGTCGATGACGTACCACTTACGGGTCACGTCACCGCTCTTCGGGTGGTAAGTAGACAAATTGACTCCTTATAAGTCTGTCTAAAGACTGCCAGCCAGATGTGCTGGTGGAAGGGATTTTTGGTGCTGCGGCGGCCGGTGGAGACCCGCAGGCAACCCTGCTGTGCACGTCGTCGAACGAGCGCACTCCACGCACAAACGTTAAAGACTACCCCACGCGCCCAGCGTGCGCTAGTCCGCACTTTCACCCAAGGGCTGTGTGGGCATGCGGAAGCCCCCGCGCGCGGCGTGGGATTTCGCGCACGCGGGGTCTGCCGCACCGCCGAGGCGTCAGGCGCCCGGGCGGTTGAGCGTGCCGGGTGTGTGGTGGGTGAAGGAAAGTAGGAAACAAGGACTGGTGTCGGGCCTGCGATCCCGACCCCGGCACGCGAGGTGCAGAAGAAAACAGTGGGAGGAATACTACGGTGACCGGGTGCACCTCCCCACTGGTGCGACGGCGGCCGACGCTGGGGGCGTTGTCGATGCCGTGGCAGCGGTGGGGATTGTGGTGCCGGCGGTCGCGGTGCTGCAGCACCTGCCGCAGAGGTGGAGGCGGGCGCGCCGTGGCATCCGGCACCTGCAGTCAGACTGTCGTCTGCGTGCTGTGTGTGCTGGTGTCATCGATCGCCTCCACCGACCCCGGGCACGCATCATCACGGTTCATGAGGTGTGCTCGGAGTGTGGGCGCGAGTGTGGGTGGCCTGCCGGGCCCGGAGGGCACCCACCGCGCCGAGCGACTGGTGGGGTGTTCGCCCCACGCGTCTGCGAGGCTGGCAGGCGGGGCGCGGACGGATGGGTAGCTCACGGTCAGCTCACGCCCCTGGGGTTAGTTGGCCCAGGTGCCGGCGGCGCGGCGGTTGATGTCGCTCATCCGGTCGTTACCCTCCTGCACCGTGTTGGCGATGGTGGCGAGGATGTTGTTGAGCTCGGCGGCGGCGTTGTCCCACTTCAGCTGGGCGGCCTGGTAGGCGGACGCGGAGTCACCTTCCCAGGTGGCGACCATGGGCTTGATCTGGGCCTTGAGCTCGTCGAGGAGCCCGTTGATGCGGCCGGAGGTCTGCTGGATGTCGCCGGAGGCGGCGGTGATCGCACCGAACTGGTACTTGATGGCGCTGTTCATGAGGAATGTCTCCTTACACGTGTGACACAGGGGTGGAAGGGCGCAGACGTCGGGCTTCGACCCGCGCCTGCTCCCGGGTGGGCACCGGCGGCTGTGTGCTGCCGGGCGCGGCGGAGGTGTGTGCCGCAGCCCGGCGCGCACACGGCGCGCGGTGGGGGCTTGACGTCCCGCTAGAGGGCGAGGCCGCCGCCGACGGTGTTGAAGGCGGTGGTGTTGCTGGCCTCAACGTCCTCGAAGCTGCGGGCGTTGGAGCGGATGTTGTCGGAGATCGCCTGGAGCGCCTCCTGCAGGTTGCGGGCGTTGGTGTTCCAGCGGACCATGAGGCTGTCGAAGCTGGCCTGGGCGTCGCCGGTCCAGGCGCCGCGGACGCCGTCGACGACGCCGCGGAGGCGGCTGAGCTCGCCCTGCACCTGGTTGTTGGTGTCATCGACGCGACCGGCGGTCGCGACCATGACGTCGGCTTCGGTCCTAAACAGTGCGGACATTTCTACCTCGTCTTTCACGATGAAATAGGGGTGAACAGTGTGGAAAAGGTGGTGACGGTGCCCGGCCCCTGTGGGAGCTGAGCCCCGCCGGGTGGTGGCGGGTGCCGTCGTGGGGTTCTGACACGCCTGGTGTCGCGACTGGTTCCCCCAGGTTGCGGGGTGTTCCTTCGCGTACGTCGGGGCGTGACAGGTGCCGGATGAACTCCCCGAGAGAGCTCACCCGGCTGCGGTCTCGGACGGCTGGAATGTGGCGAATGCCTGCGTGCAGGTGTCCGCGTGGTCGAGCCGTTCGCGACTGCGGGTGTGGCAGCCGAGGCTGATGTGTGTCTGCCCCTGTGCCCAGGCGAACCAGTGCACCGCCGAGCCGTCGTCCGGGTATTCCCGGTAGGCGATGACGTCGGGGGCGTGGCGCGCTGCGGCGGGCGTGGCGTAGGCACCGTCGGGGGCCCATGCGAGCAGGTCATCTGTTGCGATGTGCTCCTCGAGTGCGGTGCGTAGTGCCGCGCTGGTTGCCGCGTCCCCTGGCGCGGAGGGGTCCTCAAGTTGGTCGAAGGCGACCAGGATGCGGATCTCCGCGCCGGGGGCGGTGACGGTGAACGCGGTGTTCTCCGTCGCTGTCACCTCGTAGCCCTGGGGGACCTCGAGGAGGAACCCAGGGCCGGTGACGAGTGCCCGGCGGGCCGACCCCTCTGCCGCGGGATGCGACGGGGCACGGTGTGCGTGTCCCGGCGTGCCCGTGGGCCCAGGTGCCTGTGTGGCAGGTGGCGTCTCGGCGGGTGCTGCGGGGGCGCGATCTCGGTCAGGAGTGTTGCCTACGTGCAGCGCCAGTGCGAGGACTGCCGTCACCACGGTGGCCACCACCGCGGCGAAGCCGAGGCTGGTGGGGTTCACCTGGTGCCACAGGGGTGTGCGCGCGGCCGTTGCTCGTGCGCGTGGGCGTGGTCGGCGTGAGGAGTGCCCGTCCCGCAGACGCGGTTGCACGGTGTGCGTGTGCGGGCTGGGTGCTGGGCGCGCCCGTCGGCGTGTCCAGCGGCGGTGCCCTTCGGTGGCCTCATCCTGGGGTGGGTGTGCACGCCCACCGCGGGGAAGGATGTTGGCTTCCGGCACACGGGTGTCCTCACGGCCGTCCGCGCCCCACGTGAGCGTGGTGCGCCGATCCTGTGGCAGAGGGTGCTGGGTCGATGCGGGGTGGTGGGGCGGGTCTGCGGTGATATCCCCGTGTTCCTGCCCGACGGCTGCCGTCTCGGCACCAGCGGTGTCGTCCGGGCTGGGGTGCGGTTGCTCCCGCGGTGCGCTGTCGTCGTCCCTTGTGCCGGCCGCTGCATCAGGGGCCTGGGCCTCAAGGAGACGAGGTGGGCGCGGGTGCGGGGGCGGGTGCGCCCCGGGTGGGTGCTCTGTCGAGTTCCCACTGCCCGTGGAGTGCGTGGCGCGGTGTGCGGCACTGGTGGGTGCCGTGTCCGCGTCGCGCGTCCCGGGGTCGGTGGGCACGGTGTCGGCAGTCGTTGTTGTGTCTGCCGCCGGTGGGCTTTCCGTTCCCGGTACTTGTACAGAGGCGCCCGCGGCGAAAAGTGGTTCCTCCGGGGGTGAAGTTTTTTCTTCTGCGCTGGTGGAGGGAGTTTCTTCTACCCCCGTTGCTGCGGAGTCATCGTCGGGCGACACCTGTGGGGTGTGGTTCCCTGGCCACTGGTCGATGGTCGCGCCCGCGTCCTCGGGCCCCTCCCCCACCGGGGTGTCGGCAGGTGCCACCATGGCCGCAGCATGGTCGTCACCGTCTTCACCACCCGTGTCCAGGTGACTGCTGTCGGCGTCGGCGTGTGCGTCGCGAGGGCGGATGAGATCCGGAGCCTCCTCGCCTGCCGCCAGGAGTGCCGCGCGGGCGTCGTCGGCATCAGCATCAAGGTCGGCGTCGCCTACGACCGAGGTGTCTTCGGGCACCCACACGCAGTCCACGCGGGTGCCGCGTAGTGCGTCGGCGAGCAGGCGGTAAGTCGGTTCGTCGGCGTGGAGCTCGACACGCACGTCGGGCCACGCACCTGCGGCTGCGGCCTGAAGTTCCTCGAGCAGTGCGCGCATGCCGTGCTGATCGCGCAGGCTCGCCCGGGGCAGGTCGTAGCGGTAGCGGGTCGTGTCCCCGGCGACGATCGTCGCCGTCGGCGTGCTGCGCACCGTCACTGTGGTGGCCGCGGGGCGTTCTTTCGCCCAGGGCACCTGCATGCTGCGGGCGAGCAGCCCGCGTGGCTGCTGACGGGCGTGCCGGGGGCCGGTGCGCCTGTGCGCGGCGGGCGTGATGCGGTGGACTGCGGATGTTCCGCTGGCGGCGGGCGCCTGCGAGCATCCGGGGCTGCGGCGGCTCATGGCGTCGCCACCTGCATGAGCCCCTGGGAGATGCCGCGCACGGTGAGCGTGCCGCGCCCGACCGGCTGCGTCGAGGGCCGCACCCCGAAGACGGTGCCTTCGTCACGATCCCCGTCGAGGACCAGCGCTGCGGGCTGTTGGTCTTTGAGCTCCGCGAGGAACCCGCCGAACAGGGCGCGGCCGATGCCGCCCATCTTGCGCACATACACAATGTGCAGGCCGATATCGCGGGCGTGCGGCAGGAACTCCACGAGGGGGTTGAGGGTGCCCTCGACGAGGATGTCAGCGTCGTCGATGAGGACGAACAGGTCTGGCCCTGTCCACCAGGAGCGTTCCTTCAACTGCTTCGGCGTGATGTCTTGGCCGGGCAGACGCTCCCGGCAGGTGGCCACCAGGTCGCTGATCGTTGTGGTGGCTGCGGTGGTGGTGCCGCAGTAGGCGGCCACCATGGTGTCGGGGAATTCATCGAGGTGACTGCGGCGCGGGTCGATGATCACCAGGCGGACGTCCTCGCGGGGCAGGGCGGCGATCCCGGTGGCGACGGTCCGCAGGAGGGTGCTGCGCCCGGAGCGGGGCGAACCGACGATGACGAGGTGCCCGCTGGCGGCAGCGTCCCACACCTGGGTGGTGAGCCGGGGGCCACCGACCCCGATGGGGAACGCGAAGCGGTTCAGTCGGCGCTGGATGCGGGCGGCGTCCTCCGACAGGCCCGCGGTGTCCACCTCGGGTGGCGCGGGTGCCGGGTCGAGTTGTGCCATCGATACTGCCGCCGGCAGGGTTTTCAGCGGCGGCACCGGGTCCAGGTGCGCGTGGGAGGCCGCCATCTGGGCGAACATGCAGTCCTGCGAGGTGGCCTGGGCGAACAGCATCTGTTCCCCGTCGGGGGTGATGGCCCGCCCCGGGGCGCGGGCCGGCACTTTGTGTTGCGCGTCGCGGTCGAGCAGCCCCTCACCGTTTTCGGCGAGTTTGAGTTCCATGCGGGTTCCGATGAGGTCCCGGATGCTGGGCCGCAGCACGGTCCACCGTTGGGTGGTCATGACGAGGTGGACGCCGACGGCGGCCCCATCGGCGGCGATGGTGGTGACGTTGTCGACAACGTCCTCGTAGTCGCTGATGATGGTGTGCCAGCCGTCGATGATGAGGATGGTGTGCCGGGTGCGGGGTTCAGCAACCCAGGTGAGGACTTCGTCGATGATGCGCCGCACCCGCTCGGGGTCGTCGCGGGTGGCGATACCTGCGACGTGGGGGAGGCGCGCGAAGTCGCCCAGCCCATTGCCGAGGTCGAGGATGTACACGGCGACATCGTCGGTGGAGTGGGTGACTGCCAGGCCGATGAGCAGGCTGGCCATCGCCGTGGTCTTCCCGCTTTGGGGGCCACCGCAGATCGCCACGTGGCCGCCGTCGACCCCGAGGTCGAGGATGAAGGCATCTTGGCGCTGTTCAAAGGGCTTGTCGATGATGCCGAGCGGCACCCGCAGGTCAGTGCGCGTGCAGCAGGCGGAGTTGTCACCGAAGTGCAGGAAGTCGTCCCACCCGGCGGTGCGGTAGAGCTCCGGGAGGCTGATCGCGGCGGGCAGCGGCGGCAGCCACACGTCGTGGGCTTTCATGCCGCGCGCTTCGCCGGCCTGCTGCGCGAGGGTGACGATGGTGTCGATGATCGAGGTGTCGGCGGCGACGAGTTCGGGCCCACGGGCGGCGGTGGCGTTGCGCTGCGCGAGGGAACGAAACAGCCGCACCGCAGGCACGGCAAACTCCTCATCGGTGGACGCGACGTCCCCACCCGCGGCGGTGTCGGCGTCCTCCTCAGTGCTGTCGGTGTCAGGCGTGGCCGTAGCGTGCTGTTCCTCTGCGCCGGTGTCGGCGTCCTCCCCGCCGACGGTGGTGGCCGCGATGTGGGCATTTTCGGGCAGCATCAGCGGCCCCGACACGTACGCCGCCTGGAAGCGCTGCACCTGATCGGCATCCGTCTTGATGAACCCGGCACCAGGGGTGGCGGGCAAGTGGTAGGCATCCGTCACCCCCAGGACCTGGCGGGACTCGGAGGCGCTGAATGTTTTCAACCCGATGCGGTACGACAGGTGCGAGTCCAGCCCCCGCAGCCTCCCCTCGTCGACGCGCTGACTCGCGAGCAACAGGTGAATGCCAAGGCTGCGGCCCAAGCGTCCGACAGCGGCAAACAATTCCGCGAACTCCCCGTGCTGTCCGAGCAGTTCACTGAACTCGTCGACGATGATGAGCAGCGCCGGCAGCGGCGGGGTCTGCGCCGCTTTCGCGCGGGCGTTGTACTCGCCAATGTTCGCCAGGTTTCCGGCGTGACGGAGTAGCTCCTGTCGGCGGTTCATCTCCCCACTGATCGCGTCGTGCATCCGCTCCACCAGGGTTTTCTCCGCCTCCAGGTTGGTGATCACGGCACTGGTGTGCGGCAACCCGTCCAACCCCAGGAACGTGGCGCCGCCTTTGAAGTCGACGAGCACCATGTTGACGTCCTCCGGGGAGTGGGTGGCCGCCAGCGCCGCGACGAGAGTGCGCAGCAGCTCCGACTTGCCCGACCCGGTCGCCCCGATGCACAGCCCGTGCGGGCCGACGCCACCGTGGGCGGACTCCTTGACGTCCAACAGCAGCGGCTGCCCGTCCAGCCCGGTACCGAAAGGCACGTTGAGTCGCATCCGGTCGGGTCGCGGCCCCCACAGCTGCTCGTGGGTGAGCGTGTGGATCGGCGGTAACCCCAGCATCGTGGCGAAGCCATCGCTGGTGGAGTGCTCCAGGGTGCCGCCCCGCCGATACCCCGACATGCGGCGGGCCAACAGCCGCGCCCCCGTGAGCGACAACTCATCGGGGATGCCGACGGTTTCTTCCTGCCCGAACGCGGAAATACGCAACTGCTCGTCCGACTCCACCAGCACCGCGTCCTCCGGGGGTGTGGCGGTGCCGGATACATCGACGGTGATGGTGCGGGTGCTCCCCCACAACAGCCGGGTCGGCACATCCGGAAACGCCGTGTCCACGACCTGCAGCTGCAGGTCTGCCTGCTCGGGGTCGGTCGAGTGCGGCAGCCACCCAATCCAGCCCCACTGTTTTTCCGCCTCCGCGCGCTGCGACTCCACGTCACGCACCCCGCCCGGTGCCGTACCGGCCGAGGCGGAGGCCCCGCGCGGTGGCGTCAGTGGGGCGGGGACCTGCGGTTGCGCTGCAGGGGCTGCTGCGGGCGCGGGCAGGCCGAGTTCTTCCAGGTCGACGCTGTCGAAGTATTCCGCCAACAGTTCCAGCTCTGCGGCAACATCGTCGGGTACGCGACGGTCCGCCTTCTCCTGCCGCGCCCTCTCCGAGCCGGCCACGTGCGCAGTCGGCCCGCCTGCGTGTTCGTCCTCGGCAGGTTCCGCCACCCCTGGTGCCGTGATGCCGAGGACCTCAGGACCGTGGTGGAAGACCAGCTGGGCGATGATCGCCCGCGCCAGCCCCCGGGCGTTGCGGCCCCGAATGTGGATGTGTGCGAAGTCGAGCAGGCTGGCATCCACCGGGATGTCCCGCACGTAGCCGGCGGCGCGCACCGCGTGCCGCAACGCCACCGCACACACCGGGTCCATGTCCTCCGGGGCGCCGGGATTGTTCACCGTGATAGGCGTGCACAGGCGCGTCACGCCCAGCCCGAAACGCACGGTCATCGCCTCCGGGTCACCATCAACCCGGCCCCACATGCGGGGCGTGCCGACGAGCGACCACAGGTTCTCCGGGTGGGGGTGCACGTAAAAGGTGTGCTCCCGCTGCGCGTCGGCGTTCTCGACGGCCTGGCGGGTCAGTGACCCCAGCTGCCGCAAGTACACCCGGCGCGCCTCCCCCTGGTCGGCCTGCGCCTGCGGCACAAACATGGCGATCATGCTGACGCCCATCATGAGGGGGAACATCAGCATCATCGGGGAGAATCCTCCCCCGCTGAGCATCATGAGGCCGACCATGCCGCCGAGGGCGACGATCATGACGACGGGGATGAGGATACGAATCAAGGGGGTGGGTTGGGGGCGGGCGGCCTGGGGCACGGCGTCGGGCACGAGGGTTCCCTGGGGGACGAGGGGACGGTTCGGCACATCGCTGTGCTGTGGCACGACGCGGTCGCGCACGCGCACGTGGTGATGCATGGGCACCTCCAAAAAAAAGACGGTCGACAACAATTGCTGGTTAAGGGGGTTCTGCGCGGCGCGCACGGCCCCTCGGTGGTGCTTGATACGAGTGGGCCGACAAATGGTTCCCCGGCATCCGGTGCCGCTACCCCCCGCGTGCACCGGTAACGCCACCCCCGCCTGCCCCGCGCCACGAGGCGGCTGCGGCGTCACTGTGGGCCGCTGTCCGGGTTTTTCTTCGTCTGCATCGACGCATTCGCGCTACCCCCACACCGGGGGTAGCTGCGGAGAAGCCACCCGAGACCCCCTCCACCCCGCCCCGATATGCCATTGGTCACACCCCTAGACGCGGCGCGGATCCGTGTGGTTGTATGGGCGGCAACCGCACCACCACCCAGGTGAAAACCGCGAACAGGCACTGGGGAGCCACGTTCGCCGCACGGACATCACCGGTGGTGCACGCTCGGGGACGCGCATCGGGCCCGCACAGCCCTCCATGACGCACCTGCACCCGCACTCCTGGCACGGACCGTGATGCACGCACGGCCCACGCCCGGCAGCGCCACCGCAACGTGCCACGGCACCGCACACGCCGTGACACACCTCCCCCGGGCAACCACCACCCCGCGCCCGCTTCTTCCTGCACGGAGGAACGACGCGCCCTGCGGGGTTCACTGTTCGATTCATTGATCGGGGGATTGTTGACCCATGTCTGACATCGGTGGCGCCCCGCGCCCCACACCGACAGCCGCCACCCCTGCGGAGACGGCCACCACCGCAGCAGTACTCACACTCGAGCCGGGCGAGGACTTCACCCCGCCCGTCGCTGGCGCCGTCGACACCATCGACCTGGTGGTGCGGATCCTGGCCGCCACGGGTGCCAAGCAGCAGGCCCCCGACGACGAGGGCCTCGCCATCGCCTGCACGGTGCCGCTGGCAATCGCCGCAGCCGACGTCTTCGACGACGTCGTCGCCCTGTCCGGTGCCGCGCTGCCGCCCGTGGAATGGCAATTCCAAACCGCCACCGGCCGCCGCCTCGACCCAGCGCAACCCCTCGCACAATCCCACCTGTCCAACGGGGACGTACTCATCATCGCCCCCGCAGAACTCCGCCCCACACCCCAAGTACTGGACTCCGCCCAGGCGGCCAGCGCCCTACCACGCACAGCCCGCGCCACCGGCCTGGCCGCCACCGCCGCCGGCAGCGGATTCCTCGCCACCGCCGCAGCCATCATCGGCATGGTGCCCGCACACACCCAACCGTGGGCGTGGTGCGCCCTCAGCGCGATCGCGCTCCTGCTCTGCCTGCGGCTCATCACCCAACCCACCGACCACCAGGACGGCACCACCCGCGACCACGCCGCCATCATCACCAGCGGCACCGCCTGCTGGCTCAGCGCACTCGCAGCCACCGCCCGCTGGATGATGCCGACCACCACCCCCACCACCACAAGCCTCTGGGACACCCCACACCTGTGGGCCGCCCTCGGGCTCACCGGACTCTGCACCGTCGCCGCCCTCGCCTTCCTATGGAAACCACCCCACCACGCACCCACGCGCCCCCACACCACCAGCAACCCGACCGGCGACGACACCACCGACACACTCCCCGGCGCACCACTGATGGTGCTTGGCACCCTCAGCGCAGGATTCCTCCTCCTCGCCGCAGGAGCAGCCCTCGGCAGCACCCCCGCCAGCGGCGCACTCCTCATGGCCAGCGGAATCCTCGCCCTCCACCTCCTCCCCCGCCTCGCACAAACCCTCGCAGGACTCCGCGTCCCAGAACTCCCCGCCATCGCCGACGAAGACACCATCGACACCATCCCACCCGTCACCACCACCCTCGCCCAAGCACGCCACGCCCGCAGCATCCTCACCGGCGGATACCTCGGCATCAGCATCCTGAGCACCCTCGGCTGCCTCCTCACGCTCACCGCCGGCACCGCCTGGGCACTCTGGGCCTACATCGCACTCATCGCCGCCACCGCCACCCACGCCCTCAGACACCGCGACGAACTCTGCCTCTGGGCCCTCTGGATCCTCGGCGGCGTCGGACTCCTCTGCGCCTGCACCACCATCGCCACCAGCACACTCCACAACGCCCACAGCATCCTCCCCGCCCTCGGCGTCCTCGCCGCACTCACCGCACCCCTCTGGGCCCCACACATCCGACTCACCCCAGCACAAGGGGCCTGGCTCGACCGACTCGAAATCCTCGCACTCACCACCCTGCTCCCCCTCTGCGCCCACGTCGCCGGCATCTTCGGACTCCTCAGAGGACTCGGCACATGACCCCCACACACGCCCGCTGGCGGCACCCCCTGAACCGCGCAGCCACACTCGCCGCCCTCCTCTGTATCGGCGGTGCCACACTGCCCGGCGCGCCGGGCGATGCTGCACGCCCACATCTCTCGGGGTGGGGGTGGTTGCCGCCTGCGGCGGCGCAAGAGGTTCCCGCACCCGGGGCTCCGGCACCGGGTGAAGCTGTGGCTGGTGGTGATGTGGTGGCGGGGCTCGTGGATCCTCCTGCGGTGCCGCCGCTGCCGGGGATTCCGGATTCGCCCTGCCCGGCACCGATGATGGCGACTGCTGAGGATCTCGACGTGGTCGCGCAGACCGCGCAGATTCTTGCCCCTGTGCACCGGCTCGCCACGGGTCAGGGGGTGCGGGTCGTCGTCATCGATACCGGCATCGGCCCCAACCCCAGGCTTGCTCGGGTGACGCCTGGCACGGACTTCACCGCCAGTGGAGATTCCTTGGTGGACTGCGATGGGCACGGCACGATCGTGGCGGGGATTATTGCCGCCAGCCCGAATCCGGTGGGCGACATCCCGGCCGCGCAGTCGCCGCCGGGGGTTGGCGATGGTCTCGTCGGGGTAGCCCCCGACGCGGAGCTCATCAGCGTGAAGCAGTCGACGAATTTCGGGACGAAGGAGGATTCCGGCGATCTCATGACGTTGACGCTGGCGCTGCGGGAGGCGGTGGCCCTGGAGCCGCACATCATCACCATGTCGATTGCTTCCTGCGTGGATCGGGGCATGCTGCCGGCGCTTGCGGCGAGCCCACTGGGCGATATCGTCCGTGACGCCGAGGAGCGCGGCATTGTGATTGTGGCGTCCGCCGGCAATGCCGGACCCCAGTGCCAGCCCGGGATGGCGGTGGTTCCTGCAGAACTTCCCGGGGTGCTGGCTGTGGGCGCGCGGCGCACCAGCTTGACGATGGAGAGTTACTCCATGCCGAACGGCGACCGGGCGATCCTTCCACCCGATCATGCTTTCGGCGAGGACTCGACCGCGCCGCTGTTCCCCGGGCTGTCCGCCCCGGGGACGATTGCTGTCGGCCTCAACCCGCACGGCCCGGGCCTGGTGACGGGGATGCGTGGCAAGGATGGTCCCGCACCGATCACTGGCACGAGTTTTGCCGCGCCGTTCGTTGCGGGGGTGGTGGCTCTGCTCCTGGAGCGCCACCCGGGGCTTACTCCCGGGCGGGTGCGGCATATTGTGGCAGATTCCGCCGACCCCATTACCGGGGCTGTGGATCCGATTCGTGTCCTCAGCCATGCGGCCACCAGCACCGAGGCGGACATCCTCCCGCCAGAGAAGCAGGCAGTGCACTACACGGGCCCCCTCGCCGCGGGCCCCAACCCCAGTGATCCCACGCGCAGGCCGCTGACCATGGTCCTGCGCGACAATCAGCAGGCGCTGGGGTCCACGGGGACCACCCCGCCGCGCCTGGTGGCGACCGCCGACGACCACCGGGAGAACCTTCATCTCCTCGTCGTGGTCACGGCCTTGAGTCTCGGCTCCTTCGCGGCCCTCATGGTGGGGTCACTGCGCCGCTGGTGGCATGGCCGCAGCAGCATCGCTTGCGAGGCTGAGCCGCGCACGTAAAGCTCCCCGCATCCTGCCCTCCCCTTGCCTGGTCTCGGCGCACCGATCAACGCCTGCGCTGCTGTCGTGGCGAACCTGTCGGATCCTTCGGCGGGTTCGCCACTTCTTTGTTTCTTCACTTACCCCCGGCGCGCGGGGTGTGCTCTCCCCCGTAGCTGCCCCGCACACACAAAGAAGCCTCTTCTGGCATCAGGTTGAATGAAAGTGCGAACAACAAACACCCTGAGACTGAAGAAGACTTCGCCGCGTGAGTCTACCGCCTCCAACCCCGCCGACATCATCTGCCGCGCACAGGCGCTTCACCCTTGACGGAGCATCACGCAGACACCCGCGCCACCACCGCGTTCCCCTGTACTGCGGGCACTGGAGGTGTGCGCGGTGGCATCGCGACGTGAGTCTCCGTGCTTAGTACCGGGGCCGGCTGGCGGCTTCCCGGGAGAGCGCCGGCCCTTCGGGGAGCAGGCGGACGATCTGGTAATCGCCGGGGATGCTCACGGTGTCGTTGTCGGGATCCCAGCCCAACGCGCGGGCGTCGGCCTCCGTGGGGACTGCGTGGGCGCGCCCTGTATCGCTGATGACCCACCAGCCGCCGCCAGTATCGACGAGCACACTGTGTCCAGGCCCGCTGTAGCGGCTGACGGTGTCACCGTCACCAAGGGCCACCCCCTGCGGCAGGGGTAAGGCCCGTGTGCCGACGGTGGCCTGTGCACCGTGGACGCAGAGCGCCCCGGCTGCGGGGTCGATGAAACCGGGGGCTTTCTCCGGGAGGTGGATGGGCAGCGCGGCACTATCGATCACGTGGGACAGCTCCCCTGGGGCGGCGGGCCGCACCGGGGTGGGAAGCATGCGCAGGATTTCGAATTGGGTGGCGCTGAGTCGCACGACCCGTCCCTCGGGTTCGTCGAGGATTCCGAAGGTGGCGATGGTGTCCGCCCCGGGGGCCTCGTCCCCCGCGGCCGTAGTACCCGCAGTGCCCGGGGCACCTGCGTCGTCGCGAGGCAAGGTGAGGAGGGTGCGCACCCGTGGCACCTGCAGGGGCGGATTTTCCCGCAGCGCGGCAAGGACTTCTTCCGGTGGCACCCACAGCGGCGTGACGGGCGTGATGCCGAGCCCGCGGCGAATGGCGATCCCTTCCGGGGTGGTGTCTTCGGGAAGGCGGGCCCGGCCAGTGGCGGTCACCAGCCACTGCGCACCGAAGCCGCGGGCAAGGATAGCGTGCCCCGGCGCCAGTTCCACGAAGGGGGCGATGGCTTCAGCCCCGACGTCCGCGCCGGCAGGTGTGGGGGTGCTGCTCACAGCGGTGCCCGGCGCTGCGGTGGCGGATGGTGTGGTGCTGGCGGTGCTGTCCGCCGCGCGGCTGCGGCCGTCCTCGGGTAAGGCGGATGTGCTGTGCTTGTCCGTCGGCGTGAGGGCACGCACAGCGGACTGGAGGTGCTGGTCGACGGTGCTTCCCACCCCGCGTGCGGTGGTGCCCTGCGCGGGCAGGGCGGTGATGATGGTGCGGTGCCCGTGGTGGCACACACCAATCTCTACTCCCGCCGCCCGGGCGGGCGAGTCTCCGCCCTCGGGGGTGCCTGCGGGCACCGTATTCGGCGCGTCCGGGATCCCCAGCGGCACGCCCTTCGGCCGGTGCGCGAGGATCTCGTCGGCGATGCTCACCGCGCCGGCGGCGTCGCCGACGATGAGGTGGGCGCTCGTGAGGTTGACGACGGGGTGGTACACCCCGTCGATCTGCGCGTAGAGGCCCCCTGATTCGGTGCGCACGATGGGCGCGTCCTGGGGGTTGGGTTGCGGGGCGAGGAATGCGAGCGCCACCGCCCCGAGCGCGCCAATGGTGCACACCCCGAGCCCGAAGATGAGGCCCCGGCGGCGGGCGCCGAGCGGTTCGTGAATCATGCGGATGTCACCGAAGACGAGTCCGTGGGTCACCCTCTTGAGCAGGAAGGCGTGTCCGGTGACTTGGGCTTTGGTCGTAGGGCGGAGTAGTCCCCCCATGGCAGCAATCCCCCGAGTGCGTCGATGGCGCGGGCACGGTGGTCCCGCACGCGGTGGTTGGTGGTCAGCCGCACCATATGGTGCTTGCGCCCACCCTAGGTGCCGTCCCCGGCCGCCGGCAAGCAGCTGACGCCCAACGCGTTATGCACCCTCCCCCGCAGTCCCGCCCTGGTCGTCACTGTGGGTGAGTGCTGCCGCCACCGCACCCAGCGCAGCACACTGCCCGGCCCCGTGGTGGGTGCGGGTGGTGCCGGGCAGTGTGGGCGGGGTTAGAAGTCGATGAAGTTCTGGTTGCGTTCCACCGTGGTGTCCTCCCCGGGGTAGGGCACCTCGTAGGGGTTTTGCAGCACCGTCGGCGTCTGTTCCCGGGGGCGGTGGAAGTAGGGCACGTCGGCGTCCTCGGGGCCGGTGGCCACGCCGGCATCGCCGCGGGTGACCAGGGGCGGCAGCGGGCCGGGGCTGTTGCCGGGGGCGCGCATCTGTTCCAGTTCCTCGTCGGTGAAGGCTTCGTTGATGGCGAAGATGCGGACCTGCTTGTCGACGTAGACGGGGGTGACGCCGGGGGCGTCCCACAGGTAGTTCTCCATCGACGGCAGCGGCAGCTGGAAGGCCCAGAAACTCGGCGGGGAGACGTAGATGAAGTTGACTTTGAGGCGGCGGGCGGCGACGTCGACCGCGTTGGGGGCGTCCGGGTCGCCGTAGTTGCCGGCGCCCAGCAGCTGTGTTTTCCAGAACAGGGCGTTGGTGTCGCTCGTCAGCGGCGCGGTGGGCCACAGGTAGTGGCGGAAGAAGGCCGGCAGGTCGTTGTAGGCGTACATCCACCCGGAACCTTCCGCCGGGTTGGAGAACACGTGCCCGTCGAAGGCGTGCGGTTGGCGGGCCAACCACTGGAAGGCCTTGAGGTCGGTGTCGTCGACCATGCGGTCGTCGGCACGAGCCGCGTTGAGGCCAAACGTGTAGGCCTCCTCGCTGTGCTGGTAGGACTGCACGGCGATGATGGTGCCGCCGATCCCGGCGGCCACGATCGCGAGAACGGCAGACACGTACCGCCAGGGGGTGGCTTTGACGGGCCCGAGGAGGATGAGGCGTCCGACGGCCGCGCAGGCGACGGCGGCGCCGACGACGACCATCATGGCTTCCGGCATGACGAGCCGGTGGCCGGTGTTGTAGTGCAGGGAGCTCAGCCCCTCCAGGGCGTCCCCCCAGGGGCCGTCGAAAGGCAGCAGCGAGTACGCCGTCGCCGCGAGCGACACCCCGTAGAACAGCGGGGCCCACAGGTTGCCCCGCCAGAGAAGCAGGATGACTCCGCCTGCGGCGGCCGCCCACAGCAGTGGCCAGATGGGGCCGAATTCTTCGGCGTGCCGGGTGAGCAGTTCCGCAGCCCGCGACCAAGCTTCCTGGTGGGTCTCTGCTTCCACGGCGGTGAACCCGGACACCACCTCAATTTGGGAGGAGCCGGTGAGGATCTGCGGCAGCAGCAGCACGGTGCCGACGATGCCCGTCGCCGCGAGCACCGCCACGTCCCGCAGGCGCACGAGGATGCCGCCCCACACACCCGGCCGGCGGCGGGCGGGCCGCCACACGGCGGCGGTCAGCCACCACAGTGCCAGGCAGATGACGACGAGGGTGGCGGCGGCGGGGTGGGTTTCCACCAGGCCGGTGAAGCCGAGGGCGGCGGCGAAGGCGCGGATGGGGGTGGCGGGCACCGACATGAAGATGGCGATGACGCTGCCGGCCATGAACACGCCCGCCAGGTAGGGCCACATGCCGACGTAGATGCCAATGGGATAGAGGGCGGGCACGACGGGCACGATGACGGCCGCCAGGGCGGCCGCAATCTGGGCCACCAGGCCCCGGTTGCCGACGGCCCGCCACGCGAGCGCCGCCACGCACACGGGCAGCAGCAGGCCCGGCAACACCAGGCCGGTGATGTTCGTCGCCGCAATGGGGTCAAGGTGGCCGACGCGCATGAGCACCCAGCCGCCGGCGTGCCAGGCGGTGGGATAGTACATCTCCTGCAGCGTTTCCGTGTTCTGCAGCTCCCCCATCCGCGTCGAGGACGCCACACCCGTGTCGTCGATGAAGCGGATGACGCTCGCGTGCCAGTGCACGTCCCAGCCCTGGTAGATGTTGTCGATGCCGTACTTGACTTCCCCCAGCAGGCTCAACGCCCGGTGGATGATCATGTACTGGCCGGTGACGACGCCGATCGCGGGGATCACCCACACGGGGTCGAAGAGGCTGCCGCGCCGCCAGCGGGCGACGGGATCCTCGCTGGCCGTATCCCCGCCACCGGGGGCGCGGTGCGGGCGGCGCCGGTAATACACGTACATTCCGCCCCGCCACAGCAGCGCCAGCAGCAGGAAGAATGCCCACAGGATCGCCACCGAGGTGAGCGTGTACCGCCAGGGGGTGAGCCCGTAGAACCAGGCCGCCAGGCCGTAGATGCCGAAGGAGACGGGGATGGAGATCCCCGCCGCGACGGGCATCTTGCACCCGGAAACCCAGGAGAGGATGAATCCGGGCCCGACACACACTGCCACCGCCAGGATGACGATGCTCAGGGTCGACATAGGTCCCTCCAGGGTTGGCAGTGCGGGCGTGACACCACCGACGGCGGCGGTGGGGTGGCGAATCGTTGGGTTAGTTTATCCCCCGCTGTAGCGATTGTGGTGCGTGCCCCGCCGGGGCGGGAGGGAAAGCACCCGCAACACCCTCCCGCGGGCACACCCCACCCGGCTCACATCAACTGGCCGCCGGGGACGTCAAGGTCGGCCGCGCTGCGCTTCGCCCGGGTCAGCTGGGCGCGGGCACTAAGCTCCGCGTCTGCGGGGTAGTCGACGCGGACGAGGCTGAGCCCGCAGGCCGGCGCCAGCGGCACCAGCGGGGAGCGCTGCGTTTCCTGCAGCAGCTGGGTGGGGAAGTCGACCGGGCGGCGACCCTCGGCGACGGCGAGGCTCGCGCCGACGAGACAGCGCACCATGTTCCAGCAGAACGCGTCCGCCGTGACAGTCGCCTGGTAGAGCTGCGGCTCCAGCGGGGTGGAGATGTCGGCGAAGTCGAAGGCCTGAAGGTGCCGGATCGTGGTGGCCCCCTCCTTGTGCTTGCACACGGCGGCGAAGTCGTGGAGGCCGACGAATTGGCCGGCAGCCTGCTTCAGCAGTGCCACGTCGATGGGTTTGGCCCAGTGCGCGGTATCGCGTGCCCGCGTGGGCAGCGGGCCCGCGGGCGCGGTCGTCACCCGGTAGTGGTAGGTGCGCGCGAGCGCGCTGAAGCGGGCGTCGAAGCCGGGGGCGGCTTCCTCCACACTGGTGATTCTCACGTCCTGCGGCAACAGGCGCGCCAGCCGGCGCACAAGATTACTCACGTCGCCCCCGACGGAGCGGGTCTCAAGGAACGCTCGCGGAATATCGACGTGGGCAACCTGGCCGGCGGCGTGGACGCCGGCATCGGTGCGGCCCGCCACCGTGAGCGGGCAGTGCACGCGGGTGATGAGCGCAAAGGCGTCCTCGATCGTCTTTTGCACGGTCCGCAGCTCGCTCGCCCCTTGCGCGGCCCAGCCGTGGAAGTCGGTGCCGTCGTAGGCGATGCCCAGCTTGAGGCGCAGCCGCGACTCCGCGTCCCCTGCGGGGGCGAGCACGGGCGAGGACTCTTCGCCGCAGGCTGCGGCGGGCGCGCTGGTGGGGGCCTCGGGGGGTTGAGTCATGCGGGATAGTCTAACCCCCGCCCGCACCCCGGTGCGCCCCGCACCCACCACACCCCGAGCACCCCAAGGCGCGTAGCCACTGAGCCCCAAGATAAAACGACGACCGCCGCCCGCGTCCGCCCCTCCCCTGCATCACACAGGGTGGGCGGCCGACAGGCGGCGGTCGATACAAGCAGTAGATCAGCGCCGGCTGCGGCGGTCACCCACAAGCAGTGGGTGCGGGCCGCAGGCGGCACACCCGGCGACGACACGTGTGTCGCAGCACCGCGATGGAAAGGCCGTGATTACTTCTCGCCCTCGGCGAGGGTCTCGACGGCTTCAGCTTCCTGCTCAGCCTCGATCTCAGCGACGATGGCTTCAGCCTTCTCCTTGTTGGCCTCGTCCTCGGCGGACAGCTTGGAGGCTGCGGCGCGGGCGGTACGGTTGGCCTCGGTGGAGACGGTCGGCTCGAGCACCAGGGAGATCTGGGACATCGGGGCGTTGTCGCCCTTGCGGTTCTCCAGCTTGATGATGCGGGTGTACCCGCCCTCACGGCCTTCGAACTGCGGAGCCAGCTCGTTGAAGAGGTGGTTGACGACGTCCTTGTTCGGGACGAGCTTCAGCACGTTGCGGCGGTCGGCAACGGTGCCGGCCTTCGCCTTGGTGATGAGCTTCTCAGCGTAGGGACGCAGCAGCTTCGCCTTGGCGTCGGTGGTCTTGATTGCACCGTGCTCGAACAGCTGGGCAGCCAGGTTAGCCAGAATCTTCTTCTGGTGGGAGGCCGAGCCGCCGAGACGGGCGCCCTTCTTGGGCTTAGGCATGGTGTACTCCTGTAGGTACTGTCAAAAGTGGGGTGGCCGGCCACCGGGTGTGTCGGCGGCGGGCCTGCGACGGCAAGAACTACTCGTTGTCGGCTTCGTCCGGGTCAATGAAGCCACCCGTTTCGGCGTCGTACCCCTCCAACTGGGTGGGGTCGAAGTCCTCGGGGGCGTCCTTCAGGGTGAGACCCAGGGAAGCCAGCTTGATCTTCACTTCGTTGATCGACTTCTGACCGAAGTTGCGGATATCCAGCAGGTCGGATTCGCCGCAGGCGGCGAGTTCACCGACGGTGTGGATTTCCTGGCGCTTCAGGCAGTTGTAGGAGCGGACGGAGAAGTCCAGATCCTCGATCGGCATGCTGTAGATGGCCTCGTGCTCAGCATCGGCACCGCCGGCGCCGATTTCCAGGCCTTCGGCGTTGGTGTTGAGCTCGCGTGCGAGACCGAAGAGTTCCACCAAGGTCTTGCCTGCGGACGCCATGGCGTCGCGGGCGGTGATGGAGTTCTTGGTTTCGACGTCGATGATCAGCTTGTCGAAGTCGGTGCGCTGACCCACACGGGTCGCCTCGACCTTGTAGCTGACCTTGAGCACCGGGGAGTAAATCTGGTCGACCGGGATGCGGCCGATTTCACCGGTGCCGCCGTACATGGTGGCCGGCACGTAGCCACGGCCGGGCTCCACGACGAGTTCCATCTCCAGCGAGCCCTGCTCGTTGAGGGTGGCGATGTGCAGGTCCGGGTTGTGGACCTGGACGTCGGCCGGCACCTCGATGTCGGCTGCGGTGACCTCGCCTGCACCAGACTTGCGCAGGTACATGACGACCGGGTCAGGCGACTCAGAGCTCAGCACCAGGTCCTTGATGTTGAGGATGATGTCGGAGACATCTTCCTTGACACCATTGATGGTGGTGAACTCGTGGAGCACGCCGTCGATCTTCACGCTGGTGACTGCGGCGCCCGGGATGGACGACAGCAGGGTGCGACGCAGCGAGTTACCAAGGGTGTAGCCGAAGCCGGGTTCCAGCGGTTCGATGACGAATCGGGAACGTGCGGCGCTGATCGGCTCCTCGGTCAGCCGGGGACGCTGGGAAATGAGCATGTATGTAACTCTCCTAGTTCGACGCCCGCTATATGACGTCTTACGGAAATCAAGGATTGGTGTGAAGAGTGCTCACCCGCGACCTCCACCCTGCCGCCACGCCGCCACCGGAGACGGTGGGGTGTGTGGGGGTGGTGCGCGGGATAAGGCCGCTTACTTCGAGTAGAACTCGACGATGAGCTGCTCCTGCAGCGGCACGTCGATCTGGGCGCGCTCGGGCAGCTGGTGCACGAGGATGCGCAGGGTGGAGGGAACGACCTGCAGCCAGGCCGGGACGACTGCGTCGACGAGGTTCTCCTGAGCCTCTTCGAACCACAGCATCTTCCGGGACTTCTCGCGGACATCGATGATGTCGTACTGAGAAACCTGGTAGGACGGGACGTTGACCTTCTTGCCGTTCACGGTGAAGTGACCGTGGGAGACCAGCTGGCGGGCCTGGCGGCGGGTGCGGGCCAGACCTGCACGGTAGATCACGTTGTCGAGGCGCGACTCGAGCAGGATGACCAGGTTTTCACCGGTCTTGCCCGGGCGGCGGTTGGCCTCGGCGTAGTAGCGACGGAACTGCTTCTCCATGACGCCGTAGGTGAAGCGAGCCTTCTGCTTCTCCTGCAGCTGGAGGAGGTACTCAGACTCCTTGATGCGAGCGCGGCCAGCCTGCCCCGGGGGGTAGGGGCGACGCTCGAATGCCATGTCGCCGCCGACGAGGTCGACGCGCAGACGGCGGGATTTACGGGTTGCGGGGCCGGTGTAACGAGCCATATCTAGTGACTTTTCCTTTCCCTACTAGACGCGACGACGCTTCGGCGGACGGCAGCCGTTGTGCGGCTGGGGAGTCACATCCGAGATCGAGTTGACCTCGAGGCCGGCGGCCTGGAGGGAACGGATGGCGGTTTCGCGGCCCGAACCCGGGCCCTTGACGAACACGTCAACCTTCTTCATGCCGTGATCCATTGCCTTGCGGGCAGCGTTCTCGGCGGCCATCTGAGCGGCGAACGGGGTGGACTTACGGGAACCCTTGAAGCCGACGTGGCCGGAGGAAGCCCAGGAGATCACAGCACCGCTCGGGTCCGTGATGGACACGATGGTGTTGTTGAAGGTGGACTTGATGTAGGCGTGGCCCTGGGCCACATTCTTCTTGACGACGCGACGGCCAGTGCGGCGTGCGCCAGAGCGTGCTTTAGGAGGCATTGGTTACTTCTTCTTTCCGGCGATCGTCTTCTTCGGACCCTTACGCGTACGAGCGTTGGTCTTGGTGCGCTGACCACGAACGGGCAGGCCACGGCGGTGGCGCAGACCCTGGTAGCAGCCGATTTCGATCTTGCGGCGGATGTCGGCCTGAACCTGGCGGCGCAGGTCACCCTCCACCTTCCAGGTTGCTTCGATGACGTCACGCAGAGCAGCAACCTGCTCGTCGGTGAGGTTATCGGTGCGCAGGTCGGGAGAGATACCAGTCTCTTCCAGCAGCTTGGCGGCACGGGCGGGGCCGATGCCGTAAATGTAGGTGAGTGCGACTTCCATGCGCTTGTTGCGCGGGAGGTCAACTCCAGCAAGACGTGCCATGTTGGCAGTTACCTTTCCGGTTTTGCGGTGGTTTTCTCCTCATTCGTCCCCATCAGGTGGTCCCGCAGCCTCGGTCGGCGCCGAGGGGGCGGATGCTTTATCTCGGGGCTCCGGCCACCGCGGCCAGAGGTGATGCAAGCCCGGGCGCACACACGCGGCGTGCTGCGCTGCCGATAAGGCAGTGCCCTGGGCTATGGAATGAGGAGGCGAATGCTCTACTTGTAGCGGTAGACGATGCGACCTCGGGTCAGGTCGTACGGCGACAGGGCGACGACGACTCGATCCTCGGGCAGGATACGGATGTAGTGCTGGCGCATCTTGCCACTGATGTGGGCAAGAACCTTGTGACCGTTGTCGAGCTCGACACGGAACATTGCATTCGGCAAGGGTTCGACGACGCGACCCTCAACCTCGATGGCGCCTTCTTTTTTAGCCATATCCTCCACTTTCCTTGCAGCGCCGAGGTGGAACCGTCGGTGCTGTGTAAGGTGTTTCGCGGCCGTTTCACCAGCCCCTGACAAGTTGGTGCACGCGGAAAACGCGCACACCATTTGACGAGACTACACCGGGTGCGGAGAAAACAGCAACACGCAACCGGGTTCGTCACATCTGTCAACCCGGCAGGTCACACCCCGTGGCGCCCAAGGTCACCCTTGCCCCGACCCCTGGATTGGCTCCTCCTCGGCAGCACGCCGCCGCCACAGACACCCTGTCGCACCCGCACCGGGAGTGTACTTCTCCCCCACCGCCCCCAGCGCACCACCCCGGATGAGCAGGCTGAGCACCCGCGGGCAGCAACGCCGACGGCCCGCCGCACTCGTCCTGGACGGGGGATCACGTCCGGGGCGGGTACTGCGGGCCGCGCAAGGGGCTCGACCTGCCGCACGGGGTGCGGCGGGGAGTCACAGGGTGTTAGTAGACGAAGACGGCGTCGCCGATGTTGAGGTCGTCGAAGTAGCGGATGGCGTCCGCGTGGTTCAGGTGGATGCAGCCGTGGGACAGCAGGGCCACGGAACCGGAGTGGAACGCGATGCCGTTGTTGGTGAAGTAGGTGGAGTACGGCATGGGCGCGTTGTTGAACTCGCGGGAGATCTCGTCCTTGATCTGGCGGTTCACGTAGAAGGTGCCGGTGGGGGTTTCCCAGCCGGGGGCACCAGAAGAAATCGGCACGGCGCCGTAGGTGACGTTACCGTGGCCGTCCTGCAGCCAGGAGCGCTCGCCCTTGAGGTCAATGCAGGCCCGGGCCCAGGCGGGGCAGGGGCCCTTGTCGAAGGCGGCGCGCTCGGCGGCGACGCGGGCTTCCTCGGCGGCGCGCTCAGCGGCGATGCGCTCAGCTTCGGCGCGCTCGCGGGCGGCGCGGATCTCTGCTTCCTTCTCGGCGATGACGCCGGGGAACAGGCCGTTGACGGCACCGTCGACGGCGTTCTTGGCGCCCTGGGCCAGCTCGGGCGGGAGGCCGCCGGCGGCGTTGTGGAGGGCGTTGCGGGTATCCCATGCGCCCTGGCGCAGGTCGATGCCGGGGACGCTGGAGCCACCGACGGGCTGGGCGTGGGCGGCCGCGGGCTGGGCGACGGTGACGGCGGCAGCGCAGGCCACGACGGCCGCCAGTCGGCGTGCAGAGTTTCGGAACATGCCTAGCAGTATATGCCCGGGGGATGCTGACAAAGCAACTACGTCATCCACAGGCGGGCACCTCGGGCGCGCGCGGCGCGCCCGGTGTGCACCTCCGAGCCAGCCACACCCACCGGCATGCCAGCTGCGGCGTGCCCGCAGCGGGCGTGCCCCGCCGGGAGGCGAAACGTGCTGCTAGAACTCGTGACCCACAGGGCGGGGGGTGAGGATCCGGGGGCCGCCGGCGGTAGCGGCGACGGTGTGCTCCCAGTGGGAGGCCCAGGAGCCATCAAGGGTGACGACCGTCCAGTCGTCTTCCAGCACGGCGGAGTCCTCGGTGCCGAGGGTGAGCATCGGTTCGATGGCGAGCACGCTGCCCTCCTGGATGACGGGACCGCGGCCGGGCTTGCCCTCGTTGGCGAGGTAGGGCTCCTCGTGCATGGTGCGGCCGATGCCGTGGCCGCCGTAGCCGTCAACGATGCCGAGCTGCACCCCGAACTTCTGCTCCGCTTTCCGGGTGGCGACCTCGAGGGCGTGGGACACGTCAGTGAGCCGGTTCCCGGGAACCATGGCCTTCAGGCCCTCCATGAGCACCCAGGCGGTGGCGTCGTTGAGGGCACGGGCATCCTCGGCGAGGGTGCCGACCCCGAAGGTCCAGGCACTGTCGCCAACCCACCCGTCGAGGGTGGCGCCACAGTCGATGGACACCAGGTCGCCTTCGGCAAGGACGACGTCGGCGGTGGGGATGCCGTGCACGATCACTTCGTTGACGCTGGCGCACACGGAGGCCGGGAACCCCTCGTAGCCGAGGAAGGTGGGGATGGCGCCCGCGTCACGAATCGTCGCCTCCGCGATCGCGTCGAGCTCTTTGAGGCTCACGCCGGGCCGTGCAGCGTCACGCACGTTGACCAGAGCTTGGCCCACGATGCGGCCGGCGGCCTCCATCGCGTCGAGTTCCTGGGGCGTCTTGGCGGGGATCATTTTGTGCTTTTTGCGGAAACCCATGGCGTGGAGTAATTCACCGTCTTCTCTAGATGGGGTGGGCAAGGGGGAAAACAAGGGGATACACGGAGCAACCTCAGGGTGCGTGGCGGGGACCGTGACGGCCCCTCACACCCCGGCCCCATTGATGGGTGCCACCCTACGCGCACCCGCCGGGCAACGGGCCACACGCCACAGCAAGCCAGGCGCGCCCGCGCGGGCGACACACCGTGAAAGACGCCGACAGGCCCAGCACCGCACGCACGCACCGGGGCGCGGGTGGGGTGTGGGCCTGAGGGGAAGTCTTTTTTCTCATGCAGGAGGCCACGGGCACGGGTGCGTGCCTGTGTGGCCGGGGTGCGGGAACACACAACTGGGTTCCCGTCGTGGGCGGCGTGCGGCGCTTAGAGCGCCTGCAGCGCCTCCATGGTGCGCTTGTTGATGTCCTCGACGGAATCCTCAGCGACGATGGTGATGAGCTGGTCGACGTAGTGGTCGATCAGCGGGGCCGTCTCGTCACGGTAGACGTGCAGGCGGGTGCGGATGGTGTCCTCGTTGTCGTCGGCACGACCGCGGGCCAGCATGCGCTCCACGACGATGTCTTCGCCGACGCGGAACTCCACCACAGCGTCCAAAGACGCATCCTGCTTCGCGAGGATCTCCTTGAGCAGCTCGGCCTGCTCCACGGTGCGGGGGAAGCCGTCGAGGAGGAAGCCGTTCTTGGCATCGTCCTCGTTCAGGCGGGCCTCCACCATGCGGGCGGTCACATCGGTCGGCACCAGCTTGCCGGCGTCGATGTACTGCTTGGCTTCCACGCCGAGCGGGGTGCCCTCACCAATGTTCGCGCGGAACAGGTCACCGGTGGAGATGTGCGGCACGCCCAGCTTCTCGGAGAGGATGGCGGCCTGGGTGCCCTTGCCGGCACCGGGGGGACCAAGGAGGACGAGTCTCATTTGAGGAACCCTTCGTAGTTACTTTGCAACAGCTGGCTTTCGATCTGCTTGACCGTGGTCAGCGCCACGGACACCAGAATCAGGATTGCGGTGCCGCCGAAGGCGCGCAGCGCACCGCCGCCCGCACCGGCAATACCGAAGTCCATCATGATGTTCGGCAGAACAGCGATGATGCCGAGGTAGAGGGCGCCGACGAACAGGAGGCGGTTCATGACGTAGCCCAGGTACTGGGCGGTCGGGCGGCCGGGGCGGATGCCCGGGATGAAGCCGCCGTACTTCTTCATGTTATCGGCCTGCTCGTTCGGATCGTACTGAACCGAGACGTAGAAGTAGGAGAAGAAGATGATCAGCACGAAGTACAGCACAATGTACTGCCAGCTGGAGGGCGCCTGCAGGTACTGGATGACGTTGCGCTGCCACCAGTTGTCGCCCATCTGCTGGGAGCCGGAGTTGATGATCTGGGTGATGAGCACCGGCACGTAGATGAGGGAGGACGCGAAGATCACCGGGATGACGCCACCCTGGTTGACCTTGAGCGGCAGGTAGGTGGAGGTGCCACCGTACTGGCGGCGACCGACCATGCGCTTGGCGTACTGCACCGGAATACGGCGCTGACCCTGCTCAATGAAGACCACGCCGACGACCAAGATGAGGACCGCGACGACAACGGCAGCGAAGACGACGCCGCCGCTAGACTCCAGCACCTGCATGCCCTGGGAGGGCATACGGGTGGCGATACCCGCGAAGATCAGCAGCGACATGCCGTTGCCGATGCCGCGCTCGGTGATAAGCTCACCAATCCACATCACCAGCACCGCGCCGGCGGTCATGGTGAGGACGATGATGACGAGGTCGAAGATGGACCGGTCGGCCTTGAGCACGGACACGCCGTTGCCCAGCAGCTGGCCACGGTCAGCCAGAGCCACAATGCCGGAGGACTGCAGCAGCGCCAGCGCGATGGTGAGGTACCGGGTGTACTGCATCATCTTCGCCTGACCGGACTGCCCCTCCTTCTTCAATTCCTCGAAGCGGGGAATCACCACGGTGAGCAGCTGCACAATAATCGAGGCCGTAATGTACGGCATGATGCCGATCGCGAAGATACTCAGCTGCAGCAGCGCACCGCCGGAGAACAGGTTCACCATCGAGTAGATGTTGGACCCGTCAGCGGTGGCGCTCTTCAGCGCCTGCATGACGGTCGAGTAATCGACGCCCGGGGTGGGGATCTGGGTACCGATGCGGTACAGCACGATCATGGCGATCGTGAACAGGATCTTCTTTCTCAGATCCGCGTCTTTAAAGACGGAAACAATGGCGGACACATATCCTCCTGCGGCCCTGCGCGGCCGCCTGTGGTCTCGCGCAGGGTGAGAAATGGTGGACAGCCAAACCTGAATGGATACAGTTGGCCGGTCATTACAACGTTCCCAACCTACCAGGGTGTCGACAGATTGGCTAGACGAGACCAGGCCCCACCTGTACGCCACCACACCAGTGCGCCGACCGCGAGAGCACCAAGAGCCCAGGCAACAGACCACGGATCGAACCACGGGTCCGTCCCGGCATGGTAGGTGTACGGCATGCCGCGGCCGCTGGGAACGACATAGCAGAGGCCGACACAGCCGGCAATCACGAGGGCCGCGGCAGCACTCCCCCACACGCGCCCCAACAGCGGGATGAGGATCAAAGCGCACCCCATGGTGAACACAGTGTTGCTCACCAGCTGCTCGAGGTGCACCCACCCCTTCTCATAGATATTGGCTGCCACAAACCCCTTGCGCAGCCGGTGGGAATGCACCACCACACCGATGGCCAGCACAAAGACTGCGGCCTGGCCCAGCAGGACCACGACGAGGTTGCCCCACCGCGCAGCGGGGCGCGCAAGGTCGTATTCCCGCAGCCGCGGCACACTGACGGCCGCGACGCCGATCGCGGCGGCGGACAGCACGAGCCCGGAGCCGTACCACAAAATCCGGTACGTGTTGTGCCCGAGAGTAAAAGTCAGTGGCCCTAAGGCAAAGCTCAACACCGCGGCGAGGACGACAATGAACAGGAGCTGCGCCCAGGGGAACACCGTGAGCGGCGGCCAGAGCCGAGCCGTGCGCGGGACACCACTCTGAGGTGTGGGATGTGCGGTGACACTCATCGGACTGTTGCCACCTCCGAGTCGGCGATCGTACACCCGCGCAGCTGCTCACCGCGGTTGTGAACACTGTCGAGGACACGCTCACCGTCGGTTCCCGCGGGGACGTCCTCGCCTGTGGACAATGCAAGCAAAGCACTCATCACCCGGGCGTTGGCAGTGGGCTCCTCACCCACCAGCGCGGCGTAGCAGGCGTCCCTGCCCGTCACCTCATTCACGAGCACCTCGAGGGGGCCACGCGCATGCCGCTCAATACTGACGAAAGACACAGGCCGCTCCTCAGCGCCGGGAACCCCACCGCTGATCAGCGCGTAGCTCGCCAGCGTGCGGGGTGCCGACAGCGCCTCCGGGCCGATCACATCCGCCAGCCGGTTCACGCTCTCGACCTCGCGACGCACGAGAAGCTCGTCGGCCCGAGGCCCACACACTTTCACGGGCACCGTCGACGCGTCGCGGCAGACAACCTTCACATCGGTAGCGGTCGCCTGCACCCCAACAAGAGGCAGGGCAAGCGCGACGAGCGCGCCGACCACGGCACCAATCAGCGGCACCCGCGGGCCCTTGGTGTAGGAATCACCGACGCTGAAAGCAGCCCACATGCAGCAGGCAGCGAGGGCAGCCGACACGCCAAACTTCAGCGCTACGCTGGGCCCACCCATGGCACTACTGACAGCGAACGTGGGGCCGACCAAGCCGAGGATCCACAGCGCAGTGACGCTTGAGCTATAGCAAGCCACTGTGGCCACAACGACAGCGCCGGCCGCGGCGACAACGAAGGCGGGGAATTTCACACGCGCTGACAGCACCCCAAGCAGCGTGCCGAAACCAGCTGCGAGGAGCACAAATCCGCTACTCCGAGCGATGAGGCCAACCAGCCACCAGGGATCAGCGAGGCCCTGCGACCACAGTGGGACGACGGCGACGACGGAGATCACCAGGACGCTCACAACGGCGGGGACGAGGATGCTCGCCGCCGCAGCCCCGATTCGTTGCGCCACGCTCCACCGGGCGGCAGGCAAGGCCAACAAAGACCCCGGTGCCAGTGTGCTCACGCTGAGCGTTATGCACAGCTGCATGACAACCGCCACAATGGTCGTGGCGTACATCACCGTGGTGTCCGCCTGTCCCCAGGTCCGATTGTCGTACGGCAGGCCCATCAGCTGCCATACCGTGAACCCAAGGACACCGAGGACACTCAGCACAAGGAACGTGCCCGCCGGCGGCAGCGCCGCTGGTGGAAGAATCCGCCGGGAGGACGGCGTGGAGTGGTGTCGTCGTGCCCCACTCATAGCACGTGGCTTCCGACGATGGTCGAGTAGTACGTCTCGAAACGCGTCGCGAGGCTATCCCCACCGGAATCGGGGATCCGACTGGACAGCTCGTCGAAAGTTCCCCGGAACTTCAACACACCGGCAGACAGCACGGTCAGCGAAGCTCCAAGCATCGTGACGTCTTCCGTGAGGTGGGTCGACATGAGCACGCAGTGCCGCTCCCCCAGCGCGGAGATGAGGTGACGCATCTGCAAGCGCGCCTGCGGGTCAAGGCCCACGGTCGGCTCATCAAGCAGCAACACTGCCGGATCACCGACCAATGCGGTCGCGAAACCGACCCGTCGAAGTTGGCCACCAGAAAGCTCACCGATGCGGGAGCCGAACCGGTCGGCAAGCTCGACCCGCTCCAGCGCATCCATCACCTGGGCGTCACGCTGGGCACGGGGAACACCCTGCGACCACGCAACATACCCCAACACGTCGGCCACGCGATGCCTGTGGGGCAACCTGATGTGCTGCGGAACGAGACCGACGAGGGTGCGGTACTCGTCGATGCGGGACTTCGTCAGCGGCACTGAATTGATCTGCACAGCACCGGACGTCGCCGGCAACAGGCTCGCAATGATGGACATCAGCGTGGTTTTGCCACTACCGTTAGGCCCAATCAGCGCGTGGACCCCCACAGGATAGGTGGCCGTGAAGCTGCGGAGAACTTCACGAGACTGACCGCCCCTTGAAAAGGTTTTGGATACTCGGTCAAGGTCGAGCACGTGCTCTCCCCTCTCGGTTGATCTGGCGGCCGGCGGCCGACACACGTGGGCGTAGGCCCACCGTGGAATGGCAAGTCCTCACGGACTTCCCGCCCCAGAGGCGGTGATGTCTTCACCGCGACCATGACCTTCATTGTGGCCTGGGCGGCGGGTGATGACAATGCAACCCGAACTCTCTGGCCACCGCAAGGGTTTCCGCAGAAGCGAGACGCCGATCACAGATGCGGGGGTGGGGCTCAGCACCCCCACCCCACGCTATTCACACGTTTCCAGAGCGATAAACCTACAGTTCAGCCAGGCTGCGGAAATGCTGTAACCCGCCATCCTGGGGACTGGTGACGAAAAGCATGGGATTCCACCCGGCGGCGGCGATCGCGGGGCGGAGTGTGTCGCGCAACGTCGCCTCGCTGACGTCCGGCGTCCGGGAGAGAACGAAGCCACTGAGGCCGTTCGGGGAGCCGATCACCATGAGCGTCTTTTCGGCGTTGCGGTAGCGCACCTGGTAGTTGGCCGGGCCGTCGATGTTCTGGAAGGGGATGTCGTTGAATGCGACGCGGAGCTCGTTGTTGTTTTCCGCGCCGGTGAGCCGCGCACGCCCGTTGATGACAGAGGCGCCACCGAACCAGTCGGTGCAGGCGTTGCGCACACTGATCATCTCGGGGCTGAGCACCTCGTACGTGGCGGTCGTGTTCTTCGCGCACTGGAGGTTGAAGGGGGTGGGGATGGCGGCGACTTGGTACCAGGTGCCGCGGAGTTCCTCGAGGGAATCAATGCGGGGCATCTCGAGGCCAGCGGGCGCGCTCGAGCCAAAGTTGGCGGTAGACGACAGGTCCGCGGTGGGCACGCCAGTGAAGCCTTGGTCTTGCGCGGCAGCAGGTGCCGCAAGCCCCAGTGCCAGTGCACCGGTGGCAAGAATGGGCAGAAGGGTGGGGAAAACTCGCATGTCGCCCACCCTACCGGAGTATCCCACCCCTGAAGAGGCAAGGACCTGCGGGCATGCGCTTGCACGCGGGCTTCTCCCCCAGCGCCGTGGGGCGCTAGAGCACGCAGACCGGCAGCGGCGCCGGGCCGCCCGGCTGCGGGGTGGCGATGAACTGGCAGGGGTTCCACCCGGCGTAGGTTGCGGCGGGCACGATTTCCCGTTGCCAGCGCACGCTGTCAAGCACGGGGGTGCGGGAGTACACGGCGGCACTGCGCCCATCGCTGCTGGCGAGAATCATCAGCTTGCCGTCTTCCTCCGAGCGGAACACCAGGTGGTAGGGGGTGGCGGGCCCCTGATTCCACCTGACCTCGAAGCGCTTGTGGTCGTCCGGGGTGAGGTCGTCCATTGCGCCCACCGTGGTGCTGCGCTGACCGGTGATGGAGGTACAGGCGCGGGTCCACGTACCCGCAGTCTCGCTCGTCGACTCCTGGGTGAGGGTCGCGTCCGCGAAGCAGTCGAGGAGATCCTTGGTGGCCAGGGCGGCGACCTGGTACCAGGTCCCATCCTGGTAGTCGGGGTGGGTGATTCCGCCGTTCATCACCGGCGGGATGTTGGGGCCAGGCGCGCTGGAGGAGGCGGGCGCGGCGATGGCCGGGACGGAGAGGGACACGGTGAGCGCGGCGGCGGCAGCAACTGCGGCGACGGCGCGGAGGTGAGTACGCATGGCCCCAACCTAGCCGCACTCGCGGCGCCGCGCAGGACACTGCGGCGAACGATCCGAGGAACACATTCCCCCGGCCGCATCTTTGCCCCGAGGAACCACGGCCCAACAACCGCAGGGTGCGCCGCCCCACCAGAGGACCCTGCCACCTCCCCCACGCGTGAGCCAGTGGGATTGAGGACCGTGCCGACCGCATGCGCTCTTTCCGCAGGCAGACGACACACTAGTGTCGGCCACATGGTCGCGGAACCGAAGCACACATCCGCACGGATCAGGAGCCCACAGCACTACACACGTGGTCACGCACGGTGGCAACAGAGCCGCACAAACTCACCACGGACGTGATGTGCGCGTGATGGAATCGTCGCCGCAGCGTGACCGTGTTGTGCCCGTCTCGCAACCGGATTGTTCCCACATCGCAACCTCGGCACACGGGGCGACAGCGCCACTGCGGCGGCGCGGGTGCCGGGTACAGCGGGGTCGACCCCGCGCAGCACAAAGGCACCAGCCCGCTCCCCTTTTTCGGGGAGTCGGTGGCTGGTGCCTGAAGTGTGTGCGGCGATGGGCGCTCGCCGCGGGCGCGAAGAAAAAGTTACTTCACGGCGGTGATGGTGCCGCCGGCAGCTTCAATCTTCTCCTTGGCGGAGCCGGAGAACTTCTGCGCGGTCACGTTGACCTTGACAGAGATCTCGCCGGTGCCGAGGACCTTGACCGGCTGGTTCTTGCGAACCAGGCCGGCGGCCACGAGAGCGGCAACGTCGACGTCGCCACCCTGCGGGAAGGCCTTGTTCAGGTCGGCAACGTTGACGACCTGGTAGTAGACCTTGGCGGGGTTCTTGAAGCCCTTGAGCTTCGGCAGACGCATGTGCAGCGGCATCTGGCCACCCTCGAAAGCAGCGGAAACCTGCTTACGAGCCTTGGTGCCCTTGGTACCGCGACCAGCGGTCTTACCCTTGGAGGCCTCACCGCGACCGACGCGGGTCTTGGCCTTGTTTGCGCCCGGAGCCGGGCGCAGGTCGTGGAGCTTAATGGGTTCGCTCATGTTTTACCTACTCCCCCGCTACTTCTTCAACGACGACCATGTGGCGCACCACGTTGATCATGCCGCGCACCTCGGGGGTGTCGGGGCGGACCACGGAGTGGCGAATGCGCTTGAGGCCGAGGCTGCGCAGCGAGTCCTTCTGGTTCTGCTTAGCACCAACGGTGCCCTTGAGCTGAGTGATCTTCAGGGCCATGAGTGTTTAAGCCTCCTGACCTGCGCGTGCGCGCAGCATACGGGCCGGAGCGACCTCTTCGATGGTCTTGCCGCGGCGGGCGGCGACCTCTTCGGGGCGCTGCAGCTGCTTCAGGCCGGCCACGGTGGCGTGGACGACGTTGATAGCGTTGTCGGAGCCCAGCGACTTGCAGAGGATGTCCTGCACGCCGGCGCACTCGAGCACGGGGCGGGCGGCGCCGCCGGCGATGACACCGGTACCGGGGGCTGCCGGGCGCATCATGACGATGCCCGCAGCGGCCTCACCCTGGACCGGGTGGGTGATGGTGCCACCGACCATGGGGACGCGGAAGAAGTTCTTGCGAGCCTCTTCGGCACCCTTCTGGATAGCGGCGGGAACTTCCTTGGCCTTGCCGTAGCCGACGCCGACCATGCCTTCGCCGTCACCGACGATGACGAGGGCGGTGAAGCTGAAGCGACGGCCACCCTTGACCACCTTGGAAACGCGGTTGATGGTCACGACGCGCTCGATGTACTGCGAGCGCTCGTCCTGCTGCTGGTTGCGGCGGTCGTCGCGGCCGCGGCCGCGACGCTCGTTGCGGTTGTCCTTGTTGTTGTCGGCGGTGCGTCCGCCGTCACGCCGTTCACGTCCCGGCATTACGCGATCCTTCCGTAAATGTTCTTGGCTGCGGTGATCATTAGAACTTCAGACCACCTTCGCGGGCGGCGTCAGCCAGAGCGGCGACGCGACCGTGGTACTTGTAGCCCGCACGGTCGAAGACGATCGTCTCGATGCCGGCAGCCTTGGCGCGCTCAGCAATGAGCTGACCGACCTTAGCAGCCTTGGCCTTCTTGTCGCCCTCGAGTGCGCGCACGTCGGCTTCCATGGTGGAAGCAGCGGCCAGAGTGTGGCCCTTCAGGTCGTCGATGACCTGGACGTGCATGTGGCGGGAGGTGCGGTGCACGACGAGACGCGGGGTCTCGGCGGTGCCACGCATGCTCTTGCGGATGCGGAAGTGACGGCGGGCGCGTGCAACGCGACGGCGCGTGGAGATGTCCTTGCCGATGGGCAGGCGCTTGGATTCTGCAGTGTTGCTCATTACTTACCCGTCTTTCCGACCTTGCGGCGGATCTGCTCACCCTCGTAGCGGATGCCCTTACCCTTGTAGGGGTCATCCTTGCGCAAACGGCGGATGATAGCGGCGATCTGGCCGACCTTCTGCTTGTCGATACCCGAAACAGAGAGCTTCGTGGTGCCATCCACCGCGAAGGTGATGCCTTCCGGAGCCTCAATGAGGATCGGGTGAGAGTAACCCAGGGAGAACTCGAGGTCCTTGCCCTTGGCCTGCACACGGTAACCGACACCGAAGATTTCCATCTTGATGGTGTAGCCCTCGGTGACACCAACAACCATGTTGTTGATCAGGGAGCGGGACAGGCCGTGCAGTGCACGGTTCTTACGAGCATCGTCCGGGCGGGTGACAACGATCTCGTTGTCTTCCACGGCGACGGTGATCGGGGCGGGAACGTCGAGGTTCAGGGAGCCCTTCGGGCCCTTGACGTCAACGTGCTGGCCGTCAACCTTGACCTCCACACCGGAGGGGATGACGACGGGGTTCTTACCGATACGCGACATATCTTTACAAACCTCCCTTACCAGACGTAGGCGAGGACTTCTCCGCCTACACCCTTCTCGTGAGCCTGGCGGTCGGTCAGCAGACCCTGGGACGTGGAGATGATCGCCACGCCCAGGCCACCGAGGACCTGCGGCAGGTTGGTGGACTTGGCGTACACGCGGAGACCCGGCTTGGAGACACGACGCACACCAGAGATGGAGCGCGTGCGGTCAGCAGCGTACTTGAGGTTGATGGTCAGGGTCTTGCCGACCTTGGCATCCTCAACGGTGTAATCAGCGATGTAACCCTCGGACTTCAAGATGGAGGCGATGTTGACCTTCAGCTTGGAGGAGGGCATGGACACGGAGTCGTGGTACGCGTTGTTAGCGTTGCGCACGCGCGACAGCATGTCGGCAATGGGATCAGTCATGGTCATAGGTTGACCTTGCTGCCTTTCTCGTTGCGGTTCCTTCTCACCCGGCGTTATCGCCTGTGATTGGCCACTTGACGCCCCCGGCACTCAGTAGTGCGGGAGCTCGCTGCCTCCAAAAAGAGACGGACGCTAGTGGGCGAGGGGCCTACAACAAAGTAGGTACTTTCGGACATGTGGGATCTGTCGTTGACGCAGGTCACTACGATTATTGGCCGCAGGAACCTGGCGCGGTGGCCGTGAACGAACACCGCGTGACAGTCCGACGGGCAAGATTATCAGCACGACCACCCACGACGCAACAAGGAGTTCCGCAGGTCACACCGGCGTTCACATGTAGGTGATGCCGCCGTACCACCCTTCGCAGTAGTGGCAGGCGTATCCGACCGGGTGCCAGCCACACACTCGCGTCGTCTCGCACGCCGGGCAGACGCACTCGGCCGGGTGATGGCCAGGGGCGGGGACGCACGTGGAGCAGCTGCAGCAGCTGTCGTGGAGGCGGTGATCGCCCCAGTCACGGCGCGGTGCGGGGCGGACGGTGATGGACCACGTATGCGCTGGTGGCTCGCCCTCTGCGTCCAGGTCACGGCTGAAAAATTGGGCACCAGTGTCCGCGTCGAGAAGCGCCATATTGCCGAGGACAGGTTCAAGCCGCCCGCTGGGACCATAGTGGTACAGGGCGAGTCCCGCCTCGCGCAGCGCGGGGTCGCCGGCGACGCGGTGCATGTCCCCTCTCCCCTCTTTGAGCTGTGCCAGGGCCGCGCGGGTGGCTGAGGGCAGAGAGTCTTCGGGGAGGGTGCCGATGCCGCCGGGGACGAAGGGCACCACCCATAGGGTGGGTTTAGTGCACGGTGACATGACCGTCATCGCCGATGGTGACGGAGGCTGTCATCGCCTTGGCGAGGTTGAGGCGCTGCCAGGAGCCGCGGCTGCCCTGGTCGTCGAGCGGCAGGCCAGCGGGCAGTGCGGTGGCGGCGAGCACCTGGCGGCGCTGCTCCCAGGTGAGGGTGGGGTGCGCCCCGAGCAGCAAGTCGGGGGCGGCCTGGGGGACGATCATCGGCGCGTCTGTTGCGCCGGTCGTGCCGTCGGCAGTCCACCCGTAGGTGGCGCGCGCCGTGTACTCGCCGACGGGGTCGGCGCTGTAGGCGTGGCCGGCGGCGGCCTGGGCGGCCACGCAGTGGGCGAAGGTGTCGCCGCAGCGCCAGGACAGCTCGGCGCGGATTTCTTCCGCCGCGGCCTGGAGGTTGGCGCGCATCTTCGGGTCGTTCCACCGGTCGGCGGCCGCCGCGGTGCCGGTCATGCGGCCGGCGATGACGTCGAGCGGGTAGTGCACGCCCATGACGACGCGGTTGTAGCCGGCTTCGCTGCCGCGGGCGAGGAACTGCGGCCCCAGCTCGGGGAGCATGACGGCGAGCAGCGTCGTGGTCCAGGTGGCCTGGTTCGTGTGCCCGGAGGGGAAGGACTTGGAGCTCAAGTACAGCTGCCGGTCGGGCACCTCGTAGCGGTGGATGCGCTCCGGGGCGGCGACGAAGGGGCGGGGGTTTTTGTAGATTTCCTTCTCGACGAACATCGAGGAGGCGACGCCGCCGGCGCGGGCGAACCAGCCGCCGCCCAGCAGCATTTCCGTCTTCGGCAGCCGGTGTTCAGCCAGCGCGGCCCGCACGTGGGGGGCGAGGTCCTCACCGAAGGCGTCGGCGAACGCCCCGAGCAGGCCATCCTGGTCGGCTTTGGCGTCCTGCTGTGCCCGCGCCACAAGCGCCGGGTTGTCGGCCGCCGCGTTGTTGATGGCGACGACGGTGTCAAGGTTGCGGGCCATCACCGCCGGGTTGTGGCGCAGCCCCTCGTAGCCGGCGATGACGTCCGTGTAGATGCCCCAGGAGTGGGAGGAGACATCGGAGACGTAGCCGACGTAGTCCGCGAGGCCGAAACGCTGCGGCACGGGCGCGCCCGGGTGGTAGACGGGCTCGTGCTGCCCGGGGGCCACCGCGGGCAGCGTCGGCAGGCGATCGGCCGCGGCCACGGGCGCCACCCCCGCCAGCACCCCGACCCCACACAGCGGGGCAGCGAGCAGCCCGGCGACGCGCACCGCCCGGGTGCGGCGGGGTTCAGTCGCCTGCGCGGCGGGGGCACGGTGGGTGGCGGGGTGTGGTGCGGTGGCGCGTCGGTGCATCATGCCGCCCATCCTACGGCCCACCCCCGCCGCAGCCACGCAGCCCACCCCAAGAACGTGTCCTTCCCCCGAGTCCCCTCCCCCGCGGCGCCCTAGCGCGCGGCCTCCGGGTGAGCACCCTGCATGCGGGTGAGCAGCTCGCCCGCGGCCTCAGTGATGGCGGCGTTCATCTGCTCGTCGCTGGCCGTGCCCACGCCATCACCGGACTGGGGGCCATAGTCACCGAAGGCGGCGTGATTGGCCTCCGGGATCTCCACCATGAGGGCGCCCGCCGGCAGCGTGTCCCGGTGGTCGGCGACCTTCGCCGGGGTGCTCAAGCCGTCCTGTCCGCCGCTGAGGCTCAGCACCGGCACCTGCGCTTCGCTGAGATCGTTGGTGCAGTAGGAGGCGAAGAGCACCAGGCCGGCCTGCTCCGGGGCCAGCATGCAGGCCCGCACCCCGCCGAGGGAGTGGCCGCCGACGAGCCACTGCCGTACCTCAGCCGCGTCACCGGTGAACGCGTCGATGCCCCGCAGGTCAAACAGCGCCAGGTTGAGCGTGGGCTTCGCGATGACCACGGTCATGTGGTGGTCGGTGACCAGGTCCGCCAGGCGGGCCGCGTAGGCCGCGGCCTCGACCTTCGCCCCCGGGTAGAACACCAGGCCCGGCACGTCGGGGTGGACGCCGTCGGCGGGGGTGAGGGTGATGGCGGCCTCGTCCTCCGCCCAGCTGATGGCGGGGTTGGCGCGCACGGCGGCCAGGGGTTGTTCCTCCGCGGCCATGACACCGGTTTTCGCCCACACCACCAGGCCAACAACAGCGGCGAGGAGAAGCGCGAGCAGCACCAGCAGCACCCGCAGGGCAATCCGCCGCCAGCGCCGACGCGGGCGCGGGGCACCGGCACCGCCGGTGGGGTGGTCTGCAGGCGTGGCCGGGCCGGGCGTGGCCTTATCGGGCATCGCCTCGTGGCTGTGAGCGTTCATGGGGTTCCCTTCCGACGTGCCGCTGCCGCGCACCTGCGGCAGCCAGCGCCCCGCCCCGCAGCACCTTGTCTCTCAGGGGGTGCGGCCGGGCGGGCGTGTGTGCGTGACAGTCTAACCCCGCCACACCTCCGCGCGGCGCGCGTCGTCGCACCTGCACGGGGCACCGCGCGTGGCCTCACGGGTGGTGGGCCGCCGCTGGCTTCGGTGTAGCGCCGGGGCTGCGGCGTAGCACCTGGTCCGCCAGCAGCGGGAACACGAGCACCGTGACTGCCCCGGCGGCGACCAGGATGCTGCCCTGCTCGTCGGTCATGAGCCCGGTGGTGGTGGCGACCTCGGTGACGGCGACGATAATCGGCAGGCCAACCGCGGCATACAGTGCGAGCGCCACCGTCTCCTGGGGGTTGAGCGCGTCACTGGCGCTGCTGCGGCGCAGCCGCTCAAGCAGGTAGACGGGCACCCCACGCACGAGGAGCATGAGGCCCGCGAAGAGCAGCACGGTCGCCCAGTTGTGGGCGACGACGCGGGCGTCGATGCCCATGCCGCTGGTGACGAAGAAGACGGGGATGAGGAAGCTGAAGCCCAACACTTGGAGCTTGGATTCGAAGATGTCTTTCGCCTCCGGGTGCAGGCCCACCAGCCGGCCGATGAGCAGGCCTGCGGCGAATGCCCCGAGCACCACGTCGAGGTGCAGCACACTGGTGAGCGCCATCAAGCTCATGAGCACCCACATGCTGAACCGCAGCCCGGTCTGCGCGGTGGTGTTCACCCCGGACACCATGGCCCGCCCCACCCAGGGCACGGTGCGGAACACGTGCGCCGGCAGGTACACCACGAAGCCTGCGAGCAGCGCGAATGCGAGGAGCACCACGGCGGATTTCCAGGGGGCGCGGGCCGACAGCAGCAGCGTCATCGCGATGATCGGCCCGAGTTCCCCGACCGCGCCGTGCCGGAGCGCCATCGCCCCCAGCGGGGTGCCTACCCGGCCAGCGTCCTTGAGGATGGGCAGCAGGGTTCCCAGCGCCGTCGATGTCGTCGCGATCCCCAGCGCGATGGCGGCCTGCAGGTTGCCGGCGGACAGCCAGAACCCCACCCCGATGCCGAGGATGAGGCACACCAGGTAGGTGAGGCGGGCGTGCTTGCCGGCGGCATCGGCAAGGTCTTCCATGTTGATTTCCACGCCGGCGATGAAGAACAGCAAACCCAGCCCGATTTCCCGGACGAAGCTCACCCCGGCGGACAGCTCCGCGAGGTGCAGCACGCTGGGGCCGATCACCACCCCGAGGAGCAGCAGCCACACGACGTCGGGGACTTTCCGCCGGGTCGCGGACGCAAGGATGGGGGCCAGGAGTGCCGCGCCGGCAATCCACCACGCGGAGAGCAAGTCCGAGTGGCTAAGGAGGTCATGGAGTGCGGGCATCGTGGTTCCACCTGTCGCTGGGGTGTGGTGATCGTGGGGCAGCCGGCGTGGGTGCAACGCACCCACCACCACTGTGCAAGGTACTCCCTTCCCCACCCCGGCCCCCAGCGCAACCACCAGCACAGCCCCACCGTCTGCTCCCCGACGCCGCCGAGCAGCGCGGCCCACTCCCCCACGCCAGTGGGTGCCGACCACGGATATGCCGCGACCGCGCACCCGACGGGCGTGTCGGGGTGCGCGGTCGCAGGAGCCGGGCGCAGCCGTGGTGGGCTGGACCGGTGTTTTTCAGCCTCCCGCCCGCATGCCTGCCCGACTCTTAGTGGCCGAGCTCGTGGCTGAGGGTGTCGAGTTCCCCACCGCCGGCCATCTGCAGGGTGAGCTCCTCCAGGGTGACCTCGTCGCGGGGTGCCGCCAAGGTCTGCTGGCCCAGCTTGAGGATGGTGAAGTAGTCGCCCACGAGGTGCGCGTGGTGCGGGTTGTGGGTGATGAGCACGACGGCGATGCCGCGGGCGCGGGCTTCGGCCACATACCGCAGCACCATGCCGGACTGCTTGACGCCGAGGGCGGCGGTGGGTTCGTCGAGGATGACGACCCGGGCGCCGAAGAAGATGGCGCGGGCGATGGCGACGACCTGGCGCTGCCCGCCGGAGAGGTGGCGGACCTGCACGTCAATGTCGGGGATGTCGATGCCAAGGCCGGTGAGTTGTTCCCGGCACAGGGAGCGCATCTTCTGAATCTTCAGCCGCCCAAACGGCGGGCTGACGAGCTCTTGGCCGAGGAAGAAGTTGCGCCACACCGGCATCGTCGGCACGACAGCCAGGTCCTGATACACGGTGGCGATGCCGGCTTTCAGCGCGCCGGCGGGGTCCTTGAGGCGGGTGACCTCACCGTCGATGAGGACCTCCCCGGAGGTCGGTTCGTGGAGCCCGGAGAGCACCTTAATGAGCGTCGATTTGCCGGCGCCGTTGTCGCCGAGGATGCAGGTGACGGTGCCGGGGCGGATCGCCAGGTTGATGTCCTGCAGGGCGTCGAAGTGCCCGTAGGACTTGGAGACGTGCCGCAGCTCCACGATGGGGGTGCCTGTGGCATCCGCCGTGGTGGCGGTGGTGGTGTCGGTGGCAGTCATTAGCGCTTCTCCGTCCACTTGCCGACCTGGGTGTTCGTCAGCACCGCGAAGAGCAGCATGATGCCGAGGAAGAACTTGAACCAGTCGGGGTTCCAGCCGGCGTAGACGATGCCCTGGTTGGTCATGCCGAAGATGAGGGCACCGATCGCGGTGCCGACGGCGGTGCCTTTACCGCCGGTGAGGGCGCAGCCGCCGATGACGGCGGCGATGATGTAGAGGAACTCGTTGCCCACACCCTGGCCGGCCTGGATGGAGTCAAAAGCGAAGAGGTTGTGCATGCCCACGAACCAGGCGGCGAAGCCGACGAACATGAACAGGTAGATCTTCACCCGGCGGACCGGCACGCCGACAGCGTGGGCGGCGTTTTTGTCGCCGCCGACGGCGAAGACCCAGTTACCGAAGCGGGTTTGGTACAGCATGAACGAGGCGATGCCGACGAAGAGCAGCCACCACAGGATGGTGACTTTGAAGGTGACGCCGCCAATGGTGAAGGAGGAGGCGAAGACTGCGCGGGCGGAGTCGAAGCCCGCCATGTCGGAGATCACCGGGGTGGCCACCGCGCCGGTGACGATCTTCGTGATGGCGAGGTTCAAGCCCTGGAGGCTGAGGAACGCCGAGAGGGTGATGAGGAAGCTGGGGATGCCGGTGCGGGTGACGAGGAAGCCGTTGAGGGCACCGATGCCAAGCGCCATGACGAGGGACACAACAACACCCACCCAGGAGTTGAAGTGGCCGTTGTAGTTGATCATCGTCGCGGCGAGCGCCGCGGTCGTCACGGCGACACCGCTGGACAGGTCGAACTCGTCGCCGATCATGAGCATGCCGACGGCGAGCGCCATGATGCCCATGGTGGAGGAGGCGTAGAGCACGGTGGCCAGGGCATCCATGCTGCGGAAGGGTGGGGCGACGACCATGAAGAGGGCGAAAATGAGCACCGCGCCGAGGAAGGAGGCGAGCTCCGGGCGGCGGATGATTTTGCCCCAGAGGGTGCGTTCTTTGGCCCGCCGGTCACCGGTGGGGGTGGGCGTGGCGCCGGCCAGCGCCACGGGCGAGGGATGCTCGCTCATCGAAGTCCCTTCTTCGCTGCGTCTTCAATCTTGTCTACGTTAGCAGCGTCAACGAACGCGGGCCCGGTGTAGACGGGGCGGCCGCCGCCGACGGTGGAGCCGTTGCGCATCGCCAGCCACAGGGAATCGACCGCGAGGTAGCCCTGCACGTAGGGCTGCTGGTCGACGGCGAAGACAATGTCGCCGCGCTTGATGGCCTCGACGAGTTCGGCGTTGGTGTCGAAGGTGGCGACCTTCGCGGCGCTGCCGGCGTCCCGCACGGAGTTCACGGCGGCGAGCCCGACGGGGGCGACGAGGCTCATGACGAAGTCAACGTCGCGGTCTTGGGAGAGTTTCGCCTGGATGGTGGAGGTGACGGCGGTGAGGTCCTGGCCGTTGACGTAGAGGATCTCGGTGGCCGCCCCCGCGCCCTGCTTCACACCCTCGCAGCGCGCCTCCTGGGAGGAGTTGCCCTGCTCGTGGATGACGCAGAGCACCTTCTTCGCGCCTTCCTCCTTCAGCCTTTGCCCGGCGAGGGTGCCGGCGACGGTTTCGTCCTGGCCGAAGAAACCCGTCAGCCCGTAGGCGTCGTAGTCGTTCATGCCGGCGTTGAGGCCGACGACGGGGATGCCGGCCTCCACGGCACGGGCGGCGGCGGGGCCGACGGCCTGCGCGTTCGGCAGGGTGACAGCGATGCCGTCGACGCGGGCGTCGATGGCGGACTGTACGAGGTTGGCCTGGTTGGGTGCCTGCGGGTCGGAGGAGTAGCGCAGCTCAATGTTGTCTTTCTTGGCGGCGTCCTCCGCGCCCTTGCGCACCAGGTCCCAGAAGGTATCGCCGGGGGCGCCGTGGCTAACCATGGCGACGACGGCGCGGGGGGTGTCCGCCTGGCCGGCGGCACCTGCGGCCGCACCCTCGACGGGGGCGCCGCCGGTGGGGCTGCACACGGAGCAGCCGGCGAGGAGTGCGGCGGCGGCCGTCACGACGGCGGCGAGTCCGAGGCCCCGGCCGCGGCGGGCGGGGGCCAACACATGATTCTGGGCATCACTATTGCTAGACACCCCATCAATTCAACGCAACCTGGGTGCAAAGGTCAAGGGTTTGGGCGACAATCGCCCCAGTTTCCTTCCACCCCGCTACCCCCGCTGTGGGCGCGGTGAGCGCCCGGTATGCCCACCCCGCTCGGGTGGGGTGGGCTGCCCCACACCACTCCCGCCCGGGGGCCACAGCACCCCACTCCGGGCAGCAAGAGTGCTGCTCAGAGGGGTGGGAGCCGAGGGGCGCCAGCCCTGGCTGCTCCCCGGCGACGTGTCCACCGTCTGTGGCTGCGCCGGGGGCGTTGTCCTGCGGGCCGGGCACCCCCGCCGCACTGGTCCCCGCAGGTGGTCTGACGTTACCCCCGCGGGGTCGTCCGTTGTGGCCTGGCCACCACTGGGTGCACCCCCGCCCGCGGGCGGGGGTGGCAGGGTGTGCGGCGACTGTGAGCCAGCACATGTGGCACCAGGGGCTGCTGCCCTACTCGTAGCGCAGCGCCTCGATGGGGTTGAGCTTCGCGGCCTTGTTCGCCGGGTAGTAGCCGAAGAACAGGCCGATGCCGATGGAGAACGCGAGCGCAACCACCACGCCGAGCAGCGGCGGGAACACGAGCACGCCCATCGCCAGGCCGCCGCCGGTGCCGATGATGCCGCCCAGCAGCACGCCGATGACGCCGCCGAAGAAGCAGATGATCATGGCCTCGACGACGAACTGGGTGCGGATCGCGCCGCGGGTGGCACCCAGTGCCTTGCGGACGCCGATTTCGCGGGTGCGTTCCGTGACGGTCACCAGCATGATGTTCATGATGCCGATGCCGCCGACGAGCAGGGAGATGCCGGCGATGAAGGAGATGACCATGCTCACGGTGGTGAGAACCTTGTTGATCTGGCCGAGTTCGTTGGAGAAGTCCTGCGCCTTGGCCTGCACGTCCGGGTCGTTCGCCCAGGTGGTATCGAGGAAGGCCTGCAGGTCGGCGGCGAACGCCGCCTCATCGTCCTTATTCGCGGCGCGCAGCGTCATCGAATCAAACACGGGGGCCTTGCCGAGGACCTCGAAGCCGGCGGTGTAGGGAACGTAGAAGTTCTTCTCCTCGTAGCTGCCGATGAGTCCGCCTTCCGGCGGGGCGAGGATGCCGACGATTTCGAATTCGCCGGAGCCTTTGCCGTCGAACTCCACCAGGGAGCCCAGCGCTTTCTGCGGGTCGCCGTCAAACATGTCGGTGAGCAGCACGTTGGGGATGACGGTCACCGCCTTCGTGCCAAAGACGTCCGCTTCGGTGAGGCCGCGACCGTAGGCAATCTTGTCGCTGGTGAGCTCCAGGTAGTCGGCGTTGACGCTCTTCATGGTGACCTGCTGCGGGCGGCCCACGAGGGCGCCGGCCGCACTCACGGCGGTGAGCTCGCCACTGTCGAAGGTGTCCGCGCCGAGGGAGATCCCGGCCACGCGGGGGCCGAAGTATTCGCGGGCGTGCTCCACGATGTCCTCGGTGATCTTCGAGGAGTCATCGAAGGTGTCGACCATTTGGTAGGAGGCAGAGGAGTTCAAGTCCGCGTCGTCGCCGCTGGCGCGGCCCACGAGCCGCACCTGCAGGTCGTTGATGCCCAGCCCGGCGAGCTGTTCGGAGGTTTGTTTCTTCAACCCGGCGCCGAGGGTGAGGATCGCGATGACGGAGGCGATGCCGATAATGACGCCGAGCAGCGTGAGGAAGGAGCGCATCTTGTTCGAGCGCAGGCTCGCCCACGCCAGGGCTACTGCTTCAGCAATACTCATGTGTCAGCTCCCCTGGGTGCCAGTGTGGGACCCCACCTGGGCCTGCACGGCCGGGGGCAGGGTGAGGCCGGGCAGCAGCGCGCCTTCGACGCGCCCGTCGACCATGGTGATGATGCGGCCGGTTTCTTCCGCCAATTCCGGGTTGTGGGTGATGAACACGATGGTGGCCCCCATGTCACGGTTGAGGGTGTGGAAGAGGTCCATCACCATCCGGCCCGTCTGGGAGTCGAGCGCACCGGTCGGCTCATCCGCGAGCAGCAGCGCGGGCGAGTTCGCGAGCGCCCGGGCGATCGCCACACGCTGCTTCTGCCCGCCGGACAGTTCGTTGGGCAGGTGCTTGCGGCGGTCCGCCATGCCGACCAGGTCGAGGAGTTCCTCGGCGCGGGCGCGGCGCTGTTTCGCCGGGACACCTGCGTACATGAGCGGCATCTCGACGTTTTTGGTGGCGTCGATGCGGCCAATCAAGTTGAAGTTTTGGAACACGAACCCGATCATTTGGGAGCGGTAGTGCGCGAGCTCATCGTCGTCGGCGGCGAACATGTCTTTGCCTTCGAGGAAGTAGCTGCCGGCATCACCCCGGTCGAGGAGACCGATGATGTTCATGAGCGTGGATTTGCCGGAGCCGGAGGCACCGACGATGGAGACGAATTCGCCGGCGGCGACGTCGAGGTCGACCCCGGGCAGGATGGTCAGTTCGTTTTCGGTGCCGACGTTGAAGGTGCGGGTAATGCCGCGCATCGTCACCAGTGCGTCCTGCTGCGGGGAGCTGGTGTGGGTGGGGGGAGATGTCGAAGTCACGGTGGGTGAAACGTCCTTTTCTCGACGTCGAGGGGCGCCGACGAGGAGGGGTGCGGTCAGGGGGCGGCGACGCCCGGTGCGTGAGTGTTCCCGGGGGCGTTTAAGGCTGTGCGGGTTCGGCGTCGAGCGGGGGCAGCGTCACGGGCGTGCCCGCCAGCGGCTTGGCGCTGGTGGCGTTGGTGAGCACGATGTCGCCGGCGCCGAGGCCGGCAGTGATGGCGACTTCGGTGTCGTTGCCCTCGCCGAGGGTGACGTCGCGGGCTTCGACGAGGGTGTGGCCGTCGCGCTCCACGGCGACGTAGACGACCGGGTGCTCGCCGTCGGTGTCGATGGCGGTGCGGGGCACCGCGAGCACATCCTTCGCGCTGGAGGTGATGATGCGCAGCTTGGCGCTGCCGCCCAGCCGGAGGCCCTCGGGGGAGCCGTCGATGGTGATCTCGACGGGGAACTGGGCTTTCTTCGCCTCGGCGGTGCCTTCGCCGGTGGGCTTGGCGGCGACGGTGCTCACCTTATGAACGGTGCCGGTGAATTCCTTCGCCCCAGTCGACGGGGTGGTGAAGGTGACTTTCTGGCCGGGCTTGACGCCGGCGGCGTCGGATTCCCGCAGAGTGGCGGTGATCTTCAGCTGCTTGTCGTCGGCGATGGTGAGCAGGGTTCCGGTGGCGGGCTTGCCTTGTTCGGCGACGACCTCGGTGACGACGCCGCCCAGGGGTGCGGTGACGGTGGAGCGGTTGATGTCCATCTTCAGGCCTTCGGTGCCTGCGCCGCTGACGGTGCGGGTGATGTTGGCGTTGCGCTCAGCCTGGTCGACGGCGGTCGCGCGGGTGGCGAGCTGCTGCTGCACGCTGAGTTCTGCGGCCTGGTAGGCGCGGTCGGCGTCGTTTTTCGCGGCGAAGGCGGCAGCCACGCTGCGCTGCGCGTCCGCGAGCGACTTGTCCACCTCGGCGAGGGCGTCAGTGTAGGCGGCCTGCTGCTTGGCGAGGTTGTCGACGGCCTGGTCCATGCCGTTGGCGGATTCGAGGTTCGCCAGCGTGTCGGTGATGTTGACGGGGATGCGCGCGGCACCGGCCTCTTCCGTGCCGGCGAGTGCCGTCGCCAGCGTCTGGTTGGCGGCGCGACCGGCGGCAATACCGGCGCTGATGACCTGGTTGCGGGCGTCATCGACGGCCGCGGCACCCGCCACGAGCTGCTGGTTGCGGCCCAGCTGGGCGCGCTGCTGCGCGAAGTCGAAGTTCTGCTGCGCCTCCGTGAACGCCTCCTCGGCCTGCCGCTGCGCGGCGGCCGCCGAGTTGAGCTCCGCGTTGAGGCCCGCGTCCAGGGTGGCGCGCAGCTGGTTGTACTGGTTCTGCGCGTCCTCGACCTGGTTCATCGCCCCGGTCAGGCTCTGGGCTTCGGAGGCGAGTTTTTGGTCGAGTTCCTGCTGCAGGTTGGAGACGTCGATGCGGGCGACCTCCTGGCCGGGGCCCACCCGGTCGCCGACGGCGACGTTGAGGGCCTCCACCGGGCCGCTCAAGGTGGTGAAGAGGGTGACGCTGCGGGCGGACTCGATGGTGCCGTTGGCGGGGATACGGCTGGCCACGTCCTTCTGGCCGACGACCCGCACGTCGCTCGCGAGCAGCGCGGGCGCCGAGTCGCCCGTCAGGGCGTAGAACCCGCCGCCGCCGAGCAGCAGCAGCGCGGCAGCACCAGCGGCGATGAGGGCACCTTTGCGGCGCGGTTTCTTCGTGCGGGACGAAGCGGAGGAGGAAGCATCGGACATAGGAACACCCTTGGGGGAAGGAAACTCATCATGCGCGCGGTCACCTGCGCACGAACATCAGGACGACAACACGACAGCCGTCACGCCCCTGCGCGGCACAGGGCACAGGGCACAGGGCCGGCGGCGTGGGGGTGACGGGTCGTGGGATGACCTCCACTTAAGCACCACCACTCACCCCGCCGCAACCCCTAGGGGCAATCCCCCACCCCCTATGAGCAGCAGAAATTACCTCCCGCAGCGCCGTGGGCAGCGTCACCCGCACCGGCCGTGCGGGTTTCTCCCCCACCCCTGTGGGAGACTCCCCTACCCCCGCGGGGTGCACCCTGGGTATGTCAGGGGGCGGCGTAGTCGATGCGGATGTGCGCGAGCGCCCGGTCGAGCACCACCTGCGGGTCCTGCCCGCCGGTGGCCCGGGCGACGAGGCAGCCGATGCGGCCGGTGGAGTCCGTGGCCGTGGCGATCGTGTCCCCGGGGGCCAGGTCCACGCTGCCGGCAATGATGCCGGGGCTGCGCAGCGCCTCCTGCACCCCGTGGATGTGTGCCACGGTGCCGGGCCGGGCGGTGAGATAACGGACCGCGGCCCGCACTCCCTGCTGTTGACCAGGGAATGGTGGCGTAGGCACGCCCGCCGCGGCGGCGACGAGGGGGCGGAAGATGTTGTCGCCGTGGACTGCGCTGACGAGGAGGTGGATGAAATCCCCGCCGGGGCGGACGTGGGCCTCCCCGAGGATGATCCGCCCGTCCGGGGTCACCCAGCCTTCGGCGTGGACGATGCCGGCCCGCAGGCCCCAGGCGCTCACCGCGCGGCGCAGCGCCGCAACAATGGCGGCCTCACTGGCGGCGACCCGCCGGGCGGGGTACTCGTGGCCGAGCTCGACGATGCCCGCGGCATCGAGGTGTTTGTCGGTGACGCCGAAGACGGTGAGCTGCCCGTCGTGGAGGAAACCTTCCACGGAGAATTCCTGCCCCTCCACGAAGCTTTCGACGAAGGAGCCGGGGGTGGCGGCGAGTGCCCGGCGGGCGCCGGCGGCGTCGTGGTGGATGCTCACCCCGCGGCTGCCGGATCCTTCCACGGGTTTCACCACCCAGGGGCCGGGTACGTCCTCCGGGGCGTGGCCGGTCAACGGCTGGTCGAGCCCTGCGGCCCGCAGGACTGCGCGCGCCCGGTCTTTTTTACGGATGCAGGCGACGGCATCCGGGTCGTTGCCGCGCGGGTCGAGCCGTGCCGTATCGAGGGTGTGGTCTTCCCGGAAGCACACGTACCCCAGGTCGCCGGCGGGCAGCGGCGCGCAGGACCCGCCGCCGGCGACGGCGGCACGCACCGCATCGCTGCTGAGCTCCACGAGGCGGACGCCAAGGTCCGCGGCGGCGGCCCGCAGCATCCCGAGCTGGTGTTGGCCGTGGGCCATGCGGGGCTGCGCGCCGACGACGACCACGGTGCGGGGCCCGGTCGGGGGTGCGCCCGTGGGCGCACCGGGTGCGGGCGTCGGGTGGGTACTCATTGCTCCAATCCTCCTCGGGTGGGTGGTGCTGACAGTGCCGCGGCGACAGCTCACGGGGTAGCGGCTGCGGGGGTATCGCTGTCGACGACGATGTCGACGGCGCGGAGCCGCGCCACCTCCTCCGCCAGCTCCTCGTGGCTGCCCGCCACGAGGATGACTTCCGCGATGATGGGGCTGATGGTGTCTGCGGGCGGCTGCGTGATGCGGTCACCGGGGTGGGCGTGGTGGATCACCTCCACGATGGCGGGGCTCGGCGGCAGGGGGCCGACGCTCCGGAGCACCCCGGTCTCCGCCGTGTGGAGCTTGACGGTGGCGGCGACATAGCCGTCGCGGGGGCGCGCCCCGCTGGGGGTGCTACCGGTAGCGATGCGGATGACGTCCTCGGCAAAGGACACCCCCGTCGTCAGGGGCACGAGGTGGGAGGCGATGAAGTCGCCGCCGGGGCGGGCGGCGATCTCCACGAGGCGGACCCTACGATCGGGAGTGCGGAAGAACTCCAGGTGGAAGGCGCAGTTGTCGATGCCGGTGGCCCGCACCGTGGTCTCCACGAGTGGCCACACGTCCTGCTCAATGCCGGGTGTTGCGGAGGGAAACACCTGGCCGATTTCGAGCCGGTGGACCGGCTCGGTCGTCTTATCCGTCACTCCGAGCAGGTGGATGCGGCCGTCTGCGACGTAGCCTTCGGCGGAGTGCTCCGTGCCGGTGAGGAGTTCCTCGATCACCATCGGCCCCGGCCATGCGGCCCAGGCGGCGCGGGCGTCCGCCGGCGAGTCGACGAGGTGGAAGCCCCGGGAGCCGGACGAGTCCACCGGTTTCATCACACAGGGGTACGCCCACGCGGCATCGCCCAGGATCTTATCCAGCGTGTCGGCGCTGTCCACGAGGCGGCAATCCGGCACTGCCTCGGGGTCGAGTGCGCGGACCGCTTGACGCATGGCGTACTTGTTGCGTGCCTTGTGGGCGGCCTCCGGCGTAGGCCCGGGCAGGCCACGCTCGTGGGCGACGCGGGCCACCATGGCGACGTCGCGGTCGCTGAAGGTGACGACCCCGCGGATGTCGTAGCGGCGCTCCAGGTCTGCGAGGGCAGCCCGCACAGCCTCCGCATCGGCAGTATCAACGCGCACGACGTCGACTACACCGGCGGGCTGCGTCGCCCCGTCGGTGAGCAGCACCGCGCCCGGGTGCGCGGCGAATGCTTCCCCGTATTCCACGGGGGTGCGGCGGTGGTTGAAGTACACCACCACCTCGGTGCTCGTGCTGAATCGCACCCCGGCGGCCAGGCGAAAGGCCTCGGCAGCGCTGTCGGCCTCCACGAAGCCGGCCCGCTCCCAGGAGGAGGTCACCGGCCGCAGCACCGTCCCCGGCTGGGCGGTGATGACCGCCCGCCCGGAGGGGTCGTGGACTGCGGTGACGATGCCGGGCGGGCCGAAGAGGAAACGGATGGCGGCCTCCCCGTCGGCTGTGCGGGGCAGGTCGACGGGCAGCCCGCACAGGGCCCGGGCCCACGCCTCGTAGAGGTTGAATCCCCACGCCCGGCTGATGAGCCGGGCGATGCGGTCGCCCGGCGGGCGGCCGGCGCACTCCACGGGGGTCGTGCCAATGAATTCGGCGTGGAGCAGCACCGTGGAGTGCTGGTCCGCGAGCTGCAGCGCATCAATCAGGTGCCGCATGGCGGCCTCCACCTCCGGGTAGGTGCGCGCCACGGTGTGCCCGAGTTCCACGACCCCGGCGGTGGTTTTCTCCGTGACGTTCATCCAGCGGGGCGTGCCGTCGATGACGAGGCATTCGACGGAGTACTCCTGCCCGGTGAGGAGCTCTTCACACATGTAGGTGCCGTGGGTGTCGCGGGAGGCGTCCTGCAGCGGCTCCGCCGCGGAGGTGGTGTGCTCCCAGGCGGCCGGGATGTCCTCCGGGGTGTGGATGAGGGACACCCCCACACTGGCCTGCCGGTCCGCCGGCTTGAGCACGCAGGGCGGGGGCAGCAGGTCGTCGACGCTGTGCACCTGCACCCACCGTGGACCGCCGACGTGCGTACGGAACTGCAGCTTGTTGGTCAGCGCGCCCACGGTCGCCGCGGCCTGCGCGGCAGTAGCCTGGGTCTCTGCCAGCACGCCGGGGGCCACGCACCGCAGGCCGAGTAGTGCTGCCAGGGTGTTGGCGGGGGCCACGGCGTACTCGAGCCCGGGGAGCACCGCAGCCACCGCGGTCCCCCGGCCGGCGTCGGGGTACTCCTCCCGCAGCTGCGCGGCCAAGCGGCGGACGTCGGTGTCGTCGCGCTGGTACTCGCACCACATCCACCGCTCAATGAGGTCGAGCCCCTGGCTGCGCGCCGCTAACCCCTTCTTGGTGAACAAGGCTTCTTCTTCGGCGACGATGACCCGGAACGGGGTGTCGGCCGCCTGCAGCATCTCGAGGGCTTCGTGGTTGTACCCGAGCATGACCACGAGCAACGGATCAGACCCCGCAGCCGAGGCAGCACCAGATGCAGCAGTGGGCATGGCAGTGGACGCGGGGGACGCCCCGGCACTGGTGGGTGTGGTGGGAGGACACATCAAGCAACAACTCCTGTGATGAACGACTGCGAAGGCACGGGCGCGCACAGCCGCGGGCGGAAGAAGGAAGTTAAGAAGAGGAAAAGAGGTAAAGACGACGACGGCGGTTACCGCGCGTGACGCCACTGTGACGCAAGGTGCGTGCGGCGTACGCGCTTGTCCGGCTACCGGTGACAGAAGAGGCGGCTGCTTAGGCGGGTGCCTGCACCGCCAAGGATCGTCGACCCACCAGCGCTGCGACGAGGAGGAGAGCGACGCAGCCGGCCGCAATCCACACCGGGAGGACCGCCACACCGAGGGCCATGCCGGTGCCTTCCCCGAGGGCGACCACCAGCTGGCGGCCCTGGACGGCACTCATGGACGTCGGGAACGGCATCGACAGCATGGTGGCGTCGACCATGGGGATGAACAAGGCCTCCGCGAAGGAAAACACGACGATGGCGATGAAGGGCTGCACCGCAATGAGGAGCACCGCGAGGACGAACACCAGTGGGGAGGCGAGCAGCTGGTAGCCGTGGCTGATACCCCGGGCGCGCGCCCGCGAAGAGACGGCCGTCGCGACGGGTTGCAGCACGATGACCGCGATCGCATTAATTGCGTACACCGCGCCCCGCAGCAGCGGATTGTCGTAGGCGTCGTGCACCGCGACCGCGATGGAGGAGAACAGCTGCCCGTAGAGGATGTAGCCGGCGAACACGGCCGCAGCGACCGCGAGGACCGCCCGCGAGCGGAACGACCCCAACACATCCCGCACGAACGACGGTCGCGTCTGGCTGGGGGTGGGGCGGGCGTGGGTGCCCAGCACGAGCACCGGAACGGCTGCCGCGAGCAGGTAGCAGCAGCCCGCGCCGAGGAAAATGACCGATTGGCCGTGGCCGAAGACGATGTTGCCCACGACGGGCCCGACGCCGGCCGCCACGTTGACCGCGACGTTGATAGCACTGAACACCGCGAGCTTGGCGTCCGCGTCAGGCACAGTGTCAGCCACGTACAGCCGCACGGCGGAGCCGTTGCAGTTGATACCCGCGCCGGCGAGCATCAACGCCACCACGACAACTACTGCGGGGACGTCCATGCTGAGCAGCAGGAAGGAGCATCCGGCGAGCAGTAGGCCGACGGTCATCGACCAGGCGTAGGGCACCCGGGACAACACCGAGCCCAGCAGCAGCACACTGGCGCGCACGGACACCCCGAAGGCTGCCAGCGCACATGCCGAGTACACAGGGCCGTAGCTGTCCGGCAGCCACACCGCGAGCAGCGGCATGATGGCGAAGTAGCCCAGGTGTGACAGGAAGTAGTCCGCGACGAAGGCGCGGGTGGTGCGGGCACGCAGCGTGGCCATCCGCCCTCCTTCTGTCGTGTGCGGCGCGGGGCAGCTCGTCGCACGCGCCGTGTCGTCGTCTGTGCGGACCTGCCGAACGGACCAGGACCGGACAATATTGTGACCAAGCTATCACCAGCCCATAGAGACCCACAACACACACCAATCGGCAGCCGGCCACCCTCACAGCACACTGTTCCCCACATCAGATGTGCAGCCAGCACGGACGAGGAGTTTCCCCGCACGCCACCCCAGAGGCACAGCCCACGCGAAGGCGCACCCCACCCCCACGCGCTACCCCCATCTGGGGGCGCAGGGTGCACACACGACCGGTGTCCGCCCCGCACCCTCGCAGAAAACAGCCGACGACTAGACGAGCTTGAGGAAGTAGCTGCTCTGCACCACGTCGCCTACCCGCAGATCGGACTCGGGCGCGAAATCGTAGCCGACAGTGACGACGAGGTACTCCACCTCGGCGGGCACCGCAACGTGGAAGCTGGTGTTGCACGCATCGAATTCCGCGCGTTGCGGATCCTGGCCCAGCATCTCCACGAAGGCGGGTGCGCTCTCACCGGGGGTGGGGCGCTCAGCAAAGCCGAAGAGGGTGGCCTCCGCAATGGCATAGCGGGCGCGAGAGGCAAGGCTGAAGACCTCGGCGCGGGGCACTTCCGCCCAGCGGGGCGAGGACGAATCATCACGATCCAGCTCAGTCCCCCACTCGACGACGTCAGCCACGACGGGTGCGGCATCCCCCACCCGCAGGCCGGGCACCGCATCCGTCCATGCGGGATCCACCGCACTGGCGGACTCCTCCCCTTGCGCGCACTCGGCGAAGTTCTCCGCCGCCGTCACGTCGGCGAGCATCTCGCCACCCCAATCGCGATCGAGTGGGTTCATCGGTTCAGCCTCCCATTCTGGGCCACCACCGGCCCCTGGTGCGTAGATCGTGCCCCCGGGCGGCGTCGGCAAGAGTTCCGCGTAGGCGCAGCCAGAAACCGTGGCAACACAGCAGAGTGCTGCCACCACGCCCAGCATCCGCCGCGACGCACCCGTACGCGTACCCGACGCCGGGCGCCGGCTGCATGCGTCAGCGGGCAGAGGTTCACCGGGGAAGAATTCATAGGTCGCCACGGCGGGATTCACCTTTCCAGTGGGCTCGCCCCACAGGCCGCATCGTCGACCGCCTGCGAGGTCAGCGCGGTGGCGCTGACGCCGCACACTCTAACACCACCCCTCGCCTGCTCCCCACGCGCGAGGGACCCGCCACCCCCGCCGCTTCCCCCTTGAACCTGCCCGAACGCGCCGGCGTACTACCCCACGTGCCACGCCACGCACGCAACGCCCCGCCCCTCGCGCCAACACACCCCAGGCACGACGAAACCCCGGCGCACACTGTGCAGCCGGGGCCGAATCTCCTCACCTCATGGGGTGAGTGACGAAGTATTTACTTCTTGAAGGGGAAGCCCAGCTCGCGGAGCAGCGCACGACCCTCATCGTCGTTGGTGGCGGTGGTGACCACGGTGATGTCCATACCGCGCGGACGATCAACCTTGTCCACGTCGATTTCGTAGAACATGGTCTGCTCGTTCAGGCCGAAGGTGTAGTTACCGTGGCCGTCGAACTGCTGATCAGACAGGCCGCGGAAGTCACGAATACGCGGGAGAGCGACAGTCAGGAGACGGTCGAGGAACTCCCACATGCGGTCGCCACGCAGGGTGACGCGGGCGCCGATCGGCATGCCCTCACGCAGCTTGAAGTTAGCGATGGACTTCTTCGCGCGACGCATCTGCGGCTTCTGACCGGTGATGAGGGTCAGGTCCTCGAGTGCGCCGTTGATGAGCTTGGAGTCGCGGGCAGCGTCGCCGACACCCATGTTGACGACGACCTTGGTCACGCCGGGGATCTGCATGACGTTGTCGTAGCCGAACTCTTTGTTGAGGTTCGCGCGGATTTCCTCGCGGTAGCGGGTCTTCAGACGCGGAGTGTAGTTCTCGCTCATGTTAGATGTCCTTCCCGTTGCGGCGGGAGATACGAACGCGCTTGCCGTTCTCATCCACACGGTAGCCCACGCGGGTGGGGTTGCCGTCGGAGTCCAGAACCATCACGTTCGACACGTGGATGGGGGCTTCCTGGGTCACGATGCCGCCGGACTCAGCGCCACGCTCGGGGGCGGAGTTGGCAACGTGCTTCTTGATGCGGTTCACACCTTCGACGAGGACCTTCTCGGTCTTCGGGAACGCCTGAATGACCTTACCCTTAGCACCCTTGTCCGGGCCGGAGATGACGAGGACCATATCGCCCTTGTGGATCTTCATTTAGATAACCTCCGGTGCCAGCGAAACGATCTTCATGAACTTCTTGTCGCGAAGCTCACGAGCGACGGGGCCGAAGATACGGGTGCCCTTGGGCTCGTTGTCGTTCTTGATGATGACGGCAGCGTTCTCGTCGAAGCGGATGTAGGAGCCGTCGGCACGACGGGTTTCCTTCTTCGCGCGAACGACGACAGCCTTGACGATCTCGCCAGCCTTGACGTTGCCGCCCGGGGTGGCTTCCTTCACGGTGGCGACGATGACGTCACCGATACCAGCGAAGCGTCGGGTGGAGCCGCCGAGAACGCGGATGCACAGAATCTCTCGTGCACCAGTGTTGTCGGCAACCCGCAGACGCGATTCCTGCTGAATCATGGGTCTCCTGACCTGGTGGTTGTATGCGCGTCAGATTTCCGTCCTGAACACGCGCGGTCTTGAAAACGTTGGCCTCAACAACTCCGCCGCAGCGGCACCGGACAGATACGACCGCACACTCACGGTGTGGGGTGTGCCGGAGGGTCTCGCGCGGGGTGCCGGAAACTGCACGCACCACGCGACCTGTTGGAAGCAACCCAAGCATTAAACCACTTGCGCACCTGCCGAGCAACCCGGCCGAGCAGCATCACAGCCCGGCACCCGCCAGGTCACACCGCACCCACAGACCTCCACTCCCCCACTCATCGCCGCAGGTGCATACGGCTGCGCGCCCGCTTGTAGGCCGCTAGGGTGGGTGCCACGACAACCGCTGTCGCTTTTCGCAGACGGTGGTCGCCACGGCAGCGCCGGTGGCGGTTGGTTCCCAGCTGACTGGCGGTGCCCATCGCTCATGTCACTGGTGGCGCCCATCGCTGCGGTGTCGTTATCGTGCACCATCCCCGTGTTGATCTTGTCGATCTTCTTCCCCCCTTCTATGGAGGTATCACCATGTTCCCCCCCGCATCCCACTCCCGGGCCCGCGCGGCCCGCGACTGACCGCCCCGCCGACAGGAGTGACGCGATGAGGCACAGTATGACCCCGCCCCTGTAGGGCCTGGGCGTGGCCCTGCTGTTGGCGGTGTACCTGCAGACCGCGGGCGACGTAGTGCCGGCAGTGTGGACGCTGCTGTCCGGGGTGCCGACGGCACTGGCGGCGCTCTCGCTGGGCTGGGTGGCTGACCGCTGGGCCCGCGCACGCGGCTACGTGGCCGTCATGTGGGCGGCGATCAGCCTCGTGGTGGTCGGTCTGGTGGGCAGCGTGTTTGTCACTGGCGGTCTGCCGTTCTTCACCATCGGTGTGGCCTTGGCGTTCACGACGCTGCTTCTGCCACTGTCCCGTCGGGTGCTGCTCCTCCTCGGCTGCGGGGTGCTCATCGTGTGGGCGCTCACCGCACTGGGCGACGCCTCGGTGATGAGTAACGTGGCGAACCTGTTCCAGCTGGACACCTCGGCGCAGAACTACGGCCACACGACCTGGCTGGCACTGATGCCGGCGGGCGTGGTGCTGTCCCGGGGGTTGCTCCCCGGTGTGGGGGCCGGTCGTGACGCCGGCGACGCGGACGAGGCTGAGCATTCCGCATCGTCCGCCACCGGCACGTCGGTGGAGGACCCTGCGGCGTGGTCGCGCTTCGCCCGCTGGGCGGTGCCGCTCGGCGTGGTGGCCGTGGCCGCGAAGGCGGGCCTGCTGCTGACCTCCGCCGGTGCGAGCGTGGCGGCCAGTACCGGCTTCCAGCGCCTCGCGGAGGCATTCCACTCCACCCCGTATGGCTACGCCCGCGGTTTCGTCGCCTACCTGCCCGGGAGCGGTGGCGTGCCGGATCTTGTTCTTGAGGGAGCAATTGCCCTCGGCGTGCTGGGAGTAGCTGCGGCACTCCTGGCGCGCACGCCTCGCCGCACTGCGCCATCCGCCGACGCCGCGGACGGGGAGAATCCCCCGACGCGGCCGCTGCTGGTGCAGGTCGGCGCGATGGCCGCCTCCTTGTTCGTGCTGCACACCATCATCGTGCAGGCCGTCATCGCGTTGACGCCCAACGACCTGGTTCTCAACTCCGAGGGTGTCGTGGTTGCCAACTCCGAGGATGTCAGCGTGCAGGAGCCCATCGACCCCGTCTGGTACTACACCGACGACGAGGATGCCGCGCTGGAGAACTCCCAGTACGAGCAGTTCCTGGGGCTGCTGCGGCAGCGGCTGGACGCCATTCCCGCGCACGACATGACGCCGAAGGAGATGGCCGTGGTGCTGTCTCTCGGGCAGCGCACCGTGGCGACCGCAAACACCTGGATGGACACCATCGAAACCCCCGTGCCGAATGATCTCACCGCCGTCGATGGTCTTCCCACCCTCGCGGAACAGACCCGTGAGGAGCTGCTCGCAGCGAAAGACTTGAGGGAGGTGCTCGCCATTGGCGAGCGCGCGGAGCGCAGCACCTACGACCTGGTGGGCGCCTATTGGCGCGCCCACGGCCGCCCCGATCTGGCGGACGTGTACACCTCCTCGGGGGATCCTGCCGCCGACTATGAGGCCACCGCGTACCCCGCGGCCGCCGCCGCTGGCCCGGGTGTGGCCTGGTGGCGGTTCTTCGTCGACGCAGCCCTGCTGCTGGTGGTGGCGTGGGTGGCCCGTGCCCGCGCACTGCGCGGCCCTCTGGAGGCCCTGTGCGCCCGCATCACCCCGCGCAGCAGCACCCCCGGCGCCGACGCAGAGATATAGATACAGCCCCGAGACCGACAGGTACGTCAGATAAGTACTGCCGACAGATACGTACTCACATACTTCAGTATCGAGCCAGCTTCGAGCAGACTCGCAGCGGCTTCGCAGCGAACCCCCGCAGCACAGACCTCCCGCACAGGCGAACGCGAAGAGGAAAGAGGAAGAGGCACCCCCTCACGCGAGGAAGCGACAGCGCCAGCCGTTTCAGGCCCCGCACTCCCCCGTGGAGACGCGGGGCCGTGGGCTTTCTGGCTGAAGCCCCGCGCGTGCACGCCCACCTGCCCACTCACGAGTCATCCTGCACTCCTGTCATGCCGGCCCCTCGTGTCACGACGACACAACGCCGCACCATCCATAACCCGTTAGGGTGCTGCATCCTCCCCGGCGGCGTCGGCGTCCACATCCTCGTCGGCTCGCGCGACGGCTGGCACGTCCGGCTGCTCCGGGAGTGCGCGCACCGGGCGGGCAGGGGCCTCGGGCTCGGGGCGCGGGCCGCGCCCACCAGTGCTCTCCTGCGGGTCACCCCCGGCCTGCGGGCCGTCCCCGGGTGGGAGTGGCTCGTTCTGGGGCTGCGGGCGCTGGACACCGCCGGCTGTTGCGGGGTCCTGTGGTGCGGGGTCAGTCCCCGGCCCAGGAGCAGTGCCCGGCACGGGGCCAGTGCCGCCGACACCCGGGGTGGTCCCGGGGTCCCCGGGATTGGGATTTCCGGGACTGGAGTCCGGTGCGGGTGTTGGCTCCACGGTGGGCACCGTCTCCTGGGCGGGCGACTGGGTCGTCGTGGTGTCCACGTCAGCCCAGGGATCGTCATCGTCGGCCGGGGTGGGTGTCGGCACGGCCGTCGGCGGCGCGGGCGTCGTCGCCCACGGGCTGGTTGCCCACGCGCTCGTCGTCGGGGTGGCGGCACCTGGGGTGGCGGCAGGGGTTGCCGGTGTCGTGGCCACGGTGGGCCCGCCCGGGCGGGCCGGGGTCTGACCCGTCCCCTGGCTGTGGCCGGGGTTGTGCGGGCGGGCTTCGCACCATGCCGTCCAGCCGGTCGTCCCATCCGTGAACAGGGTCGCCCCCGGGGATTCCCCGCCGCGAGGGGAATTGAGGCAGCGCTCAATGACCTTGCCGACGAGGACTTGGGGTGCGGCGTGGGGATTGCTGCCGACGATGCCGATGGGGCCGTCGGCGGTCGGGGTGCGGACCGCCGACCGTGCGGGTTCTTCGGCGCTGGTGGGCCGGGCGGGTTCCGTTGCTGCCGCAGGATCGTGGACGGGTTCCCACACGCCACAGCCGTGGGATCGGAACGCCACATCACTTGCCAGGAGTGTCACCACGACGGGCTGGGTGCCGTCGCCGCGGGCCACAATATTATCGACGCCGTCATCCGCGGCCCCGAGGCGTTCCCAGTGGCAGTCCCCTAAGGGCTGTGCTGCCTGGTAGGTGCCGACGGGGATTTCAGCACCCACCCGGTAGGTTCCTTCCCCGAACACGGTGTCTTCACGGGCGCTCGTGCTGACTCCCGGGGCGGACGCCCCTGTCGATGTTCCCCCACCCCCGCAGGCACTGAGCACCCCGCCCAGGGCGCACAGCCCCACCGCCACGCCCGTGCGCAGTGCGAACACCCGCAGGGTGTGCGCACCCCCTGCATGCGCCCGCAGGACAGCAGCACCCGGCACAACGTGGGGCGTGGGGGAAGACGAGGAAGAAGAAGTCACAACGGGCGGAATTCCTGGACTAGCGAGGACGGTGTGCGGACGCGACCACACCCCCGGCGGGCGAAACCCCGGCACGGGCACCCCGGCAGTGAAGCACGACCGGTGTGTGAAGGTGCCTAGGGCGGGTGTGGTGGCCTGTGTGCGCAGTCTATGTGCTCTTCGGGTGTCCTTGCTACCCCTCACGCCCACGCAGCACCCACCGGACGACTATCAACGGCGACGCAGGAACACCACCCCGAGCAGCACCACCACCCCACACAACAGCGCGAACGTACTCCCAACACCGCCCACGACACCACGGCCCGCAGCGCCGTGTGCACACCCCCGATCCCCGGGGAGGCTTCAGGCTCCTGGTGTATTGCAACTCCTCGCCGTGCGGTCCCGCGGGGGCGCTGCACGTCTGGGGCCCGGGGGATACGACATCACGCGCCGTTGTGACGCGCGGGGATTCCTTGCGGCACCACACCGGCTCACACATCCCCCAACCGGGGGTAGAAAAGGCCTTTTCCCACGTGCTGTCCCACACACTGTTGACAGGCTCTGAGCACATCGTTAGCTTGTCAAACACGCCACCCACGGGGCAACGTCACCGTCACACACGTGCCTCGTGGCGGATCGAGTAGTCGGCCGGACCACGCACGCCGTGATCACGCGAAGCCAATTGTTGTCTCCTCCGCTGTGGTGGCCATCTATGGCTGTGCGGATGGCCCGATGCTGGGTGCACTGCGCAGTCAGGCGGCACGAATCACGCGTGCCGGCGTAGTTCTGACCACCGTTATGATGCTGAGGAATTGTGGGTAGTCTCTTCTTTCCCATCGTCATCATGGGGTGCGGCACCGTGCTGTGCGCCACTGCGGTACCGGCCGCCCGTAGCGGCCGTGGAGACCACCCTTTGGTTAATCGCCACTCCACAGCGGCCGCCTGGTGGTTTGCTCTCGGAACGGTTGCCTATGGAGCCTCCGCCACCGCACTCATCCTGTCATTCCCGCAGGCAGTGGCGATCGGCTGCGGATTTCTTGGCTTCATCGCCTGTCTCGGCGGCTCCTTCCCCACGGAGAGAGACTCGTGACGTGCAGGACTCGCCACAGCGCGCTGCGCGAGGCGCTGACACCTCTTTTTCTTTCACGGGGTCGTCATCACGGGGTGTGCGCCCCTCCCCGGGGCACAGCGAGGCGCAGCACTAGCGCAGGAACTCCTGCAGGTCGTGGTGGACCTTGGCCCAGCTGGTGTGGGGCACGGAGTCGGCGGCGCGGGTTTCCATCGCGATGGCCGCGCCCATCCAGGCAGTAATGGGGCGGGCGGCGTCGACGACTTTGTGCCAGCCACTCTCCTTCCCCAGGTGCCGCACCGCATCCAGGTAGGAGGGGTCCCCGCCGCTGTTGAGGTGGGTGAAGGCGTTGCGGAAGTGCACGACCTCAAGGAAGTTCTCCCAGTACGCCAGGCGCACAGGTCCTGCCTGCGCGCCGAAGGCATCGCTGAGGATTTTCGTCGCTTCCGCAGAGCGCCCCGGCCACCCGGCGAGAGCATCGACCAGCCCTAGCAGGCGCACGAGGACCGCGCCGAGGGCGATTTCGTTGCGTTGCTCGTGGGGCAGCTCCGCGAGGAACAGGATGTGGCTGGTGAGTTGGTGGTAGGCGCAGGCAATGGTGTCGTCCGGGTAGTCGAGCGCCCAGTGGACGACCATGTCGCCGGTAGAGCGGTGGGCTTGGCCGGCGAGGCTCCAGCCGATGATGGCCGGAGTGATGGCCGCCCGCTGGTCCTCAGGGAGGGTGATTCCCTCGGCGGCAAGTGCATCCCAGGTCGTGGCACGCACCCGGCCCTGGAGTTTCTTGGAGGGGTAGTTACGGGCGTGCCCGGCCAGCACCCACGCCGCCAGGCGGGTGTGCTCCTCCCCGCAGAGGAGCAGCTCGTGGTCGTCCCCCGGGCGGCCGGCCCGGTGCCGGGCGTGGGCCGCCCGGTAGGCCTCGGCCACAGCCCCCGGCCCGGCGAGGTGTTCGTCGACGGCGCGCAGGCGCCGCGCACTCACGCCGCGCAGGGGCTGCTTATCCAGCTCCTCGTAGAGTGCCGCCAGCGCGAGCGCTGCGAACGTCGGCGTCGGCGTAAAACGACGGTTCAGTGCGTCGGCCACAGCAGCTCCTCCCATCGGGCCCACGCGTCCGCCCCGGGCAGGCCGTGCCCGCTGTGTGCACCGTGCGCGCCCTGCGCCAGGCGCTCCTCAGCGCTTCCCCGCAGCAGCTGATCGGCGGGCAGTTCCTCCAGGGCGGGCGGGATAGCGATCGCCTGCAGCAGTGCCGCATGCTGGGCAACACTGCCCTGTGGGTGGGGCGCCGTCGCCCCAGCCACGAGGTGGGATCCTCGTGGGGAGTTCACCCACGCCCACACCCGTTGCAGGATCACCTGCGGCCCGCGCAGGCAGAGGAAGTGCCGGGAGAATTTTCTCCCCGCATCCGCCGTCGTCACGAGGTGCGCAACGGGCCGGGGCCCGCCGGCCACCATGAGGTCGCCTGGGGCCACCCCGGGGCCGCGGGCAGGCGCCGGCGGCGACGCGGCGCCTGCTGCGGCAGCGGGCGTCGAGGAGCTGGTGGGCGCGCTGGGGGCGACCACGAGGTAGGCGGGCCCGGCGTAGCTATCCCGCTGGGAGACAATCCGCCCCGTGCCGGGCTCAACTTCCCCCGGGAGGATAACGTCGTCGCCCGCACGCACGCTGCTGGTGGGGCGCAGGTTCGTCAGCATGCTTGGATACTCGCCGCCGGTGGCGTCCAGGGGGTGGTCAAAGCGCCGCACGAGCTGCACCAAGGGCACTGCGGGCGCACCCCACTGGGGTGCAGGCAGTACTGCATCTTCCCCGCCCCAGGCCGGCCGCGCCGTTGCGGAGGCCGGCACGGGGGCCTGGGCCGGCAGACCTACCGGGACCTGCGCAGGCGTCCGGGCCTGGACCTGCGCCCCGCCGGAGTCACGGGCCGCATCGCCCACACCTTCGGGCGCGCTGCCATCACTGGGGTCGGCGGCGCATGCCTCTTGGGCGTCCTCCAGGGCCGCGGCGATCGCGCGGTTGAGGGTCTTCTCCCCCACCGGCAGCGTGCCGGCCACCACCCCGAACGCCGCATCGGGGTCCTGCGCCATCGCTGCTGCGGCAGCCGCACGGGCCCGGGGTGCCGACCGTGAAGCCTCCCAGGCGCGGCGATACGCCACCGCCGCCCGGTCGGCGAGCGCATGGCGCGCCAGGGTGGTGCTCCGGAGCTGCCCCGGCACCCACCAGCCGCCCCAGCGGGGCGGGGCCGGGGTGGCGGCACACTCTGTCAGGCCGCTGCCCGCCACCCACCAGCCGCCCTGGGAATCGACGACCGCGTGGCGGCGGGTACCGAACAGGTCCCGCGCCTCGTCCAGCAGGACCAACTCCCGCCCGCCGGGGACACTGCCGTTGGCGACGACGACAACAATCCCGGGGATGAGCGCCCCGGACCAGTCGACACCCCACCCCACGAGATACTCCGGCAGGGGAGCCACCGACTGCGAGCCGGCAGCCGCAGCGGGATCCTCACCGGCGCCGTGCGCGGTGACGGCAGCAAAACCCGCGTCGCGCAGCGCCGCCGCAGCCTGAGCGACGAGCGGCGAGTGGGGCAGGTCAGGAAGCAGGGAATCACACATAGCAACACCACGATGGCGCGAGTGGCACACGCACGGGACAACAAGACGACAAAAAAGACGAGGACAACCGGCGGAGATGCGGCTGTGCTTGCGAGCATAGCCACCCGGCCGTGCGGCTCGGGCCGCGGCCACACCCCCGCCGCCTCCCACACCCCCGGACCACAGCAAGCTCCCCAAGGCCTGGATCACATGGGACGCCCCACGGGCGGCGGGGGCAGCAGTGGGGGTATACCGCCCCCGGTATCCGGCGGGCGGGGTTATCGTCAAGATATGAACACCAATGAATCCACCCTTGACCGTATCGTTCGCGCCGTCATCGCCCTCGCCGCAGGCGGCGGGGCACTGGCAACCTCCGGGGCAGTGTCCATCGTGCTGTGGGTGGTGGCCGCCATCATGGCTGTCACCGCCGCGATCGGATTCTGCCCCCTGTACCGCGTGTTCGGAATCAGCACCTGCCCGGTGAAGACCCGCAACCTCAAGTAGGGCGCACAGCGCTCTCAGCAGCACTGTCACACGCCCATCGGTGCGGCGGGAACACCCGCCCCTTTTCTGCCCCCACCAGACCCCGCCACGCAGACTGTTGTGGGGGCAGATTCGTAGGCCCAGAGCCCCTGATTTAAAAAAATTTACAGAAAAAATCCCCCTGATGCGCAGGAAAGACGCCGATAGCTGACAACAAATTTAGCCCGCACGGGTAGCGAGACCAACCAACCTTCGTTACGGTGGGGGATGTCCCCACAGCCTCAGGGTCATGAAAGCTGGCTTAAGCCTGAAAACACCATTCAGGCTTGAGCGCTCGACGCTCCAGCGACCGAAGGAAGTGAGATATGTTTTCTCCCCGTATCCAGGCGCGACTCGTCGCAGTAATGGCGATTTCCGCGCTGCCCTTTGACAGGATCGCAGGTGCAGGCAATGGCTGCTAAGGATAACGCCAACCTCACCTCCACTACACAACGCCGCAGGATTCGCGTTTTGCCGGCCTGGACAATCGTCGCCGCATGGATCTTCTGCATTATCGTGGAATACATCATGCGCTATTCAGGCGTCGATCGCACGGGAGTGTTGAGCTTCTTTCAGAATCCCGGATCGTGGGGCCTGTGCATGGTGACGCTGCAGCAGATTGCAGCGCGTAAGCAAGCTCGTGAAGCTGCAGAGCAAGAATAATGAGCAACGTCCAGCGGCCCATTCCCCCGACAATCAAATGATCACAAACGGGTGGCAACTCTCATCATCTCGATGCGATGCCGCCCGTTTTTGCGCGCCCACAATGAACGATCTCCAGGCTGCTCTTCCGCAGAGTACACCCCGGACAAAAGCCTTACCCACCAGCAGCGGAAGCGATCTCACGCACTGAGCGCCAGAGGCATGCCATGTGAGCGAAGCACAGTGCGCGGGGGTGGTGATTGTGTCCGCGGGCTGGGGTGCGCGCATTAGGGTGGGTAGATGTGGATCCGAAAAACCGCCTCAATGACAACGAAGCCCGTGTGAACTCCAACATTGATCGGGTGCGTGCGCGTCCCCTGCCGTTGAAGGACACGCATGTGACCTTGGCGCACGGCTCTGGGGGTAAGGCCTCCGCCGCGCTCGTGGAGCACGTCTTCATGGACGCCTACGGCAACGAGGTGCTGCAGCAGGCCGGGGATTCTGGCGTGCTGCCGATGAGTGCTTTCGGCGCCGCCCCGGGGGACAAGTTGGCGATGTCGACGGATTCCTACGTGGTCAACCCGGTGGAGTTCCCCGGCGGCACCATCGGCGAACTCGCCGTCAACGGCACCGTGAATGATCTGGCAATGGCGGGCGCGGTGCCGAAATTCCTCACTGCTGGTTTCGTGCTGGAGGAGGGCCTCGACATGGAGCTGCTGCGGCGCATCGTGGCGAGCATGCGGGCCGCCGCCGACGCCGCCGGGGTGCAGATCGTCGCCGGTGACACGAAGGTCGTGCCGCGGGGCGCGGCCGACAAGCTGTACATCACCACCGCCGGCATCGGCCACATTCCCGCCGAGCGCTCAATCGCCCCGGAGCACGTCACCGCCGGGGATGTGGTGCTGCTGTCGGGCCCGATTGCGGACCACGGGATGGCTGTCATGATGGCCCGCGGGGATCTCGCGATCGCCGCCCCCATTGAATCCGATACGCGGGCGCTCAACGGCGCCGTGGAGGCACTGCTGGCGGCCGCGCCGCACACCCGCTGGATGCGGGACGCGACCCGCGGCGGGGTGGCCACCGTCTGCAACGAGTTGGCGCGCGCCACCGGTATGGCTGTGGTCCTCCACGACGAGCAGATCCCGGTGCGGGAACTCACCCGTGCGGCCTGCGACATTTTGGGCATTGACCCCCTCTACGTCGCCAACGAGGGCACCTTCCTCGCCGTCGTCCCCGCCGACGAGGCCGATGCCGCGCTGGCAGCCCTACGGGCGCACGGCGCCCCGGAGGCCACCCTGTGCGGCCGGGTGGAGGAGCAGCCCGCCAACTCGGTGGTGCTGGTCACCGGCTTCGGCGGGACCCGCATGGTGGACATGCTCGTCGGCGACCCGCTGCCCCGCATCTGCTAGGCGGGGTGAAGGAGGAAACACACGGCAGCAACCCACCACCGCTTGGTAGTCCGCGCAGCGTTCACAACCTCGCGAGGAAATACACCTAGTAGTCGCCGTACTCCTCCCCGGTGCCGGCCCCACCCGTGGTGGCATCGACTGTCTCGACGGCACCCGCCCCGACGGTGCCCGTGCCGCCACTGGGCGCCGGCGGCACGTACTCGGCCGCGCACTCGGCAGTCCAGCCCGTGGTGCCGTCGGTAAACAACGTGGTGCCGGGCTGGTACGACAGGGGGTCGGTGGTCGACAGGCAGCTGGCGATCCGCTTGCCGTCGAGCACGTGGGGTGTCTCCCGATACGGGTCACCGGTGAAACCCACCGGCCCGTCGGCACCCGCCTGCTGAGCGGGGGTGGCGGGTGCCTGCGGGGTGAGCTGCTTCTGCGGGGATGGCTGCTGTGGCTGCGGGGTAGTACTCGCCGCGGCACTCACGGCTGCACTGGCGGCAGCGCTGGCGTTGTCGCCTTCGTCGAGCAGTTCCCAGGTGCCGCAGCCGCGGCTGGTGAACCCGTGATCGCTCGGCAGGATGGTGACAATGGCTGTGCCTTGGGCATTGTCGTTAGCGATGATGTCCTCAAACGCGCCGGTGAATCCGCTGAGGCGCTCCCAGTAGCAGCTCTCCCCGGCGTGTGCGGCACGGTAGGTGCCGGGCGCAATGTCGTCGCCGACACGGTGGGTGCCGGCCCCGAACGTCACCGGCGCGGACTCCGAGGCGGACTGGGTGACCACGGTGGTGCTGGGCGCGGAGTCGGCACTGTCGTGGGCGCAGCCCACGCTGAGCAGCGCCACCCCCACCAGTGCTGCACCGCGCACTGCCCGGCGCGCGGTGTGGGCCTGGTGCGGGGCACGCCCGCGGGAATACGCGCCTGACGGCGTGGGGTTGTTGTCAAAGGTCGTCGTCATAGGTGTTCTCGTCATAGGTGTTCACTGTAGGCGGGGTGCTGCACAGCTGCTATCCACCCAGTCGATGCGCGGCGACCAGTGCGCCCGCCTTCGCCTTGTCGACGTGCGTCCCGGTTGGTGGGCATCCCCTGTGAAGGGATACAATTCCGGAACAGTTATCGCAGCACACAGCCCTGTTTATGCCCCCCTCATCAAGCGTCACACGCGGCGGGTGGGTGCGGGTGCTGCGGTACCGGATGGGAGTAGCCCGCCGGGTGGGATGATCCCGCCCGGCGCCACTGCGCTACCTGCGGCGTGAGGGACACCTCCCGCGCGGCGGGACCTGGGCTGCGAAAAGATCGTGCTGCTGAGTGCGACCATGCTGTGGCCGTGCCCTCGCGGGGCGCCCCTGTGGTGTGCCATCGTCGCGAGTTGCCCCGTGTCGCCCTGTGTCTCTGCTCGTTCTTTTCCCGGGCGTTGAGTCGCGGTCGCGCGCGGTGCGTCGTCGCACACGTCTGCTCTCTTCCTCTCTCCTTCTCCGCTCTTCTTCGCGCCGCGTTCCGCGCGCGGGTCTTTTCTTCTTTTTCTCCCCTTCTTCGTTTCCCCCCTTTTTTGTTGTGTTCTTCTCCCCCGCCGCCAGGCACCACCTCCTTTTCGTGGTGTGCCGGGGGCCGATGTGAAAGCCGGTGCTCATTCCCGTGTCTTCTCTCCTGCGCCCGATGATGGCGCGCGACCCCAACGAGTCTGGCCGCACCGCCAGCGTGCTGGAACTGTTCTTTGATCTGGTGTTCGTCATTGCGGTGGGCCGCGCCGCCGGCGAACTGCACCACGGCATTGCCCACGGGCATGCGGCCCACGCACTCGGGGTGTACGCCCTGATGTTCTTCGGCATTTGGTGGGCGTGGATGAACTTCACCTGGTTCGCCACCTCCTTTGATGTCGACGACTGGCTGTACCGTGTGCTCACGTTCGTGCAGATGCTCGGCGTGTTGGTGTTTGCGGCCGGCATGGCCAGCTTCGGCGAGGGCAATCTGCGGATCATCCTGCTGGGCTATGTCATCATGCGTGTGGCGTTGGTGTCCCAGTGGTGGCGGGCCTCCCGCAACGCCACCGGTGAGGTGAAGGCCGCGACCCAGGTCTACGTGGTGGGCACCGCGGTGGTGCAGTGCGGGTGGGCACTGTTGGCGTTCGCCGCCCCGGAGCAGATGGTCGTGCCGCTGTACGTGCTGTTGCTGCTCGCGGAGCTGGTGGTGCCGATGCTCGCGGAGAGCAAGGGCTCCACCCCGTGGCACCCGCACCACATTGCGGAGCGCTATGGCCTGTTCACCATCATCCTGCTCGGCGAGTCGCTGCTCGCGAGCGCGAATGCGATTTTTAACCTCGTCGAGGACGGGGAGCACCCCTCGGCCCTGATCGGCCTGGCCCTGGTGGCGTTCGTCATGGCGGCGATGTTGTTCTGGGTGTACTTCTACCCGCCGCACCACAGCAACATCACCCAGTCGGCGCGGACGTCCGCGCTCTACAGCTATGGGCACTACTTCATCTTCGCCGCCGCGGGCGCCCTGGCCGCCGGCATGGAGGTGCAGTTGGATCTGCTGGATCATGCCGCCCACGTCGATCATGTCGTGGCGAATGCGGCGATCACCGGCCCTGTGGCCACGTTCCTGGTGGTGACGTGGCTGGTGGCGATGCGCCGGCATGTGCCCCGCCTCGTGTCGGGCGCCACGCTGGCAGGCGCGGTCGTGATTGTGGCGGCAACGTTCCTGCCGTACGCGATGCTGATCACGGCGGTGACGCTGGTGGCGGTCGTGGTGGTCATTATTCGCTGCCCGCTGACCAACGCCCACGGCCACGGCGCCGCCGCGGAAGCACCCGCGACCGCACCCGCCGCCGAGTAGCGCCCCCACTCCCCCACCCGCTTCAGACAAGGAGAGACACGATGACTGCAGACTCGCCGCACACGTCCGCACCCCACCCGACCGCCGCCCCGGCAGCCGCCACGACGTCGTTCTTTGTCTCCGCCCGGCCGGCCATGGTGGGGGTCATGGTGGGGGTCGCCGTGTTCCTGGTGGGCGCCCTGGCCCTGGGCTCTGAGAAAGGCACCATGGCGGCCGTGGTGCAGTTCTCTTTGGCTGCGGGCATGCTGTCCAGTGGGGCGCTCAGCACGAAGGCGGCCCGCCGAGGCAATCCGCAGCCTGCTGCAGTGTTGTGGCTCAACGCAGCACTGTCCACCGTCCTGGTGTACCTCGCCGCAGGCTGGGCGGTCTTCCACCTGCTCTAAGCGGTGGTGCCAGCACCCCACGGCACCCCCGGATCGGGGGTAGCTAGGTGCGGCGATGGGCGGGGTGACGCGCCCTTATGACACCATCGGCCACAGCAACCGAACACGACTCCCTCCTCGTGTGGTGCCTGCTGAGCCCGGCCCTCATGCTGTGTGCTCAGGCGCTGGTGCGTACGTCACGGGGTGGGGGTTGCCCTTGAGGGAGGCTCCCATGGCTACTGGCTCCACCACCCACACTCTTCGCATTCTGCTGGGATGCTCACTGCTGCTGGCATGCGTCGTGCAGGTGCTAGGTCCCAGCGTCAGCGGGCTGCGGCTGCTTCTCGCGGGGATTCCGCTGACGATGCTGGCGCTGCTGCTGGGCATCCACATGGAGCTGACGTTCCGCACTGCGGGCCCGCTGCGGGTGGTGGGGCTGGGCTTTGTGCTGCTGGCGTTGGGGTACGTCATCGACGACAGCAGCCCGGCCGCGTGGATATTCACCACTTTCGGCACAGCGCTGGCTGTGTGCGCGCCTCTATTGTGGGCGCCGACTGCGCTGGTGTGGGTGGCGGTGGTACTGCTGGCTGCGGGGGATGTGCTCGGCATCCTCCCTACTCCGCAGCAGGCGGTGTTCCTCCCGATCAGTGTGCTGCCCCTGTTTGAGCGCGCCGGCTGGTTGGTGCTCGTCGCTTTCGGGATGCTGGCGGGGCGCGCGATCCCACAACAGGCTGAGCCTGCTGAGTCCGCTGAGTCCGCTGAGTCCGCTGAGTCTTCTGACGCTGCGTCCCCCTCCCGGGGCCGCCGCCTGCTGGGTGTGCTGGTGGCAGTGGGCGTCGTCGCGCTCGGGGTGCGGGTGTACCTGTTCGGTTTCGGTGGTGGCGAAGCCCTGGCCACAGCAGTGGCGTTCCTATTCGACGGCGATTCCTACGGTTTCGTCAACGGCGCGCTGGCGTTCGTGCCGCTGTCCGGCGGGTGGCCGGATCTGCTCCTCCGGGGTGCGATAGCCGCCGGGCTGCTCAGCGGGCTGGCACTCATGCCGTGGCGGGCTCGTCTCCTGCGTCCCCTCAGCGGCTTCGTAGCCGCCTGCGGCGCCATGGTGGTCTCCGTGGCGGTCGTGCATGCGGCCGTGCTGGCGGCAGCATACGACGAGACGGCCACCGCCCCGCAGGCGAAGGTCTACCAGGACGTGTCCTCGACTGTGCCTGCGGCGGCGGAGACGCAGCTGTTTGCGCTGCGGGATGCCCTCCTGGCGGACCCGCAGTGGCAGGCGGACGACACGGAAGCGCTCATCCGGCTGCTCAACATGCCGGCGCAGTTGCTGGCCGCCCACAGCATGGTGGAGGAGTCCTCCCTTGAACTGCCCAGTCCTACCCCCGCCGGCGTCGAGGAAGGGGAGGAACCTATCCCTGGGCTTATGGTGTTCGCCCAGCAGGTGCGCGCCCGCCTTGCGGCGGCCACCACCTTCGAGGACCTCGGCCAGCTCGACGAGGACATTGATGACTTCCTCGCGGACGCACTCGCTGATTCCACCCTGCCGCAGGGAATGCCCCCGGTCGACGAGGATGACCCCGCAGCCGACATCATTGCGGCCTACCGCACGAACCCCTGGCCGGCGGACACGCTGACGCTGGGGGTGCTTCCCGGGTGGGCGCTGGCACTCGACGCGACAGCTATCGTTGGCTGGGTGCTGCTGTGGTGGCGGGGGCTGCGCAGCACTCCCCTACAGTGGCTGCAGCGCCGCACCGCCACATGGTGGCGCCAGCCCTCGCCCTCAGTGACGTCCTGACACACAGCTTCCACCGCTGCGCCACGCCCCGTGGGCCCACGCCCCTGTGCGGCATCGTCTCAGAGTTCGAAGCGATAGCCGGTGCCCGGCACCGTGAGAATGTGGGCCGGGTTTTTCGGGTCTCGTTCCAGCTTGTGCCGCAGCTGGGAGATGTAGACCCGCAGGTAGTTGGTTTCCCGGTTGTAGTTGTCGCCCCACACAGCGTGGAGGAGATCCAATTTGCTCACCATGCGTCCCCGGTGACGCAAAAGGTAAGTGACGATATCCCACTGGTTGGGTGACAGGCGCACCGGTGCGCCGTCGCGGTACACCGCACCGGCAGCGAGATCGAAGCGCAGCCACCCATCATGGGTACTGATCTGGGCGGCGCCCTCGCCGGCGGGGGCGGACCGTCGCCGCAGCGCCGCCCGCACGCGGGCGAGGAGTTCGCCCATGGCAAAGGGTTTGGTGACGTAGTCGTCGGCACCGCTGTCAAGAGCTTCGATTTTGCCTGCTTGTTCGTGCCGGGCGGAGACCACGATGATGGGCACGTCGGACCAGCCGCGGGTGCCGCGCAGCACCCCCAGCCCGCTGGTATCGGGCAGCCCAAGGTCCAGCAGCACCAGGTCGGGTGCCCAGTCGGAGACGTCGACGAGGGCTTGGGTGGCGCTGGTGGCGACCCGGGTGGCATAAGAGCGGGCTTTGAGATTAATGGCGATTGCCTGCGCGAGGGCAGTGTCGTCTTCGACGATGAGAATGCGGGTGGCGGTGGATGCGGTGGTGTCGCTGGGGCTACCCATGGGTGGTGCTCTCCTGGGTGTCGGCGGGTGCTGCGGGGAGGGTGATGATGAAGGTGGCGCCGCCGCCGGGGGTGGGTTCGTAGCCCAGGCTACCGCCCATCGCTTCCACGAAGCCTTGGGCGACCGCCAACCCCAATCCGAGGCCTTGGTTGCCGTGGTCGCCGAGGCGTTGGAAGGGCACGAAGAGATCCTCCACTTTGTCGGGCGGTACTCCCGGACCGTGGTCACTGATCCGCAGGGCCACCTCGGCACCCGGGGTGCAGGTGGCGGTGATGTGCACCGGGGAGGCGGGCGCATAGAGCCGGGCGTTGATGAGCAGGTTCGCCAGCACTCGTTGCATAAGGCCGGCATCGCCGATGACCTCCGGGCAGTCATCGGGGATGTCTGTTGTGGTGTGAGCAGCGGCTTCGGGCAGTTCGGCGACGGTGGCGTCCACCACGTCGGCGACGCGCAAGGGGGTTTGGCTGACTGTGACGGCGTGGGAGTTGACCCGGGACATGTCCAGCAGGTTGCCGACGACGGTGTCGAGGCGGTCGGTGGATTGCTCAATCATGGCCACCAATTGGCGGCGCGTGTCCTCGCCGAGGTCGACGTCGTCGAGGGTGAGGGAACTGACGGCCGCTTTGATACCGGCCAAAGGGGTGCGCAGGTCGTGGCTGACGGCGGTCAGCAGCGCCGTGCCGACCCGGTTACCGGCTTCCAGGGCGGCGGTCGCGCGCCGCATCGCGTCGATGTCTTCCCGCGCCAGGAGGGTGGCGATACGGCCCCCGTGGGCCTCCATAATGGTGAGGTCTTCGGGGGTAAGCTCCCGGCCGGCGTCCCACACCACCAGCCGAAGTTCCTCCGACAGGGGGATGCGGGCCCGCCCGGGGGCGGCGGGCTCCGCATCAACCAGCGCCCCATCGCCGGCACTGGAGGCGACGGTGAACCACTTCTTCCGCTCCGCGGCATAGCGTTGCAAGTCCACCCTGCCCAGGGCGAAGGTTTCCCGCAGCCGGCGCAGCAATCCCGTCATGTCGTCACCGCCGCGCAGCACCCCTGTCGCCAGATCAGTGAGGACCACGGCTTGTTGTTGGGCGCGACGCGCCTGCCGGCCGCGCCGCTCCGCGAGGTCGACGACGAGGGACACAGCGACCGCGATGACGAGGAACAGCAGCAACGCGACAATGTTTTCCGGGTCCGTCATGTTGAACGTGTGGGTGGGTTCGGTGAAAAACCAGTTCGCCAGGAGGCTGCCGCTGAGCACCGCGACGATGGCGGGCCTGAGTCCTGCGGCCATGACGATGAGCACGACGAGCGTGAGGTATCCCAGCAGGATGGGGGCGAAGAAGTCCGGGGTGGGGTTGAGCGCCAGCACCCCGGCGGTGAGTAGCGGTGGGCCGGCCGTTGCCGCCGCCCAGCCACCGAGGGTGCGGTGCCGGCTCAGCGGCATACCGCGCCGTAAGTACCGCCACGGGCGGCGCGGGGTGTGCTCGGCGGCGGTGGACACGATGTGCACGTCGATGCCTTTGCCCGCCTGGTCGATGATGCGGCGGCTGGTGCGCGCCGAAGGCGAAAAACGCCCGATGCCCGCCGTGCCGATGAGCAGCTGGGAGGCGTTGACACTCGTCGCGAAGTCAATGAGCGTGTCGGCCACGTCGCTGCCGAGCACGATCCGCCACTCGCCTTGGAGTTCCTCGGTGAGTTGCTGCAGCCGCGCCAGGGTCTGCGGCGCCTGGTAGCGCAGCCCATCATCAACGGCAATGTGCACGACGATGAGTTCGCGCCCGGCCTGGCGGCCGGCGATGCGCGCGCCACGCCGGATGAGCATGTCACTGTCGGCACCACCGTCGACGGCGACGACGATGCGTTCCCGGGTGGGCCAGTGCTCAGTGATGTCCTCCCGCTGGCGGTAGGCGTCGAGGCCTTCCTCCACCTTGTCGGCGAGCCACAGCAGGCTCAGCTCGCGCAGGGCGGTCAGGTTGCCCAGGCGGAAATAGTTCGCCAGGGCCGCTTCGGCGCGCACCGCATCGTAGATGTCGCCGCGGGACAGCCGGATCCGCAGCGCATCGGGGGTGAGATCGACAAGCACCACATCGTCGGCGTCGCGCAGCACCTGGTCGGGCACGGTTTCCCGCTGGCGGGTGCCGGTCACAGCGGCGACGACGTCGTTGAGGGACTCCAGGTGCTGGATATTGACGGTGGAGATGACGTCAATGCCGGCGTCCAGCAGCGTGTAGACGTCCTGCCAGCGCTTGGTGTGGGGTTCGGTGTCCTCCCCCGGGTCCGCAGGGGTGGCGGGTGCGGCAACGATAGTGTGGGCGAGCTCGTCGACGAGGGCGACCCGGGGCGCGCGGCGGAGGATGTCGGCGACATCCATGTCCTCAAACGTCGCGCCCTTGTGCTGCACCGTCAGGCGGGGCACGACAGGGAGACCCTCCACCTGGGCGCGGGTGCGGGCCCGCCCGTGATCTTCAACGAAACCGACGAGCACATCCACGCCCTGGGCGGCGAGTTCGTGCCCTTCCTGCAGCATGGCGTAGGTTTTGCCGACTCCGGGGGCGAATCCGAGGTACACCTTGAGGCTTCCCCGCCGCGTCCCGCGGGCATCTCCTGTGCCTGCCGTCTCGTGTGTGCTCGCAGTTGCTTGCGTCGCCGTGTGCCCCACGTGCTTGTGTTCCTTACAGCTTGTCTCGTGCCACGGCACCGAAGGAAGGGCGTCTGCTCCCCTTCGGTGCAGCGGCGGGGTGCGCGACTGCGCACCATCAGTGCTTTCTTTTCTAGCGCGTGTACCCCTGTGCGCGGGCCGTGTGCGGGGGCCTTACGGGGGTAGCACGGTGTGTTAATTGGTGGCCGCGGTGCGCTGAACCGCCAGGTTCAGCAGGAGCACGTTGACGCCGCGGCCTTCGGTGGCGTCGCCGATGAGCTCCAGGAGCTGTTCCTCTGCCACTCCGGTGGCGCGGGCCACGCGGGGCACCTGCAGTGCCGCGTAGTCCGGGGAGATATGGGGGTCAAGCCCGGAGGCGCTGGCGGTCACGGCGTCCACCGGCACGGCCGCCGGGTCCTGCAGTCCTTCCTCCGCCATGATGGCGAGCCTGCGGGCATCGACAGTGGCGATGAGCTCCGCATCGGTGAGGGTGAGGTTCGTGGCCCCGGAGTCCATGGCGTCGTAGCCGGCGGCCGAAGGCCGGGAGTGGAACATGTCCTGACCGGGGAATTCTTGGCCGATGAGCCGGGAGCCGACCACGGTGCCGGTGTCGTCGGTGACGAAGGACCCGTCGGTCTTCGCCGCGAACGCCCGCCCCACACCCCACATCGCGAAGGGGTACACCACCCCCAGCACGAGGGTGAACAGCAGGAGAAACAGTGCGGAGGTGGCCAGGGTACGGCCGAAACGCGGAGGCAACATGGGTGATGCCCTTCCTTTCGTCGGTGGGTACGTGCACCACGCACCCGATCACAGAGGGGGTCCCGCGCCCCGTGGGTGGGGCGCCGGGTGGGGCGGCAGCTGCCGCACTAGAGGGTGAGTACCGCGCTGAGCAGCATGTCGATGAGTTTGATGCCGAGGAAGGGCACGAGGACCCCTCCGAGGCCAAAGATCGTCAGGTTGCGGCTGAGCAGCTTCGCCGCGCTGCCCGGGGTGTAGCGCACCCCCTTGAGCGCCAAGGGGATGAGCGCGATGATGATGAGCGCGTTGAAGATCACCGCCGACAGGATCGCCGACTGCGGGGAGTGCAGGTGCATGATGTTGAGCACCTCCAAGCCGGGGATGGTGGCGACGAACATGGCGGGGATGATGGCGAAGTATTTCGCCACATCGTTGGCGATGGAGAACGTCGTCAGCGCACCACGGGTGATGAGCAGCTGTTTGCCGATGTCGACGATTTCGATGAGTTTGGTGGGGTCGGAGTCCAGGTCGACCATGTTGCCGGCTTCTTTGGCGGCCATGGTGCCCGTGTTCATCGCCACGCCGACGTCTGCCTGCGCGAGCGCCGGCGCGTCGTTGGTGCCGTCACCTGTCATGGCGACCATCCGGCCGCCTGCCTGTTCCTTGCGGATGAGGGCGAGTTTGTCGTCGGGGGTGGCTTCGGCGAGGTAGTCGTCGACACCGGCCTCCGCGGCGATGGCTTTTGCGGTCAGTTCGTTGTCGCCGGTGACCATGACGGTGCGGATGCCCATCTGCTTCAGGGTGGCGAAGCGCTCCACAATGCCGTCCTTGACGATGTCCTTGAGGTAGATGACGCCCAGCACTTCTGCCGAGCTCGGAACCCCGGGCAGTGCCGCATAGGGGGTGTCCCCCGGGGTGGTGGGCCCGGTGCGGGCCACCACCAGGGCGGTGCCGCCCCGGGAGCTCACGTCAACCACGGTGTCGCCGACCTCGCCGGGGACGGTGCCGCCGTAGGTCTCGACGAGAGCGCACATTTCACTCGCCGCCCCCTTGAGCACACAGGAACCGTCCGGGAGCGCCACACCGGACATGCGGGTCTGGGCGGTGAAGGGGATGAACGTCGCGTCCCGGAACTTGTCTTCCGGCAGTGCGCCGACAAGTCCCTCAGCGAGGGTGACGATGGAGCGCCCTTCCGGGGTGTCGTCCGCCAGGGAGGACAGCTGGCAGGCGGTGGCCAGGTCATCGCGGTCGACGCCGGGGGCGGCGATGATCTCGGCGGCGTGGCGGTCGCCGACGGTGATGGTGCCCGTCTTGTCGAGCAGCAGCGTCGACACGTCACCGGCGGCCTCCACGGCGCGGCCCGACATGGCCAGCACGTTGCGCTGCACCAGGCGGTCCATGCCGGCGATACCGATGGCGGAGAGCAGCGCCCCAATCGTGGTGGGGATGAGGCAGATGAGCAGCGCGACCAGCATGACGGGGTCCTGGCCGGCACCGACGAACTCCGCGGTCGGCGCGAGCGCCATGACCACGACGAGGAAGATGAGGGTGAGCACGTTGAGCAGGATCGACAGGGCGATCTCGTTCGGGGTCTTCTTCCGCTCCGCGCCCTCGACGAGGGCAATCATGCGGTCGATGAAGGTCTCCCCCGGTTTGGAGGTCACAGACACCACGATCGCGTCGCTCAAGACCCGGGTGCCGCCGGTGACCGCACAGCGGTCGCCGCCCGACTCCCGGATCACCGGGGCCGATTCGCCCGTGATGGCCGACTCGTCGACACTGGCCGCGCCGAGGATGACATCACCATCACCGGGAATGATCTCCCCGGCGGCGACGAGCACCGTATCGCCGGGGCGCAGCTGGTCGGCGGGGACCTCCTCGACGGTCGGCGACTCCAGGCTCGGCTCGCCCACGATCCTCAAGGCCATGGTGTCGTGGCTGGTGGCGCGCAGGGTCGCCGCCTGGGCCTGGCCGCGGCCTTCGGCGACCGCTTCAGCCAGGTTGGCGAAGAAGACCGTCAGCCATAGCCACACCGTGATGAGCCAGGTGAACGCACTCGGCGTGACGATCGCCAGCACCGCGGTGAACAGGGCACCGACCTCGACGAGGAACATCACGGGGGTGCGGATCATCAGCCGCGGATCAAACTTCTTGCATGCCAGCCACAGGGTGGCGGGGCTCAGCAGGCTGGTGGAGTGGGTCATGACAGCACCTCGGTGACGTATTCAGCAACAGGGCCCAGCACCAGGGTGGGCAGGAAAGTCAGGGCGCTGACGATGAACGCCACACCGACCATGAGGCCGACGAACTGGGGGCGGTGGGTGGGGAGTGTCCCGGCGGTGGGCGGCACGGGCTTTTGTTCCGCGAGCATGCCCGCCAGTGCCAGCACCATGACGATGGGCAGGAAGCGGCCGAAAAGCATCGCTGCGCCGAGGCTCATGTTGAACCAGGGGGTATCGGCACCGAAGCCGGCGAAGGCGGAGCCGTTATTGTTCGCCGCGGAGGTGTAGGCGTAAACGATTTCGCTGAGCCCATGGAAGCCGGTGTTGCCCAGGCTGTCAGGGGTGTCGGGCAGGACGGAGCTTACGGCGACGCCGACGAGCACAATCACCGGCATCACCAGGATGTACAGGCTGGTGGCTTTCATCTCCCGGGCCCCGAGCCTTTTGCCCAGGTACTCCGGGGTGCGGCCCACCATGAGCCCGGCGATGAACACCGCCAGGATGGCGACCATGAGCATGCCGTAGAGGCCTGAACCGACACCGCCGGGCGAAATTTCGCCGAGCAGCATGTTGAGGATGAGCATCCCGCCGCCGAGCGGACTGTACGAGGAGTGGAAGGAATCCACCGCGCCCGTCGATGTCATCGTCGTCGACACAGCGAAGAACGCAGAGGGAATCACGCCGAAGCGCACCTCCCGGCCCTCCAGGGCGGGGGCACCAGCCGACCAGGAGCTTTCGAGCGACAGCACCGCCGCCAGCGACAGCCCATACAGGGTGAGCATCGCGCCCAGCACCGCAAAGCCCTGGCGGGTATCCCCCACCATGCGTCCCAGCGTGCGCGTGAGCGAGAAGGGAATCACGAGGATGAGGAAGATTTCCAGGCAGTTGGTGAACTGGTTCGGCGACTCGAAGGGGTGGGAGGAGTTCGCGTTGAAGAAACCACCGCCGTTGGTGCCGAGTTCCTTGATCACTTCCTGGGAAGCAACGAAGCCACCCGGGATGGTCTGGGCATCGCCCGCCAGCGTGGCAATCGTGGTGGGGGCGTGCAGGTTCTGAATCACACCCTGGCTCATGAGCAGCACCGCACCAATGACAGCGCCGGGGAGCAGCACCCGGAACACGGTGCGGGTGATATCGACCCAGAAGTTCCCCAGCCGGCCGTCGGTGGCCTTGGCAGCGAAACCACGGATGAGCGCGATCGCGACGCAAATACCCACTGCCGCGGAGACGAAGTTCTGTACCGCCAGGCCCATCATCTGCGTGAGCAGGCTCATCGCCTGTTCACCGGAGTAGGACTGCCAGTTGGTGTTGGTGGTGAAGGACACCGCCGTGTTGAAGGCCTGGTCGGGGCTGACGGAGTCCATCCCGAACGCCAGCGGCAGCCACGGCTGCAGACGCTGCAAGGCGTACACCGCCAGCACGCTGAGCACAGAGAACGCCAGGACGCCGGCGGCGTAGACGTTCCACCGTTGGCTGCTGCGCGGGTCAACCCCGGCGAGGCGATAGATGGCGCGCTCCACGGCGCTGTCGTGCTGGTCGCTGTACACCCGGGCCATGTAGTTACCGACCGGGATGTAGGCCACTGCGAGGGCGAGGAGCGTGAGAACAACGGGGATCATGAGAAACGCTCCGGGTTCAACAGGGCCACGAGGACGTAGATGATGGCGGCCGTGCCGAGCACACCGCCGATGATGAGGCTCATAGTTTCTCTGCCCCCTTGAGGACAGCGAACACGAGCGCGAAGCCCACGAGAATCGCGAGCAGGCACACAATGTCGTTCAACATGAGGCCAGTGTGACCCACCGTCGCCCCACCACAGGGGGCCTTTAACGCTTTCTTAACACCCCGGACCCGCCCCCATACGGGCACCCCGGACGCGTGACTCCCCCGCCACGAAGACCGTTGCTCCTGCTCTCCGCCGTCGCTGGCGACGCCCTCCCGCCATCACCACCACGCATGCAACATTAACCACCTGTTAACACCTGTGGTGCCACGGACGCCTGCGCGGCGTCGCCGCCGGCGGTGACCGCAGCCCGGTATTCCTCACCCCAGGCGGCCATCGCATCAAGAATGGGGCGCATGCTGCGCCCCACATCAGTCAGCGAATACTCCACCCGGGGCGGCACCTCAGCGAAGACTTTCCGGTGCACCAGCCCGAGGCGTTCCATCTCCTTCAAGTTCGCGGTCAGCACCTTCTGGCTGATCCCGGTCACAGTGTGCCGGAGCTCGTTGAAGCGGTAGGTGCGGCGCAACAGGGTGCGGACGATGAGGATCCGCCACTTGTTGCTCAACAGCCCGACGACGATCTCGACGGGGCACGCGGGGAGGAGCTCCCCGGGAAGTGCGGGGGTGGGGGAGAAATTTTTCGCCCCAGATTCATCCACAACCTGCATGGGTTTCCCTTCGGTGCCTAGCGGAGAAAAAAGTGCCTACTTGCGAAAAAATACCAGCCGCCGGACGCTGGTGGTGGATGCACGGGCTACCTGCGCCCCACCGGCGGACATGCCGGCGGGCACGCCGGCGGCCACAGCTCCCACACCCTGACTCTGACTCTCACTCTGACTGCAAGGAGAACCCCATGACCAACTCCCCCACCCCCACCGATGCGACTGCACCGTCCGGTACGTCCGGCACTTCTGGCGCTGCGGTGACGCCGCTGCGGATCCTTGTCGTCGGGGCCGCCGGACAGGCCGGCCGCCGCATCACCGCCGACGCGCTCTCCCGCGGCCACGCCGTCACCGGCGTCGTCCGCCGGGATGGTGTCGACCTGGGTGGCGCGCAGGTGCTCCTGCGCGACCTGTTTGACCTGTCGGCCCAGGATGTCGCGGGCGCGGATGTTGTGGTCGATGCGTTCGGCACCTTCGACCCGGAGCTGCTGCACCAGCACGGCACCTCCCTGGCACACCTGGCGGACCTGGTGGCCGGCACCGACACCCGCCTGATCGTCGTCGGCAGCGCCGGCTCCCTGCTCCTCCCCGACGGCACCCGCCTCGTGGACAGCCCCGCCATGCCCGCCCAGTTCAAGCCCCTGGCCACCGCCATGGCCGACGCCTTCGATGCGCTGCGCGCACGCCAAGACGTGCGCTGGACGTACGTCTCCCCGGCGATTGACTTCCAGCCGGACGGCCCCGCCACGGGCACCTACCGGGTGGGCGGGGATGCGCTCATGATGAACGCGGCCGGCGAATCGGTGCTCAGCTACGCGGACTTCGCCACCGCCGTCGTCGACGAGGCGGAGGCCGCCGCCCACGTCGGTGAACGCATCAGCGTCGTCAGCGTGTAAGTCACCAGCCAGCTCACACACCGCCCCGCTCACACACCGCTCCGTTCGCTCACCACCCAGCTCACTCACCGCCCCACCCCGGGGCACTGCGTGCGCGCACCGCGCATGACCGTGGGGTGGGGTGCTGCGTGCAACAATGGGGGCCATGAAAACCCCCGGCAGGAAGAGCGACATCCGGGCCGCCGCGATCGCCTTGTTCGCAGAGCGCGGCTACTACGGCACCTCCATGGCGGACATCGCCGACGCGGTCCACATCCGCGCCTCCAGCCTGTACAACCACGTGCAGTCCAAGCACGAGCTGCTCGCCCACATCATGGTGAGCTGCCAGCAGGATCTTCTCCGGGAGCACGGGGCCGCCATGTCGGGGGCGCACACCCCGGCGGAGCAGCTCAGCGCTTCCATGCGCTGCCATGTGCGTTTTCACGCCACCCACCAGCGGGAAGTGTTGGTCACCAACCGGGAGATCAATAACCTGGAGGACCCGGATCGGACGATGCTCACCCAGCTGCGGCGGGACTATGTGAGCCGCTGGGTGGCCATCCTGGAGCGGGGGCGGGCGGCCGGGGATTTTGCCATAAGTCACCCGCGGCTCACGAGCTACGCGCTCATCGACATGGGGATGGGTGTGGCCCAGTGGTACAAGGCTGAGGGGCCGGTGCCCTTGGAGGAGTTGGCGGAGCACTATGTGCGTCTCGCGCGCCGCGCGGTCGCCGCCAAAGAGACCACCGCCCCGGCAGACGGGCTGCCCGAAGAGGACAACTGACGCTCCGCGCCTGACTCGCCGCGCCACAGGTGTCCTCGGGTGCTGCCCGGCCCTCAGCGGCTTCTTTGTCACTGCTTCTTTGTCGCGGCTTTCTGTTGTCTCTTTTTCAGCCTTCCCTCCCCTGCTCTCTCCTTTCTTTTTCTCTCCTCTTTTCTCTCTACTCTCGTTTTTCCTGCCCTAGTTCTGCAGTGGTTTCCCCGTCGTGGCCAGGTGCACAGCCCGGGCCAGGTTGTCCTCCTCCAGCAGCAGCGGCGCACACATCCTGTGGGAGGCGGCGGCGAGTTCCTCGTAGGTCGCCCAGCCGGGGGTTGCGGTCGCGGTGGCGGCATGCGCGGTGAGTACCCCGGCCAATGCGGCCGCGATGCGGGCGTCGGTGCTGCTGCGCGGGGTATCACTGCCCTGAGCACCACTGTCCGAGGTGTCGGGGTTGTGTGCCGCCCACGCCGCGTCGAGGGGTTCGGCCCCCTGGTACAGGGGGAGGTCCTGAAACTGGGGTGGGGTGTAGCCGCCGGCGAGGCGTTCCGCCACGGCGATCGCCTCGGGGAGGACGTCGCCGGGGTGGGCGACGATGATGTCCTCCGGCCCCATGAGCCCCGCGTCGGCGATGGTGTACGCCCCGCGGAGGGTGTTGCCGCTGATGCTCAGGTCGAAGGCTTCCGCCACGAGCGCATCCATGTGGGCCGTGGTAGCGCCGGGGGTGTGCGCGTGCAGGCGCCGCAGCACCTGGGCGGGCCCCATCCAGCCGGGGAACAGGCCGACCTGCCGCTCCGGGAAGCCGAGGGCACTGTCGGTGTGGAACACCGCCGCATCCGTGTGCAGCAGCAGCTCCGCACCACCGCCCAGGGCCACACCGCGGGCGGCCGCGACGACGGGCACGGGGCAGGTCGCCAGGCCGTGGAAGATTTCCACCCCGCGGCGGAGGAACTGCTCAATGTCCTCACCCCGGCCTGCCTGCGCGGCCGCGATGAGGGTGTGCAGGTCGGCGCCGGCGCAGAAGGCAGTGGGGTCGTCGTGCGCGAGGACCACTCCCCGGATGCGTCCCTCGTGGGCGAGCCGCACGACCGCCGCCAGCCCGTCGAGGGCCGCCGCGGTCAGCGATCCCTTCTTCGTGGTGGCGTGCCACAGCGCAATGCCGCTAGGCAGTCCGATGACCTGGCTGTCGGGGGTGCGAAACAGCACGGGGTTTGCCGCTGCGAGCTCAGGGATCCGCACCCCCGGGGTGGGGATCTCGTCGACGACGTCGCCGGTGCTGCTGAGCACGCGCCCCGCCGCGGGGTAGAACCCGCCGGCCGCGACGGCGCGCCGCAGGAGCGCTGGCACCTCCCGGGGCGCCTGCCCACCGGCGGCGTCCCGCTGGAGGTGCTCGGCCACGAGGCGCACGCTGAACTCGCAGCCGTACGCATCCGCCAGCGCCAACGGGCCCTGCCGCCAGGAGTAGCCGTGCCGCAGCGCCGCATCAATCTGGTCAACGCTGTCACAGATCTCCTCAGCCACGGCGGCACAGTAGTAGAGGGTTTCGGCGAAGATGGCGCGAGCATACTCCCCGGCCGCAGACTCCGCCCGCAGCAGTGCCTCCCCACCGGCCGCGCACTCGCGGGCCACGTCCTCATCCAGGGGTGGGGCTTCAACATACTCGCCGGTGGCGGGGTCGATGACCTCCACCAGGCGGCGGCCGTCCGCGTCCACGCTGCGGCGCAGCAGCCCCGAGGGTCCCGTACGGCCCGTGAGGCCCCGGGCAATCAGCCCCAGGATCAGCGGGTCGTTGTGCACGGGGAAGCGGTGGTAGGAGTCCTCGGGCGGCACGGTCTCCATGAAGGAACCCCACACGTCCGGCACGAGCTGCAGGCCAATGTAATCAAACAGGCCGAACACTCCGGTCCGCGGCGTGGTGAACACCGCCTGGTTGACGGCGTCCGCGACCGTCAGCGGGATCCCCCGGTCCAGTGCGATGCGCGCCGCGGCCGCCATCCACAGGTTGCCCACCCGGTTCGCGATGAACCCGGGGGTGTCCCGGCAGCGCAGCGGCACTTTGCCCAACTGGTGGGCGATAACGTCCATGATGCGCTCCACGGTGGGAGCATCAGTCGTCGGCTGGGCGACAACCTCCACGAGGTTCATCACCCGGGGCGGGTTGAAGAAGTGGGTGACCACCATGCGGCGGGCCAGATCCTCCGGCAGGGTGGCGCTGAGCTGCGCCAGCGGAATCGTGGAGGTATTCGACGACAGGACTGCCTCAAGGCTCAGGTAGGGGGCGATGCTGTCGTAGAGCCTGGTTTTGACCTCCAGGTTTTCGAACACCGCCTCCACCACCCACTGGCAGTCGCGCAGCAACTCCAGGTCGTCCTCGGTGTTGCCGCAGGTGACCTGCTGGGCGAAGGAGGGATGGGTGAATCCGCCGCGCCGCAGCTGGGTATCCACTCCACGGCGGGCGCGGGCACTGCGATCGGGGCCGTCCTCAGGCATGTCGAGGAGCACGACATCCATGCCACAGCTGGCGAGCAGAGCGGCAATGCCGGACCCCATGGAGCCCGCCCCGATGACGGCGGCCCGGGTGAATTCCTCCGGGGCGCACCGTGCCCGGCGCGCACCCAGCGGTGCCACCTCGGCCCCGGTAGTGGTGGCGGCCGGAGCGTTGGTCGGGATGTCGGCCGGGGTGCTGGTTGGGGTGGCGGCCCGATCGGTGATCTGGGTGCTGGTTGCGGCGGTGGTCATGCGTCCTCCTTCGTCGTGGCTGCGGACTCCGCCAGGGATTCCACAATGAGAGCAATGCCCTGGCCGCCGCCGATGCACAGGGTGATGAGCCCGTAGCGGCCGCCGGTGTCTTTCAGGTAGTACAGGGCCTTGGTGGTGAGGATCGCCCCGGTGGCACCCACCGGGTGCCCCAGCGCGATCGCCCCACCGTGGGGGTTGAGGATCTCCTCGTCGAAGCCGAGCTGCCGGCTCACGGCGAGCGCTTGGGCGGCGAAAGCTTCGTTGGATTCGATGACGTCCATGTCGTCCAGGGTGAGGCCGGCGGCGGCCAAGGCCTTCGGCACTGCCGCCACGGGCCCGAGCCCCATGTGGGCCGGGTCCACGCCAGCAATGCCGTAGGCGACGATGCGGCCCAGCCGCGCCAGGTGCAGCTGCGCGGCGGTATCCTCGCCCGCGAGGACGAGCATGCAGGCCCCGTCGTTGATGCCGGAGGAATTCCCGGCGGTCACGCTGCCGCCCGGGGTGAACGCGGCCGGCAGTTCGGCGAGGGCTTCCACCGTGGTGGGGCGGGGGTGCTCGTCGGTGTCGATGGTGTGCTCCCGGCCGCGGCGACGCACTGTCACGGGCACAATCTGCTCCTCGAAGCGGCCCTGGGTGATGGCATCGTGGGCGCGCTGCTGGCTCTGCCACGCGCACGCGTCTTGCTCCGCGCGGGAAATCCCGTGGGCCTCCGCCACGTTCTCCGCGGTCACCCCCATGTGGCCACTGCCGAACGGGCAGGTCAAAAGACCCGTGAGCCAGTCAGTGAGCCGCCCATCCCCCATGCGCCGTCCGGCCCGCATACCGTCCACACTGTAGGGAGCCTGCGACATGGTCTCCGCACCACCTGCCAGGGCGATGCGTGCGGTGCCGGCGGCGATCTCCTGGGCGGCACTGATGATGGCCTGCACCCCGGAGCCGCAGGCCCGGTTGACGTTGAGGGCGGTGGCCGTATCGGGTACTCCGATGGCCCGGCCAATCATGCGGGAGGTGTAGAACCCCTGGGGGTTGACGGGGATGATGGTGCCCGCGACGACCGAGTCGACAGCGGCCGGCTCCACCCCCGCCCGGGCGCACGCCTCGCGGGCGGCGATCGCGCCGAGCTCAGCGGGCGTCAGGGAGGATAGCCCTCCCTGGAAACTGCCGATGGGGGTGCGTGCCGCCGCACAGATGACGACACCGACACCGGGCTGCCCGCCGGGCGGACCACCGCCGGGAGCGGCGGCAGGCACAGTGGCCGCAGGGGCAGCAGCGGATGCCGTAGCAGTGTCAGGGGTGGGGTCGGTGGCGGAGGTGGTGGGGTTGTGCGTGGGTGGGGTCATCACGGTGATCCTTCATCGAAGACGGCAGGTGAAGCAGAGAGAAGCAGAAGTACGAAAAGCAGGGGGACGCAGGAAGAGCGAAGAGCAAGGAAAACAAGGGGACGGAGATATACAGCGTTCCCGCCGCACACAGCAGGGGCGCGGGCGCGCCCCTGGCACGCGCGGGGAGTTATTACGCGAACGCGCCCTTGCCGGTGATCGCGCGGCCCACGATGAGCGACTGGATGGTGTCGGTGCCCTCATAGGTGTGGAGGGTCTCCATGTCCACCATGTGGCGAATCACGTGGTTGTCCAGCAGGATCCCGGAGCCGCCAAGCATGTCGCGGGCATCGGCGGCGATCTCCCGGGCGGCGCGGGTGTTGTGCACCTTCGCCAAGGCCGCCATCTCCGGGGTGAGTGCACCGGCCGCCTCCAAGTCGGCGAGGCGCCGGCAGTGCAGCGCCATGGCGGTCACCTTCTGCAGCTGGTCGGCCAGCCGCTGCTGGATGAGCTGGAAGTGGGCCAGCGGCTTGCCGAACTGGATGCGCTCCGCAGCGTGGGCGAGCGCAGCCTCGTAGCAGGCAATCCCGTGCCCGAGGGCCATCCACGCCACCCCGGAGCGGGTAGCGGACAGGACGGCAGCCACATCCTTGAAGCTGTGCACCCCGGGCAGGCGGGCCGAGTCCGGCACCCGGCAGTCCTGCAACGTGATGAGCGACTGGTCGATCGCCCGCAAACAGGCCTTCCCCTGGATGACTTCCGCCGAGTAGCCGGGGGTGTCCTGCGGGACGAGGAAGCCGTGAATAGCACCCCGGCCACCGGCACCACCGCCGGCACCGGAGTCCTCGGCGACGCGGGCCCACACGATGGTGACGTCGCCGGTCGCACCGAAGCCGATCCAGCGCTTCTGCCCGTTGAGCACCCACTCCTGCCCGTCGCGCCGGGCGGAGGTTTCCAGCGACACCGCGTCGGAGCCGTGGTCGGGTTCCGTCAGTCCGAAGCTGCCGAGCATCTCCGCCCGCGCAAGCGGCCCCAGGTAGGTGGCCTTTTGTTCCGGGGAGCCGTAGAGGGCGATGGCCCGCATGACGAGGCCCGCCTGGACAGCGATGATGGAGCCCATGGAGCCGTCGCAGCGGGCGACTTCCATCATGACCAGGCCTGCGGCCAGGGGGCTGAAGGGGGTGAACTCCTCGCACTGAATGCCGTCGTTGAACAGGCCGAGCTCCGCGAGCCGGTTCACGAGCGGCCGTGGGGTCTCGGCGCGCTCCCAGTAGTCGTTGATGACGGGCAGGCAGTCGTCGGCGAAGCGGGCGGCCTGCGCCCAGGCTTCCAAGTCGGCGCCGCTGACGTCGTCGAACAGGTGGTAGTAGTCGCTGCGCGGCCCGAGCAGATCCGCCGGGGTGAGCCCGGCAGATGCGGCGGTGGCTGTGCGCGTGGTGGGGGTGTGCATGGGGTGCTCCTCACACGAAAGAGAAGTAGGGACTGAGGGACAAAAGGTGGGGACAAAGAACCGGGAAGCCACGACCGGGCCACGAAGACCAGATCGCGCACACCGGCCGAGGGGAAGAAAACAACACGCAGCGGGACGTGGAGGACGTCTACGGACTGCGCCGGGACTCGTCCCCGGCGGTGGGCAGTGGCACATCTGGGGTGCATCACTGCGCTGCGCGTCGTGTGCTCGTAGGGGCCTGTGTGTTGGCCGCGACCACGGCACCGAGGTGGGGATTGCAGAAGGTGGGCAACTCGCCCGGGGTGCAGTGAGCGCACCCGGGGCGGGGTGAGGGCCATCCTGCGCGCCATGTCGATGAGCGGCGGCGGTGGGATGGCCGTGTGTCGTGGAGTGCGGTGATCGCTTGGGCTCCACGAACACACCAGGAAACCTAATGACGATTCGCCCCTAAATATGCCAGGGGTCACACACCGCGTCAAGGGTTTCGGCAAATTTTTCCCAATTTTCCTGCATAGATGCACCACAGACATGCGTCGCGAAGAAATTTTTCCCAAACTGTGCCCCACAACACACGAATGACTGTTAGCATGGCTGCAACGATGCCGACCGGCACCCGCACAGCGCAGACACATCCCCTCGGGAATCACGCACCCGCGGCCACCACACGCACCGCGTGTCGCGCTTCCCCCGCACCCCACCCGCCGCACGTGCCAGCTACCGCACGTGGCACGGCAGGCACTCGGTGGGCACGCGAGGAGGCCAGCGCCCCGCAGGCAACCAGTGCCCCGATGGAGATTCCCGCCTCGCGTGTGCCGCCGGCAGACGAGACATGACGATTCACCCCCTTGTCCCTCGACCCTGCCTCTTCTTCACCCTCCCCCACTGTCCCCGTTCTTCCCTTTCGTCCCTCCTTTCTCCCTCTTCTTCCCCCTGTCGTCCATTTCATGTCTTTCGAATCGAGGTCTTCCCATGGCACTCAACAAAGTCGTCAGCTCCCTCGACGAGGCGCTTGCCGGGCTTACTCCCGGCATGACGCTCACCGTCGGCGGCTTCGGCATCTGCGGCAACCCTTTCGTCCTCATCGAGGCGATCGCGGAGCGCAACATCGGCAACCTGACGGTGTACTCGAACAACCCGGGCTCCCACCCGGAGCGCGGCGCGCTGGGCTTGGCTCAGCTGGTGGAACGCAAGCTGGTGAGCCGCTTCGGCGGCTCCCACAATTCCTTCAACAAGGAGTTTGAGCGCCAGTACTTGGCCGGCGAGATCGAGGTGGAGCTCATCCCGCAGGGCACCCTCGCGGAGCGCATGCGCGCCGGCGGCGCCGGCATCCCGGGCTTCTACACGGCGACGGGTACGTCCACCTTCGTCGCCGACGGCGGCCTGCCGCAGCGTTTCGACGGCGCGGGCGGGGTGGTGCGCTCCTCGGAACCGAAGGAGACCCGCGAGCTGGAATTCAAGGGCCGGGTACGCCAGTACGTGTTTGAGCCCGCGATCACGAGCGACTTTGGGTTGATTCGCGCCCACACCGTCGACGAGGCCGGCAACTGCGTGTTCCGCAACACCGCCCAGAACTTCAACCTGGAGGCCGGAATGTGTGCGGACATCACCGTCGTGGAGGCCGAACACCTCGTTCCGGTGGGCGCGATCGACCCGAACGATATCCACCTGCCGGGCATCTTCGTCGACCGCATCGTCCCGCTCACACCGGAGCAAGCAGCACACAAGCCGATCGAGATCGTCCACACGCGCCCCACCGCCGGCGGGGACGATGCGGTGGCACACGCCGCCCATCACGAGCCGCTCGTGCGGGAGTGCGGCAAGGGCTGGACCCGCAACGGCATTGCCGCCCGCGCCGCCCGCGAACTCCACGACGGCGACTACGTCAATCTCGGGGTGGGGATCCCCACCCTGGTTGCCAACCACGTGCCCAGCGATGTGTCGATCACCCTGCAGGGCGAGAACGGCATCCTCAACATCGGCCCCTCTCCCACCGCGGCGGAGGTCGATGCGGACCTGATTAACGCCTCCAAGGCGACGATCACGCTGCTGCCGGGCTCGGCGACGTTCAGCTCCTCGATGAGCTTCGCGATGATCCGGGGCGGCAAAATCAACGCCGTCATCCTGGGTTCCCTCCAGGTCGCAGAGAACGGCGATATTGCGAACTGGGGTATCCCGGGCCGCAAGATGAACGGCATGGGTGGCGCCATGGACCTGGTCAACGGCGTCGACCACGTCATCGCCCTCATGGAGCAGCGCTCCACGAAGCATGCGGAGCCGAAGCTACTGCACCGCTGCACCTACCCGCTGACGGGGTCGGGCTGCGTCAAGCGCGTCATCACCGACTTAGGTGTCTACGACATCACCGATGAGGGTTTCCTCCTCGTCGAGCTCGCCCCCGGCGTCACCGTGGAGGACGTGGCCGCGGCCAGCGAGTGCACCATCCACGTCAGCCCCGACCTGGTGACCCACGAGGCCTAAACCCCCGCCGCCGGCAGGCGGCGGGCGCACCCCGCGCGTGGCGGGCCAACGCGGCGCACTCCTGCGAAAGTCCGTGCTCCAGGGCGCCCTTGTACTACAGGCTGCCCTCTGTGCGGCGCGCCAGCGCCACCGCCGCCTGCCCGAGGCTCAGGCCACCGTCGGTTGGCGGCACCACCTCGTGGGTCACAAGCTTCACGCCGGCGCTGTGGCAGCGCTCCCGCACGATGCCGACGAGGAGGGAATTCACCGCGCACCCGCCCGTCATGCCGACCACGCAGCCCGGCCGGGTCGCCGCTTCGACAAGGAGTGCGTCGGCGAGAAGCCAGCCGACAATGAGGTGTGCCGCCCACGCGAGTTCCGCAGCGGGATCCTCCGCAGTGTCCTGCGGGGCCGCCTGCCCCGGGGTGAAGCCCAGGTCCCGCTGGCGGGCCACCAGCCCCCGCAGCGCACCCGCGAGGCGGGTCGCGGTATCCGGCTCCTGCCAGGTGTCCTCCACCCAGGCTGTGGCCGCCGCCTGCTGGGCGCCGGTGGCGCGCCCGGCGCGCGCCTGCAGCAGGCTCGGGGCGTGCCCTTCGTAGCTTTGGCTGTGGATGCCCAGAATGAGGCAGGCCAGCCCGTCGAGGAGCCGCCCGCAGGAACTGGTGGCAACGCCTCCGGGAAAGACCAGTGGCGGGGCCGCCTCGGGACTCGGCGGGGCATCCTCGGGACTCGACGGAGAACCCTGCCCGGTGGTGCTGCGCGCCGCCCATTGCCGCCACGGCGTGAGCATCCCCTCCACCACCGTGATGTCTGCAGCGACGCCCAAGGGGTAGTCGGCGGTGGCGCCCTCCTCGTGCGGGGCGCCCACGCCCACCCCGAGGCCCAAGCCGAAGGCCGCATCCATGCCCGCCAGGATCCGCCACGGGTGCCGCACCGCGCGATCCCCACCCACAAGGGGAAACAGCGGCAGGTGCCATACCCGCTGCGCGTCGCTGAGCGTCGTCCCGGCGAAAATCTCCCCACCGAAGATGGTGCCGTCCGTGCCGTAGCCCGTGCCGTCGACGGCGGCCACCACCCACGGCACCCCCGCCCGCCAGCGGCGGGGGTTTTCCACCAGCAGGCTCGCGGCGTGGGCGTGGTGGTGCTGCACCCGCTCGAGGGGGATGGAGTACTGGGCGTGCAGGCGTTCCGCGAAGGCGGTCGTCGCGTACTGGGGGTGCGCGTCAGCGACGAGAACGTCCACGTCCTCCCAGCCCAGCCCCCGGGAGCGCAACACAGTGTCTACGGCGTGCTCCCAGGCGGTGTGCGCCGCCAGGCTTTCCATGTCGCCCACATGACTGGTGATGAAGGCGTAGCCGCCGTCGACGAGGCAGGCGGTGTTTTTCAGCTCCCCGCCCACGGCCACCACCACCGCCTCCTGGGCTTCCTGCGCCTCCTGGGCCTCCTGTGCCTCCTGCACCGCGAGCGGCAGGGCATCCGGTGCCCAGAATTCTCCCGGCAGCGGCACCGGCAGCGGGGCCCGGCCACGGCTGCGGCGAATCGGGAGGGCGGGGCGCTCCACCGAATCCTCCACCGGTGTCGCAATCGGGCGGTCGTGCAGCAGGAAACCATCAGCAATGTGGGACAGCTGACTTCTGGCCTGCTCATTCGTGTGGCACAAGGGTTGACCACTGTCGTTGCCGCTCGTACAGACCAGCGGCCTGTCGACAAGCAACTGGTACAGGGGGTTATAGGCCACCACCACCCCAATCTCCTCGAGGCCGGGGGCCACCTGCTCACACACGGGTGCCTGCGGCACCCGCGGCAGCACCACAATGGGCCGCGCCGGGTCCATGAGCACAGCAGCAGCCGCCGCATCGCACTCCACCACGGTGCGCGCCATCGCCAGGTCCCGCACCACCACCGCCAACGGCTTATCCGGGCGCTGCTTCCGCGCCCGCAGCGCAGCCACCGCCGCCGGGTTCGCCGCGTCCGCCAAGAGGTGGAACCCACCAATCCCTTTCACAGCAACGATGTCGCCCGCCGCCAACCGGGCCCGAGCCTGAGCAATCACGGCGTCCGCCATCGCCCGATCCCAGGGCCCCGCAGCCACCTGCGGGGGCGGGGCATCCACGGGCGGGGGCGGCGCATCCACCGGTGTCCCCGCACCGAGGGACGTACCCCGGCCGCGGGCCACGGCTCCATGCCCTGTTGCAGCGGGCCGCACTGGGTCCTCCCACCACAGGCGGGGACCACAGGAAAAACAACTCACCGGCTGGGCATGGAAACGCCGATCTGTGGAGTCGGCGTACTCGGCGGCGCACTGCTCACACAGGGGAAAATGCTTCATCGTGGTCCAGGGCCTGTCGTAAGGCAGGCCCTCAATGATCGACCACCGGGGACCACAATTCGTGCACGTAATGAACGGGTAGCGGTAGCGCCTATCCGCCGGATCGTTCATTTCCCGCACGCACTCCTCACAGGTGGCAACATCCGCCGGAATGAGGGTCCGCCGGGGGCGCGCCGCCGCCGGCTCGTGCTCACTGTCCTGGCCGCTGCCGCTGGCCCCATCCCCACCCCGGGACGGCACGATCCGCACCCCTGGGGACCCGGCAGCCGGGGCGGGGCCTGTGGTCGCGGGGGCCTGCTCTCTGAGGGGCAGTTCCTCCCAGGTGATGTCATCCACCCGCGCCAACGGGGGAAGCGCCCCCAACCCGGAAGCGATGAAACGCTCCACCTCGTGGGCCTCACCCTGCACGAGGAGGAACACATCCTCCCCCGAGTTACCGATCTCGCCCGCGACGGCGAAGTCGGCGGCGTGCCGCACCCAGAAGGGGCGGAAACCCACCCCCTGCACAATGCCCCGCAGGTGGTACTCGCGCCGCACCACACCCCGCACCACCGGGGTATCCCGCACACCCGGAGCTGTGTCGCGGCCGGCCCCAGGTTCGGGCACCATCTCGTGCGTCGAGGAACTCATAGTTGTCTACAGTACGACCCCGGTGCGTGCCAGGGACCCAGGGGTAGCGGTGTAGGCAGCGTCGATGCGTTCAGCAAGCCTGTTGGGGCCGGATTCAGCATCTCGTTTAGAGGTGCCGGAGGCTAAAAGGCATGCTTGAAGACCTCGTTGTCACCGCATAGTTGGCTTGGCATCTACCTATTGTGTGCCCAACCTGGGCCTTCTTGCTTGCGTGGACGCAATCTGTCGGGGCTAGCTTGCCCTATGCCAAAAATTGAAAAACACCCTACTTACTACAGTCACTACTGAAATCTGATGAATCCCAATCCGAGACTTCCATGCCTCCGCGTTTGAAGAACTCTGTGACGATACGGTTGGCTGCCCACCTCTGGTCGATTAGCGGCAGGTAGAGATGTTTTTCTGCCTGCAGCCAGGCGTTGAAAATCCCATAATCGACGGTGGTCAGAACTTTGTCCAGACGGCCGAACTTCTTCAGATCTTCATCCGTGACACCTTTACCGCCGAATCCGCGTAGCAGTTCCTGTACCTTTTCGGCGTCCACCCCGGTGGCTTCCACCAAAGCGGCGGTGTAGCGGTCTTGAGTGGTAGCGAGTTCTTCGTTGATGTAGTCGCGGAAGGTTTTGCCTTTCTCTGGTGTCAGGTGTCCGGATTGGATCATGTCGATAACGGTACGGGCGGCGTGCTGTTCTTCCTGACTCAAGGCCGCGTAGGACTGTTGCACCTCGCCCAGGAGCACATCCAGGTCCGCTTTACTGGTCTTACTGTTAGCGATTGCCTCTCGCCACTTCTCAAACTTCGCATCTAGCGCTTCCTTGTCGATGCGCTTGGCGTCCTGGGCGTAGGTCAGACAGGTCAAATCTAGAGGGCATTCTTCATTCTTGCTGCCAGGTGTACCGTCACCGAGTTCACTGTAGCGGGTCAGCCAGATCTCGTAGGTCTCTCTGGATAATTTGACCTGCACCGGTTTGCCATCAGGGGTCGCTGACTCGTAGACGTGTTTGTCCCAGGTGAAGCCCTGCACTTTGCAGGTTTCGACCAGTGCGGCCAGTTGTGAGAAGTTCACTGCGAAGCGCTTGCGGTCCTCACTCGCGTCTGGCAGTCGGGAATAGTCCGGGATACCGGCATTGACGAAGATCGAACGGATCACATCGTGCTGCCCGTTGAGTGCTTCCAGGTTGGCGGGCAACGGGTCTACGAATACGCCCTTGGCGTTGCCGCCCGCATACAGATCGAAGGCTTGCTCGAAGTTGCGGGTCATGGTGCGAGGCTTGCGGTAGTAGACGATAGTGCCCTGGGGCTTGATCAGCTTGTTGTAGATGCGGTTGGTACGTGAGGCAGCCTGAACTAGGTCGGCGTATTCGAGCACCTTGTCCAAGTACAGAGTGCCCACGTATTTGGAGTCGTAGCCGGTGAGTAGTTGGTCAACCACGATCACCAGATCCAGCATTTTGTCCGCAGTAACGTACTTGTATCCCTCCTTGTGTGCCAGGCGGTCTGCCACGTCGGATTTGAAGTCTGGGATGGCAGCCCGGTCGAAACTCACCCCAAACATCTCTTCATAGCCGTCGAGGATTTCCATGATGCCGTCGGTGCGCAGCTGCTGGTTGCCCACATTCTCGTCCGCGTCAGAGAAGACCGCAGTCACTTTCAGCTCCTTGTCCAGGAGCGGCTTGGGGATGGACGGATCAGCGTCGGCGGCGCGCACTTGCTGGTTGTGGGCCTGAAAAAGCCGGTAGTAGGTGATGGCTTCTTCGATACTTGAGGTGGCGAACATGGCGTGAAGTTGGCTGTCTTGGGAGCGCTGCACCCACTTGGCCAGAATCTCATCCACTACGTGCTGCTGGTAATCAGTGGCCTCCCAGTTAGCAGTTGGCACCAAATCTTCGATCCCGGCCACATACTTACCAGCAGCGTTGACCCCACCCACCCAGGCGGTGCGGCCCGGGTCCATGTAGCGCTGATATTTACGCTTCTTGACTGGATCTGCCAAAGCTTCAGAAACGGTAAGAGCCTCTGCTTTTCGCAGGGCAACTTTCTGACGCAGTTCGTCACCCTGGTAGATGTCGACCTGCTGGTAGTCGAAACGCAGAACGGACCCATCGCGCAAACCATGGTAAATGCTGTATCGGTGCAGTTCGTCGCCGAACAGGTCAGAGGTTTGAGTGGACTTCTTGGCATTCACCTCCTCGATCGGAGTACCAGTGAACCCGAAGAACACTGCCTTGGGAAAACACTGCCGGATGCTGGCATACATGTCCCCAAAAGTGGAGCGGTGCGCCTCATCAACGATGAACACGAGCCGTTGACTCTGAATGCGTTCAAAGTCGGTTTGGTTACAGTACTTCTCTTCGGGGTTGGTGAGTTTGCCGAGCTTGTGCAGAGAGGTAATGACCAGGCGATGGCTGCCCTTTTCTAGTTCTTTGGCCAGCGCACTAGTGGATCCGGGGCGGGCGATGTCGATCTGGTCGCCAGCGAAGTTGCGGTATTCCATTTCGGACTGGTCGCCCAGTTCAATGCGGTCGAGGACAAAAATGACCTTATCGGCGATGGCATCCCGAGCCAGCAACATGGCAGTCTTGAACGAGGTCATGGTTTTGCCCGACCCGGTGGTGTGCCAGATGTAACCACCCTTGTGATCGTGAGTGCCCCGGTCAGCCAGAGGAGTGCGGCTAATAGCAGCCATGCGGGATTTCACCGCCGCTACGGCATGCATCTGATACGGGCGCAGAACTTTCAGCTCCCCGTCACCACCGTCGGCAATCAGGTAATCACCCACCAAGGTATGAGCGGCGGGGATAGAGATAAAGTAACGGGCAACCTCTTGCCATGACTCGCAGGGTTCGTTGTCCCGGTCAGCGTAGGTGAAGTGGAACATGTCGCTCAGATGATCGGTCTTCGCAGGGCGGGCGAAGTAGCGCATCTGAGTTGGGGTCATCCCGATGAACACCTGCACCGTGTTCAGGAAGCCGCTGAAGATATTGGACTGTAGGTACTTGTGGATCTGCCCGGTCGCTTCGGTGACGTCATGCCCGTGGTTTTTGAGCTCCACATGGATGACGGGCACACCCCACACCAGCAGCATGAAGTCACCACGGCGGTCTTTGTCCCGCTTGTGAGCGCGCGGCAAGATCGGCTGGCGGGCAATCTGGTAGGTGGAGTCGCCGCCCGCCACCTCTTTAGGATCAAAAATCTTCAGTGAGATCAACTTGCCCCTATGCTCAGGGTCATCGGGGTGATCGCGAATGATCTGGGTTTCTTCACCTTGCAGGAACCGCTGCACATCGGCCGGGGTCGACAGGGCAGCCACCTTGTCCACCAACTGCTGCTTCTCACCGGCAGAAAGGGGTACACCGTTGAGGCGGCGTGATTCAGAGTTGTTTTTAAAGATGATCTGCGCCCAGTTGTCCACCAAGTCAGACACGGACGGGTACTCCAGCACCTGCTTGGACCAGCCGTGACGCAGGGTCAACGCTTCAATGACCGCATCCTCAAACGCAGCTTCGGTCGCGTAATGCACGTTGTCGCTCATGAGTGGCCTCCTCACACAAACATCTTCTGCAAGAACGCAGCCTTCAACTGCCGCAACTTCTCTAACTTCTGCTCTTCGACTTCCAGCAACTCATCCAACTCCCGGAAGAAAGCGCCAATAGCCTCTTGCTCTTCGAAGCTCGATGGAAAAGAAAAATACATTTTCCTTAATGCGGCACCTGAGGTGAGCGCGCGGGTAGTCATTGAACTCTTTCGCCGCATTTCGAAACGAAACGTTTCGGCGTAAAAAACGTATGCTTTGAAAACATCACACAACGGGTCATGACCACTCGCCCGCCCTCTTAGCACAAACCCACTAAAAACGGTCGATTCGCAGTCTTCCAACATCACGGACGGCATTCCAATTTCTTCAAGGGTTTCCGAAGTTCGAGTGAAGAAAATATCCCCTTTTTTAACCTGAAGTGCCTTTATTTCTTCCGGCGAGGCATTTACCCGACCAACGAGGTCACTCAACCCTATTGCGCGATTATGGAAAACGTCTGTAAAGTTAACAATAGGAATTCCATGCCCAAAGAACTCCTTACCCTTGTTGAGCCCATTTTTAAACTCATAAAACTCTCCGAGTTTCCTCCGCTCCCATGGCTCTTCGAAGCCTGCGAAGCGGATTTCAGGGACGCGGGAATTACCCTGTGGGAACATCTTGAGCAGCATGGCCTGCTTGAACTTCCGCAGCTTCTCAACCTTTTGAGCCCCTGCCTCTAGCGCCTCATCTAAGCGCTTAAAAAATGAGCCAATAGCCTCTTGCTCGGGCAACTCTGGCAATGAAATAGGGAAAGCTTTTACCTTTTCTGCATTCAGGTTTCTTTGGGTACCCGTAGATATATAGGGTTCCCATTCCCCAGTGATTTGCGACTTTAACAGTCGAGCATAAACAAAATCTCTTGTTGCATCACTGCGGAAGACCATATTGTAAAAGGCTTGGCTGGTAGCTGTGTCCTGCTGCAAAATTCCGACTTTTCCAACGCTCGCATACATAGCCAAAGAAATGGCGCCAGCAGGAACTAGCCACGCAGTGCTATTATTCAGCCCTAGCTTTGTAAGACTCTTTACAGTCCTAACAATCGCCCTATCATTAATATCCGCTATTCCCAAAAATGGAATAGGTCCCCCATAGTAGTCAGGATTTGTGGCCGAAGGAGTACCGCCCGATCCAGATACCTCAAGCAATTGACCTAGTTCTTTTTTCTGCCACCGTTGCACACATTTTAAGAAACGGATTTCAGGGGTAGCTTGCGCTTTCATCGGGCACCACCCCCAAGAATGTTAGCGAGTTCAGTGATGCCTTCGAGGTCGCGGGTAGAGCCGGTGAGATGACCCATCATCTCCGCAAGGCTCAGCTCAGCTTTGCGACCTCGGCGGCCAATGTCCGACAAGGTCGCGGCGTACTTGCCGTCCAGGTAGTCGACCTTGTCGATAAGTTCATTGATGGCGTGTTCTGGGATGCTTTTGATGTCGGCCAGCATATCGCGCACCCACTTGGCACGCAGGAGCATCTTCGCCTCTTCGTCGCTCAAGCTCTCAATACGTTCCTTTGTGCCAGAATGCAGTTTGTCTTTGCGTTTCTTGATGGCTTTCTTCGAACCCTTGACTTCTTCGAGCAGGCCAAGGGCTTCAATCAGGACCGGTTCTAGTGCATCTTCAGAAAAATCGGTAGCGCGGCGGAGTTCCTCGATCCGCTTGCGCACTTCGGTCGCGGTGTATGAGCCGTTCTTGGCCGACGACATTGCCGCCCAATCAACTTCCGGGTGGGAGGCAATGAGACGTTTCTTCTCAGCCGCCTTAGCTTCCAGGTACTGGCTGAGCACCTCCACTTCTGGGGTGGTGATGTCTTTCAAGAGCGAGGCTAGTCGGGTTTTGACCTTGCCAGCAGCAAACGCATCGCCAGCTGCGTTCGTGATCGAGGTGTCACCCGAGCCGAGTTGGTCTTCGCTCAGGGACTCAAACAGCTCGCCAACACGTTCATCGGCTTCGATCAGACGCTTTTCCAGTGCTTCGATCTCAGTGAAGTCTTCTGCCAGGAGTTCGCGTTGGACCAGTTCGAAGGGCAGGATGGTGCCGATCCAGCCATCCTGGACTTCCTTTTCCTTGCCTTTTTCTTTCTTCAACACCAGGTTGGGCTCTACCTGGCGGATAGTTCCCCAGCCCTGGCCTTTCAAGATTTCCAGGTCTCGGTTAGTGGTGAACCAGTGGTCGGCGAAAACCTGGTAAACCGTGTAGTCATCGACAATCGGTACCTGACTCAGCCGCTCAAAAAGCTGGCTGCGCAGCTCGCTTTCGATGGTGGTCATGTCTACCGAGTCGATGCCCTGAATCAGCGTCTGGTCCAGGATCTCCTCCCACCCAGTGAATGCCTGCAGGTAGTTCTGTTTGAAAGCTTGCGTAGCTGGGTGCTGGTGGACCGCGTTACCAAGCTGCCCGCCAGTTTGCAGATCAGGCTTGACGTGGGTGTGGGTTTCGGCGACTGAGTCAAAAATGCTTTCACGCAGACCCGGCAGAGCGTCCCAGTAGGTGTCGAGTTGGTCGAGTTCGTGCTGTGGGATGCCGCCGAACATGGTGGCGTAAATGTCCCAGTTCTCCACCGGTTCAGAGGAGTCAACGTAGCGGGGAATGTTGAGGTTGTAGCCGTTGTCCTGGATCTCCTGGCGGGACACCAACCGGGAGTACTTATCCTCGCTCCGGCGTTCCGTAACAGTATCCACGATCTTGCGGATATCACGGTGACGCAGCTCGTTCTTCTTACCTATCTTCGAAAAGCCCTTGGAGGCATCGATAAACAAGACCGAATCGTCCGTGCCGCGATCCTTCTTCAAGATCATGATGATGGTGGCGATGCCGGTGCCGTAGAAGATGTTCGCTGGCAAACCGATGATTGCGTCCACATGGTTGCGTTCGATGAGCTGGCGGCGGATGACAGCTTCTTCACCGCCCCGGAACAGCACCCCGTGCGGCAGAACAATTGCCAGGATGCCGTCGTGCTTCAGGTGGTAGAGCTCGTGCAACAAGAAGGCATAATCGGCAGTTTTCGCTGGTGCGAGGCCGTAACTGAAGCGCGGATCAGAGCCAGGTTTGGGGCGCTCCCACTCGGCTGAATAAGGTGGGTTAGACACCACCGCATCCACAAACAACGGATGGTATTCGCCCGTGCGCGGGTCGATCATCGGCCAGTCTGACCCCAGCGAGTCACCCTCACGGGTGACGATGTTTGCAGGTTGAATCCCACGCATGACCAGATTCATGCGGGTAAGCGAGTAGGCAGCCTTCTTCAACTCTTGGGCGTAGTACTGAATGTTGTCCGGGTTACCGCTACGCCGGGTAATAGCCTCGCCAATGTTGAGTAGAAGCGAGGCAGAACCTGATGTGGGGTCGTAGACCTGGATGCCATCCCGTCCTGCTAAGTGATGGCCAACGATTTCAGCCATCACCAAGGCGACCTGGTGGGGCGTGTAGAACTCGCCCGCAGACTTACCGGCGTTCGCTGCGAAGTGGGCGATCAGATACTCGTAAACGTAGCCGAGCACATCATAGTTTTGACGCCCATCGGTAGGGATATCGCGAACAATCCGGATCAGCTCACGCAGCTTCTTTGCCTGTGTGTTCGCGTCACTGCCTAACTTCGGCACAGCTGAGGCAAGCGGGGAGAAGATCTCGTGGAAGATGGACTTATAAGCAGGGTTTACCTGGGCGTCGAATGCCAGCGTTGCCTCAATAACCCTAGAAGGACGTAGATCGTTGAGGTCTTCTTCCCAAGTGGAGAACAGATCCCCATAGGCGATGAAGTAGCCTAGCTCGTCTTGAGTCTGAGCCACGCGCCGCTCATTATCAAGGGTTAGCTGTACTTCAAGCGCTTCGGGGCGCAGCCCGTTGGAGATGAAGAACTCCACTTCCCGGGCAGATAGGAACTTGTAAAACATCAACCCGAGGATCAGGTCTTTGTAGTCGTTAGCGTCCAGCGAGCCGCGCATCTTGTTGGCGGCCTTCCAGATCTGTGAGGCGAGTTGCTGCTTGTCCATTAGTTACGGATCACTTTGGGATTTCGGGTTGGGGCAGGGGCGAAGTAGAGCCGGTTGATGCTGATGGAGTGACCTAGTTTTTCGGCCCGGGCGACTTAAGCCATCGCTACGGATGTTTGATGCTCGGCCCGAACAAGGGCCGCGCACCGATTCGGGGGCAAGTAGCCCAGCGACGAGTGCGGATGCGCGGTAGTATACCGAACCCGCCACCATTCATGCAGGACTCGCGCATGTTCGACCCCCTCAACGGGTTGTGTCCCTTAGAGTGGTGTAACAGGATCCTCGCAGGTGGCGTGCCCAAGCACAAAAAACGGCCACCGCTGACCCATAGCCCTTCGTCATAGTTTGCAGACCAACACGAAAGGAGCCAGCGATGACCGCTG